>JBELEM010000008.1:53516-65071 GCA_042093735.1 Hellea sp. | reverse complement strand
ATAGCTTTAACTTCTAGACCAGCGAGGCCAATACCAGAAATTCTTGACATCATACCAGGGAAATTCTCTCCCACTAAAGCCCGTGATAAACCCATTGCTTCAAAATTATTACCACCCCGGTATGAGGAAATAACAGATATGCCCATTTTAGAGATAATCTTTAATAGACCGCCTTCTATTGCATTTTTATACTGCGTTATAGCTTGATCAGGCGTGCAAGACTGTAGACCACGTGCAGCTCGATCAGCCAGGCTGTCTTGAGACATATAGGCATTAACTGCAGTGGCACCTGCGCCAATTAAAACTGCGAAATAGTGTGTATCTAAGCATTCTGCAGACTTAACAATTATTGAGCAAGACGAGCGTAGACCTTTGCTGACAAGGTGTGTTTGAACAGCGCCTGTGCAAAGAATAATTGGTGCCGAAATATTATTTGCATCTGTGAATTCATCCGACAATATAATATTTTCTATGCCTTGACGGACTGCATTCTCGGCTTCTTCTTTTATTCGTGCTAAGGTTAATTTCAAGGATGTACCGCTGGGCTCAGAGCCAATCTCCTTAATTGAGAATGTGCAATCAATGGTGCGTACTTTTTTAGGTCCAACTAGAATTTTAAATTTCTCGAGCATGCCTGAAGTCATTACCGGACTGTCTAAAACTAACATCTCATTTGTTTGGGAGCTATCTTCTGCGAGAATGTTTCTAAGATTTTTGAACCTGGTTTTAAGTCCCATAACACGGGTTTCCCTTAAAGGGTCAATGGGTGGATTAGTTACCTGGCTAAAATTTTGCCTAAAAAAGTGTGATAAAGGTCTGTAGATATCAGATAGAACAGCTAGAGGAGTGTCATCGCCCATTGACCCTATAGTTTCTTTACCTGTTTCAGCCATTGGGCCTAGTATGAGTTCAAGGTCCTCCTGTGTTTGGCCACATGACATCTGTCTTCTTGTTAGGTCCTCGCCTTTAAGTAAGGGAGCGGGCTCATTTCCTGAAAGCTTCTCATCAAGATTAACGACTTTCTTTAACCATTTCTTGTAGGGTCTTTTTTCGGCCAGTTCATTTATAATATCAGTAGATCTGTAGAATTTCCCTTCTTCAAGGTCCACTGCGATCATGCGCCCAGGCTTCAAGGCCCCCTTTTGTACAATATCAGATTCATTCATTGGGCACATTCCTGTTTCTGATCCAACAGCTAGGATGCCTTCCGATGAGATAGAATAACGAAGTGGACGTAATCCATTTCTGTCAAGACCGGCCATAACCCATCTCCCATCATATGCCGCTAATGCAGCAGGTCCATCCCATGGTTCCATTACTCCGTTGCAATATTCATAAAGCGCTCTCCAACTGTCTGGCATTAAATCTCCTCTCTTGGAGTAAGCTTCTGGTATAAGGAGTGTTTTTGCCATTGGCGCTGTTCGGCCAGCCCTTACAAGTAACTCAAAAACCGAGTCTAAAGCTGCTGAATCTGAACTTCCTTTTTGGATCACTGGCTTAACATCATCTGCCCGCTCGCCGAAGGCCGCGCTCGCCATTTTTATTTCATGACTTTTCATGTGATTAGAATTTGCTTTCAGTGTATTAATCTCACCATTGTGAGCAAGCATTCTAAAAGGCTGAGCCAGCCACCATTGCGGAAATGTATTAGTAGAATATCGCTGGTGATATATTGCTGCTCGAGAAACAAATCTTTCGTCTTTGAGGTCGGGGTAGAAATTGTCTATGTCTTCGGCTAAAAACATCCCCTTATAAATGATTGTTTGTACTGACAATGAACACGCATAAAAGCTTGGAATAGCCGCTTCGATTGCTCTTTTTTCTATTCGCCTTCTTACAATATAGAGTTCTCTTTCGAGTTTGTTGCCTTTTCGTCCTTTGGGGTCTCGAAACATTACTTGCTCAATTGCTGGTCTTGTAGCTTTAGCCTTTTCACCAATTACGGAGATGTTTATTGGCACCTGTCGCCAGCCATATATATAAAACCCCTCTTTTAGGAGTTCTGTTTCCACTATGGTTCTTGCTGTTTCTTGGCTGTTAAAGTCTGTTCTTGGAAGAAAAAACATTCCCACAGCAATTTTAGCCGCTGTGGGTTTATGCCCTGTTCCCTCAACTTGGGCCCTGAAGAAACTTTGAGGAATATCTAAGCGTATGCCTGCACCGTCACCCGTTTTACCATCAGCATCTACAGCGCCCCTATGCCAAACATTTTTGAGGGCCTGTATAGACATTTCAACTACATCCCTGCGCGGTGTTCCATCAATTGACGCAACGAGGCCCACCCCGCAGTTGGCATGCTCATGCTCAGGTGAATAAGAGTGCGATGCAATCAACTTATCCCTGTTAGTTTTATATTTCTCAAGCCAATTAGTCATATTTTACTCTGCTGCAATTTTTTCATCATTAATCATTTGAGATTTCAGGTTTTTATGAATGTGCTCTGCGGCATCCCTACCTTCACGGATAGCCCATACAACTAAACTTGCTCCTCTGGTTATGTCACCTGCTGCAAATACATTAGGTAAATTTGTTTCAAAAGTGACAGGATTAACTTTTAGAGTACCCCAGCGCGTAATAGCGATTTCGTCTACAAGGCTTTTCATGCTTTCTGGATTAAAGCCAAGGGCCTTTATAACTAAGTCGGCAGGAACATCAAAACTCGAGTCTTTAATAGCCTCCACGCTGTTTCTCCCAGATTGATCTTTTTGACCAATTCTCATATTATTAGCGAGGACTGAAGAAACTTTACCTTCGTTGTCATATATAGCTTTTGGATTTGCGAGGTATCTGAAATCCACACCCTCTTCTTTTGCGTTGGCTGTTTCTCTTCTTGACCCAGGCATGTTAATCTGATCCCGTCTATATAAACAGGTTACTGATTTAGCACCTTGCCTAACCGCGGTGCGCACGCAGTCCATAGCTGTGTCGCCCCCTCCTATAACAACAACATTTTTTCCTTCGGCTGTTTCTGATTTTATTTTATCCCCAAGTCCTCGTTTGTTTGAGTTTATTAAGAATGGTAGCGCTGGTGTAACTCCTTCAGCATTCGCACCTGGACATTGAAGGTCTCTGGCTTTGTAAACTCCAGTAGCTATCAAGACGGCTTGATGCTTTTCCCTTAATTTATCAAATGTGATGTCAGCTCCTACATCACAGTTTAAAACAAATTTTATGCCGCTATCTTCAAGTCTTTTTGTGCGCCTTTGTACGATTTTTTTATCTAGCTTGAAGTTTGGAATACCATAAATTAATAAGCCTCCTGCTCTATCATGTCGGTCATAGACAGTAACTTGCCACCCTTTATTTCGAAGCTCCTCCGCTGCAGCCAGGCCAGCTGGCCCTGCACCAATTATGCCCACTGACAGAGCATATTCCCTTTGTGGAATTATAGGTTTAACCCAGCCCTCCTTCCAAGCAGTATCTGATAAATAGCGTTCAATGGAGCCAATTGTGACGGTTCCATGACCCGATTGTTCTATAACGCATGAACCTTCACAAAGCCTATCCTGAGGGCAAATACGGCCACATATTTCTGGCATATTGTTAGTAGCCGCAGATGCAGCATAGGCTTCTTCAATGCGCCCTTCAGCTGTTAATTTTAGCCAATCAGGGATGTTGTTCTCAAGAGGACAATGGTTTTGACAAAAAGGAACTCCACATTGAGAACAACGCGACGCCTGTTCTTTGGCTTTGTGGTCTATATAATCGCCATAGATCTCTAAGAAGTCCTCCTTTCTTTCAGTTGATAGCCTTTTTTGTGGCATGTCTCTTTCTGTATCTACAAATTGTAACATTTTTTGTGACATACTTTATTCCATGTATTTCATTAAGGACTTCCGGAGATAATACTATATACGCGGCGGCACATTTTCGTGAGTCAAAAGTCTATTATGCGACAATTTGTCAAAAAAGGACAAAAAAATAAAATTATTATATTATAACTTATTGTTAATAAACAGTTTTTTATATACAGATAAATACATGTAGTTTTTATTTTTCTGAAAAACTTTAAAAATATATTTTAAAGTGACTTTTAAATATATTTCTGTTC
Source organism: Hellea sp. (assembly GCA_042093735.1). GTDB lineage: Bacteria > Pseudomonadota > Alphaproteobacteria > Caulobacterales > Maricaulaceae > Hellea. The sequence goes on along the minus strand of JBELEM010000008.1, from coordinate 61,020 downwards.
AATTCTTTAAAAAATAAATAAAACAGTAACCTTACAGGTTTAGTTGTTAATTATGTCATTATTGCAAATTATTATTTTAGCCTTAATTCAGGGCCTAACTGAGTTTCTCCCGGTTTCTAGCTCAGCGCATTTAGTCGTAGCTCCAGAATTATTAGGTTGGGAAAAGGATCAGGGCCCTATATTTGATTTAATGGCTCATTTTGGAACTTTATTTGCTGTAATGATTTATTTTCATAAGGACCTAAAAATAGCTATTCTTGGAACACGGGATTTATGCAGACTAAAACTAAATAAAAGTTCAGCGTTAGCTTTGAATCTGATAATTTCATCTCCGCCTGTTTTGTTTCTTGGGTACCAATTAAATAAATATGGTTTTGATGTTATTTTACGGACAGTTCCTATCATAGCATTTGCTACTATTATTTTTGGTATACTTCTTTGGCTTGCTGATATGCAATGCGAAGAAACTAAAACCACAGAAGACTTAACTTGGAAAAATGCCTTTTTATTGGGGCTATCACAGACCCTTGCTTTGATACCAGGTACTTCTCGCTCGGGAATAACAATGACAGCAGGACGTTTTATGAAGATGAGTCGTGTAGAGTGCGCTCGTTTTTCTATGCTAATGAGCCTACCGGTTATTGGAGCTGGGGGTATTTTTTCTTTTCTGACTCTTTTAAATGATACAAGCGCAATGAGTGAAAACTTACTTGATGGACTTTTATTAGCTGCCTTATCTTTTTTGGCTGCTTATAGCTGCATAGCGCTGTTTATGAAAGTTGTTACTAAGATAGGGTTTTTGCCTTTTATGATTTATCGTGTAATTTTAGGCTGCTTATTACTAATCTGGTACTTCATATAAAAAAAGCCCTTATGAATTTTTTCATAAGGGCTTCAGGATATTGAAATACTAAATATGGTTTTTAATAACCAGCCTTGTCTAATTCTTCCTCAAGCTCAGGGAGCGCTTTGAAAAGGTCTGCTACTAGGCCGTAGTCAGCAACTTGAAAAATGGGAGCGTCTTCGTCCTTATTTACCGCTGCAATAACTTTAGAGTCTTTCATACCCGCAAGATGTTGAATGGCGCCAGATATTCCAACTGCTATATAAAGATCGGGTGCGACTGCTTTACCAGTTTGGCCAACTTGCCAATCGTTAGGTACAAACCCTGCATCAACAGCGGCACGTGAGGCTCCCATAGCGGCTCCTAATTTGTCTGCTATGCCTTCTAATAGTTTGAAATTTTCTCCAGATCCCATGCCTCGTCCTCCAGAGATAACAATCTTAGCTGCTGTAAGTTCAGGCCTATCTGACTTGGAAAGCTCTTCGCCTAAATATTCGGATTTAAAAGCCTCTTGCGGACCATCTAATTTTTCTATTGATGCACTTCCTGCCTCTTCAGCTGAAGAAAATGCTGTTGTCCGTACAGTTACCACTTTCTTAGTATCGCTTGATTGAACAGTCGCCATTGCATTGCCTGCATATATGGGTCTGATAAAGGTATCGTGTGAAATCACCCCAGTAATAGATGATACCTGCTGGACATCAAGCTTTGCTGCTATGCGCGGCATGTAATTTTTGTGAGTTGTGGTGTCTGCGGCTAGAATAGCATCATAATCACTCATAAGAGGGATAATAATATTTTCCATGCTCTCTGCTAATTGCCGGGTTAAAGTTTCGTGGTCACAAGATATCACTTTTCTGACACCTGATATTTTCGAAGCTGATGTTACTACGTTGTCTGCTTCTTTTCCGGCCACAAGTATATCGACTGTATCCCCCATTGCTAATGCTGCCGTCACAGTTTTATGTGTAGCATCTTTAAGTTCTGTATTATTATGTTCTGCAACTACAAGAATGGCCATTAGATAACTCCTGCTTCATTTTTTAACTTGTCAACCAGTTGGGCTATATCCTCGACTTTGATACCTGACTTTCTGGCCTCAGGCTCTGTGACTTTTATTGTTTTTAGCCGAGGCGCTGTATCTACACCAAGATCACTGGGGGTTTTTGCGTCAATGGGCTTCTTTTTGGCTTTCATGATGTTTGGCAAGGATGCGTAGCGCGGCTCATTTAACCTCAGGTCGGTTGTGATAACAGCGGGAGTTTGAAGTTTAACTGTTTGTAATCCCCCGTCTACTTCTTTAACAACTGTGAATTCAGACCCTGATTGCTCCATAGAGTTTGCAGCAGAGGCAATAGGCCAATCCATAAGAGCCGCTAACATTCCGCCTGTCGCGCCATAGTCATTATCGATAGCTTGCTTGCCTAGTATGACTAAATCTGGACTTTCGTCTTTGCATATACTTTGTAATATTTTAGCAATGGCTAACGGCTCTAAATCCTCATCAGTTTGTACATGGATGCCTCGGTCAATGCCCATTGCTAGGCCTGTGCGAATAGTTTCTTGAGCTTTTGCTGGTCCAATTGAAACGACAACGGTTTCAGTGGCTACGCCAGACTCTTTTAATTTAACTGCTTGCTCAATAGAAATCTCATCAAACGGATTCATTGACATTTTAACATTAGCTAAATCTACACCAGACTGGTCTGATTTAACCCGTGCTTTCACATTGTAGTCAAGGACTCTTTTGACTGGTACGATAACCTTCATGGGCGGCTCCTAATTTGCACTTGCATTAAACTTAAGTTTTCAGACTGCATATGCGATAGATGACCGCAGAAAACAAGTATAGGTCTTAAGAAATATGAAGTTTAATAATATCAAGTTTTATATTAAATGAATTTTACCCTCTATCAGCGGCCATTACGAGCTTTCTGTAATCTTTAAGGTCACCGTCATAGCGTTTCGCCCTACCATTATTTACTAGCCATAACCTATCAGCCGTTGCCTCTGCCAGATAAACATCATGCGTTATAAGTAGCACGGCTCCAGGGAAATCATTAAGGGCATATATCAAGGCCTCGCGGCTATCTATATCCAGATGTGAGGTTGGTTCGTCTAATATAAGAACATGTGGCTTTTCAATTGACATAAGACCTAAGAGTAGCCGTACTTTTTCACCTCCAGATAGTTTTTCAACATTAGTTCCTACCTTTTCATAAGCAAAACCCATCGATGCCGCCACTGCTCTTACTTTTGACTCTGGAGTGTCTTTGGGTAACGCTCTCATAACGTGATTTAGCACACTATCACCTTCGGAAAGTTCATCGAGCTGGTCCTGTGAAAAATAACCAATTCTAATGGCTTTAGGAGCTTTTCGAGTTCCAGTCATCAAAGGCAGTCTTTGTGCTATAGATTTTACTAAAGTTGTTTTTCCTTGACCATTTGCGCCTATAATCGCGATGCGATCATCAGGGTCTAGACGTAGATTTACACCTTTTAGAATTGTTGCATTTTCACCATAACCTAGCTCTGCATTTTCTAGCTCAAGCATGGGTGGGGCTAATTTTTCTTTTGGGCCATCAAAACGAAAGGGAGTCGTTCTTTCTGCAAGCGGAATAGTTATTTCTTGCATTTTTTCTAGCATCTTTACTCTAGATTGTGCTTGTCGTGCTTTTGAGGCTTTCGCTTTAAATCTATCAACAAATGCTTGTAAGTGTGCTCTATCCGCATCTTGTTTAGCCTTTTGCGACTCTAGCTGAGCATTTTTAATGGCTTGCATTTTCATCCAATCATCATACCCGCCAGATGTGACGGTAAGTTTTTGGTGTTCAAGTGCGAGAGTGTGTGTGACACATCGATTTAACATTTGTCTATCATGCGATACCATTATCACTGTGTGAGGGTATTTCTTTAAATAGCCTTCTAGCCAAACAGCCCCCTCTAGATCGAGATAGTTAGTAGGTTCATCTAACAGTAGAACATCAGGTTCAGCGACTAAGACGCCTGCTATTGCTGCGCGCATTCTCCAACCACCTGAAAATTCTTTTGTTGCTCTGTGAAAATCATTATTAGAAAACCCAAGGCCATTAAGTACTTTGGCTGCACGAGTATCTGCATTCCAAGCATCAATATCGATCAACCTAGTGTGTATGTCGCCAAGTCGATCTGGATCTACTTCAGTTTCAGCTTGTAGCATTAAAGAGTGCCGCTCAGTGTCTGCTGCTAGCACTACGTCAATAATGGTTTCATCTGTAGCGGCTACTTCTTGAGCAACCCAACCTAGTTTTGCTCCTTTATTAATTCTTATAGAGTCGTCCCCGCTTGGTTCAGATACCTCTTCACGTATTAATCTTAATAACGTTGACTTACCTGTTCCATTCCGGCCTATTAAGCCGACCTTCCAGCCAGCAGCAATTTGTGCAGAGGCATTACTAAATAAGGCTCGTCCTTGAATACGATAATCTAAGTTTGCAATTGTTAACATTACGGGGGATTTAAAGCCGCTACTGTCTAATGCAAGAGGCAATACTATATTATCATCATTTATTTTTGAACAATTTAATGATTTTATCATACAGAGACTTGCTTTCTTTATTCAGTTTGTCTAAACGCCCACGACTCTCATAAGAGAGAAAGCAGCAATCTAGGCTAAAGGCATGCCTATTTGCTCAAAAGGCCGTTGTTAACCTTAGTCAGGATTAGCAGCATATATTAGGAGACCGAAATGCCAAAAATGAAGACTAAGTCAGGCGCAAAAAAGCGCTTTAAACTTACAGCAAGCGGCAAAGTAAAAGCCGCCCAGGCTGGTAAGCGTCATGGTATGATTAAGCGTACCAATGATCAAATTCGTAAACTGCGCGGAACAACTATTCTATCAGAAAGTGACGCTCGAGTTATTCGTAAAAAATTCCTGCCTAACGGCTTTAAGAAGAAATAGGAGCGAGTTATGTCACGTGTAAAACGCGGTGTTACGAAGCACGCCCGCCATAAAAAAATTATTGATGCAGCCAAGGGATTTAGAGGTCGTCGTAAGAATACTTTTCGTATTGCTAATCAAGCTGTCGAGAAAGCAGGTCAATATGCATACATTGGCCGTAAGTTAAAAAAGCGTCAGTTCAGAGCACTTTGGATACAAAGAATAAATGCGGCTGTGCGCGAGCATGGGATGACATATGGTCGTTTTATGGATGGCCTTAATAAGGCGGGTATTGAGCTTGACCGAAAAGTATTAGCAGATATGGCTGGTAACGAACCAGATGCTTTTAAATTGCTTGTCGATGCTGCAAGGAAGAACGCTTCAGCGCCCCATACAGTAAAAGCCTAGCTTTTCTAAACAAAAATTTTTAACGGCATTCTCCTTGGGTGCCGTTTTTTCTTTATCAGTTTTGTTAACTACTTAGCTTGACTATTTAAAAGTCCCCTCGTATACGCCCAGAAAATTCACGCAGCTTCTAACTGCACTCTGAACCCATGCGACCCTCTATTGAGACGATGTGGGCGGAGAATTCTGGTTGATGTTACCATTCACCGGGAACCTAGTTGTGTGGAGCAAATGGAGTAAAGAGTGTTTGAAGCCCTAGGTGACAAATTAAGCGGTATTTTTGACGGCCTTACTGGACGTGGGGCTCTGTCAGAAAAAGACGTGGCATCGGCGATGCGTGAAATTCGTATTGCTCTTCTTGAGGCTGATGTAGCACTTCCAGTTGTCAAGGGCTTTATCGAAAAGGTTAAGGCAGAAGCAGTTGGCGAAAGAGTAATAAAGTCTGTTACGCCTGGTCAGCAAATAGTAAAAATTGTTTATGATGCACTAGTTGAAACTTTGGGAGGTACACTCTCTGATGATGAAAAAGATATTGATGCAGCCGCAGTTAGCTCTCAGCTAAACCTTGCAGGAAAATCCCCAGTTGCAATTTTAATGGTAGGGTTGCAGGGGTCAGGTAAGACTACATCATCAGGTAAAATTGCTAAATTCTTAAAAGAACGGGGTAAAAGAAAAGTACTTCTTGCTTCTTTGGATACCAACCGTCCAGCAGCCATGGAGCAATTAAGCATGCTTGCTGAGCAAACAGGCACTGGATTTCTTCCTATAGTTAAAGGTCAATCAGCACTTTCCATCGCCAAACGGGCTATGGATCAGGGTAAGAAAGGTGGCTATGACGTTGTAGTTTTAGATACAGCTGGTCGCACTACTGTGAATGACGAATTAATGGACGAAGTTTCTGTCATAGCTAAAAAGACTAACCCAATTGAAACATTATTGGTGGCAGATTCTTTAACTGGTCAAGATGCAGTAGAAACAGCAAAGCGGTTTCATGATAGACTTCCTCTCACGGGTTTAATTCTCACGCGTATAGACGGAGATGGGCGCGGGGGGGCAGCTCTATCTATGAGAGCTGTAACAGGATTACCAATTAAGTTTTTGGGTACGGGAGAAAAGCTTGATGGTCTGGAAGCTTTCGATGCACAACGATTAGCAAACAGAATTCTTGGTCAGGGCGATATAGTATCGCTTGTCGAAAAGGCGTCACAGGTAATTGACGAAAATGAAGCCAAAAAAATGGCTCGGAAAATGGAAAAGGGTACATTTGATTTAAATGACCTTGCCAAACAACTGGGCCAAATGCAAAAAATGGGCGGTATGGGCGGACTCATGAAGATGATGCCAGGGATGGGAAAAGTAAAAAAGCAAATCGATGCTGCCGGAGGTATTGATGACCACCTTTTAAAGCAACAACAGGCAATTATATTGTCTATGACGCAGAAAGAAAGAAAAAAGCCCTCTATTTTAAAGGCATCTCGTAAACGTAGAATAGCAGCAGGTTCTGGTATGTCCGTACAAGAGGTTAATAAGCTTTTAAAAATGCATCGGCAGATGTCTGATATGATGAAAAAAATGGGTAAGGGCGGCATGGCCGGATTGATGCAGCAAATGGGAGGGATGCCGGGCAGTATTCCTAAAAATTCACTCAGTAATAAAGGTTTGCCTGCAGCTGATGATTTACAGCTTGAAGAGCTTAAGAAGCAACTAGGAAATATGCCCGGGAGTGGCTCTGGTTTGCCTGGACTAGGAGGTGGAAAACCGCGTTTACCAGGGATTGGCGGACTACCATTCGGGAATAAGAAAAAATAAGTTTTGACCATCATTTAAAAGGAAAATATTATGGCTCTCAAAATACGACTGGCACGACATGGTGCTAAAAAAAGACCTTACTACCGTGTGGTAGTTGCGGACTCCCGCGCTCCCCGCGATGGTAGATTTATAGAAATTGTAGGTAAGTATAACCCGATGCTTCCAAAGTCTTCAGAAGACAGAGTAGTTCTTGACATTGAAAAATGTAAGGAATGGCTTAACAAGGGTGCCAGGCCAACGGAACGTGTTGCGCGTTTCCTGGGTGCAGCAGGAGTCTGGGAATGGAAAGTTGGCCATAACCCAGTCAAAGGTAAGCCGGGCGCAAAGGCTGAGCAACTTATAAAAGATAAAGCTGAAAAAGAAGAAGCACGCAAACAGGCTGAAGAAGAAGCAAAAGAGGCAGCCAAAGAGGCAGCCAAAGCAGCAGAGGAAGCAGCTAAGGCCGCAGAAGAGGAGGCAAAAGCCGCAGCGGCTGCTGAGGCAGAAGCTCCAGCAGAGGAAGCTCCAGCAGAAGAAGCTCCAGCAGA
>JBELEM010000008.1:0-53416 GCA_042093735.1 Hellea sp. | reverse complement strand
AAGCTCCAGCAGAGGAAGCTCCAGCAGAAGAAGCTCCAGCAGAGGAAGCTTCAGCAGAGGAAGAGACAAAGTCTTAAGAGTGGCTTTTATATTCTAGTTAGTTTTTTAACCGAGGTGTTATGCGCCTCGGTTTTTTTATTTTTTTTATTTGAATTAGAAAAGAGCACCTTTAATTCCATCAAGAACAAATTGTGCAGCTAAGGTTGCCAGAAGAACACCCAAGACACGGGTAAGGATATTTGTAAAAGTTTCCCCCATTAATCTTATTAGCGGCCCCGAAATTAAAAAAGCAATTAAGCTAATTAAAAGTACGCTAGCAAGTGCAATCATAATAGTTAACTCCTGTTGCCAATTGTTTGCCCGGCCCATTAAAATTAATAGAGATGCCATTGTTCCTGGACCTGCTATCATGGGGATCCCCATTGGAAAAACTGAGATATCTTCAGGGTCTTGAGTAGTTTCAAGAACCTCTTCTGCTCTATCTTTTCTTTTTTCTGTTCGCTTTTCAAAGACCATATTCAAGCCAATAATAAATAGCATTATACCGCCTGCGATTCTCAAGGAATCCAAGCTGATACCTAGTTTTGCGAATATAAATTCACCGGCATAAGCAAAACCTGACAATATAATTGCGGCTATAAATACTGACTTAAAAGCCATCTCTACTTGATGTTTGCGTGATGTGCCTCTTGTAAGTGTTGCAAAAATAGGTGCACATCCAGGCGGGTCTATAATAACAAATAGAACTGCAAATGCGGATAAAAATAATTCTAATTCTAACATAGTGGCTTCTTATATTTTAAAGAATACCTTTTCAAGGTAGGCAATTAAACTCTTCGATGTTGTAAATTACTTTTTTAATAAATTGTACGGAAATAATATTAGTTTCAAAACATAACTTATCAGAAACATATGTTTTTGATGTTTAGGTTTATAGTTTGGAGTTAAGTAATTATAGAAAACCTCACTCACTGCATCCCAACTAAATTTTTCAGCATGAGTAACAGCATCGTTTCGATCAAGTTCTAAACATGAAATACAAGCAACTCTTAAGTCTTCATTAATACTACCAGCTTTGCTATTTGGAATAATATCCACCGGCCCCGTTACAGGATATGCTGCTACCGGCGTCCCTGTTGCCATTGATTCGATTATCACCAAACCAAAAGTATCAGTTTTTGAAGGAAAAACAAAAACATCTGCATCTGCAAAATGTCTCGATAATTCGTCACCAAATTTAGCGCCTAAAAAATGGGCCTCTGGATATTTTTCTTTAAGGTAGTTCAGTTGAGGTCCATCACCCACCACCACTTTAGAGCCTGGGAGATCAATTTTCAAAAATGCCTCTATATTTTTTTCTACGGCGACTCGTCCAATGTTCACAAATATAGGTCTTTTAATGCCCTCATAAACGTCTTTCGGCTTAAATCGTTTATCTGGATGAAATTGAGATATATCTACACCGCGTGCCCAAGCAGAAAGGTTATTAAACTTCTTTTCTTGGAGAAAATTTACCATAGACTCAGTAGTGACCATAGTACGTCCCCCAGAGTTATGAAAACTACGTATAAATTTATAACTCAAGCTTATTGGGATAAACGGAAACCTAGCCTTAATATACTCTGGAAACTTTGTGTGATAACTGGTTGTAAACGGTTTCCCCCATTTGATACAGAGTGACCTAGCAGATAAACCTAGCGGCCCTTCAGTAGCTATGTGTATAGCATCTGGCTGAAAGGCTAGTATCCGTTTTTTCATATCAGACTTGGCGAAGGGTGCCAGTTTTATATCTGGATAGGTTGGTAGAGGTATAGTCCAGTAACCATCAGAGGGAGATATTACTTCAATTATATGTCCAGATTTTCTTAAGGATTTTATTGTCATTTCTAGCGTCCGAACAACGCCGTTCATTTGAGGTTTCCAAGCATCTGTGACTATGATTATTTTCATTTTTTATCCAGCTTGCTGAAGAGTGTTACTACTATGCTACCCTTTGGCTGTAATACTTATCACCTTTTTCTTATTGTTAAAAGGCTCATGAGCGCTGTAAGGTGAAGAAAAAATTGGAAGTAATTATGCAGAAAGCAAAAAATATTCTCTGTGAGTGCCCATGCGGTAGCACGAAATTTTATCTTAAGAAGCTTCCCTTCGTAAGGTTCTATTGTCACTGTGAGATTTGCCAAAAACTTTATAATTCTGCGTACAACGATGTAGTCGTAATAAAGTCCAAAAACGTTGTGCTAAAACAAAACGGAGTTCAATTTAAAAAATATAGAAAACCTCCGGCATTAGACCGAGGGATATGCGAGCAGTGCAAAAAACCTGTTGCGGGATTTTTCAGGGCTATTCCTGGATTGAGATTGGCTTTTATAAATGCTGATAACATACTGGATAAAAGTTCATTACCTAAACCGCTTGGCCATATATTCTATCATCGAAAAAAAGAATATGTTGAAGATGAATTACCTAAATTCAGTGGGTATTGGAGAAGCCAAATTAAAGTGTGTCAATGGATTATGACTAAACTCTTAGTAACTTAATTTATCTATCACCCAGATAAGATTTGATTCTTTATTAAAGCGACAGCAATTAAATTTTTACTTCAAGAAAATAATTATTTACTTCATTTCGGAGGCGTCACAAAAAATTCACAGTTATTTTATAAAATTCTGTACTCTGTTAACTAAAAATTTCCTTTTTTATCATACTAGGTATTGACGGGTGGAAGTAAATCGACACTATATGTAGTGAAGAAACACTTTGAGTAAAACTCGAGGATTTCCATTTAGAAAATGTTTAGCTTAATGCCATAGTTTGGCATATTAACTAGATGTGGGTGTTAAATTAGTAGCGTTGCAATCCAAATTGGTCGCAACTGGTAGTAAAAGGGGAGATAAATGTCGGAGAGTTCAATGAATGCGTTCTTAGCACCAGAAACAGAAGAAGAAATAACACAAGAAGGTCAAGCGGCAAGTGTAAAGCTATCATCAAAAAAAGAATCTGTGGTTAATGAGCGTAAGGTTAACTCTGTAAAGCAGAATCGTTCACGGGATGAGCTACTTACTGATTTCGGTAAAAAAACATTAGTTGATAGATATTTACTTCCAGAAGAAAATTACCAAGGAATGTTCGCGCGTGTCTCCGAGGCTTATGCTGATGACAACGCTCATGCTCAGCGTCTTTATGACTATATGTCTAAACTGTGGTTTATGCCCGCCACGCCTGTATTGTCTAATGGGGGTGCAGAAAGGGGTCTGCCTATATCATGTTTTTTAAATGCTGTTGATGATAGCTTAGACTCTATTGTCGGTGCTTGGACTGAAAATGTGTGGCTAGCCTCAAATGGTGGCGGGATAGGTACTTATTGGGGTAATGTAAGATCGATCGGAGAAAGAATAGGAAGGGCTGGTAAAACATCTGGAATTATTCCTTTTATACGTGTGATGGACTCTTTGACATTGGCGATTTCTCAAGGTTCACTCCGGCGTGGATCCGCTGCTGTTTATTTAGATATACACCACCCAGAAATCGAAGAGTTTCTAGAGATACGCAAGCCTTCAGGAGATTTTAATCGTAAGTCCTTAAATCTTCATCACGGTCTCAATATAACTGACGATTTTATGGAAGCTGTTAGAGATGGAAAAGAATATGAATTGAAAAGCCCTCATACAGGCGAGGTAATAAAAGAAATATCTGCACGTAAATTATGGCAAAAAATACTGGAGATGCGTTTGCAGACTGGTGAGCCTTATATGATATTTTCTGACACAGTTAATGAAGCTCTAGCTAAACATCAGAAAGACCAGGGCTTACGAGTTCAGCAGTCAAATTTATGCGCAGAAATTATGCTTCCAACTGGAAAAGATAAATATGGAAAACAGCGGACGGCTGTCTGTTGTCTGTCATCCATTAACGCCGAGAAATATGACGAATGGAAAAATGAAGAGGGATTTATCGAGGATATAATGCGTTTTCTTGATAATGTGCTTCAAGATTTTATCGATAATGCGCCTGACTCAATGAGTGATGCTAAATATTCCGCTGCTCGTGAGCGCTCCGTTGGGTTAGGCTTGATGGGTTTCCATTCATTGCTTCAAAGCAAGAGTATACCTTTTGAAAGCGCTATGGCTAAGTCTTTTAACAATCGTTTGTTTAGACACATAAGGCGGGGAGCTGATGCTGCTTCTATAGTATTAGCCGATGAACGGGGTTCTTGTCCTGATGCAGCGGAAGCTGGAGTTAAAGCAAGATTTTCTCATAAAATGGCTGTAGCTCCTACCGCATCTATTTCTATAATATGCGGGGGAACATCAGCCGGTATCGAGCCAATCCCAGCTAATATTTATACTCATAAAACATTATCAGGTTCGTTTACTGTTAAAAACCGCTTATTAGAGGACTTATTAGAGAAAAAAGGGTTAAATACGGACGAAATATGGGGAACAATTCTTGAAAATGAGGGGTCTGTTCAAACACTTGATGAGCTTGATGAACACGAAAAAGCCACTTTTAAAACCGCCTTTGAAATAGACCAAAGGTGGGTTATTGAGCACGCAGCTGATAGGGCTCCATATATTTGCCAAGCTCAGAGTTTAAATATATTTCTACCAGGAGATGTTGATAAGTGGGATTTACATATGCTGCATTGGCAAGCATGGGAAAAAGGTGTTAAATCACTCTATTATTGCCGTTCTAAATCAGTACAGCGTGCATCGTTCGCAGGAACTGAAGATAAAACTGAAATGGAAAAAGCCATGGAAGCTGCCGCTCCAACAGACTATGAAGAGTGTTTAGCCTGTCAATAGCCAAAACTTTTTACAATTTGAGATCTGAAAAGTTTAAATACTTGAGGATGACATCATGACGTATTCAAGTTCAGAAGAATTTGCTAATGTCGTCACGCATGGACTAGCTTTTATTGTATCTTTACTGGCCTTTTTTTATCTTATTGGAGTGATGCCATTAGAACTTAGTATAAGTCAAAAAGCATCTATTATTATTTATGGTTTGAGTTTGATGTTAATGTTTTTATCGTCAACTTTATATCACGCAGTAATTAACCCTTTAATAAAACAGATTTTAAAACAGTTAGACCATTGTTCAATTTACTTGCTGATTGCGGGTACTTATACTCCTATATTAACTATTGTTATTCCGGGAACCATATCTAGGCTCATTTTATTAACAGTATGGATCATGGCTGCAGTGGGTATAGTCTTTAAGATTTTTTTTATTGGACGGTTTAAAAAAATATCAATCGGATTTTACTTAGCAATGGGTTGGCTGAGTGTTTTATTAATAAATAAAATATTCCAAAATTTAGGTTTTTCTGGAATTTCCTTAATATTAGCTGGAGGGGTAGCCTATAGTGCAGGTGTTGTTTTTTATATTAATAAACGCATCCCATTTAATCACGCTCTTTGGCATTGTTTTGTTATTGTAGGGGCCTTTATTCATTTCTATTTTATCGCTAAAAACGTTAAGTTGGTAATATAATTAAGTTAGATAACTAAAATTATGTTGATTTTTTACGTCACTCTCCCTGTGAAATGAACATTTTTGCAACTTTACTAAAAATTAATTAAATAAACTGATTTTTATGAGGACTATCTTATAAGTTCTGTGTTAAGATGAAATTTAGATACTAGAACACACTTTAGATTTATGAGGAAAACGTAGTATAAATGTCTTTAGAAATTAGACATACTCGAGGAATCAGTAGAGCAAAAAAGCCTTTAACTGAACTACTCATAGGCGCAGCAACTGTTCTAATGCTAGCCAACCCTGCTTTTGGTCAAGATAATAAGGATATTATTACTATTTCAAAAGTAGATACCCCCACTAGTGGTTTATCATTAAATGTAAATACCTCAGGAACTCAAAGTTTTGCCACGAATTCAATAGACTTTTTTCGGGATAATAAAGGTGTAAAACTATTTGATTTTGGCGATTATGGTAATTCATGCCTTTCTGGCGATAAAAATTGTGTTACCCGTAATGAGAGATTGGATATTGGATATGCACGGGCATTTAAAAGTAGAAATCAAAAAGGACTTAATCTTACATTAACACCTAGAGCAGCTCTCAGGTTCGATAATGATAGCTCTTCTGCCATACTAGGAGCTGTAGTCGAAATAGGTGAGGACTCAGGAAAAGGATCAAAATTTGACAAAAATACTTGGTATTTTTTCGCGGGTGCGGATGCTGAAGCTGTGAGTTATTCTCCCAATAGTTTAGGACGGTTGACTGCTGGGCGGTATCATATGCAAGATCAGATTCTAGTCGGCGATGCTCAGGCAGGCTTAGGCTACAGGATGGGTGATGCCGATGTGTCTTTATCAGTTTCTCACCGCGAAGGCTCATCTGATGACTTTAATTTTAAGGAAGATGCAGCAGCTATTTCTTTCACTTGGAAACGTTAGTAGAGTAAATTTTAGTAAGATTCATTAGATTCTGGTAAGAATATTTCTCTTTTCCCCCCTGCACCACTTGGCCCGATCATACCATCAGCTTCCATTCTTTCTATTAAATCAGCAGCACGGTTATAACCTATACTAAGTTTACGTTGAATATAGCTTGTGGAGGCTTTCCTATCTCTTGAAACGATAGCAACTGCCTGATCAAAAAGTGAGTTTCCACTATTTTCGCTATTATTTGTTATGGAATCAGAAGCCATATCTTCACGCTCAGTTGTAATATCTTCAGTGTAGCTCGGCGATCCTTGAGCCTTAACAAAATTAGCTATTTTTTCAACTTCACCATCAGAAACGAAAGGGCCATGGAGGCGTCTTGGCCTGCCAGTTCCCATAAATAACATATCTCCGTTTCCTAATAATTGTTCAGCACCCTGTTCACCTAAAATGGTCCTGCTGTCAATTTTTGACCCAACCCTGAAAGAAATACGAGTAGGAAAATTTGCTTTAATTGTACCAGTAATAACATCGACCGACGGCCTTTGCGTCGCCATTATCATGTGGATGCCTGCGGCCCGCGCCATTTGTGCCAACCGTTGTACGCTTCCCTCGATATCTTTTTTAGCTACCATCATTAGGTCAGCCATTTCATCAATAATTACAACAATGAATGGCATTGGTTCAAAATTTAATTCTTCTGTTTCAAATTCAGGATCTCCTGTCTCTTTATTATACCCTGTCATTACCTTTCGGCTCATTGACTCGCCTTTGGCTTTAGCTTCTGCAACCTTTTCGTTATAGCCCGCCATATTTCTGACGCCCATTTTAGACATTTTTCGATAACGATCTTCCATCTCTCTCACTGTCCATTTTAATGCAACAACAGCTTTTTTAGGCTCTGTAACAACCGGTGCTAACAGGTGGGGTGCGCCGTCATAAACTGATAATTCGAGCATTTTAGGGTCGATCATTATGAATTTACACTGATCAGGGGTTAAGGTGTACATTAATGAAAGAATCATTGCGTTAACCCCAACTGATTTACCTGAGCCTGTAGTACCTGCTATTAGAAGGTGAGGCATTTTAGAAAGGTCAGTAATGAAAGGTGCTCCACCTATATCTTCACCGAGAATTAATGGTAGCCCCATATCGGTATTTTTAAATAATTCAGAGTTTAACATATCTCTGAGCCATACGGTCTCTCTTCTTCTGTTTGGCATTTCAACGCCCATTGCATTTCTTCCTGGAACAACGGCGATTCTTGCTGATTGAGCTGACATATTTCGAGCTATGTCATCAGACAGGTTGATTACTCTTTGTGATTTAACACCAGGGGCAGGTTCAAATTCAAATAGCGTTACAACTGGCCCAGGCCGCACAGCGCCCATATCTCCCTCTATACCGTAATCTGCCATAACTTTGTGAAGTTTATCTGAAGCCCTGCTAAGAGCACCCTCATCCTGAACTGTTGATCTGGGAGGAGGGTTTTTCAGTAGGTCTAACCCAGGTAAAACAAATTCTGATCCTTCTGGAAAATAAAATTCATTTGATGAAGTTTTTCTTTTTTTAATTTTTGGCTTTGCTAAAGGAGTTTCTGATTTAGCTATTTTAGGTATTTTTTCCTTAACTTTTTTAACCTTTTGTACTTTTTCAACAGCTTCACTTTCAGTACTTGATACCTGATGTTTTCCCGAAACTCCCTTTATAACTTTGGATAAGTGCAATATAGCTCTTCTTAAGTAAGACCAGGTCAAAAAAGCTGAATGCAAGATATCGAACATATCTTTTTTAACAATTTCTAAAAACCTTACCAACAAAAGTAAAGTGGCTGTAAATGTTATTAGAGTAACAATAAGGCTAGGTAAGGGGACATTTAACTTATTAAGACCTGCTATAGAATTTAAATATATTTTATCACCTAGTATTCCACCTAAACCAGTAGCTAATTGCCAATCATGAGGTATTGGCAGCGCAGATAGGGTGGGGGCAGAAAAAACAATTATACCAAGCCACATCAGAAACTTATGATTTACCTCTGAGGCCCCTTTCTTAAAAGTTAGGTAATAAAAAGACTTCATTCCACTAAATATTATAAGGATGGACCCTAAAATAATACTAGTTCCAAAGGTTTGTAATAAAATATTGGAGGCATATGCGCCAACTAAACCCATAGAATTATTTATTGGGCCAATACCAGCAGTATCACTAGATGTATCAAAAGCACTAAATGAAGTGACGGCGGATAGAATAATAGCGCCCCCTAAAAGTAACAAAACGGACCCTACAAGATCCTTAAAGCCCCTTGATGGGGTTTCATCGTTATATCCCAGGGATCTACTATCATATTGAGATACCTTTTTATTGGAGGTGCGCTGTCTTCCCATTATAACACTCCATGAAATTTTATTGTAAACACATCTACTCTGTTGTTAAATATCGGTCGTAAACACCGCGTTAAGAGAATTTATTTTTTATAATACATATTTAAATTAAAATAAATGTATTAAAGGTTTAGCATGCAAGAAAAATTTGACATAGTTATAGTCGGAGCAGGGTTAGTTGGACTCACGGCCGCATTAGCGTGTGCAAAAAAAGGTGCTAAAGTTTGTATCTTAGACCAAAAATTACCAAATATAAAAGGAGACATGAGAGCATCAGCCATTTCGGCTAGCAGCTTTGTGTTGCTAAAAAATTTACATGTTATCGACTCTATTGTCAGCAATATACAAGCAATAGATAAGATTTTTATATCTGATAGCCGAGTGGGTAGAAAAAATAAGTTAAACTTAAAATTTCAAAATTTAAATCACAAAGGCTATATGATTGATAATAGTATTTTAAAAAATGAACTTCTAAAGTTGATCAAAAAAAGTCACGGTATAACTCTAAAGGCGCCAGTGAAAATTTTAAAAACTTTTACAAATAGTGATAAAGTAAAAATTAATTTAGATAATAACCTTAGAATTGAAGCTTCTTTATTGGTTGCAGCTGATGGAAAAAATTCTAATTACAGAAAATCCGCAGATATAAGCGTTCGATTTACTCACTATAAGCAAAGTGCGATTGTGACTACAATAGGTCATGAGTTTGCACACAATGGGTCAGCGCATCAATTTTTCTTTCCCGGAGGGCCACTTGCTTTACTCCCTTTAACAAAAAACAGAAGTTCAATTGTTTGGTCTGACAGTTCATTAGCTTCAGGTGCCGCTATGAGCCTAAACGATTCTGATTTTATTGATGAACTTTCGTATAGAATTAACGGATTATTGGGTAAGATAAAATTACTTGGGCCTAGGCAGATTTTTCCATTAAATTTACAGATGGCTAATAGATATACGGCAAAAAGATTAGTACTTGTGGGAGATGCCGCTCATTCAATTCACCCTATTGCTGGCCAGGGCCTTAATCTGGGCCTCCGTGACGCAGCTGCCTTGGCAGATAATGTAGCCTTAAGTATTCGTAAAGGTATAGACTTGGGCAGTGAAGTGATTCAAGAATATGAAAAATGGCGCAGTTTTGACAATAATAAACTTGGAATTACCACTGATATATTAAATCGTTTGTTTTCAAATAAAAACAGTTCACTTCGTATTATTAGGCGCTTAGGGCTAAACGGTGTTAACCGTTCGGAATTATTGAAAACATTTTTTATTGAAGAAGCTTCGGGCCTCACAGGAGAACTGCCGACTTTAATGGTTGAAAAATAAACCAAGCGCTTTATTTCGGTAAGGGCCCATTGGAAACGATTGGCCAAATGAGCTGCTCTAGAGTAGATGTTTTTGGCAAGTCCTCAACTCCAAAATCAGCTGGGTAGCGTCTTTCTATTTTTGCAGTTCCAAATATAACATCCCAAATAAAGAGCATATTGCCAAAGTTTCCTTTGTAATGTGTTATGCCATCAGCTTTATATTTTCCATGGTGAGCATGATGGGTAGCCGGCGTGCTAATGGTTCGCTCTATTACCCACATAACTTTCGACAGACCTTTAACTTTATAAAGGGGTTTATCCCATGGAAGGTCTGAATGTGCACCAAATATAATAGTCATCTTCATAACTATATATACCGCGTAGATCCACCCTAGACCGAGATATATTAACAGTCCTGATAGCCACAAACTTGGCATCAGGAAATAGTAAAAGACATTGTTTCTATAAACTAAGCGTATGCTCATATATTCAGCATTATGATGAGGCCTATGAAGTTTATAGAGCCATTTCACGCTGTGTGAAAGTCGGTGCCACCAATATTGAGTGAGGTCGTCGAAAATTAAGAAAAGTGAGAAAGCAATCAGGGGGCTTATACCTATTAGACTATTTTCGAATGTTGGAAGGTATAGTTGGCCTATCAGATAGGCCGATGTTAAGACTAGGGGCTGTGTGACAAGAAGAAGACCTCCAGCACTAATGGCCTCCACTAATCCGTCACTAAATTTTTGATTATTTTTTCTAAAAAAACTTGTAAAGAAAATTTCTAAAAGAATAAAGAATAAATAAATAAGTAGAATTGCCACTATTTCTGTTTTCATAATCCTATCCTCCATCACGCAATATCTTAGATATTGACGTATAGCAAATCACTTTTAAAGGCGCTTAGTTAGTATGCCATTTTTAATTTCAAAGTGCTGAGCTCTATCTCCGAAGGCCTCAAAAAGCAAAGCGTCTGTACCGGTCATAAATATTTGAGTATTTAGGCTTATTAATTCTTCTATTAGCGCGGCGCGTCTATCTATATCTAAATGTGCTGCAACCTCATCGAGTAATAAAATTGGTGATCTATCAGCCTGCGCGCGCGCATGGGCAAGAGTTAAACCAAGTAATAATGCTTTCTGTTCTCCCGTAGAGCATTGAGATGCATCCATATTTTTTTCTATGTTAACAACATTTAGATCAGATTTATGTACACCATAAAGAGTTCTGCCTGCCTTCATATCTAGTGGACGCGTTAATTTAAGCTTTTCTCGCAGATAATCCTCTATATCTTCAAATGCCATGCCTTGTTTGAATTTCTCTTCCGCATCACCTTCAAGGCTTACCTTTCCCCTTGGGAATATATCATTTGATTTTGAACGATTATCTATCTCTTGATTAAGTCGATCAATTGTTTCTGTTCGAGCCTTTGCTATAGAGGCTCCTTGGCTAGCCATATCACTTTCAATAGCCTCAAACCAACCTTTGTCATTAATTCCATCGGAAAGTAAGCGATTTCTTTCAGACCGCATTTTCTCATATCTTAATGTGGCTAGCCCATGTGAAGGAGTATGTACGAGAGTAAATCTATCTAAAAATTTTCTTCGATCTGCTGCAGGTCCTGTAAAAAGGCGATCTTGCATTGGAGTTAACCACATTAAAGTAACTAATTTTGCTAGCTCTGTGCCTGTTGTGTTTCTTCCATTAACCTTGATAATCTTTCGTCTAGGATTTTCCGGTATTTGCCCAATAGACAGCCTAGCCTGATTTAATTCAGCATTAATTCCCCAGGCCGTATACTTTTTTTCAGATGATAATCTAGATAATTCTTCTATTTTTGCCCTTCTTAACCCTCGTCCAGGGGATAGAAAAGAAATAGCCTCTAGTAAATTAGTTTTTCCGGCTCCATTAGGCCCAAAAAAAACAACAGGGCGTCCATCAAATTTTATATCCAGAGACTCATAAGACCTGAAATCCGTTAGACGAAGGTAGCCTATATAGCTCACGGTATAGTTGTGATTAAACGCGTAATGGCATTAGTACGAAAAGTGCATTTGCATCCTCAGTATCCTTAACCAAAGCTGGAGCAGCTGGGTTATCTAGAAGAAAGACTACATCCCTTCCTTCGATTTGTCCCGCGACATCTAATAGGTATTTTGCATTAAAACCAATCTCTAATGGATCTGAATTGTAGTCAACTACTATATCTTCGTGCGCATTCCCACTCTCTGGGTTGTTCACAGTTAACGATAAGGAGTCTTGACTTAATACAACTTTAATTGATCTGGATTTTTCTGCCGATATTGTAGCCACGCGGTCAACTGCATTAGCAAAAACTTTATTATCGATAGTTAGTTCCTTATCATTTCCTTTGGGTATAACTCTTTCGTAATCTGGAAATGTTCCGTCTATTAATTTTGATGTTATAATAGCTGAATTAAAGTGAAACCTGACTTTTGCTTCTGATATTGAAATTGCGATATCTGCATCGCTGCCATCGATTAGACGGCGTATCTCGGCTATGGTTTTACGAGGCATTATAACACCTGGTAATCCTTCTGCCCCATCAGGCAAATCCATTTCCGCTAATGCTAATCTGTGACCATCTGTTGCTACGGCCCTGAGTTTTCCATTTTGCGCGTGTATGTATATACCGTTTAGATAATAACGAGTTTCTTCCGTTGAAATTGCAAATTTTGTTTTATCAATAAGCCTAATAAGCTCAGGCGCTTTGAGAACAAAGCTATGAGTAAATCCATCTGCAGTCATTTTTGGAAAATCGCTGGATGGTAAAAGTGGAAGAGTGAAATGCGATCTTCCTGCATCAATATCTAATCGTCCGTCAGAATTAACTTGCAAATTAACCTGAGACCCATCAGGTAGTTTACGTGCTATATCATAAAGTGTGTGAGCGGGTGCTGTAACTTGCCCTGGCGCACTCACAGTAGCGATAGCTGCTTCTGAAACTTCTATATCTAAATCTGTTGCGACAAGAGTTATATTATTTTCATTTGTGTCTATGAGTACATTCGAAAGAATTGGTATTGTGTTACGGCGTTCTACAACATTTTGTACGTGACCAAGTGCTTTTAAAAGAGCAGCGCGTTCTATAGAAATCTTCATCAAATTAGCCTAAATAAATATTGTTGCTAATAAACTGACTAAGTCAGAATACTATCAATGAAATATCATAGCTAAAATAGAGAAAAAGCCAAGACCTGATGTGGATAACTAAATTGGCGAGTTGATTTAGTATTCATTGACGTTTCTTCAATATATGCTCTATTGTTTTTTAAAAAACATGACGGGAAAGTAATGTCCACTGATATTTTTATGAGTTCAAAAGCGTGGCCATTTGAGCAAGCAAAGCAAATACTAAGAAGGCTCGATATTGAAAAGCGACGTGGTTATGAACGCGGAGATAAGCCTGTCGTTTTTGAAACCGGATATGGTCCATCAGGTCTTCCACATATAGGTACTTTTGGTGAGGTAGTGCGAACGACCATGGTGATGAATGCTTTTCGGGCTTTAACAGCTAATCAAATTCCAACGAAACTAATATGCATCTCTGATGATATGGATGGGATGCGTAAAGTTCCCCCTACTGTACCCAACCCCGCCAAACTTGAAGAGTTTCTGCAGAAACCTTTAACCGATGTTCCTGACCCGTTTGGCACTGCAACAAGTTATGGAGCAAATATGAATGCTAGGCTTTGTACTTTTTTGAATAGCTTCGGATTTGAGTATGAGTTTAGATCGGCGACCACTTTGTACCGAGAAGGAAGTTATGATAAATGGTTGCTTTTAACTTTAGAAAAATATGATGAGATCATGGCGGTAATGTTGCCGACCTTAGGCGAAGAAAGGAGAGCTACTTATTCTCCATTTCTTCCAATATCTCCTAAAACGGGCCGAGTTTTATATGTGCCAATGAAGTCTATTAACACAGTAGACGGGACTATAACTTTTGATGATGAGGACGGATGTGAAATAACAACCCCTGTTACGGGTGGAAATGTAAAATTACAATGGAAACCAGATTTTGGAATGCGTTGGGCTTCACTAGGTGTTGATTTTGAAATGTTTGGAAAGGACCATCAAGATAATGCCCCGTTATATTCAAAAATCTGCAAAATATTAGGCGGAAACCCACCAGTGCAATTTGTTTATGAGTTATTTTTAGATGATAAAGGTGAAAAAATTTCAAAGTCTAAGGGTAACGGGATATCGGTGGAAGATTGGCTTAAATATGCCCCTCAAGAAAGTTTATCTCTTTTTAACTATCAAAAGCCTAGAGCCGCTAAAAAACTATACTTCGATGTCATTCCAAAAAATGTGGATGAATATTTTCAGCATCTTGCTGCTTGGAGTTCTCAAGACACTAAGTCACGTTTATCAAATCCTGTTTGGCACATTCATAATGGAAACCCCCCAAGCTTTGTGCCCCCAGTTTCATTTAGTTTACTACTCAATTTAGTTAGCGCGGCTAACGCATCGGATAAAGATATTTTGTGGGGTTTCATAAAAAGGTATGCACCTGATGCAAGTCCGATTGATAACCCAACACTTGACCGCCTTGCTGGGTTTGCTGTCAGGTATTATGAAGACTTTGTAAAACCAAACAAAGTTTACCGTGAGCCAACTGATCAAGAGTTTAAAGCGCTTAAAGATTTAGCCTCAGAGCTGGTTTCAATTCCTGAAGCCGAATCTAAAGACTCAGAGGTTTTACAGACCTTAATTTTTTCAATTGGAAAAAAATATGATTTTGAGAATTTAAGAAATTGGTTTCGAGCTATTTATGAAGTCTGTCTTGGGCAAAGTCAGGGCCCGAGATTTGGTTCATTCGTTTCGATTTTTGGTACTCGTGAAACATCCAATTTAATCATAGAGTCACTCTCTAGGCATAAGAAATAAAAGCAAATAGTGTATAAAATTTTAAAAATAAAAATTACGCTTTTCATTTTTTTTATTGCTTTAATACCCTTTGCACAGGCTAGCTCTTTGAGCGAAGTGAAAGAGTTGTTTTTCATCGGGCGTTTCGATGAAGCACAAACTGAAGCCATAAAAATGAATACTGCAGAAGGTTATGCAATTGCATCGGAAAGCTTGTTGGCACAGATCCTTCTTGGAGAAGTTGGAAAACTAAATACCCACTCAAAATTAGCAAGGTCACTAGCCAAGAAAGCCATAACTCTGGACCCAAGTCTTTATAATGCACAGTTACAGTACGCGATTAGTGACGGGTTCGTTACAAGAACAAGTGGAGCGATAAAAGCGTGGCAAAAAAAAATGCCAAGTAAAACTCTAACTACAATTAAAAAATTCAGAGAGATGTATCCGAATGATGCTTTAGGGTTGGCGCTTGAGGGTGCTTGGCATTTAGGGGTTATTAGAAAGGTTGGCGAGAAAAATGGACGGGATTGGTTTGGTGCTTCGCTCGATGAGGGTGTCAATCTTTATAATAAGGCAATTGCAATCTCTTCAGATGACACATTAATCGAAGTAAATTATGCCATGTCACTTTTAGCGGTGGATGCTAATCGCTGGCGGCCATTGGCTGAAGGTCTATTATTAAATGGTACCAATAGAGATGAACAAGATTATTTAAGTAAACAGGTAAAATTAAAATCTATGCAAGTCCTAAGAGTTATCTCTGATGATAAAAAATCAAAAGCATATGCCCAAAAATTCCTAGATGGTAAGCCGATTAGATAAATACTACCATATATGAGTTGTATTTTAGCTCTTTAACCTTCATCAACCCCATAAAAAAACCCTGCTAAAAACAGGGTTTTGATATTAACTTTGAATTTTACTATAAATCAGTCATCAAAGTCCGAACTCACTGTTTGGTGCGTTCCTCCGTAATTAGCTCTTGAAAAATGCATTGCTTTAGCACGCCATTTTCCGTCAGCTTCTTTAACCCACACATTTGTTACTCGTGTGCGGTATGGCGTTTGATTATCGGCTGTTCCCACCACACCTTCAGCATAATATCGGGCGTAAACTACTCCATCAGCAACTTCAGCTGCCTCAGTATAAGCAATACGCATGTTGGAGGCATCACCAACCATATTGCGCTTCCAGTCATCAGCGGTTGCTTTTGCTACTGGCTTATGAAAACTTCCGTCCGAATTTGTACCATACATACCTGAATCACTTTCCATAGCTGCAACCGTCTCATGGTCACGATTGTTTCTTGCATCCCAGTATTGCTGTATAGCCTCTTTAACTGATTTTTCTGAATCAAGGTGGCCGTCAGCAAATGCTAATGCTGGAGTCATAAGGGTTACTGTAATAATAGCTGTTAGTAATCTTTTCACTATAAATTCCTTTTTAAGAGTTATTAAATAATTGGTATCAATTATTTAATAACGTTAGCGGATGATCATATTTATGCAAGTTTGTTAAAAATTATTATTTAACAAGTAGACTAATATTATGTTTAGGTAACAAATTAAGTCATTAATTATAAGCTGATTCCCCGTGTAGACTTATATCAAGACCGTCATACTCTTGCTCTTCTGATACCCTTAGCCCTAATGTTTTCTTAAGTGCATACAGAATAATTGTGGTTGCAATTACTGACCACAATACGACTGCCGCAGTCCCTATTACCTGAGTGGTAAAGTTGCCATCGCCTGTTCCCCCAAGAGCTGTTGATGAGAGAAAAGGTAATAAAAGAATACCGACTATACCCCCCACGCCATGAACTGCAAAGACGTCTAAGCTATCATCTATTTTAAGTTTAATCCTAATTAAGTTTACAGCAAAATAACAAATTAATCCTCCAGATAAACCTATTATTATTGCGCCGCCAGGACCTAGAACTCCGGCAGCTGGGGTGACAGTGGCTAGACCAGCAATAGTGCCTGTTGCCGCACCGACTAAAGTAGGCTTTTTATTGGTAATGGCTTCGATCGCTACCCAAACCAAAGTGGCAACAGAAGCTGATATGTGTGTTACTAATATAGCCATCCCAGCCCCACCATCAGCGGCAAGTTGAGACCCACCATTGAAACCGAACCATCCAACCCAAAGCATTGATGCACCAATCATGACCATTGCGGGTCTGTGCGGAACGGCTAACTCATTGGGAAATCCCTTTCTTTTGCCAAGCATAAGAACGTAAACCAGAGCTGAAACACCAGCTGTTGCATGTACGACAAGCCCGCCTGCAAAATCAATTACACCAGCTTTAGCAAGCCAGCCGCCACCCCAGATCCAATTAGTTACTGGGGAATAAACTATAAGTAACCATAGAGCCGTGAATATGAGGACGGGTAGAAATTTAACTCTTTCCACAAACGCACCAACAATTAGTGCTGGAGTGATAATGGCAAAGGTCATTTGGAAAGATAAAAATACTGTTTCAGGTATTGAACCGCTGACAGAGTCCGAGCTTACACTGTTTAGGAACAGATTGTTTAGCCCCCCCCACCAGCCATTTCCTTCACCGAACGCTATTGAATAGCCAGCTATTACCCAAACTATGGATGCTAACGCGGCTATAGTGAAGACTTTCATTAAGACTGAAAGATAATTCTTAGCTCTTACCAATCCGCCATAAAAAAGTGCTAGTCCAGGCAATGACATAAACAAAACTAAAGCAGTTGCAGTTAAAACCCATGCGGTATCTCCGCTGTCTATGTTTTCAGCGGCGAATGCTTGAGTAGAGTTAGCGCACAGAAAGATGCTAACAGTGGATATAAATTTTTTCATAATTTCCCGACCTTTTCTATTTCCAGTACCGTATGGCTGTTGCGGGGGAGAAAATTAAATAATATAAATTGTGTAACCTCATGGAATGCATACTATTTAAACAAAAAAACCCCGGCTTTGCACATTTTATATGCATTGCCGGGGAAGGTATTCACTTCCTAATTGGAAGCGAGGGGGGAAAGTCTGTATGTTAATTTAGCTTTTTACAAATTCTGGATAGGCTGGCACCCCGAGTTCTGATTGATCAAGGCCAATATATTCATCTTCTTCTGAGACTCGCATTCCAATTGTGAGTTTTAATGAGTACCAAATTATTGCTGATATAATGCTTACAAATAAGCCTACGGATACAACTCCAATGAATTGGCCAAAATAAGTAGCGCTATCATTTGTTAATGGGACTACCAGTGTGCCAAAAATTCCTGCAACTAGATGAACTGGAATTGCTCCAACAACGTCGTCTATTTTAAATTTATCTAACAGTGGAACTGCTAAGCAGGCAAGTAAAGAACCTATGGATCCAATTAGAAGAGCCGTTGGAACAGAAGGCGTTAGCGGTTCAGCAGTAATTGCTACCAGTCCTGCTAGCGCTCCGTTTAATGCCATTGTGAGGTCAATTTTTTTATAGCGTAATTGCGTGTATATAACTGCTGTAATAACTCCGGCAACAGCTGCCATATTGGTATTTACAAATATTTTGGCTATTGCATCTGCGTCAGTTATTGTTCCCATGGCAAGTTGTGATGCGCCATTGAAACCAAACCAGCCAAGCCATAGTATGAAAACGCCTAGAGTAGCTAACGGCATATTTGACCCTGGTATGGGGTTTACTGTTCCGTCTTCGCTATATTTACCTTTACGAGCTCCTAATATAATGGCCCCTATCAGAGCGGCCCAACCTCCGGTTGAATGAACGAGAGTTGACCCAGCAAAGTCAGAGAAACCAAATTTGCTATCAAGAAATCCTCCGCCCCATTCCCATGATCCAACTATTGGATAAATTAGCCCAGTTAAGAAAACTGTGAATATTATGAACGGCCAGAATTTTATTCTTTCTGCAACGGTACCAGATACTATCGATGCTGTTGTTGC
This sequence comes from Hellea sp., assembly GCA_042093735.1. Taxonomy (GTDB): domain Bacteria; phylum Pseudomonadota; class Alphaproteobacteria; order Caulobacterales; family Maricaulaceae; genus Hellea. The sequence continues at coordinate 34,501 of JBELEM010000008.1, read as the reverse complement.
ACAAAAAACCATTTGAAAAAACCAGTCCGAGTATGAAGAGTAACCTGTTGCAACGTCTTCTGAAGCAAAGCTCATTATTGCGAGTTTACCAAAATAATCTCCTCCGCCATACATCAATTGATACCCTAATACCCAAAACATTAATCCTGCTACTGAGTACAGGCTAATGTTTTTAAGGCACTGCATCGAAACATTTTTTGTTCGGACAAAGCCAGACTCGAGCATAGCAAACCCTGCCGCCATCCACATTACAAGAAACCCGCCAAGTAAAAATAGGAGTGTATTAAAAACAAACGCATCATTTGCGGCTAGGCTCTCTAAGGTAGGGGCATCTTGTCCCCAAGCTAAGGTGGGTAGGCTCATTGCAATAGCCGCTCCACCAGAGATTAATTTGAATAAACGCATAAGAATTCCCTTCATAATTTATAACTGATAAAGTAATTGCCAACGTTCATTGGCATCTGTCAGGTGTAAATTATTTTTGGTAGATTTAAATTTATGATGGTATGATTTCTGTGCAGGATTATTTTATAAATGCTTTATTGTTGTGCAAATCACTCTATGGGTCTCGTATGAGCAATAACATTATTTATAAAATATTTTTACAAATGGAATGGAATGAGATGATCGCTAATCGTTTTTTTTCTGGAAGCGTAGATGATAAACGAGATGGCTTTATTCACTTGTCAACATTTAACCAACTAACCGAGACCTTAGCTAAACACTTTCGCGATAAAGACAGTATAGTGATAGCTGCGGTTGATGCAGAAAAAAACTCTGAACTATTAAAATATGAGTTCTCTAGAGGAGGAAATAAATTCCCGCATTTGTATGGTAATTTAGAATTAAGCTCTATTATTGATTACTGGACCTTGTCACCCAATGATAAAGGTGCTTATGATTTGAGCATTATTGGAACGGATTAAGTATGTCTATTTTGCATGAACTGGGAACTATTTTATTACGAAAGCTTCCTGCTGAAAATGCTCACAAATTAACAATAAAGGCCTTGGGTAAAGGTTTAGGGCCAAAATCTAACTCCTCAATTTCTTCAGATCTAGAAATTAATGTTGGGGGTTTAACCCTCCCTAACCCAGTGGGGTTAGCCGCTGGATTTGATAAAGACTGCGAAGTTTCAACACCAATGCTGGCTGCAGGATTTGGTTTCGTGGAGTGTGGTACTGTTACTCCTTTAGCTCAATTAGGAAACCCAAAACCCAGGCTTTTTAGATTAGTTGAGGATAAAGCTGTTGTTAATCGAATGGGCTTCAATAATGCGGGCTTGGATAAATTTAAAAATAATTTAGAAAAAAGAAAATTAAAAAATGGTCTTGTAGGCGCCAATTTAGGAGCAAATAAAAATAGTAAAAACCGTGTTGAAGATTACGCAATTGGACTTAGAGCTCTGTGGGGCCTTTCTGATTATTTTACAATCAATATAAGCTCACCCAACACACCTGGCTTGAGAGACCTTCAAAATGAAAATGCCATGGACGAATTATTAGGCCGTGTTTCTGAAGTGCGAGCTGAACTTACTGGAGATAAACCTTCCTTTCCAATATTCCTTAAGGTGGCTCCAGACCTTGGACTAGGTGAGATCGAACGTATTGTCGAACAATCAAGATCTTATGGGATAAATGCTTTAATTGTTTCGAACACTACAATAGCGCGTCCTTCACCATTAAAAAGTAGATATAAAACTGAAAAAGGTGGACTGTCAGGTCAACCACTTTTTGAACCATCTACTGAAACCTTAAGACAGTTTTATGCAGCCGCAAAAGGAAAAATTGACCTTATTGGTGTTGGAGGGGTTAGTAATGGCCAGCAGGCTTATGAAAAAATAAGAGCTGGAGCAAGAGCAGTTCAGATATACTCAGCATTAGTGTATGAGGGACCTGGATTAGTAAATTCAATTAGTACCGATTTATTATTAAGATTAAAAGCTGACGGCTTTAGTTCGTTAGCCGAAGCCGTTGGAGTAGATTAAGAAAAGACTCATGAATAATGGTTTATTGTTTTAATAGTATATCTAAAATGTTTTTCTCTAGGTATCCGTCCTCTGGCATATTTACGTCTTTTTGCCATTGCTGAATCGCCCGCCTGCTATTTGGCCCTATAACGCCGTCTATTTCACCCAGTTTGTAACCTAATTCTTTTAGCTTTTTCTGAGCAGACGTTCTCTCTGCTAATGATAGCGGTTTATCAGATCGTGGCCATTCTGCTGTGATTGTTGCTTTTTCATTAAAAGAATTTGCAAGTGAAATGACAGCCAGTGCATAACTTGTTGAGTTGTTATATTTTTTTATTACATCAAAATTTTTGAATACAAGTATTTTTGGTCCTCTGTGGCCACTTGGGACAATAAGTTTGGCTTTTAAATTTTTATGTATTTCGAGTTTTCCGTTACCTGTCGTTTGGGTGACACCCAGATCCAACCATTCATTTACAGTTTTTTGCGAGTTTTCAGTTGCACTAAAATCGAAGCCTAGTTTGGTGTTTACTTCTATTACAGTTGGTTCTTCCCACTGCCATCCGTGCCTTGATAGATAATGTGCAGCTGAACTTAGAGCGTCTGATTTATTATTCCATAAGTCTTTGTTGCCGTCATTATCAAAATCAATAGCATAATCCCTAAACGTCGTTGGAATGAATTGCATCATGCCCATCGCACCGGCCCATGAGCTTACTAATTGGTTTCTTTGTACAGACCCGTCACGCAACAAGCTTAACAGTGCAAACAATTGTTGTTCTCCAAATTTGCTTCTTCTTCCTTCAAAAGCGAAAGTGGATAGTGAATTTATAGGATTATAATTTCCCATAATTTCTCCATATGCACTTTCGAGTCCCCAAATGGCTATTAAAACGTGTCTCGAAACTTTGTATTTATCTTCAATTTTATTAAGTAAGATTTGATTTTCACGTAATTTTTCAATACCGTTTCTCAGTCGGTTAGGGTTTCCTGCTTGATCAAGATATAACCATATAGGAGTATTAAATTCTGGTTGCTGCTTATCCCTTTCAAGCGCTTTTTCTTCAATTACTGCTGGCAAAATAAAAGATTCTGTAAGATCTTTTGAAAAGCCCATTTCAATTGCTCTTTGAATAAAGTTTAGTTTCCAAATTTGAAAATTTTCCTCTCTAATTTTTGAAACTAATATTTGTGAATTATTTGCAGTTAAAACCTTTTGAGAATGATTATTTTTGTTAAACCCGTTATTATCACCATGTGCCAGCCCCGTGGCCCCACATAAAAAAATAAAACAATAGATAAACTTTGTTAGCATAATATCTTTTTTACCAAGTTTTAGCTTTATTTTCATTGGTCAATTATATTTATTTATTACTTTAAATAAAGTTAAAACAATTTAACTTCATTGCTTTGCTAAAGACATCAAATATCTGTATAGGTCATGTATGAGTGTAAATGCGAATAAAACATATAAGGTTCTAGCTCGAAAATACCGTCCTAGAACATTTGAGGATATGATTGGTCAAGAGGCCATGGTTACTACATTAAGAAACGCCTTTGAAGTCTCGCGCGTGGCTCATGCTTTTATGCTTACTGGTGTTAGGGGAATAGGAAAAACAACAACAGCTAGATTGCTTGCTAGGGCATTGAACTATGAGAGCGATAGTATTGAAGGCCCCTCAGTTAATCTATCGACCTCAGGTAAGCACTGTGACTTGATAATGAATTCATCTCATATGGATGTATTAGAGATAGATGCTGCATCAAGGACGGGTGTCGAAAATATGAGAGAACTTTTGGATGGGGTTCGTTACGCTCCTGCTTCTGCTCGTTATAAGGTATATATAATTGATGAGGTTCACATGTTGTCCACAGGTGCATTTAATGCTTTGCTTAAAACCCTGGAAGAACCGCCAGATCATGCTAAATTTATTTTTGCTACTACTGAAATACGAAAAGTGCCCATAACTGTTTTATCGCGATGTCAGCGTTTTGACCTCAGGCGTGTTGCATCTGAGGAAATAAAAACTCATCTTTCTGGTATTTGTAAAGAAGAGAAAGCTAATATTGCTGACGAAGGTCTATCGCTTATCTCCAGAGCAGCTGAAGGTTCTGTTCGTGATAGTTTATCTCTTTTAGATCAAGCTATAGTCCAAGCAGATATGGAAGGATCGATGGTTTCTGCCGAAAATATTAGAGTAATGCTGGGTTTGGCTGATAAAGCCAGAACTATTGAATTATTTGAACTGGCTGCTTTAGGGAGTATAAAGGCCGCATTGATTTTAATAAGGGAATTATACGACGGTGGCGCTGATGCAATTATAATGATGAGAGACTTGCTAGATGTCTGTCATGAGGTAAGCAGGGCCAAAGTACTTGGCTCTGAAGCCTTATCCGATATGACTTCGGATCAGGCGAATTTATTAAAAGAAATTTCTAAAAAATTGACAGTTGGTCAGTTAACTAGAATTTGGCAAATTTTGATAAAATCATATGATGAGGTGAGGGTTGCTCCTCTCCCAATAGCGGCCGCTGAAATGGTTTTATTAAAGCTATCTACGGCCGGACTACTCCCTCCGCCAGAGCTGGCAACAAAAATAATTAAAGAGATGAGTACTCAGAGTGCCGCCAAAGGAAAAACAGATCTAGCACCGGTATCGGGAAACTCGGTCAATACAGGGTCTTCCATTCATTATTCTGCAACTGAAAGGGTTAAAAATATAGAGGCAGTTAAGGAAACCCCTATTCTAAAAAATACAGTCTCAGTACTAAACACTCTGGAAGAGATTGTAGATGCACTGCCAGACTCTGATATAATTATAAAATCAAATATTAAAAGGTATGTGAAGCCTATTAAAGTCAAACAAGGTATGATTGTATATCAACCTTCTGAGGGCGCACCCAAAGACCTTTCTGGAAGTATTGTAACTGCATTAAAAAATCTAACAGGAGAATTATGGGTGGTTTCTCCTGAAATAGATGGCGGGGGCCCTACGCTAAAGGACTTAGAAAAATTATCCCAAATTGCGCAAGATGAAAAAGACAAATCTCATCCAATTTTTATGCATTCATTGATTAGTCAGGCAAAGTTGATAAAAATTTATAACCCTAAAGACGAGCCTGTACGAAATAATGTTATCAAAGGGAATTTTGGAGAACAAGAATGAAAGATTTGATGGGCCTTATGAAGCAGGCAAAAGAGATGCAAAAAAAAGTAGCTGCAGCACAAGAGAAAGTCTCGGATGTAATAGTTAAGGGTGAATCTGGAGGTGGATTAGTTCATATTGAATTAGTTGGGGGAGGTAATATGAAGTCTTTAAGCATCGACCCTTCTCTTTTTGGCTCAGGCCAAAGAGCGGATATAGAAATGGCTGAAGACTTAATTATTGCCGCATATCAAGATGCTAAGTCAAAATTAGATCAGGCGCAGGCTTCGATAATGAAAAGCGCTATGGGCGACATACCAATTCCTCCGGGTATGAACTTGTCTTTATAAGTTAGATTTAAATTAGGTTTTCTCCTTAACAGAAAAAGGTAAAAAGGACTTCATGAAGAGTGATGTATTAAAATCCGAGGAATTATCAAGTCTGAGTAAAAGCCGTACTCGACGCGGGCTTTTCGATGCATTCTTAGATGCAGCTAAAGTAAATGGGCCAAACACAGAAATAGTCGTTGATGGTGATGGAAGAGAGTTAAGTTATTCTGATTTAAGACGTGCTTCTTTTGCACTAGGACAGCCCTTAAAAAGAGTCACTAAAGATAATGATAATATTGGAATACTGCTTCCTACCGGTGCTGGTGCTGCGATATCTTTTTTAGCCATTCATGCGGCAGGAAGAACTCCAGCTATGTTAAACTTTACTTCGGGCATTAGAAATTTAAAAGATGCTGTGGCTACAGGCCCAATACCTATTGTTTTAACAGCCCATAAATTCGTTGAAATTGCTGATATTTCTGACTTAATAAGTGAGTTGTCATCCGTAGTAAAAGTAGTTTATCTGGAAGATCTTCAAAAAGAATTAAGCATTTTTAGCAAGTTAAGTGCAGTATTAGGGCCCATCTTCCCATTCATCTTCTCCCCGCGACCTTCGCCCGACGATAAGGCTGTAGTTTTATTTACATCAGGTACAGAAGGAAACCCTAAGGGGGTGGTGCTATCACATTCGAACATATTAGCTAATATTGAACAAATAGAGCAACATGTTGAACTTGAAGCAACTGACATATTTTTTAACCCCCTACCAACTTTCCATTGTTATGGCCTCACTGCAGGAACTCTCTGGCCTATTTTTAGTGGTCGGAAAGTTGTTTTGCATCCTTCACCCCTTCAAACAAAGACTATAGCCCAACGAATAGCTTCAACAAAATCAACAATACTTTTTGCTACCGATACTTTCTTAAATCAATATATGAGATCGAGCGCTGATGGTGGTCTAGCCTCATTAAGAATTACTGTGTGCGGGGCAGAAAAAGTTCGTGAAGAAACCCGAAAAGTAGCGGGAGAAAAGTTTGATATGCAAGTTCTGGAGGGGTACGGTGTTACAGAGTGTGCCCCTGTGCTTGCAGCTAACCAACCAGGTGATATTCATTCTGGTACAATTGGAAAAATGCTTCCGGGAATAGAGGCATGGCTTGAGCCAGTTGAAGGACTTGAGGGTGCTGGAAAGCTATGGGTACGAGGGCCAAATATTATGAAAGGTTATATTACAAGTGCTAATCCAGGTATTGTAAAACCTTTAGTCGATGGGTGGTATGATACGGGCGACATTGTTTCGATTAACGAAGACGGCCATTACGTGATTCGTGGAAGGCTTAAAAGATTTGCAAAAATCGGAGGAGAGATGGTTTCTCTTACAGTGGTTGAGAATTGTGCTTCAGCAGTATGGCCAGAATTTTTGCATGCAGCTGCGATTCTTCCTGACCTTAGGAAAGGCGAACAAATAGTTCTGGTAACTGATAATCCCAAAGCAAAACGAAGCGAACTACTTCGTTGGGCTCAAGCGCATGGTGTACCTGAGTTATCAGTTCCGAAAAAAATTATATCTACTCAATCGATCCCTATTCTTGGGACGGGAAAGCTTGATTATAAAGCTATTACTCAGCTTGCCCAAGATTCTGTAACCGTTTAAAGGCATTTTTTTGTTTAAAGCTTTCGTAAATTTTATAATCCTTATTAAACTAATGGGGTTTTTCTCAACCGCACTTTCCAATGAGTTAAATGGGGTTAATCAGTATGCTGATAACAATGGTTCAGATAAATTAGTTGTTGCCAAAAATGGAATGGTTTCTTCACAAGATTTTATTGCCTCTGAGGTTGGTAGAAATATATTAATGAAGGGGGGTAATGCCGTAGATGCTGCTGTCGCAACTGGTTTCGCGTTGGCTGTTACTCATCCACAAGCTGGAAACCTAGGCGGCGGGGGCTTCATGCTAGTAAGTTTGGCGGAAGAAAAAAATGTTCTTTCTTTAGATTTCCGTGAGACTGCGCCTTCAGCAGCAACTGAGGATATGTACCTTACTACAGACGGGGAGGTTGATACAAACAGCGCTCAGTATTCCAGATTATCATCAGGTGTTCCTGGTACTGTGATGGGCCTACTCCATGCTTTGGAGGAGTACGGTACTATGTCACGTGAAATGGTAATGCAGCCAGCAATAGAACTAGCACAAAATGGTTTTATCATGAGTGCTCATTTGGCTGAAAGTTTAAATTATCATAGGAACGAATTATCTATTGATAAAAGTTCAATAGAGTATTTTTTAAATCATCAAAAAGGCCAAGTTTTTAAGCAACCAGATTTAGCTAAAACGCTGAAACGCATAGCTAAGTTTGGCGCTCAGGACTTTTATTCTGGTGAAACTGCTGACTTAATTGTGGCTGAAATGAAATCAGGCAGAGGCTTAATTACCCACAAAGATTTAAAAAATTACAAAGTAGTGACCCGAAAACCAATTATTGGAAATTACAAAGGTTATGAACTTTATGCCATGTCGCCTCCTTCTTCGGGGGGTGTGCATATAATTCAGATGTTAAATATTTTAAGTGGATACGATTTAAAAAGTGATGGCCATAATTCAGCTTCATATTTGCATAAAATGATTGAAGCAATGAGACGTGCTTATGCTGATAGATCCAAGTACTTAGGGGACCCTGACTTTGTGGATGTTCCTGTGAAATCGCTTACTTCATCAGTTTATGCTGATGCATTAAGGGCTAGCATTGATTTAGGAGCGGCTACCTTATCCGAAACAATTAGACCAGGCTCTCAAATGCCTAGAGAAAGTATGAATACAACTCACTATTCAATAATAGATAAAAATGGAAATGCAGTCTCAGTGACTTATACTTTAAATTTTTCTTATGGCAGTGGTTATAGTGTTGATGGTGCTGGATTTTTATTGAATAATGAAATGGATGACTTTTCATCTAAGCCAGGCTCACCTAACGGCTATGGTTTAATCGGCGGTGAAGCAAATAAAATTGTCCCCGCAAAACGGCCATTGTCATCTATGACGCCTATGATTGTAAAAAAAGATAATAAGGTTGTGTTGGTCACAGGTAGCCCTGGAGGGTCACGAATAATTACATCAGTTTTACAGATGGTGTTGAATGTAATCGAATGGAATATGGATCTTTTCGAAGCTGTTAATCAGCCGCGTTTACATCATCAGTGGTTACCTGACTTCGTTAATATTGAAAAAGGCATCTCTGTTGATACTTTGAATGAACTTAATGGAATGGGACATAAATTCTTACTGGATGAAAATGGAAACTATAATTATGATATCATTGGGCGAGTAAACTCTGTAGGACAAAAGGGAAAATTTTTAAATGGTTCTGCAGACCCTCGCGGACCTAAGTCTGCTGCCATTGGCTATTAGTAATTAATTAAATATCAAGAATATTAAATATTTCTCTTAAGTTTTAGAGCCTAATTGTTTAGCATAGTGTGAATCACCTACAGGTCAATTAAATGCCTTCAAATGTCAGCCCTGAAATTGAACAACTGATAAAGTTATTGTCAAAACTATCGGGATTAGGCCCCCGCTCGGCTCGCAGGGCTACACTAGACTTAGTCAAGAAACGAGAAGCCTTAATGCGACCTTTAGCTAGTGCTATGTCTCAAGCAGTTGATAGAATATCTACCTGTAGTAAATGTGGTAATGTTGACGTAAACGATCCCTGCTATATCTGTTCTTCTCTATCAAGAGACAAAACAATTATCTGCGTTGTTCAAGAGGTAAGTGACCTTTGGGCTATGGAGCGCGCAGGAGCGTTTCGGGGACAATACCATGTTTTAGGCGGAACATTATCTGCTCTAGATGGAATTAGGCCTGAAGATTTGAATATTTCTGATTTAATTTCTAGGGCAGCCGCCGATCAAGTGAAAGAAGTTATTTTAGCAATGAGCGCGACTATTGATGGCCAAACTACTGCTCATTACATAACCGATCATCTTGCAGATAACGATGTAATTGTATCAAGATTGGCACATGGAGTGCCCGTGGGAGGAGAGTTGGATTACCTCGATGATGGGACTATAGCTGCTGCTATGAATAGTCGTAGAATATTATAATATAAAACTCTATTAATTGACTATTTTAAATTAGGAATACTTCCTTTTTCAATATCTGAGCCCAAGTTATCACTTAAATTAACATCCACATTTTCTATTTTATCTGCCCTCTTAGTTATTTTTTCGGTACTAATTCTTATTTTTTTAATATCTTCTGTTGATGCGTTGAAATGCTTTTGTAGATTTTCGACCCTTTCATCCAGACGATTAATGTCTTTACTTAATAAACCCACCTCTTTCTGAATAATATGCGCCTGTTCCTGCATTGCCGCATCTCTCATCACCGCATGGATAGTATGTAATGTTGCCATGAAAGTTGTCGGTGACACGATCATAACTTTCAATTCGAAGCTTTTATCAATAATTTTAGGGAAATTGGAATGTAGCTCAGCATAGATTGCTTCACTAGGTAAAAATAACATGGCTACGTCGTGAGTTTCGCCAGAAATTAAGTATTTTTCGGCTACATCCTTGATGTGTATTGTCACGTCACGAGAAAATTGCTTGGCTGCCTGCAATTCATCGTTAGTATTTTCTGAATCAGTTAAACGCCTCCAAGACTCCATCGGAAACTTACTATCAATAGCAACATCATCCTGATCACCGGGCAAGTGGATGATTGCATCAACGCGCTTTCCGTTAGAAAGGGTATGTTGGAATGAATATGAGGCTTTAGGCAAGTAGTTTTCAATCAAATCTTGCATTTGCTTTTCGCCAAAGGCGCCACGGGATTGCTTGTTTGAAAGAAGATTTTGCAGACCCGAAACTTCAGTTGATAAAGTCTCAATATTTTTTTGTGCTCGGTCAATTAAAGCTAAGCGTTCATGAAGCTGCTTTAGACTATTAGAATTGCGCTCTTGAGTGTCCTGTATGGATTTACCAACACGATCAGATACTGTATTAAGTCTTTTATCAAGACTTTCTCTAAATAGTGCTTCACGCTTAGCACTGTCCTCTGATAATTGCGAAATACGGCCTAGTATTTCTTCTTCGAATGATGATTTTTCTTTTTTTTTAGGTTTTGCGAGATAATAAGCAAGTCCAACTAACAATACAGATAGAAGCAAAAAAAGTATCGCTAAAATTGGAGATGTAAAAAAATATTCCATATTATAGTCTAATACCTTGTTGTGATTTCTTTATTAAGGTAGCTCGCTCTTCAACTTTTCTGACAATATCGTCTATCATATCTTTATTGTCAGTCTTTCCTGTTTTTATGCCAGATGCGTACATCATTCCATATCCCGCCATACCGCCTGTAAATCCAATATCCGTAAACAAAGCTTCACCGGGGCCATTTACCACGCAGCCTATAATAGATAGGCTTATCGGTTCAGTAATGTGTGCAAGGCGATCTTCTAAAATTTGAACTGTTTTTATAACATCGAACCCCTGTCTCGCACAGGATGGACACGAAATTATATTTACTCCGCGGGACCGAATTCCTAAGGATTTAAGAATGTCAAAGCCCACTTTAACTTCTTCAACAGGATCGGCTGATAAAGAAACTCTTATAGTATCGCCTATTCCTGCCCATAATAAATTTCCTATACCGATTGAGGACTTTACTGAACCTATCCTTTTCCCGCCTGCTTCTGTTACTCCGAGATGCAACGGAGCGTCAGTACAATCGGCAAGTTTTTGATATGCCGCCATTGTTAGGAAAATATCACTAGCTTTGACACTAATTTTGTAATTATCAAAGTTTTCATCTTCGAGCATTTGTGCATGCATAAGAGCACTCTCTACCATCGCATCGGGACATGGTTCTCCATACTTCTCTAATAGCTCTTTTTCTAAGCTACCCCCGTTGACCCCTATACGTATTGAACAGTTATTGGCTTTTGCTGCTGCTACAATTTCTTTTACGCGGTTTTGCCCTCCAATATTACCTGGATTAATTCTTAAGCATGAAACCCCATGATCAGCAGACTCAATTCCGCGTTTATAGTGAAAGTGAATATCAGCTACAATTGGTACTGAGACTTGATTACAAATTTCTTTCATCGCAGCACTACTTGGAATATCCGGAACCGAAACGCGAACAATATCTGCCCCTGCAGCTTCTAATTCATAAATTTGCTTTAAAGTTTCTGGGATATTATGAGTAATAGTATTTGTCATTGACTGAACAGCGATTGGTGCGCCCCCACCAACAGGAACAGAGCCAACCATAATTCTTCTAGACTTTCTTCTTTCTATAGTGCGCCACGGGCGAATTGAATTTATATCATTTTTTGCAGTAGTCATGAAGTATCTCTTGCATATTTGGCCACAAATTGCACTGATTATTTAAAGGAATTGTAGTCAATTATTGCTACACCTCGCTCACCTATAATGTAGCCTTTTTGCAAACCTTTTTTGATTTTAAGAGCCCCCCCATCCCGCACTGAAATTGATCCAATTTCTTTAATTTTACCTTTCCAAGTTTCAGAAGTTAACATAATTTTTGAAAAAATTATTTTTCCATTAATATTTTTAATTTCTACCCATGTCGGTGCAATCGTTTCAAGTATTATACTTTCAGGGCTTGAGTACTCATCAAAATTATTTTCCCAGTATATAGGGAAATAATTTTCTAGCTCATATGGTGAAAATATATAATTTGCTTCTGATTTTACTCCATTAAAGTTTAAGTTAGCGGTCATAGAGAATAATTTTGAATTGAGCAGAGTAATAAATAGGACGACAAGGGCTGAAAGACCAATGACTAGGAAGTATTTATTCAGGGCCTTTGCTTCATGTAACGGCTCTGATTTTTGTAATTTTCTAATGTTAGGGTTTTTGCTTTCACTTTTGAACCTATCGACAGCATAATTCCCATCTATCCCTAGAAATTTTGCATAAGACCTAACATACCCCAAGACATATGCAATTGATGGTAGCTCATGAAGATCAAGACACTCTATTGACTCCAAGTACTTGGCTTGAATTTTTATATCCTCTGATACATCAGAAAATGATAAATTTAGTTTGGTACGTGCATTTCGTAACTCTATTCCGATATGACTTAATGTTTTTTGCAAGTTTTGTAGTTTCACAATGTAATAAATAAGTTTGTCTATTTGATGAGGGTTAATAACATTTAATGACAATATTCAATAGATAGTTAAGAAATTTTGTATTAATAAGTTAATCCGTCACATGTTAATGTAGGGGTTTTATCATCTAAGTGTTACCATATGAGTATTATTAATAAACATATTCCAGAATTAGCCATAATTCTGTCTGGAGGTGCATTAGTTTCAGCTTGGATTTTTGAATACGGATTTGGCTATCTTCCATGCACCATGTGTCACTGGCAACGCTATGCGCATATGTCTGTAATTTTTATTGCTGTTTTAATGTTTCTTATGCGTCGTTACAAAAATTACCATACGCATTATATGAATATTTTTCTGATATTTGCATTTGTGGTATCATCAATGTTGGCATTTTGGCATACTGGTGTAGAATTTAGTTGGTGGGATGGGCCTGAAACATGTTCTACAGGTAGTCAAAATTATGATTTTGATATCAACAACCCCCTTAAAGGTCTTGATGGAATGATTAGGCCTCCAGCGTGTAGTGAAGCGGTGTGGCATTTTCTAGGTTTGTCTATGGCGGCTTGGAATACTCTGATATCGTTAACTGGAGTGCTACTGGCTATATTAGCAACAAGATGGGATTTAAAAAAATGAGTTACAAAGCAAAGAGCCAAGTGTCTGATGATGTTTCAAAGATGCTCCGTGTCGACCATGCGGGAGAATATGGGGCTGTAGCAATCTATAGAGGTCAGCAAGCTGTTTTTAGGCATAATCCTAAGACTGCTTCTACGGCTTCAAAATTATCTGAAATGGAACAGGAAGAACAAAAGCATTTGGATGCTTTTGATAAATTATTAATTGAGAAAAATGTTCGTCCAACTGCTTTGATGCCATTGTGGAATTTTGCGGGCTATGGTTTAGGGGTATTTACTGCAATGATAAGTGAGAAAGCGGCACATGCATGCACGGAAGCTGTTGAAAGCGTTATTGAACAACACTATGGTGAGCAAGCAGAAGAAACTCAAGATATTGAGCCTAGTTTATCAGAGTTGTTCAAAGAGTTTAGAGAAGATGAACTACATCACCGTGATATTGCTGTTGAGAGTGGAGCGCATGAAGCTCCGGCGTATAATTTACTATCAAATATTATAAAAGCAGGCTGTCATGCTGCTATTAAAATTACTAAAGTTGTATAAATACTTCTTTTAATTAAATTGAATTTTTACGGATCCATCTCCCCTCATTAATGGTTTTATAGGGTTTATTGTTAATATTTTTAATAAAGTCATAAGGTTCACATTACGCTGGATGTTTTTTCTCTCTTTCCATATTAATGGAAGACCTCTCACCCCATCATAAACACCCCGTAGTGTAGGTTTTATTCTATTTTTACGAAATATCGACCAAAATATAAATGCAAAATTTAATAAAATATGCGCAACGCCAAATAATAACAAACCACTAACCGGCATGCATTTAACAAATGTCCATATCCTATTACGTGTTCCATGATACACTGCAAAATCTGAAGCTTTCCCAGATATGCCGCCACTTACATGGTATACAACAGCATCAGATTTTTGAATGCATTTGCCCCCTGCCAATCGAATCCGGAAAGCCAAATCTACATCTTCATGGTAGCAGAAGTATTTTTCATCAAATCCCCCTATATCTAAAAATACTTTTTTTTCATACATAGCTGCAGCTGCACATGGACCAAATACTTCCCTGTCTTCTAGTATTGTTCCGATTGAAGACTGGTTATGTTTTCCGCGCCAAGCTAACCCGCTAATGTGATAAAAATCTCCAATTCCATCAAATTTGTGATTATCACAAGCTAAATACTGTGTGCTACCTACCATTTTAATGCCGGGAAAAAGCTCTGTTGCTTCTAGTAGTTTTTTTAACCAATCTGAAGATGCAAAAGCATCAGGGTTTAGTAATGCTATCCAATCACCCTGGCATTTATTTACTGCAAAATTGTTTGCATATGCAAAACCTGTATTTTTACTTAATTCTATTACTTTAAATCTATTATCTAATTCAGGAATTTTTTCTAAAGAATTATCAGTTGACCCGTTATCGATGATTATGCACTCAAAATCGGAGTATGTTTGATTAGCCACAGAATTAATTGAATTATTTAACCATTTTTCTCCATTATAGTTAACTATAATTACAGATATTTTTGGACGGTTTTCCATTTTACAATGTTTTGCAAATTTCAGTCCAAAGGTCACGATAAAAAGTTGTATTTTTTGTAATAAATTACCTATATGGAGAATCCATAATCGTGTCTTTTAGGGATAACAAAAAAATGAATAATGCTAATTATGCTGTTAAAGATATTAAACTTGCGGAATACGGGCGTAAAGAAATTAATATTGCTGAAACTGAAATGCCTGGATTAATGGCATTAAGAAATGAGTTCTCAGAAGAAAAGCCTCTTGCGGGCGCGCGCATTGTGGGTTCTTTACATATGACAATCCAAACTGCGGTCCTTATTGAAACATTGACATTTTTGGGAGCAGAGGTTCGTTGGGCATCATGTAATATTTTCTCTACGCAAGACCATGCGGCGGCTGCAATTGCAGCATCAGGTGTTCCGGTGTTCGCCATAAAGGGGCAGAGTTTGGAAGAGCATTGGGATTATTTAGACCAGTCTTTCCTTTTCGAAGATGGGCCTAACATAATACTTGATGATGGAGGTGATGCTACCCTCTACGTCCTCCTTGGTGCGCGAGTTGAAGAAGGCGAAACTCACTTAATAGATGCTGAACCAAAATCTGAGGAAGAAGCAGCAATTTTTGCGCAAATACGGAAAAGAATTAAATCATCGCCTGGGTGGTTTATAAAAACACGTCATCAAATAGTAGGAGTTTCGGAAGAGACAACAACAGGGGTTCACAGATTGTACGAATTAGTAGAAAAGCAGCAATTACCATTTCCTGCTATCAATGTTAATGACTCTGTTACTAAATCAAAGTTTGACAATAAATATGGCTGCAAGGAATCATTAGTTGACGGTATCAGGCGAGCTACTGATACTATGATGGCTGGAAAAACGGCTGTTGTATGTGGTTACGGTGATGTTGGGAAAGGATCTGCTGCTTCATTGAGGGGATCTGGTGCAAGGGTAAAGGTAACAGAAATTGACCCGATATGTGCCCTTCAGGCTGCAATGGATGGATATGAGGTTACTACACTTGAGGATGCAGTATCAGACGCTGATATTTTTATTACGACTACGGGTAATAAAGACGTTATTAGAATCGAACACATGCGAGAAATGAAAGATATGGCAATTGTGGGTAATATAGGCCATTTTGATAATGAAATTCAAGTTGCGGCGCTTAAAAACCATAAGTGGACAAACATAAAGGACCAGGTCGACATGATTACCTTTCCTGGTGGGGATAGACTAATATTATTATCCGAAGGTCGTTTGTTGAATCTCGGAAACGCAACAGGGCACCCAAGTTTTGTGATGTCTGCTAGCTTTACTAATCAGGTATTGGCTCAAATTGAGCTATGGGTTCATAATAATAGATATGAGAATAAGGTTTATATGTTGCCCAAGCATTTAGATGAAAAGGTCGCGCGACTTCACCTCGAAAAAATTGGCGCAAAACTAACAAAAATGTCTAAAGAGCAGTCCGATTATATAGGTGTAAATCAATCAGGCCCCTACAAGCCAGAGCATTATAGATATTAGTACCCTTAGATCCAAGAAAGTTTAAATAATGTCAAGAGCCACCTATCATTTCACATCTGAGTCAGTTTCGGAGGGACATCCTGATAAAGTTGCAGACAGAATATCTGATGAAATTGTTGATCTTTATTTTCGTTCTTCAACTAAAGCGGGAATGGATCCCGCTGATGTAAGAGTTGCAGCTGAGACCTTGACTACAACCAACAAGGTTATAATTGCAGGTGAAACGCGGGGGCTAGGAGTTACCAATAAGGAAGTTGAGGCAGTAACCAGGTCTGCAATAAAAGATATAGGTTATGAGCAAGATGGATTTCACCATGAAAATGTTGATATTCAAATTTTATTGCATGCTCAGTCAGTTGATATAGCTGACGGTGTTGACTTGGGGAAAGGCACTTATAAGGATGAAGGGGCCGGAGACCAAGGAATTATGTTTGGTTATGCTAGCAATGAAGTCAAAGAGGCTTTGATGCCTGCACCTATTTATTATTCACACAGAATACTTCAAAAACTGTCTGAGGCACGACACTCAAGTGCTATTGAGGGTTTAGAGCCAGATGCTAAATCTCAAGTTTCAGTCAGGTATGAGAATGGAGTACCTACTGGAATTTCTTCAATTGTTTTATCCACTCAGCACAAGGCTGGCCTTAGCGTTTTAGATGTCGAGGATATAGTAAAGCCATATATACATGATGTAATTCCGGATGGGTGGTTAAATGAAAATACGATATGGCACATAAATCCAACTGGAAACTTTGTTATTGGAGGACCTGACGGAGATGCTGGATTAACTGGACGTAAAATTATTGTGGATACTTATGGAGGTATGGCACCTCATGGTGGAGGTGCTTTTTCCGGGAAAGATCCAACAAAGGTGGACAGGTCAGCTGCTTATGCTGCAAGATATTTAGCTAAAAATATTGTAGCATCAGGTTTATCTGATTGGGCAAATATTCAAATTTCTTATGCTATAGGTGTATCTAAACCTACATCATTATATATTGACTTAGGTGATAAAAATAATTCGTTAGCAGCGAAATTAGAAATGGTTTTGCCAAAATTGATGGATCTAACTCCGAGTGGTATTCGCAGTCATTTAGATCTTAACAAACCTATTTATGCTCGAACTGCAGCATATGGCCATTTCGGACGCAAACCTGATTTAGACGGGGGTTTTAGTTGGGAAAAAATAGATTTAGTTGAAAAAATAAAATCTGCAATTTAATTTACTATTAATTGGATTGAGCCTAGCAGAAATTAATGAAACAAGATAAATACATATGTATAGCCGCCATAGCAGGTGCTTTTGGTGTAAAAGGTGAAATAAAGTTAAAAACTTTCACCGATAAACCAGAGAATGTAATGTCTTACGGCCCCCTATTATCCATTGACGGTGAAATATTATTAACACCCCAATCTTATAAACCACTTAAGGGCGGTCTAGCATTAATGTGTAAGGAGATAGTTACACGGGATCAGGCGGAGGCCCTTAAGTCAACAAAATTGTATGTTGAAAGAAACTGCCTTCCACAAACAGAAGAGGATGAATTCTATTTGATTGATTTAATAGGAATGGAAGTCAAAACTGTTGACGGTAAGCGTATGGGCTCTGTAGTGGGAACAGAAGACTTTGGAGCTGGTGTATTGCTTGAAATAAAACCCAAAGACTCAGCAAGCTTTTACCAACCTTTTACTAAAGATGCGGTTCCTAAGGTTGATATTCGTTTAAAGCGTATTGTAATAAATATTAATTCAAACTAAAATATCTCATGATTAAGCCAACTAGAAAAGTAAATAATTCTTGGAAAGCGTCGGTGATTACATTGTTTCCAGATGTTTTCCCGGGTGTTTTAGGTGCTTCAATAATTGGTAATGCTGAAAAAAGCGATATTTGGCAGTTAGAAACAGTAGACATACGCGATTTTTCCGTTAATAGGCATCGGACTGTTGATAGTCCGCCAGCAGGCGGCGGCCCCGGGATGGTTTTAAAACCAGACGTGGCTGCAAAAGCTATCGATAGTGTGGCCATGTCAAATGACCGACCAATTATATACTTAACTCCGCGCGGGAGGCCTTTAACTCAAAAAAAAGTTAAAGAGCTTGCAACTGGTAAAGGGGTGGTAATATTATGCGGACGGTTTGAAGGCGTAGACCAGCGGGTCATAGAAGCTCGCCAAATGGAAGAAATTTCCATTGGTGACTACATACTTGCGGGTGGAGAACTGGCTGCAAAAGTACTGATTGAAGCATGTGTAAGGCTTCTCCCTGGTGTACTTGGGAGAGCACAAAGTGCGGAGAGTGAGAGTTTTGAAAACGGCTTGTTAGAGTACCCACTCTATACGAAGCCAAGACAATTTGAAGGACGGGATATTCCCGACATATTGCTTTCTGGTGATCATAAAAAGATCGCTCGTTGGCGGAATGAAAGAAGTAAAGAAATTACAAAAGCTCGTCGCACGGATTTGTGGCAAGATTATATTAACGGAGACGGTCATGAATGTGATTGAAAAATTAAATAAAGCCGAAGAGGCTAGATTACTAGACAATGGAAAAATTATTCCTGACTTTTCAGCAGGAGACACGTTAGTTGTACAAGTTCGTATAACCGAGGGGACACGAAGTCGTCTCCAGGCTTTTGAAGGTGTATGCATAGCGCGTTCTGGCAAAGGCTTGAATGAGAGTTTTACTGTTAGAAAGATATCTTATGGGGAGGGGGTTGAAAGAGTTTTCCCAGTTTATTCTCCCTTAGTGGAGGCTATTGAAATTAAGAGAAAAGGCAAGGTCCGTCGGGCTAAACTATATTATTTACGTGACCGTCGTGGTAAATCTGCACGTATTGCAGAACGGACTACAGGGCGTGGTATAGTTGCTGCTCGCAAAAAAGGTGAAGCTAAGAAAAAATAGTTTTTAGGTAATTCTATTTACTAAAACCCATCTTTCAAGGTGGGTTTTTTTATGTTAAATAACCCTTTCGTAAATTTAACCAGTATTTGCTTAATCTAGGATTTTATGAGCAGTAATATTAAAAATAAAGGTAAATCACCTAAGCTGATGCGAGCAATCCGTGCGGCTATGGCTGAGACAGAGTCGGTACAAGAAAGATTAGATGATTTTGTAGATGCAATAACAAAAGCAATGGGAGTCAAAGTAACTTCAATATATCTTTTTCGACAAGGTAAAGATTTAGAGTTATCTGCAACTAAGGGCTTAAAAAAATCAGCTGTTCATAAAACCCGAATGAAACCTGGTGAGGGTCTAGTTGGGCATGTTGCTTTAACAGCACGACCCTTAAATCTAGCTGATGCTCCAAGCCATCCTTTGTTCTCCTATAGACCTGAAACTGGAGAAGATCCTCTCAAGTCATTTTTAGGGGTGCCAATTTTGAGAGGTGGCCGAGTATTAGGCGTTCTTGTTGTGCAGTCTAAATTTATACGTAGCTTTACAGAAGATGAGGTGGAGGACTTACTAACCGTTGCGATGGTTCTTGCTGAAATAATTATAGATGATGAGAGAGCAGGCGGTAAGAAAGCAGCTTTAAAGGGTATTAAGCTAGCTCCATTTCGTCCTGAAACAGTAAAAGGAAAGTCTTTTGCTGCCGGCCTTGTAATGGGGCATGCCTACTTGCACGTACCTCCGGTAGCTCCATCAAATATGCTAGCTGACAATGTTGAAAAAGAGGAAGCAAGGCTAGAAAAGGGTGTGGCCCAGTTACGAGCCTCTGTAGATGCAATGGTTGCAGGGGATACAGCAAAGTTTTCGCGAGCCAGCAAAGAGATTTATGAGACTTATCGAATGTTTGCTTATGACCGAAAATGGGTTGGACGTTTGAGAGAGGCTGTTCACTCTGGTTTAACAGCTGAAGCTGCAGTGGAGCGAGTTCGTAACGAGCATAGGGCACGTTTAATGAAATCTGGTGATTCATATTTAAGGGCTAGACTTCATGATTTGGAAGATTTAGCAAACCGCCTTCTCCGGGCTTTGCTTGGTGAGGCGTTAGTACCTGGCAATAAAAATATTTCTAATGATGCAATTATATTTGCGCGGGAAATAGGCCCTGCTGAGTTATTAGATTATGACCGTGATAAATTAAGGGGTATTGTACTCGAAGAAGGATCTGCTTCTTCACACACTGCTATAGTTTGCCGCGCAATAGGAATTCCATTAATCGGCCGCGCTGATGGTGTACTTGATTTAATTGAAACTGGTGATCCTGTACTATTGGATGGGGATGATGGAGTTGTTTTTATAAGACCTTTGAGTAGTCAGTTTTCTGGATTTAAACTACGGATAAATAAAGCAAACAAAGTTAGTAAAATTTATGAGGGAATGAAATCTAAACCCGCTAAAACAACGGATAATAAACTCATTTCTCTTCAACTCAATGCTGGTTTATTGGTGGACCTGCCTCAGCTTGATCAAGCTGGGGCTGACGGCATAGGACTCTTTCGTACCGAATTCCAATTCATGATTTCCGAATTTATGCCGCGCTTAAAGGAGCAAACCGAACTTTATAAAACCGCCATAGAGGCTGCAGGAAACCGACCTGTTACATTCAGAACTCTTGATTTAGGGGGAGATAAAATATTACCATATATGGACCCAGTACCTGAGGAAAACCCAGCGATAGGATGGCGCGCAATAAGAATAGCTTTAGATCGTCCAGGATTAATGCGGTATCAGCTGAGAGCTCTTGTTGCAGCAGCGGCGGGTAATAAACTTCGAGTAATGTTTCCAATGGTTGCTACTGTTGATGAATTTATTGCTGCAAGAGCTTTGTTTGACCGAGAAATTGATAGAGCTAAAAAACTAGGGCATGAGTTGCCATACTCAGTTGAGGTTGGTGCTATGTTAGAGACACCTTCGTTGGCATGGCAAGTAAATTCTCTGTGTGATCATGCAGATTTTGTTTCAGTGGGCGCTAACGACTTAATGCAATTCTTTTTTGCGGCGGACCGCGACAATGCAAGGGTCTCTGAGCGGTATGACCCTCTTCACCCCGCAGCAGTTTCTATTTTAAAGTTTATCGTGGATGGGTGTAAACGAAATAATATACCTGTTTCTGTTTGCGGTGAGATCGCAGGTCGACCTTTAGAGGCTTTAACGCTTATCGCCTTGGGCTACGATAGTCTATCAATGCCGGTTACAGGCATTGGCCCAGTCAAGGCAGCTATTTTGAAATTAAACGCGCAGAAACTATATGGAAGAATAGAGCCGCATATCAACATCAATACAAGGCTTTCAAGTATCCGAGAGACTGTTCATGATTTTTGTCTCGAGGAAAACATACCCATCTAGAACAAACTAGCGCGCTATAATGAAATATAATGTAAATCAAATTTTAGCAGCTATTTTTTTTGCCAAAATACTTAGATTTTCTTCATCCATCATGGGTTTTTTATCATTGTGATTAATAATTATTTTTTCATTATAACATGGTATTATATGCACGTGGGTATGAAAAACAGTTTGCCCTGCCGCTGAGCCATTAAGCTGAGTTATAATAATACCATCAGGATTTAATGCATCATTTACTGCTTTTGATATTCTTTGAACTGCTCCAAATACTCTGCCTATATCTTTTGAGTTTAGCCCCAAAAGGTTTCTTGACGATTTTTTTGGTATCACTATAGCGTGACCTTCAGATTGAGGAAAAATATCTAAAAATGAAAGTACGCCTTCATCTTCATATATTTTGTGGCAGGGCATTTCTCCACGAATAATTTTTGCAAATACATTATCATTATTATAATTATCCAATAAGGGCATATTCATTTTCCAATTTCGTAAATTTATGAATTAATTTTAATAATATGTATAGAGTAATTTGCCTCTAGTTAATCATCCTTTTTTGAAGGGTGTGTGCTTACTTAAGTAGTTAATTTCTGATTTAATTGCATTTCTCTCTCTTATTAGATATTCATTAACGGCATGTTTTAATCCAGGGTGTATCAGGTAGTGAGCACTATGAGTCGTCACTGGCTCATACCCTCTAGCCAATTTATGTTCACCTTGTGCACCTGCTTCCACTTTTTTCAATTTATGCTCTATAGCTGCTTCGATAGCCTGATAATAACAAAGTTCAAAGTGAAGGTATGGTTTGTAAGTTAAGCAACCCCAATTCCTTCCATAAATAGTATCGGAGCCAATATAGTTAAGAGCAGCACCAACCGGTAGACCATCTTCAAATGCCATAATAAGAATAATGTCATCTCTCATTGTATCTTGCATGATTTCAAAGAAATATCGTGTTAAATAGGGGCGGCCCCATTTTCGGAGGGATGTGTCTATATAACATTTCCAAAAGTAATCCCAATGCTCTTTTTTTATATCATCGCCTGAAAGCCGTTTGATAGTAACACCATCATTTGCAATCTGTCTTTCCTTTTTAATATTTTTGCGTTTTCGGGATGACAAAGAATTTAGAAAATTATCGAAATTATTATATCCACGGTTCAAAAAATGAAATTGTCTGTCCTCACGATGAGAAAATTCTAACTTTTTCAAAATATTTAAATCTTCATTTTGTAGAAAAGTAAAATGAATACCAGATAATCCCCATTTTTCGCATAATTTTATAACTTCTGTCGATAAAAGGGCCTTATTTTCTTCGCTTTTTGTAAGCAATCTAGGGCCAGATACTGGTGTAAAAGGGATAGAGCACTGAAGTTTTGGGTAATAACTTTCCCCAACACGTTCAAGCGCCTGTGCCCATCCATGGTCAAAGACATATTCACCCTGACTGTGGGTCTTTAAATAAAGAGGCAGGCTACCAATATGGTTTTCATTGTTGTCCCGAAGTATTAAATGTTTCGGCCTCCAGCCTGTGTTCGGTGATGATGAGCTGCTCTCTTCACATGCGTGTAAAAATCTCCATGAAATAAAAGGATTTTTACATGGCGGCAATTGCATGTCCCAACTTTTTTCTGATATCTCATTTATACCGTTCAGAATCTGTATTGAAAAGCTAGACATTAATTTTTAGCAAACACCTTAGTTATTAATTTCTATTATTGCATCTATTTCCACGGCGACATCGAGCGGTAAGCTCGGTGATGATACCGCAAACCTAGCGTGACGACCAGTATCCCCAAAAACTTGAACCATCAGATCGGAGCAGCCATTTATAATAGTTGGTATATCAGCGTGAGTAGTGGTCGGCAGTGATTGAACAAAACCACCTATTTTTATGATTTTCTGAACTCTTGATAGGTCTCCATCGCAAGCGGCCTTCATTTGCGCAAGCAGGTTAAGTCCGGATAGTTTTGCCGCCTCTCTTCCTTGCTCGATAGTCAAATTTTCCCCTAGTCTACCTTGTATTATTGTTTCTCCAATTTTAGAAATTTGTCCGGAAATAAATACTAAATTTCCAGAAATCACATAAGGTATATAATTTGCTACAGCTTTTGGGGGTGAAGGTAATTCTAATTTCAGTTCTTTAAGGCGCTCATCAATCATTTTATAATCCAATCTTACAAGTCACAATAATGTAGTTTGCTTTACTGTTCTTTATTGCACTTTTTTTAAAGTGTAAAACGAACCTTAGAAATTATTTTTGAGTCTATCTTTCATTTAAATATAAATTAAAATAAGATTACCTATTTAGTAAATAAGGAAGAAATGTGGATAACACAAAAGTAAAATTGCGCTTACCCAAATCTGATGAAGCCATTACTAATTTTCTTAGAACTCGAAGGTCTAACCTTGTGAGATTAATGAGCTCCCCTGGGCCTAGCAAGCAAGAGATTAATGAATTTCTAAATATTGCGTCAAGGGTGCCAGACCACAGAAAACTTACTCCATGGAGATTTATTATTTTTCAAGGCGAAAGCCGTCGTAAATTTGGAGAGTACTTAAAGCAAGCATATTTGAAGGCTAATAAAAACGCCCCTCCAGATAGAGTTATTTTTGAAGAGGAGAAGTTCTTACGTGCGCCATTGGTAATCGCTGTTGTTTCAAGTCCAAAAATATGTTCGCGAGGCACACCCGAAAGGGAACAGCTTATTACGTCCGGACTAGTTTGTTATAATCTATGTTTAGCTGCTCAAGCAGCAGGTTATGGTGCTCAGTGGCTAACAGAATGGTGCGCTTATGATGTGAATGTATTTTCTGCAATGGGCTTAGAGGCATCAGAGGCTATTTCAGGGTTTATTTATATTGGTACTGTAAATGAGCCACCGCAGGAGCGTCTTCGTCCAAATGTAGAGAGTTTACAATTAAATTGGACTAAAAGCACTACAAAGAAAAATTTTACGCACTAAAGATATACCAAAATAGAAGCATCTCTTAGGGTATATTAAGTTTAACTAATGTTCAGAAACTTGATAGACACCGACTACAAAGATATATACTTGTTTTTCTATTAAAACTCGAATTGAATAATAAAAGGTTTAAATGCATTGTCCTCAAACATGTTAAATTTTATTATTGAGGAAGCTCCCAAATCAGGATCAGCCACTGAAATAGCTGATGGTGTTTTTTGGTTAAGATTTGATTTGCCTATGAAAGGGTTAGACCACATAAATCTTTGGGCGCTAAGAGATGAAGATGAATGGGTTGTTGTAGACACAGGGATAGGCAATAAAGCAAGCAAGAGTGTTTGGCTAAACCATTTTTCAACCTTAATGAAGGGTCAGTCTGTTAACAGGGTTGTGTGCACTCACTTGCACCCTGATCATACCGGACTTGCCGGATGGATATGTAAGAAATTTGATGCGCCTCTTCTCATGACGAGAGATGAATATTTTTTATGCCGCTTAATGGCAGCGGATACTGGCCAAGTGGCTCCATCAGAAGGTATAAGTTACTATAAAAAAGCAGGTTTTACCGAGCAGCAAATCGAACTTTATAAAACACGATTTGGGGGCTTTGGAAAAGCAATTACTGCATTACCGCATAGTTATAACAGGCTAATAGAGAATGACAAAATAGTAATAAACAATAGGGACTGGCAAGTAATTATTGGATCAGGTCATTCTCCTGAACATGCCTGCCTTTATAACCAAGAATTAAATTTATGCTTAACGGGCGACCAATTGTTGCCTAATATTAGCTCAAATGTATCAGTATGGCCAACAGAGCCCAATTCGAATCCATTAGAAGAATGGATAAGTAGCTGTAAGCACTTAAAAAGCAGGCTACCCGAGGATGTTTTAATCGCGCCTGCCCATGGTTTGCCATTTACGGGCGCTCACCGTCGGCTTGATAGGCTTGTTGAGCATCATGAAAAGGCTCTAGATAGGCTTTTAGAATACTGCAGGACCCCTAGATTATCAACTGAGGTTTACTCTGTTTTATTTAGGCGTAAAATTGACGATGGGAACCGAATGATGGCAGTAGGGGAAGCCATAGCTCACCTTAACTGCTTGAGCTATAGGGGACTTATAAGTAGGAAATATAATTCTGAAGGCCAGTTTGTATACACGGCAATGGGTTTAGCCCATTGAATGCGACTAGTTCCTTCCAGTTTCTATTCCTAATATATTCACTAAATGAACAAATAACATAAATGCTGTTGCTATAGATCCTAAGCTAATTATAATCCAAGGAACCATTCGAGGTTTAAGTTCTTCGTGTCTAGCAAAGTGTTTTTTGAAGCTAAATATACCTAGAAGAATACAC
The DNA here is from genome assembly GCA_042093735.1 of Hellea sp. Classification (GTDB taxonomy): domain Bacteria; phylum Pseudomonadota; class Alphaproteobacteria; order Caulobacterales; family Maricaulaceae; genus Hellea. The sequence goes on along the minus strand of JBELEM010000008.1, from coordinate 8,599 downwards.
AAAGCTAAACACGAGAGAGTTATTATAAAGTCGTTAGACATGTTACCTTCTTTTCTGAATATTGTTAATTCTTATTTTAATTTAACTTGCGTGCTAGTTAGTTGTAAATAAGCCCATTCTGCAGCGTCTTTAATAATGAACACATCTGACTCTAAATGCTTTTCAACGGCTTTGATAAGGTTTATATTTTCACTATTTCCAATTGCGTATAAGACATTTCTTACAAACTGGTTTCTTCCGACCCTCTTTATTGGTGAATTTGCAAAGTATTGTCGAAACTCCTGATCAGATAGTGAGGCAAGTTCCGATAAATCAGGGTTATTTAGATCTTCTTTGGCTTTAACTTTAATTTCTGCAGCCGTTTGTGCGAATTTATTCCATGGACATATCGCTAAGCAATCGTCACATCCATATATCCGATTACCCATTTTACTTCTCAAATTTTCTTGTACTGGCCCCTTATGTTCAATCGTTAGGTAAGATATACATTTGCGAGCATCTATTTTATAGGGTTCAGGAAAAGCATCAGTTGGACAAATATTTATGCATTCGTTGCAAGTGCCACAATGATTAATTTCTGCACTAGAGGCTTCAATTTTCGCTGCAGATAAAATTACCCCGAGAAATAACCAAGACCCATATTCTCTACTTACAAGATTAGTGTGCTTTCCTTGCCAGCCCAGCCCAGCAGCTGCAGCTAGTGGTTTTTCCATAAGCGGGGCCGTATCCACAAATACTTTTATATCCTTGCCTGTATCACGTGCAATCAGCCCACCAATCTCTTTGAGACGTCCTTTTATAATTTTATGATAATCTTGATTCCTAGCGTAAACGGATATAGTTGCCTTCTTTCTGTCTTTTAAACTTATAAGTGGATCAACATAGGGGCCATAATTTAGACCCATTACAATTGCTGACCTTGCATCTGGCCAAAGACTGTTAGGGTGATTGCGTCGGGTCTCTGTTTCCTGCATCCAAGACATTGTGCCATGATATTTTTTATTAATATATTCACGTAAATCCTCAGCAGGCTTTTGGCCATAAGTTTTTAAATTCACAACATATGGTTTGGTAAAATTTAACTCATCACATCTATCAAGTACTATTTTTGTTAAACTAAACAAATTAAAAATCCAGATCTGTGTAGTGTCTTGGGGCCCTGAAACCGGGCAAACGATCGGTTAATAATCCTTGAATGGATGGCCTTGATTTTGCAGTTTGGTACCATCGCTTTATTTCAGGCCAATTCTTCCACTTAATCTCACTCAAAAAATCTAGACAAGAAATATTCGCAACTCCAGCTATGTCTGCCAAACTAAAAGTATCTCCTGCCAACCAATCCCTTTGTTCCAAAACCCAAGTTAAGTATGATAGGTGATAATCTAAGTGTTCTCTTCCATCCCTCAATGTTTGTGTATCTGTTGGACCTAAGTTTGAGAAACTTTTTTCAATTTTTTCATGTAAAATATATGCGTTTACTTCTTGAGAAAATTTTATATCGAACCAGGCTGCGATCCGCCTTGCTTCAGCGCGAGCAGTCCGTTCCTCAGGTAATAATGGGTGCCGAATCGACCCTTCATTCACATATTCACATATTGCCCGCGCTCCACAAACAGTGATTGTACCCCCTGGTACGAGGTCAACTAATGTGGGGGGTACCCCTTCGGGAGTGATGCTCATGAACTCGTTGTTTGTTTGCCATGGATCAATTTGCTCAAGTTTCACTTTTAATTTTTTTTCTGCAAGCGCAATTCTTGCTTGCCGAGAAGCTGGGTCAATTGGGAAATGATAAAGTTTTCTCATCTGTATATTCTAAAAGTGATTGCCAAAAAATTCTAATCTATTGGTAAGGTGTTATTGAAGTGTTTGTTTCCATGCTTATGTTCGCAACTTACTGGATGTGGGTAAATTAAAATATCTGCAGCTTGAAATGCTTTCATCATCCTATTTTCTGCTGCCAAAACGATGTCATGGGTTCCTGATAGTGATATTTTATCATCGAGGTCTAGGCGCATTTGTATGTGAATGTGAGGACCTGATGCTCTAGTTCGTAGATCGTGTACTGCAATCACTTGATTGTCCTCTAAGGCTAATTTTCTTATTAGGTCTTTTTCCGGCTTAGTGAGCTCTTTATCCATAAGCTGTGCCCATGCTAATCTAGCTATTTTAAATGCGGTCCATAATAACCAGACTGCCATTAATCCTCCTACAGCCGCATCAGCCCAAACCAAAATAGTAAAGCTTGATAATGCAATTCCTAAGATTACAAATATATTTGCAAAAAGATCAGCTAAGTAATGCGCCCTATCACCACGAACAGCTATTGACCCAGTAGATCGTACGGCGCGAGTTTGTAAAATTAATAAACAAAAGGTTATGAAAGTCAAAGAGATCATAATAATGATAGCTAGATCACCTTGTACCAACGCGCGTGGATTAGAAACTCTATCGATAATGGCTTCAAAAAGGTGAAATGCTCCCAAAATAATCAGGCAGACTTGAAAAACAGCAGAAAAGCTTTCAGCTTTGCCATGCCCAAACTTAAATTTATCATTTGGAGGTTTAGCTGCGTATCGAACAGCTAAGAAACTAGATACAGAGCCTAAAAGATCTAATGTAGAATGGACTAAGGACGATAATATACCAACGGAATTACTTTCGCTGTAAATATACCACTTCCCTGTTGCTAAAATTAGTCCGACACATAGTGTGATGGCAGTGATTTGGCGGGTAATTTTTGCAGAGTCCGATAATGGCAATCTGCCCGGCCTGCCTTGGCGCTTAGTATCCTTTGTTATACTTTTCGTTTGCGCTTTATTTGGTTTCATCGCTCTACAATTTATATATGCATAATAAGTGTCTAATTATAATTAAAATAATTGGGTGTTATCAGGCAAAAGCTGCTCCCCAATAATTGTAACTTAAAACTTTTGGCCCAGGGATATACATTTCTTCAAGAAATTCAAACTTTAAACCTGCTTCTTTAAATAAAAAAGGGATGTCACGCCCAGTATGGCAACCACCTGCTATTTTACCCCAAAGTGGATCGATAAAATTTTGTTGTTTTTGAATTCGGATATCAGGGGCTTTACCATGCTCAGAGAAAAATATTTTCCCCCCAGGCCGAAGAACCCGCTTCATTTCAAGAAGGGCTTTAACTGCATTGGGTATCGTGCATAATGAATATGTAACGACTACATTATCAACGGAGTTATTTTTTAAAGGAACTTCTTCTCCTGATAGACCAATGCGTTCGATGGAAAGATCGGAATAGTTTCTTTTTTTGATAGATTTCTTCCACATTTTTTCGTCAGGTTCTAAACCAAGAACTTTGATAACTTTCTTGCTGTCATAGTGAGGTATATTTAATCCAGACCCAATACCAATTTCCAGAACTACACCTGATGCAAGAGGAATGATTTTCTCTCTCTGTTTGGTTATCGCATTTGTTCCACAGGCCTTATCTAAGCACCATGGTAATATTATTTTTTTGTATAAACCCATGATGAGATTTCTAGCCAAAATAAGTAAATATTAAATTAAATGGCAATTTGCGCCATTAAAAAATACTAATATTCAGCCACTAAAAGTGTTTTCTCAAGCTCTGTAAGAAGTAATAGTAGCCCTTCCTCTAGTGCGTCCAGCTTTTCTTCTCGTAAATATTCTATGGCCTTAGAGTCTCCACTAGTGTTGGCCGTAAATTTCATCCAGTTTTTGCTTTTATGAAGCGGCCACTCAGGTAGATTATCTCCATTAGGGTTACCATTTTTTGCAAAATTTACCCAGTAATCCTGCATGAGCTCTGCTAGTTTTATATCCTCTTTACTATAGCCAATTGTTTTGTCGTAGCTTCCAAATATAAATGGGATTTCAGCGGCATGAAAGGCCCCTATGGTTTGTTTGTTGCTAGGCGGGACCCGCGAGAAATGGTATAAATAGCTCTCTCCTCCATGAGTTTCATTTTGCCGAGTTACGTAACGTATATTTACACCAAATATTTCATCCCCCATCCATTGAGTGCCTCCGAGTGTAAAGTTCTCATCGAGATTATAAAGGTCAATCAGTTTTTCGTGATTTGTAGGAAAAAATTCTTTTAATTTTGTCGATAGTTCTTTTTTAGATCCCGGAGCTAAGTCCGGTATCCATATGGTGGGTTGTTCGTCATCTGGAAAAAATAGTGTACCTTCATCTGAGTTGTAACCGAAAAGCATCGGCACTTTGTTGTATTTATTTTTCGAGAAAGCTAAACCAACATTTTCTGGGAATACATATCCGTCGCGAATATGGTGAAAACCCTCACTCATTTTTTCTGTTACCACACTTTGAATCTTCTCTGCAGAAATAGCTCTTAGATCTTTTGATGTTGGGTTTTTGAGGCCAAGGGCTTCTGTTACAGCAAGGCCAGTTTGATAACCACTAGGCCACCCAACACCCTCACCATCCATCTGTCCCATATGGTACGAGGATGCTCCGCTTTGACCAATTGCTTTGTGGAAAAGTCCTTTTGCTAGAGGTGTGGCCATGAGTTCTGTGACAGACCAAGCTCCCGCGCTCTCCCCGAAAATAGTAACATTATTAGGATCTCCGCCGAAGGAATTAATATTTTTTTGAACCCATTCGAGAGCTGCTATCTGATCAAGTGTACCGTAGTTCCCAGACACCCCGTTTGGGTTGGATTTGGACAAGGATGGATGGGCCATATAACCCATAACTCCAAGCCTATAATTTATGGTTACAAGAACAACACCTTTATTTACCAAAGTGTTGCTCTGGTACCAGCGGTCATTGCCTGAGCCGAATTGATGACCTCCGCCGTGAATCCAGACCATTACGGGCTTTAATTTTTTATCTTTGTTGTTACCATTAATATTGTCAGTACGAATGTTTAAGTACAGGCAGTCCTCACTCATGGGTGCGAGCTTTGAAGATGCGACACTTTTCTTGATTAGGTAAGTTAGGAATTTATTTAACCCATGTCCCTCGATTAATCGATTAAAATAACCATCCTCCGTATCATCTGGCTGCATGCAGCGATTACCATAACTATCGACGGTTTTTACTGCAGTCCAACTGTCCATTTCCTCAGGGGGGCTCCACCTTAATTTACCCAGAGGGGGTTTTGCATAAGGGATGCCTTTGAAATTAAATACATTTTCATCTTTTGTTATAGTGCCTTGTATGGGCCCCATGGCTGTCATAACTACGGTGCCAGAATTTTCGGATGAGACAGTTTGGCAACAAGATAAAATGATAGCAATAGTTGTTAAAAAAATTAATTTTGCAAGGCGCATACATTCTCCATAAAGTACTTGAGTCTACTTAGTAAAGCCCCATATAGCTTATCCTAAATTAACTCATAGTTACTATACGGCCCATTAATGCAAAACAGCTTGAATATTATAATTATTGGTGCGGGATTAGTAGGTCTTTCATCTGCTGACTTGTTAGCTCTGGCTGGTCATAGAGTTACGGTAATAGAGTCAAAACATGGCCCTGTTTATGGTGCGAGTTACTCCAATTCTGGCATGCTACACCCTAGCCAATCTTGGCCATGGTTAGTTGATAAAAAAAAGGGAGATGCATGCGCAGCTTTCAAAGCTGTTCATCAATTGGCCTTGAGATCAAGTGTCGTTCAGAAAAGTGTCTTGGCCAGACTGGGTTTTGGTAATCAAAAAATAAAATCAGGTTGTTATAAAATATATGGCGACCTTTATTCGGCTCTTGAAGCTATGAATGATTATAAAAGTAATAGTATTAATTCCATTCAAGTAACTCATGAAACTGATACTCTGGGCCACCCTGCCCTTTACTTTGAGGAAGATAAATGGGGGAATGCTAGAGAATATGCATTAAATCTTGAGGCTGATTTACAGCGGCGCGGAATAAATTTTATATATAATGCTAGATCATTGAGACTTAGAGAAAAAAACATGAGAGTTTCTTTGCAGTTAAATGAGTGCATTATAGATGCTGATCATGTTATTATCGCAGCAGGCGCTTCAAGCTCAGATCTAATGAGGCAAGTTGATTTGGAGCTACCGATAAAACCCATTAGTGGATATGCTATAAATTACGAAAGACCCAAAACGTGTCTTCCTAATGCCCCAATAATGGATAGTGCATCGCACTCTGCAATGACTGTTTTTGATGACCAATTACGTATTTCTGGAACATGTAATGAAATCTCTGAAGTTGCGTTGCTCGAAAGATGGTCAGAGCTGGCTCCTGATATAATAAATTCTTTAAAACCAGCCAAAGAGATATGGTCGGGTTTGCGGCCAATGTCTTTATCAGGGAAGCCTTATATCTGTGAGACTTCATTATCAGGATTATGGGTTAATACCGGCCATGGCCACATGGGTTGGACTTTATGTGCCGGTTCAGCGGAACTGATTAATGAGATGATCACAAAAGGAAAATATGACACACGATTTCAAATTTCCAAATGAATCCTTATTCATCTTTAACTATCTAATTTAGCCCTAGAGCTAGATCTATGATATCAGATATTTTATTTTGCTCCATAACACCTTTTATGTTTTCCGACCCAGGCCCATGACCAAATAAGGCAACATCCTCTCCTCCATGTGTTTCAGAACTCATGGGTACAGCCGTTTGTTGGTAGTAATCTCTATTATGAACAATTTCATCAGTTAGTGACTCATCATGAGTAGTCCTCAAATTCGGTCCATTGTGATAACCAAGTGTAGTATAGGGCTTACCATCAAGTGCTTTTTCATAATTTTCAGATGGTAGGCCAGTGTTTTGGTCAATTGACTTAACTAGACCTAATATAGGATTGCCTCGAATTGGGTAGCCAGCCATTGTGAAGACATGGCTATGGTCTGCAGTTACCATTATGAGTGTTTCTTCACTTGCCATTTCAATTGCAACTTTTACAGCTTCATTGAGAGCTTGTGCATCAGTTAAGGCTCTAAAGGCGTTTGTTCCGTGATGGGCATGGTCAATACGACCAGCTTCCACCATTAGAACATACCCCTCTTGGTTAGATTTTAGATTTCTTATTGCTGTTTTTGTCATTTCAGCTAGTGATGGCTGTACATCTGGGTCACGGTCGGCCTCGAAGCTCATATGTGATTTACTGAATAAAGCCCTCAGTTTTCCATCTTTAAAATTTTTCATGTCAGCTTTGTTCTCAGCATAGGTATATTTAGCCTTTAGGGTGCTTAATTGATTTTCTGAAAATTTAGAGGACCCTCCGCCCATTATAATTTCTGCCTCGCTATCAACCATCTGCTGGGCTATACTTTTACAACCCGCTTCCTTTGCTTCTTTGGGCACGTCACTATCTGATTCCCAATTTCTATTATCGGCATGTGCAAACATCGCTGCAGGGGTTGCATGTGTAATTCTTGTTGTAGTTACAATACCGACTGACTTGCCAGCCGAATGACTGCGATCAGTGAGAGTTTTAATTGCTGGTATGCTGCCGCACCCCTCATATTTCTGATCAGGCCTCACATTTATAGTACCTATATTTGTTTTATATCCTGACATTATCGCTGTAGCTGTTCCCGCACTGTCTGGGACTTGAGCATTGGTATTGTAAGTTTTTATCAAAGCTACGTTTTCAAAATTATCAAATGCGAGGCTGTTCTCTTCCCCTTCCATGCCTTTAGATTGTCCGTCAAATATCCTTGCAGCAGTTATTGTTGATATCCCCATGCCGTCACCGATAAATAAAATTACATTTTTGGCCTTCCCGGTTTCTTGTTTGTGGGTATCTGCAGTATTATTTCTTGAAGAATCATGATTACTATTTTGAATTTCTATGCATGCAGATAAGAGTGTTATTGCGAATACGATAAGGCAGGCTAATAGCTTACTACGCTCAGCTTTGTTGCGAATTATATTTAAATTGTGCATAGTTACTCTCATTTCCCGTCTGTCATTGAGTTTGTTTTACTCACCCTTATCCTATTAGTCTTTACATCACGACTTTAACAATAACAAATGAACAAAAAAATGTCTGAGTCGATTTATTTTCAGGTTCTTAAATTTTTTTATAGTTTTTTTTGTTAAAAAGTGATATCAGAAAAGCCGAGATCAATTTATTTTATTACTTCGAGATATAAAAAAGCACAGTAATTATTGAGTTTTTGTTATCTTTCAGTTTTCGTATTTAGTTATATACGATTTTTTATCGATTTTGTGAAAAAAGGTGTTGCAAGTGAAAAACCCTTTGCCTATATAGCGCTCCTCGCCGAGGGAAACCTCGCGAGCGGTAAGGCCTTAAGTTAGGCCTTTTGTTTTGGAAGCTGAATATCGTTTTCATAGCTGTTTGACATTGTGAATATTGGGAAGGGAGACGCAGGCAGCGTTTGACTGTGACGCAGATTTGGTAACAAACTGCAAAAACATTTGAACGACTGTTGTTGACGTTTCTCTTTATGAAAATAATGAAATCGCTTGAAGGACTTAGGTCCTGATAGAGGTTTTCGTAATTTTTTTGAAACGCACAAGCGCTACATATTTATATGTAACGCCAGTGAATTAACGACACAGTCGGATCAACTTTCAACATGAGAGTTTGATTCTGGCTCAGAACGAACGCTGGCGGCAGGCTTAACACATGCAA
>JBELEM010000007.1:54511-68754 GCA_042093735.1 Hellea sp. | reverse complement strand
TCGCGCCAAGTGGCTCTAATTCTAGCCTAACATCAAAATTTCCAGCAAATGTAAACAAATGTAATTCAGGTTTTGCACCTGAATTAATAGCACTCAATAAAAAAAATACATTTAATAAAAGCAATATACCCGATAAAAATGTAATTGCCTCCCTAATGTTTGGACGATTAGAAAATAAAGGTATCAAGCCACCCGCAATTAGTGGAATTAATAAAAGTAGAAGCAACGCTAGTTCATTAGTGAATTCCATGCTAACCTCTAACTCCGAGCAATACTGATGCTGCAATCTCTGAGACAGAAACGAAACTATCTCCTATTCCAAATGCATTTACACCGATAGCAATTGACATTAATCCTAGTGCCCACATTGGAAAAAGCATCATAAAAGGCGCTTCATTTTTAGTAAATGTGCTACCATTAATCTTGGGGGGACTCCCAAAATAAGCTACGATAATTATTCTGCCTATATAAACAATTGCTAAAACTGAACTAAATACAATTACCAATACTGCCCACCACATTTCTTGTTCAGCTACAGCTAGAATTAATTTAACCTTTGAAACAAACCCAGCAGTAAATGGAACGCCTACTAATGACAAACCTCCTAATGTAAATGCTCCCATGGTCAAAGGCATTGTCTTAAATAAGCCAGAAAAATCATTAACTCGAGTGATCCCAAAACGATACCAGAAAGCTCCAACTGATATAAATAAACAGCCCTTGATAATTGCATGATTGAGGAGGTGTAAGTACCCCGCTGCTAGACCGGAGGACGTTGCAATACCAATCCCGAGTAAAATATAACCGACTTGGGCGACTGATGAATAGGCTAGCACTCTACGCACATCGCTTTGAAATATAGCCTGAAACGATGCAAGGACCATTCCTACAACAGCAGCACTCACAATTAGATACTTAAGCATTACAGCAATGTAATCAAAACTTGGATCAAAAACTGTAAATGTAAACCTGAGTAACAAATAAATCGCCGCTTTAGTAGCTGTAGATGCCAAAAAAATTGTAATTTTTGTTGGAGCATATGCATAGGCACGGGGCAACCAAGTGTGAAGCGGGAACATTGCAATTTTAAGTCCCAAACCTACTATTATAAACCCATAACCAACCTTCGATACACGAGTACCGCCATTAAGTTCAGATAGAATAGCAGACATTTCTGCTAAGTTTAAAGTTCCTGTTTCCATGAATAGAAAACCCAGTCCTATCACAAAAAATGTAGCACCAATCGAACCCATTATGAGATAGTTATAAGCTGCCGCTAAAGAACGTCTGTCACGGGCGGCACCCATCGCTACAAGCACATAAGTGCTTATAGAACTTACCTCAAGAAAAACGAAAACATTGAAGGCATCTCCGGTGATTACCATTCCCATTAAACCCGCAAAGCATATTAAAAAAGCTGCATAAAAAGGTGCCCTTTTCTTAGGTTCAATTTCTGAAATTGAAGAAGGTAAAGCATAAATTACTGTAAGCATTGCCATCACAGAAATCAGAAGTAAAATGGGAGCACTTAAACCATCAACGATCAATGAAATTCCGTGAGGCGGGGCCCAGCCGCCCATGGTATAAAGCAAAAAGCCATCAAAATAAATATACTGAAAAAGGCCAAAAGCGGTGTAGGTACAGATTAAAGTCACGAAAAACGTAATCCACCATGCCATACTTCTATTTGGTAATATCGCTGTAACTGCACCCATTAATAGAGGAAGAACAATTAGGAAGGCAGGACCTTGTTCAAAAATCCACTGCGGAAATAAGGACATAAAACTCATTGTCTTTCCAGTATTTCTTTATAGTAAATCCGGTCATATTCTTCTATTTTATCCTCTTCAATAGTCCCATAAACCTCTCGCACACGAACTACTAATGACAAACCTATTGCTAGTGTGGCAACACCGACGACAATTGCCGTTAGAATCAAAACATGTGGCAGGGGATTGGAATATAAGATTTCAGAACTCGACTGCACGACTGACTCCACCTCGCCAATCGAAGCAAAAAGAGTAGTATCTGAATTAGCATGATCAGCACCATGACTTTCAACAATAGGAGGTTGCCCTCCTGATACTTTACCAATCGTTATATAAAGTAAAAAAACAGAAGTTTGGAAAACTGATAGGCCAACAAGTTTTTTTATTAAATTTCTGCTCGCAAAAACGACATAAAGGCCAGTCATCATCAAAATTATTACAACTGCATAATTGTATTGATCTAACAAAAGAGAAAACATTACCAATTATCCTCATCTACTTCAGGCTGCCGCGAACCAAATGCATAAAAAATTGCAATCATTACAGTAGTCACAGAAAATAGAACACCTAGCTCTACAGCTATTATGCCATAATGCTGTCCATGAGCTGGGTCGTGAGCTAGTACCCCGTAAGATAAAAAGTCACCGCCTAAAATCCAAGTAAGAACTCCAGTGCCCCCATAAAGCAAGACACCTGAAGACATACCTATTCTTACCCAACTCGGGGGGAACGCTTTCTTTGTGGCCTCAAGACCAAATATTAACGCATACAAAATGACAGCGGAAGCAAGTATAACCCCTGCCTGAAAGCCCCCGCCAGGACCGAAATCACCATGGAACTGAACATAAAAAGCAAACAATGCAATAAATGGCACTAGAAGCTTACTTATAACTTTTAAAATTACATGCGGATCGTGCATCAATTATCACCTTTATCTTTAAAGCGCTTCTTTTTACTCTTTCTCGTAGCGCCTAAGGAAGTTTTTTTAATCGCAGAACTTGTTAATGATTTACTATTGTCGCGTGAACTTCTCAATCGCGAATTAGCAGATGGAGCCATAGGCGGGTATGTATGCTGTCCACTAGGTCTTGCTGTCCAGCGGCCTGCATTTCCGTTAAGGCCTAGTAATAACAAGACGCCCAAACCTGCTGAAAAAATAACTACTGCCTCACCAAATGTATCATACCCTCGAAAACTTGCTAAAACGGCGGTAACAACATTAGGGATATGTATTTCTTTTGTAGTACGCTCAATGTAGTCCATTCCAACACCTGTGTTAGCAGGTGAATTCACATCACCATAAGCTGGCATGTCTCCAATTGCATAAAACATCGCTAATCCTGAAACTATTACCACCAATAGAGGCGCAATTTGTTTAGATATAGGGACAGGGTCTGACTTTCTATTAGCCAACAACATCGCAGCCAACATTAATACAGTAGAAACGCCAGCGCCTACAGCAGCTTCAGTAAATGCAACATCCACTGCATCTAAAGATACAAACCAAGCGGCTGAGACTAAAGAGTAAACTCCCTGAAGCATAACTATAGCGAATAAACTACGCATCCTAACTATTGAAAAAGCAACTATTATCAAAATTGCCATTAAGGCTAGATCCAGAATGATAGTCGGAGCTGTAGAATAAGATGATAGCATCATGATCTCCCTCCGCGGATTTTAGAAAAACTATGCTTTCCTAACTTAGGCTTCAGATTAGCAGTATAAGCTGAATGAGCTATGGCATGGGTAGCTGTGGGACTGGTCAATAATAAGAAAAACCCAATCATCATCAGCTTAAGACTCGTTTGAGTAAAACCTGATTGAAGAATTAATCCAATTAATATTAATTCCGCTCCCAGAGTATCAGTCATTCCTGCAGCATGCAATCGGGTATAAAAATCTGGAAACCTTAGAACACCAATGGATCCTGCAAATACAAAAAACAACCCTGTCACTATAGTAAGGCACGATAGGCTAATTTGTACTAGCCCTGTCCACCCAAGGTTGGTGTCTAAAATAACTGTTGAAAGAGTGGAAATTATCATTCTTCTGATTCCATCTGTTCTTTTATTAAGGAAACACCAAGGCATCGATAATTAAAAAACTTTAAAACAGCAATTGTTGCTATGAAATTCATCAAAGCATATAGTAGGGCAATATCTAAACCATCTGGCCTATCAATAATAAAACAAAAAATAGATAGAAATATTATTGTCTTAGTACCAAAGGAATTTACCGCTAATAATCTATCATATAATGTTGGACCACCCAATAAACGCCCTAACATTAACACCATACACACAATGATAAAAAATGCAGCGCCTAAATTAAAGTACTCTAAAAATATAGGCATCTATTTGTCTTTCAAACCAACACTCACCGCTCCAGCTGAGCGAGTATGCATTTCATAAAAATCTTCTGGGTTACTCATTTCCTTCAATAAAGAATGGACCAAAATATGGTCTTCCTTAACATCCACACTGACGGTCCCCGGCGTAAGTGTAATTGAGTTCGCAAACATTGTTTGGGCTATATCAACGTTACTACGCAAAGGTATCTTTACTAAAGTCGGGCTAATTTCGGAATTAGGTCTTACCACAGATTTTACTACTTGGATGTTGGCCTTAACTATTTCTATAAATAACCAAATATAATATTTGCATGTCTTTAATATATTTAAATATGGAACGGTTTCTTCATCGAGAATAGCTAATCTCCTTGTCATCCACACCACCAAACCAATTGAGATCAGGCCGAAAGTTAAAATCATACCGATAAAATAACCTGAAAGCACTAGCCAAGTCGCCGCCATAACAATTGACAAAAGAAATGCGTGACGCATTTAAAACGCTCCATTCAAATGAATAATACTTTTACTTCTTAAACATGTGAGCTCACAAGGGAAAGTAAAATAGCTTAAAAAGAAATAAAATACTCAAAAAATTTGTGAATTAACTTTATTAAAATTCGTTTGATTGTTATATTCGTTTTTAAACCTTTATTGCAAAGCAATACTTGCCTGTCTTTCTGCATCCGTTTACATCACGCTAATGATAAAGAAACTAAAAACGAATATAACACCGCCAATTACAAAGAAAGTCAGAAAAACTATAAAACAGCTGGATAAAACTAGGTATGATAATTATAGCTGGCTTAAAGACGATAACTGGCAAAGTGTAATGACAGATACGTCAAAACTAAACCCTGAAATAAACGAGCATCTACATAAAGAAAACCTGTATACCAAAAAAGTACTTGAGGGTTTAGAACCTCTACGCGCTAAAATACTTCAGGAAATGAAGGGGCGTTTAGAACCAAATACATCAACTGTACCATCACCTGATTATAATTATGCATATAATCACAAGTATAAAGATAATGATGAACATGGCATCTATCAGCGGTTTCCCATAGATCAAAAAACAAAGGAAATATTAGAAGAGCCTCAAGTTATACTTGATGCAGAAAAACTTTCAAAATTATACCCATCTTATTTTGACATTGGCGATGTAGTTCATAGTAAAAACCATGAATGGTTGGCATATTCAGTTGATGGGTCAGGTACAGAAAACTATGAAATATTTATTAAACCTATGCATGGAAGTGCACACACTACAAAAATAATAAAAAGTAATGGAGAAATTCAATGGGCAAAAGATAATAATATTTTATTTTGGGTTGAGCGAGATGATAATCAAAGACCTTGTGCCGTGTATGCCAAAAATATCCATGATCAATTTGATGAACCAAAATTAATTTATTTAGAAAAAGACCCAAGTTTTTTTGTATCTGTCGGAGAAACAGATAGTGGTAATTATATAGAAATTAATATTCATAACCACACTACTAATGAAGTATGGATAATCCCAGCAGATAAGCCATACGACAAACCAATATGTATAAATAAACGAATTGCGGGTCACGAATATAGTATTCATGATCATAATGAGAATTTATATATACTCACAAATTACGACAACTCCACAGATTTTGCAGTAATGCGTACAAGTATCAATAAGCCAAACTGTGAACATTGGAATATAGTTATACCCCACAACCCTGGAACACTGATTCTAGGACTAAGAACTTTTTCAAATTACTTAGTTAGACTTGTTAGAGAAAATGCTCTTCCTAAAATCATAATAAGGAATTTAAACGACAACTCAGAAAAAGTAATTAATTTCAATGAAGAAGCCTACAGCATAAGTCTCTTGACAGGTCACGAATACAATACTCGATGTCTTCGCTTTTCATATTCCTCACCCACAACTCCAAAACAAATATATGATTACGATATGTACACCCATAAAAGGGTTCTTTTACAAACACAAAATGTTCCAAGCGGCCATTCAACAACTGATTACAAATGTAAAAGAATTTATATAAAGGCTAGAGATGGTTCTGATATTCCTGTCACCCTTCTCTATCACTCACGTTTCATTCAAGATGGCAAATCACCACTTTTACTTTATGGGTACGGGTCGTACGGTATCACCATACCAGCAAGTTTTAGAACCTCTATACTGCCTTTAGTCGATCGTGGCATTACATATGCAATTGCTCACATTAGAGGGGGGATGGCTAAAGGCTATAAATGGTATCTTGACGGAAAGCTTGATAAAAAAGAAAATACTTTCAATGACTTCATAGACGTTGGTATAGGGCTATGTGAAAAAAAGTATACCTCTCAAGGTATGATTTGCGCATATGGGGGTTCCGCAGGTGGTCTACTTGTAGGGGCTGCTATCAACCAAGCTCCTAAGTTGTTTGCAGGAGCTGTAGCTGCCGTTCCTTTTGTAGATGTGCTAAATACAATGTCAGATAGTCAACTCCCTTTAACTCCGCCAGAATGGCCTGAATGGGGGAATCCATTAATTAATTCCGATGACTATGATTGTATTGCATCCTATTCGCCTTACGAAAACGTAATTGAAAATGACTTTCCTCCCATTTTGATTACAGGAGGACTAACCGATCCTAGGGTTACGTACTGGGAGCCTGCAAAGTGGGCAGCTATATTGCGGGAAAAACAAAAAGGTAATGCACCCATTTTATTAAAAATAAATATGGAATCGGGACATCAAGGACAGCCAGGAAGATACGACTCGCTAAAAGAGGCTTCTTTAGAATATGCCTTTATAATTTCGATTTTATAAAATTATAAAGGTTATAAATATCTTAGTTTTCCTAATGTTGTATAATTAGAAATTAATATATTATAATTATCTTTCAACTATTTTTACGCGGTACTTGGAATCGTATTCATCCTTAAAGGCTTCACACTTTGGATCATCTAACTCAAATCTTCCAACAAAAACTTCATTATCATATGCACCTTTTATGATGGCAAAACAAAGCTCCTTAACCACATTAGCCTCGAATATACAGCGGTTTTCAACAGCTTGACGCTCTGCTTTGATAAACGAAATCCATTTTTTCGCATTTCTACCTTCGCGTGATGTGCGTGGGACTTGTTCAAAAGCTTGTATCGCACTTTCACGTGACTTTGTTATTGGTGCTGAACGTTTTTCATCTTCAGACATTTTACAATTAATTCTAGCTTGTTTTTGCGTATCTTCATAACGACATGTAGCAATTAACATCCATGATTTTCCAGCATCATAACCTTTATTTATAGCGCTTTTGAAAGCTGTTTCAGCTTTTGAGCACTGACCTTCATTGTAAAGTGCTTCTCCTAGATCAGCATATAATTTAGCTTTACCAGAACTCGCGGCAGCACTTTCTAAAATAGGTATAGCTCGTTTATATTCACGCGCTTGACGGAACAAAGAAGATAACTGAACCATTTTTTCTGAAGACCTAGATATTCTATTAGCGTTCATTTCTTTTTCAAGAATTTCAGCAGCCTGAAATGGCATATCATAGAAAGAGTAATACTGCACAACTTTCATTAAGTCTTGCTCAGTATTTAACGCACCACCAAGATAAAGCATTTTAGTCACTTCAAATGCTTCTTGCTCCCGTCCTCCGTTGGCTAGCATAGAGGCCCAAGCATCCCATAGATTTTTATCTTCTGGCCATCTACTTATCATCTGTTTGACAATATCGGCTTGACGGGCCTGCATTCCTAGGTTGTTGTATAGAAAGTTCATCAAATCAAAGTGTTTGCGTTCTTTAGGGCGAGCTGCTTTGAACCATTTCTCAGCCCATGGTAAAGCTTTTTTATAATTTTCTGATTGAACCCATGCTTGGGTGAGCATTTCAATATATGCTGGCTTAACTTGCCCGGTCCTATTTATGAATTTCTCTAGAGCTTGAGCACCTTCAGCGTATTGTCCGCTTGCTATCATCAATTGGGCAATATTAACTTGGAGACTATTTATCTCATTGGGCAATAACCCTCCCGCTTTGATAGCATTTCTAAAAGAGGTTATTGTGGCAGCATAGTCGTTCAATTCATAATGACTAGAGCCTTGCATTTGGTAAATAGTTGAACGCTCATAAGGATTAAGTGTTGGAAAAACTAGCACAGCATTCAATGCAACTAGGGCTTCTTTATGCTGATCGTTATTAATTAATTGAAGAGCAGCGTTTACAGCCTCTCCCGCTTTTGCTGAAAATTGCCTTCCCTCGGTAGCTTCTTGTGCAACAGCGAGTCCAGACGCACCCACTAGAGGAAGTGTTGTAGCTGAAACAAGCGCTATAGCCGTTGCAGCTATTAGTTTTTTAAGAGAAGACTTTTTTCGATATAGAGTCATCATCAATTTCTCCAATTTACAATTGCTCTCCATGGAGGAGCAAAGCTATATTTCTACTCAGGAATAATTCGGCCTCGTTCGTCCGTAAGACGATAAGTCACTTTATTCTCAACACCGTTACGCGCGACAGCGCGTCCATCTACTATCTTAGGATTATACTTCCATCTTTGAACAGACTTAATTGTCGCACGCTCAAAGAGTCTTTGAGTACAAAAAGTCGTTATTACGTTGAACGGAGCACCCTCAGGACTAACATCAAACTTTACTCTGCAATGCCCTGATTTTTCTGCACGTGGAGGCATAATAGGAGGTATTCTGACTAATGGTTGAGCATCACGATCTGATACTGCAATTTTAAAATTTTTCCTGTCAATTTTGGGGGCCTCGAAATCTGGAATAGCTCCCTCCAAGGATGCTATACGTTCTTGTGGTTTAGCAGCCTGCTGCCTTTCAATAGTGGGTGGTGGTGGCGGTGTAACCACTTTTTTGACTTGCTTAACTTTAGTATCCCTTTTTATAACTTTTATATCCTCAACTGTTGGGTTGATTTCAAATGAAGCAGTAGCCAGCTTTTCTTGGGGCTTGAATTCTTCCGCAATAAGCGTCATCATTAATATAAATAACCCCACGGTAACTAATGCAGCCACAGGAAAACCAAGTATCCATCTAATTACATTCTTCATCTTAAGTTCCTACTGACTTGTTCCGACACGTGTGACAATCCCCAGATCTTGCATCATTTCTTGAACAGACATAACCACGCCAACCTCAGAGTCTTTATCTGCATTAATTATGGCCTCTGCTTTTGGATTTTCAGCCTGCATTGACATTATAACAGGTCTAATTTCATCAACGTCGTAAGGGCGCTTGTCAATCCATACCTCGTTGGCAGAGTTCACGGCAATCAAAATAGAGGGCTTCCACTCTTGTGATGTAACAGCTTCAGGCTTAGAAGGCTCAATCCCTGGGGTTTTTACAAAAACTGAAGTGACGATAAAAAATATTAATAAAATAAATACGACATCAAGCATTGGAGTCATGTTCAGTTCTGTATCTTCGTCATCCATTTGAATGCGACTTCGTCTTGCCATTTTACTACCTTACTTCGTTTAAAAAGAGAACGTTCATTAAAATAATTTCTTTATGAACCAGTTGTTCTCAGAATTTCTATTTTTGAAGCCAAACCTTTTGTATCCAATTCATCTTTCAAGCCAACCATCAACTCATGCCTAGCACCCTCATCAAGCCTGAGTATAACACTCGCCCCTGGCTTATCTGCAAGCAATCGCTCAACACGCAATGATACCCTATCGCAAGTTGTACCTTGTCCATCTACTGAGCATTGATCTCTACCATCTACATAAACAGTAATTGCAGGGGTAGATTTTGTTGGTATATCATTGTCAGGTGGTGGTGGCGGCTGAGTAAGATCAACACCCCTTTCATCAAGAAAAGTTGCAGTAACTATGAAAAAAATCAACATAATAAACACAATGTCAAGCATAGGTGTCATATCTACTTCTGCTTCTTCGCCTCCCGATCTACGCCGTCCTCTTCTCATAATACTATCCTACCTGTAATTCATCAGAGAAACGAGCAGTTTCACGAGCACTCCAACGTGGTAACACGGTGGAGAAATACAAACCCGATAATGCAGCTGTCATCCCGGCCATTGTAGGTATTGTAGCCTTGAAAACTCCACCAGCCATAAGACGTGCATTAGATGAGCCGGAAAGAGCCATAACATCAAAAACTTCGATCATTCCTGTAACAGTCCCAAGCAAGCCAAGCAGTGGAAGCAATGCAACCAATGTTTTAATGATACCAACATTAGTGTCAGTTTTTTCCTTAATCTGCGAAACCATTTCATCTCGAACAGCGTGAGCCTTCCAGGATGTTTTATCTGACCGAGCATTCCACTCTAATTTTAACTCAGACATCGAAGGTTTGTGAGCAAAAAAGTAATAGGCAAAACGCTCAAGAATAAATGTCCAAAGAGCAAAAGTTACTATCATTATTACGAAAAGAACTACTCCTCCTACACCCAAGAACTCTTGGAGGCCGTTATAAACATTAATAGGATTCATCTGATTAACCTTTCCATAGTCTTATCACTGGTTGTTTACGCACCACGACTTTCAACATGACGCGCAACTATACCAGCTGACTGCTCCTCAAGTGTTCCTTGAATGGACCGAGCTATAGAAGAACAGAAACTATGCAATATAAGGAGAGGAATTGCAGCTATGAGACCGAGCATGGTTGTCACCAAAGCTTCAGAGATACCACCAGCCATAAGTTGAGGGTCACCTGTACCGTATATCATCATAGCTTGGAATGTCTTGATCATACCTGTGACTGTACCAAGTAATCCCAATAGAGGGGCTATACCTGCCGCAAGTTTCAAGAAATTCAACCCAAATTCAAACTTGGGCGACTCTCTAAGAATAGCCTCATCAAGCTTAAGTTCAACCGTGTCAGCATCTTTATTTTTTGCACCTTCATAAGCCATCATGATACGGCCTAGGGCATTCTTTTCATCAGGCTGAGCATTACGCTTTTGTCCGCCAACGGCCATTTTAGCTAATGAAAGACGCACTATGTTGAGGATACCAAAAAGAACACCTATGGCTAGCAACAAGAGTATAATTTTACCGATAGTTCCGCCCTGTGCGATTCGCTCACCAGTATCCGGCACACGTTCAAATGACTTCAAAAGCTCACCGCGTGTTGGATCAATAGGAGCATAAACAACACCAGAGTTTGTTTTGGTTACATCAGAGGCAGCAGAGGAGATCGCGCCCCCAGGCTGACGAGGTAATTTCGCTAGAAGAGTGTTTTCTTCACTTCCTGATGGAGGAGTATATTGTAAAAAGTCAGCATTTTCAGCTGTAAATATAGAAAACGGCCCAACACGGGTTACTGACTGCATTGCACCATCATCAACATTGGCAACAGGGGCTGAGAAAGTAGCCACTTGTCTTTGCGCTTTAATTTCCTGAAGC
Organism: Hellea sp.; assembly: GCA_042093735.1. Taxonomy (GTDB): domain Bacteria; phylum Pseudomonadota; class Alphaproteobacteria; order Caulobacterales; family Maricaulaceae; genus Hellea. The sequence continues at coordinate 57,261 of JBELEM010000007.1, read as the reverse complement.
ATAGACTGCCATATTGCATTTAATTGGTCAGAATCTGGAAGAGCCTTAGACTCTGCTACAGTACCGAGAACTTCGGTTCGCGTTGGATACTGAGCGGTTATAAGAGAACTGTCTAAAATAGCCTTAAACTCGCCAGCTTTAGATCTTGCCAGTCCGAAAACTTCTCCAAAATCACCTTGAGCAGCCCTGAGCTCACCTTCAAGCCGAGCAATTCTTCTACCGTTAGCGTCAAATGTAGATTGAACACCTTTAGCTTTACGCTCAAGCGCCCCTAGCTCTCCGCGGGCTTCCCTCAAAAGAGCAGATTGCTGATTACGTTTCTGCCTGAATTTAGCTTCACGCTCACGGTTTTCTGCTGCAGTTTTAGAAGAGTCTGAACGCACTTGGTTCAACAAATCACTAATAGAATTTATCTGAGCACTCGCAGCGGTAGCTGAAAGTAGTAAAGCGGCACTCATTATTGTGGCCGTCGTCTTATTAAAGAATTTCATTTTATTACTCACTTTTTTATCCCTCAAACCTAATTGCTAACTGTTACGGGCGCAAAGACCACGTCCGGAGCTGCTTCACCTTTTGAAATACGTATCGCTTTACGTAATGCCAAAGCATCAGCACCTTTTAGTATATCCCATGAACTCGTCTCTAGATTGTATCTACCAACTTCTGACTCATCTTTAGTCATATAAACAAGTGATACGCGCCCGAAACGTAAGAAATTAACGACGTTTCCCGGTCGAGTAGGGTGCATGCCCTCATAACTGTCTATGCCCTGACCATATGATACTTCGATTTTGAAAGCATTTAATACCTGCCTGTACTGTTCAGCGGGCGATACATCTGGGTCAGCTAAAACATTCTTCATTCTTTCAACTCTTTCGAGTCTTTCAGTAAGATTGAAAGGTATATCGGCCTTGATAGTGTCTTCGATCTCTGCAGCCATTTTGAGCATCATAGGTGACATACCCTGCTTAATCTGCTCTACAGTCCCCAGTTGACGCCCTAAACTTGCTATTTCAGACTTTTGTGACTGTAAAAATACATCCTGTTGCGCGATAAAAAGAGCAATATTGTCTTTCTGCTGAAGAACAGCACGAAACTCTCGAACTGCCTGGTCAGCCTCATCATCAAGACCCTCTATGCGTTGTTGAGATGCTGCACTTGCAGACGATGACGCTTTAGCTGTATTTAATGCACTCTCAAGCTGAGCTTGAGCAGTACCGGACATGATAAGCCCCGCAGCCCCTAACAGCAAAAAGTGCTTTGCAATTGAAGATTTTAACATGGTTTCCTTCCAAGTTTGCTTTCGTTATTTATTACTACAGGAATACTCAAGAATATTCCTGTACCCACTTTATTATTCTAGATGAACTGGAGCCGATAAAACGCCTGGTGCAGACTGCCCCCGCGCTATTCTAACTGCTCTTCTAACATCTAGTACATCAGAGCCAGAAAGCTCCACCCAATTCTTACCACCCAAATCATATCGCCAAGCTTCTGAGCTATCAAATTCCAGATACACAAAAGAAAGTCTTCCATAGTGAAGGTATGCACCGTCCATAAGCTCGGATTTCAAGTCCTGAATTGATGCACCATTCCCTGTGGGCTTTCCATTCACATATCCCATTTTCTTTTTATGGTCATCGGTCAAACCACAACCACGGCTCTCCTGGTCTTCTTGGCAAGCAGCATATCGTACACCTGGGTTGACAGGATTATTGCCCGCATATGAAGCAACTGAGTTACCGTAACTTACTTCTATATCATATATATTTAGTGCTTGTCTCATTTTCTGACCTGGTGTTGCCTCAGGATCAGCTATGGTCTCCCTAAACTTATCTAGTCGAATTAGTCGTTCCTCAATTTTGAAGGGGTAATCAGAATATATTTCACTTTCAATAGCAGCCGCCATTTTATCAAGTAGTGGCCCAACAGTTACTGTGGTAGCGGGTATTCCTTCAATCTGATCCTGAAGATTTGAAATCTTTTCATTCTGAGTTTTTAAGTAAATCTCTTTTTGAGCTGTAGATAATTTTAAGTCCGATATTTCCTGTAAAATACTTTTATATGTATCTATAGATGAGTTTTGCGCATACACGTTTTGGCTGACTGAAACGGCTAAAGCCGCAACCCCGATAAATACTGATTTAGTGGCGATGAATAAGTTCACCAAAAGTACCCTCCAAAATATTTTTTTAACTCATGAAACTGAGTTTTTTTATTTATTACAAATTCGCTTACACGTGAGCAAAAAATAAATCAATCGTTAGGATGCAAATCTGTTAGTTTTTTTTGGGATTAATATAAAAAATCAATGTTTCTTATCACATATTAATGAAAAATTGCGGCTTTACGACTTCAAGAAATAAATTTTCTAAGCTTTAATATGCTAGTCACAACATTGCTTGCTAAGTTAATATGGTTGGGGCGGCTGGATTCGAACCAACGATCACGGGATCAAAACCCGATGCCTTACCGCTTGGCTACGCCCCAAAAATTAACAGAGTCGTCATTACAGGTGCGGCTTCTATCTGCTCATTTTTATAATTGCAATTCGTTTTTAACTCAAATCGTAATGATTTTGAAAAAAACTATAATCAATGTTTATATTTGAAAGAATTCTATCAAATTACGCTGCGATCAAATTGATTTATTTTTGGAATAAAAAAATCCCGCACTAGGCGGGATTAGTATAAATCAAATTTCTAAATAATTTAGAATTTTTTAGTCGCGTTAACGAAGAATGTACGGCC
>JBELEM010000007.1:52536-54411 GCA_042093735.1 Hellea sp. | reverse complement strand
GACTCAATCACACTTTCAACCATGCTATCAAGATAACGTGACTGGAATAAGAAACCAAAATCTTTCCAAGTTAACTGCTGAGTAAAGTTTAAGCGCCATTTTGGGTTACCATATTCGCCCAAATTATCATTAACTCTGACACCAGTAACAATGGCTTCCTCAATATCCTGTCTCAAAGACTGAGTAGCACGGAAGATTAGATTGTAGTCAAATTGATCATCTGAGAAAGGCGCTTTGAAATCAAAACCAAATTCAGCGTTATAATCGATACCCTCGACATACTGAGCACCTAAGTTCTGATTCAAAGCTGACACAAATGTCACTTCACCAGTTGTAGGATCAGTTGTACGCGGAGCACGTGTAATAAACTCACATGTAGGGTCTGTTAATCCTGTTGAGTTATAACAGCGGTTAACAATTGTACTAGCTGTTAGTTGGTTAACTTCATCAGTGATTTCTATCTCAAAATAGTTAACTGCAAAACGTAAGTCAAAATCCTCAAACCAAGGCTGATCAAATGAACCGCCCACTGAAATAGCTGTTGAAGTCTCTGGTTTCAGATCAGGATTTGAACCAGTAGCCACTCTTGTTGGCGAACCATAGAAGAATGGAGTAGGACTTGTACCTATACCGTTAGCTCCTAAATTGAATGGATCCGTAGCAGCAAGGCCAAATGGGCCGCCGCCGTTTTGACAGTTTGCTATTACGTCAGCATCACGTGGATCTAAGTTAGCATCATAGATACGTCTATCGTCTTCCCCGTCACCATCGGTGTCTTGGAAAGGAACAGCCACACCTGGAACGCGGCATGGGTCACTTGGGTTAGCAAATCCAGTCACGCGTCCACCAAACTGCTCGCCTAAGTTAGGCGCTCGGAATGATGTACCATAGGTACCACGGAAGCTTAACCAATCAGTTGGTGCAAATACACCCTTAACACTGTAAGTTTCAGCTGAGCCAAAGTTACTCTCGTCAGTATAACGACCTGCAAGGTTAACACTTAACTCATGAATACCATATCGCTCTTTGACTAATGGCACTTCAATTTCGCCAAATACTTCATGTAAAGTTCTTCGCCCATTTGAACCAGGGTCATTAAAGAAACCTTCGAAATCACCTGCTAAAGAAGTACGTGTTTCAATAATATCTTCACGGTATTCGCCACCAAAACCAGCAATTACTGTATCACCTGTAGGAATATCAAAAAGATCACCAGAAACATAACCCTGTATCATGTTTTGTTTGACGATAGTGTCGGTTAAGCGATTCGGGAAAAGATATTCTGTATCCTCAGGATCTTCGAATTCTCCTCCGAATAAGAAGGTTGGCTCAAAGAAGTTAAGAGGACGACAAGGCACGTTTTGATCCGCACCAGCGACTGTTACAGGCGTACAAGATATCTCACCTGTTGTGGGATCAACAACTGTATTGTTTAAGGTTTGAGCCAGACGAGGGAAGTAAGGAATACCCTTTACGGCATCTTGTCCACTCGAACGCGAATAGCTTACATTAACATCATAAGCCCAGTTATTTAAACCAGCCTCCTCTAGAAAAGGAAGGTCACCTTTTAAACCAGATATGAAGCGCGTTTGCGCAACGTTTGTGTCATTAATAAATGTTGACTGGAAGAAAAGCGTTGAGGAAGTACCAGCAAAATCAAACTGATTGAGAGGATAGTCGCCTGCTAAGTTAATAGCACCTTGACCAGCCGTATTAGTTTTTGTTTCACGTGTTGCGTATGAAGCTTCAAAATAAGCAGTCATGTTTCCATAAAGACCCGTGTCATATTCACCGAAAGTAAACAGTGATGTTCTGTTAAAGTCCGGTGCAAATGCTGCGTCAAGCTCTTCTGGAAATATCAAGAGTCTCTGACCA
>JBELEM010000007.1:0-52436 GCA_042093735.1 Hellea sp. | reverse complement strand
GTTTTTAGAGAGAAAACCTCTCTGTGGCCAGCATTTCCAGGAAGCTCAGGAATAGTTGCATAAGCGTCAACTTCGATACCTTCGAACTCTCTCTGTAGCTGATAGTTTACAACACCAGCAACAGCATCTGAACCGTATACGGATGATGCGCCGTCTAGAAGCACATCAACGCGTTGTACGAGGGATCCTGGTATAAGGTTAAGGTCAGGCGCACTTGGAGCGCCGCGAACACCAGCAGGAGCTAGACGACGGCCGTTAACAAGAACCAATGTACGTCCAGGATTCAAACCGCGCAAAGAAGCGGTAGCAGAACCAGGTCCATTAGCTGAGAGGTTGCCTGCTGATGTGGATAGACCTGTTGTAATTTGTTGACCTTGGACAACTGTTGTTTGTCCCAATAGATCTGATGCGTCAACCAATCCGAGGTCTCGAGCAAGTTCGCCATCAATAACTTGTAGTGGAGATGCAGATGTAAATTCATTTCTGCGAAGACGCGAACCGGTTACAACTATTTCACCTTTTTCTTCTGCAAAATCATCTTCTTCTTCGGCTTCGATCTGCTCTACTTCTGCGGGTGTTGTGTCAACTTGTGCATATGCCACTCCTCCCAATCCCATCATCAAACTTGATAAAATAGAAGTTTGAAGCAAACGTGTTTTGTCTAAAATATTCATTAAGGAACCCCTTCGAACTGGTTTCAATATAATTTTGACGGATTCATTCCGTGCGTAATCTCTGCTTAAATCCTATAAAGTACAGAGTCACAAGAAAAAAATTACCAAAATTTAATAAAAAAAGTATTTTTATTTCATTGTTGCAAATTTACCACCCACTGTAACCTGAATATTGTTCTTTACAATTTCTTATATATAAGCAGTTACAGACGAGTAAATGCATACTGAATAAAATAGCTTCAACAATATAAATGAGTAGCAGATGATTAAAGCAAACTTTCTAATATCAGTAATAATAGGTTTATCCGCGGTTAATGTAGCTTCGGCACAGGTGGGGGAAACTCCTGATGAATTAATTGCCATATATAAATGTAAATCTATAGAAAAACCAGAAATCAGGCTTGAATGCTATGACAATGCGGTTGAACGTTTTAAAAAAGCTGACAACGATGGCGATCTCGTTACTGTTAGTAAATCAAAAATACAGAATGTTGAACGTGAGGCCTTCGGTTTCAACATTCCGTCCTTGTCCTCTATTAATCGCATATTTGGATTAAAAGAAAAATCTGAGAGTGACACTGTCGCAACAGATATAAAAGGTGAAAACGAACTTACTGCTCCAGTAAAAAAACCCAGTTCCTTAAAAAAATCACCAAAGAAAAAAGAAAAGAAGCAAAAAACTAAAGTAAAAAATATTGATGAAGTTGTACTTAATATCAAAAAGACATCAATATTTGGCTACAAGAAAACAAGATTTTTCATGACTAACGGACAGGTTTGGGAACAAATCGATAACACAAGGGTCAAAATACCTAAAGCAGAAGATAACAAAGTGAATACAGCACTAATATCAAAGGGGGCAATAGGTAGCTTCTTATTGAGAGTAAATTCACGTGGAGTCGCCATACGCGTGAGGCGAGTTAGATAAAGATGTTAGGACCCAAATTTTACTCAGTGCCCATACAATGAGTATTCCGTTTGTAAAAGACTTTGATTTTGTATACGGCGAATGCTCTGTAATGAGTCCTCTTGTTAAACGGGTTATCGCCGATAATCCAGGCCCTTTCACTTATACTGGAACTGGAGTTTATATAATCGGCGATAAAGAAGTCGCTGTCATTGACCCTGGGCCGAACACACCTGAACACAAAAATGCACTCAAAAATGCACTCACAGAAAAAAAAGTTACTCATATTTTCTTGACCCACCATCATCTCGATCACTCGCCTCTGGCAAAACCTTTAGCTCTTGAACACGGCTGTAATATCTATGGACTAAACATAGATGTAAAAAAGAGAAATAGTTTGCCCTCTCTTGAGGCCGGCGAAGATAACACATTTAAACCTGATATTAATATCAAATGTGGAGACTTATTTAAAGGAGATGGATGGACAATCGAAGCCATCCACACACCCGGGCATACGTCTAATCATGTCTGTTATGCACTCAAAGAAGAAAATTTATTGTTTTCAGGCGATCATATAATGGGATGGTCGACAAGTGTAGTTTCTCCATATGAAGGCCATATGGGAGACTACATAAACAGTTTAAAAAAAATTAAAGAAAGAAATTTTTCATACATATTTCCAACTCATGGGACATATATTGATAAGGTTGATGAATTCATTGACGCCTATATTGATCATAGATATTACCGTGAAAAACAAATTATAGAGGCACTCAAAACGGGTTCGGGTATAATACTAGATATTGTAAAGAAACTTTATTCAGATCTTGATAAAAGATTATATCCAGCTGCAGCCCATAGCGTGTTATCGCATTTGATACACCTACGAGAAAAAGGTGTGGTTATGGCTACCGCAGATGATGGCCTAGACTGTCTATATAAAATAATAGAATCATAGCTAAGTCATGGATAAAGCCTACCCTTGACCCAGCCATCTGAAGTCAAAGAAAAAGCTATACGGTCGTGAAATCTATAAGCCCCATCTTGCCAAAATTCTATATATTCGGGCTTTACGCGCCAGCCCAGCCAATGACCTGGTCGAGGAACAGAAGTTCCCTCAAACCTTGCTTCGGTTTCATTTAATTCATTCATCATCGTCTCTCTATCCTTTACTGGACGTGATTGATTTGAAGCCCAAGCACTTATTCTTGATCCACGTGCTCTGGATGCAAAATAGGCATCCGCTTCAATTGAAGCAACCACCTCAGCAGCACCTCTTACACGTACTTGTCTTTTTTTACTTTTCCAGTGAAACCCTAGAGCTACTTTATTGCTAAAACTTAATTGCTGACCTTTGTTGCTTTCTGAATTAGAATAAAAAACAAAACCGCGGTGATCTATATCTTTAAGCAATACAACTCGAACATCTGGCATTCCATTTTTATCGACTGTGGCAACAGACATCGCATTGGCATCATTTGTTTCAGTAATAATCGCCTCAGACAGCCAATCTGAAAATAAGCTTACAGGGTCTTTACTATCTATCCAGCCTAAATCACTCGACTGACTAGAAGCATAATCTTTTTCATTTGGAGTGCTCGGGATTATCGATTTACTCATTGTATCTCTGCAGCTAAAAAATTAATAATTAATTCTATAATTAACCTGATTGTTAACTATGTCGTTACTATTGTTAGATACGTTAGAATCTAACAATAGTTTCTATGCAGAATTAGGCCCATAATAATGACACGTCAACAAGCCTTACTTACCCTAGGACTCAACATGTCAGCCAGAGAAGCCGAAATCAGATCTGCTTGGCGTAAAAAAGCTAAATTTTTTCATCCTGATAGCCCCTACGCGGATGAACGCGGGTACTTTCTTGCGCAAGAAGCTTATCATACTTTAATACCGCCAATTCCAAAAGCTTACAGAGTTCAAGCAAGAAGTCGGAGTTTTTAAATTCACGTAGTATCTTGGGCAAATAAATAAATCGTGTAATGAATGTTTTAAAGATTCGTTCAAGAAAGATTTGGTCATGGCAAAATTATATTTTAGTTATTCAGCTATGAATGCCGGAAAATCTGCTATCTTGCTCCAATCGGCATACAACTATCATGAAAGGGGTATGAAAACTTTATTACTAAAACCTGAAGTTGATACACGGGATCCACTATCAAATCATATAGTTTCAAGAATTGGTATAAAGGCTCAAGCAGAAGTTTTTAGTACGGACACAAATTTAGAAGAATTTATTAAACAATATTACTATAAGACAAAAGTTGACTGTATTCTTCTTGACGAGTCTCAATTTCTAACCCCAGATCAAGTCTGGCAGCTTGCTAGTATATCTGATGATTTTGGCATTCCGGTTATGTGCTATGGTCTGCGAACAGATTTCAAAGGAAATCTTTTCCCTGGTAGCGCTACAATGTTAGCAATTGCAGATGATGTAAGAGAAATCAGAACACTCTGTTGGTGCGGAAGAAAAGCAACTATGACCATGCGCTTTGATGCCGAGGGCAAAGCCATTACAGACGGAAATCAGGTCGATGTTGGTGGGAATGAGAAGTACATAAGCTTATGCAGAAGACATTGGTTAGAGAAAAAAACAGCTAAGTAAGTTTTTTAGTATTTTTGTAGCTGATCAACCAACAAATCAAAAAAGCCATCAGCATCAACTTTATGAGCCCAAAAGCTATTTCGTGGTAAACCAGTAGAATTCCAAAAATCTACAGAGGTATGACCTCTCGTAAGCTCAGATTGAACCTCTACTCTCACATTGCATTGTTTAAACTCAAATAAATCGGGCTTAAGGATATAAGCCATTGTACAAGGGTCATGTAATGGTGCGCCATCATTACCGTATTTTTCTGCATCATATCGACCATAACAAGTTAATAGGTTATAAGCCGACTGAGCAACTTTATTTTCAATTGATCCAATTCTCTCAAGAACTTCAACCGAAGATAAAACTTGGTGGGTTACATCAAGTCCAAAAACAGTTATCTTGCATTTACTAGAAAACACTATTTGTGCAGCCTTGGGGTCCACAAAAATGTTAAACTCCGCAGAAGGAGTAACATTACCCCCTTCCCGCAAAGCTCCACCCATCATAACAATTTCAGAAATTTTATCTATAATTAATGGCTCTTTTTCAATAGCTGATGCGATGTTAGTGAGTGGGCCTGTAGGAATTAAAGTTATTTCCCCGCTTTCCGCTGCCATTAAAGTATCAATTATAAAATCAACTGCATGTTTGTCTTGAGCTTTGATTTCTGGTTCAAAAACCTCTATTCCTTCCAACCCTTCATCACTATGAACTTCCTCAGCAGTTACTAAAGGAACATCAAAAGGAGAATCGCAGCCTTCATATACAGGTATATCAAAACGATTAGACATCTCACAGATCATGCGAGCATTTCTTGAAACTTTTTTTAAACTTACATTCCCAGCAACAACAGTTATTCCTAATATATCATACAGGTCTGTGTGTGGTAAGGCCAGAAAAAGGTTTATGCAGTCATCCTGGCCTGGGTCGCAATCAATTATAAGTTTTCGCTTCATAAATTACTATAACTTAATTTTATGAGATGAGAACAGTTGATTGTAGAAATGCTTTATATTAAATTCAACTGATGGAAAAATTATTTATTACAGCTGAAGAACTTCTTAAAAGTTCATTTGAATTAGGCCTCAAGATATTTGAAAGTGGTTTTAATCCGACACATGTTGTTGGAATTTGGAGAGGTGGGGCAACGGTAGGGATCGCCGTTCATGAAATATTAGATTTACTTGGCGTGCATACGGAACACTTTGCCATAAGAACCTCTTCCTATAAAGGAATTAATAATCAATCAAATGAAGTAAAGATTTTTGGCCTTGGTCAAGTTATTGATGCCATCTCATCCGACAGTAAAGTTTTATTAGTTGACGATATCTTTGATACTGGTCGATCGGTTAAAGTAACAATTGAAGCAATTAAAAAGGATGCCAAATTCAGTAAGCCCTGTGAAATTAGGGTGGCCACGGTTTTTTACAAACCAGAAAAAAATAAAACTGAGAGAGAGCCAAATTACTTTATTCATAAAACTGATGCTTGGGCTGTTTTTCCTCATGAAATGGTAGGTTGCACTCTTGACGAAATAATAGAAAAAAAACCAGTGCCTGAACGTATCTTCAAAATTTTAAAAGGCACTGGATAATTTTTCTATTTGAAGTCGATTTGGCATAGCAGGCTGAGTGCCCATTTTTTGAGTAACTAATGCCCCAGCAGCACATGCAAATGCTAATGCTTCTCCATAAGGTTTTCCCTCCATCAAGCATAATGAAAGCGCCGCTGCAAAGCAATCCCCTGCCCCAGTGGTATCTATTGGTTTCATATGGGGTGGTTTAATTGATGCAACAGTAATTTTATTTTCGAATAATACCGCTCCCTCAGCGCCTTTAGTGACGGCTAATAATCCAGTAAATGAACTTAAAATTTCTTTGTAGGCCTCATACTCGCCTTCATTCACAATTATAACTGAAGCATAAGGTAACAATTTATCCAACCCATCAGAAACTGGAGATGGGTTAATTGCTACAAATCCTTTGTAGTCTTTAATAGCTTTAAATATCGTTTCTAACGGGATCTCGAACTGAGTTATAATACCATCACTATCTATAGCTCCGAGGTGCTCAGGAAAAAAATTAGCATTTGCACCTGAGGCCACAGCAATTTGATTCTCCCCACTTTCATCGACATTAATAAAAGCAATGCCAGTAGAGATATCATCAAAAATTACTAAATTACTAAGGTCCACTCCTGATTTTTTTAATAAAACAAGAGCCTCATCAGCAAAATCATCATTACCAACAGCGCCCAAAAGGATCGTCTCTACTCCCATTTTTTTGGCTGCCAGTGCAACATTAGCACCTTTCCCACCTGGGGATGTATTAAAATGTCCGCCTCCCACAGTCTTGCCTGCTGTTGGTAGAGAATGCGTCTGAATAGTGAAATCCAAATTTATAGACCCTAGAGAGCACACTTTTAAACTTGCCATATTATCCTCAGAAAAACTTCTAAATTGATTTTGATTAGCTTGTTATATAAATTACAATACACATAATAAACTAATAAATATTAACCGGAAGAATTATATGGTCAAACTTGATCCAATTGATTACCAGCTTTGGGACATAAACAAGTTTTCTTTCTCAGAGTTACTTGGAAAATCATTCAAAGAAACTGGATTTGCAATAATTGAAAATCATAGAATATCAGAAAAAATTATACATAATGCTGATATATCCTCTGAAGCTTTTTTTTCACTACCGCTAAACATTAAGCAAAAATATTCTGACCCAGAAGATGGCTTTCAGCGCGGTTACTCACCTATTGGTACAGAAAACGCAAAGAATAAAAAAGAAGCCGATTTAAAAGAATTCTGGCACACGGGAAGAAAGCTCATTCCATCATCAAAGTATAATGCAACTATGAAGCAAACTCCTAGAGTTGACGAAATAAAGAATTTTGACCAAAATATATCAAAATTATATGAAGAATTTGATGAACTTGGAAAAGAGTTACTTAAAGCAATAGCAATTTATCTAAACTTAAATGAATGCTGGTTTCAAGATAAGGTAAACTATGGAAACTCTATTTTGAGACTTTTACATTATCCGCCCCAAAAAACACCTCCTTTGGATGGTTCAGTACGAGCTGGTGCTCACGAGGACATTAATCTGATTACATTGTTACTCGGAGCATCAGAGTCAGGGCTTCAAGTCAAACATAGATCTGGAGACTGGATAGATATTAATGCAAAACAAGGCGCAGTAGTTGTAAATGTTGGTGACATGCTTCAAAGAATAACATCTGGGGTTTTACCCTCAACAACACATCGAGTTATAAATCCAAAACCAAATAGAGCAATGTTCTCTAGGTACTCAAAACCTTTCTTTTTACACCTTAACAATGATACAATCATTGAACCATTGGATAGTTGCTTGAGTGAAGGCGTCATAGCCGAACCAGCAATCACCGCTCAGGAATTTTTAACCCAACGTTTAGTTGAAATTGGACTTAAAAACCGCTAATTAATATACCTGCTAATGCAGCGTTCATTAGATTAGCAAGGGAAGCGGCAAACACAGCTTTAATTCCCATTTTTGCCATTTCCGACATACGGTCAGGAATTAGGGCGCCAAGACCCCCGAGAAGTATAGCGATTGAGCTAAAATTAGCGAAGCCGCAAAGGGCGAAAGTTAATACAACAACTGTTCTCTCGGACAACTGCTCTTGAACATCCACTAGGCTTATATATGCAATAAATTCGTTAAGCACAATTTTTTCGCCAAAAATAGCTCCAGCTTGTTGTGCCTCCGACCAAGGAACATTTAATACCAGCATTACAGGGGCAAATATAAAACCAAGAATTGTTTGCATGGATAGGCTATTAGCTCCAAAGAAACCTCCCGCCCAGCCGAGAAGTCCATTAAATAATGCAATTAAAGAAACAAAGGCCAACAGCATTGCTCCTATATTTACAGCAAGTTTCATTCCATTCTGAGCACCTACAGCAGCAGCTAAAATTACATTAGCATGTTCACGGTCGTCAGCTAGATCGAAAACTTCATCCACTGGTTTATTAAAGTCCTCAATATTTGATGGCATAATTATCTTTGCCATCAATAATCCTGCGGGAGCAGACATGAAGCAAGCTGCAATAAGATATTCAGGTTTGATGCCTAGTTGAATATACCCAGCTAAAACAGTTCCTGCGATTGAAGCCATACCGGATACCATTATAGTGAAGAGTTCAGCCCGAGAAATACTCGGCAAATATGGCTTAAGGCTTAATGGAGCTTCAGTTTGCCCAACAAAGATATTGGCTACCACATTCAAAGACTCAACAGGTCTTGAATTTGTTAGCCTACATATTGCTCTTCCTGCGTGGCGAACAACGAACTGCATAACTTTTAAATGATACATAACCTCCATGAGAGCAGCAAAAAAAATAACAACTGGCAGTACTCTAATCAAGAAACTGAAGCCGATATTCTCCGAAGCTAAACCGCCAAAAACAAAATCTATTCCAACATCAGCATAAGAGAGCAAAGTGATTACTAAATCTGACATCCCTGTTAGTAAGTTTTGACCAAAAGGTACATATAACACCAAAACAGCTATAAAAACTTGCAGCGCAAAACAAACTAAAACTGTCCTAATGCTTATAGACCTCTTATTTTCTGAAAAAAGCCATGCCATCAGAAGAATTAGAAAAACGCCGATTAAGCCAAAAGCTGGATGATCCATGAAAGCCCCTAAAAATAGTATCTAACAAACTGATTTTTTAGAATCAATCGTTAATAAACAGTCAATAATAGTATCAAGCACCTGGTCAACAGAGTTTATGAAATCATTTTGATCTATTATTAAATCTGCATGCGCAGAAGAGGGTAGAATATACTTAACATGTGCTGGCTCAACATCATTTGAAAATTGTTTAATAACAAATTCTTTTGTTCTTTTTCTCTCTGTAACATCTCTATCAAGTCTCCGCTCAAACCGGATATCTCTAGGGCAAGATATATACACAGACAAATCAACAAAATTTCTAACTTCCTTGTTATCTAACAATAATAATCCTTCCACGATTATGAAATCTTTTGGATCTGTAGGAATTGTATTTGCAATTCTTTGATGCATTGAAAAATCATACCTCGGTAAAATAACTGACTTTTTATCCTTCAGGCATTTAAGGTTTTCAAATAGTAAGCTAAAATCGAGAGCCTCAGGAATATCAAAGTTTGGGATTTTATTACCTTTCACTCTCTCGCGAATGTCTAGATAATAATCGTCTTGGCTTATAATCATTGAGCGATTGCTTCCCAAACGTTTTTGCAAGAACTTTGCTAAAGTGGTTTTTCCGGAACAGCTACCGCCTGAAATGGCTATGATTAGGGACATGAACAATACTTTTTTAAATTATAGCCTTAACTAACAAACCATACTTGTCGATGCTAGTTATATTAATGCTAATATTTTTTTACTATCCTGTGAATTGGCAGAGGGTGTTGTAAGGTTACAACAAATAAAAAAAATAATTACAATTCACAGTTTTCTTTTAGTCACTAGTGGCAAGTAACATAAAAATTAGTTATCAAAACATAGTATTAAAAATAATTAATGATTCACCCGAGATAAAACTCACAACCCATAGAGAACTTTATGAACTCACACATCACTTCACTTGGCTTTAAAGCCATCATGAGCACGTCCTCCATAGCTCTTGCTATGAGCCTAGGCTCAATAGCACAAGCGCAAGTCACAACTTCTGAGGTACAAGGCTATGTCACAACCTCAAGCAGTGCCCCTTTATCTGGCGCTCAGGTGACTATCACAAATACAGCAACGAGCTTAACGAGAAGCGCACAAACAGATAGCTCTGGAAGTTTCGCAGTCCGTAACTTACCAGTTTCGGGTCAGTATAATGTAACAGTATCAGCAAATGGCTACCAAGGTGAGCGCGTTGAAAACGTCAATCTTTCGCTTGGTGGTTCAACCGCGATGAACTTTTCTCTTGATGCAAGCTCAGTAGATGAAATTATTGTTGTAGCGCAAAAGCAAGTTTTAGCAGATGTTGCTGTTGGTCCGAGTGCAACTTTTAGCCAGGTTACACTTGAAAATGCACCGGCAATAAACAGAAATATAGCTGACATTATAAGATTAGATCCTCGCGTTTATGTAGATGAATCTAGGGGAGATATAAATTCAGTACAATGCGTGGGGCAAAGCTCGAGATTTAACTCTATTACTCTTGACGGGATTTCCATGAATGATGCTTTCGGTTTAAATTCAAATGGCTACCCCACCGAGCGCCAACCATTTCCTTTTGACGCCATTGAACAGGTTTCAGTTGAAATAGCACCGTTTGATGTAAAATATGGCGGATTTACTGCATGTAACATTAACTCAGTTACTAAATCCGGTACGAACGAAATCCACGGTGGTGCATTTATGGATTACACTGACAATGGGTTACGCGGTAAGAAAGTTGATGGAAGAGACGCTAATTACAATGACTATGATGAAATTCGTTATGGAATAAATGTTAATGGCCCAATTATCAAAGACAAGCTTTTCTTCAGTGTCGCTTACGAAAAACTGGAAGGCGCGAATACATTTAACTTAGACCAAACTATAGGAACGGGTAACTTCCAAGTTAGTCAAGCAGAACTCGATCGGATCTCGGAGATATCTAACCGAGTTTATCAATATGACCCAGGTACAACTCCTTCAAGTTTTGCAAATGCCGATGAAAAAATATTGGTTAAGCTTGACTGGAATATTAACGATCAGCACAGAGCTGCGTTCACCTACAATTACAATGATGGCTTCAATACTGTGCGCTCCGACGGGGATAGTGATGAATATGAATTCTCAAACCACCTTTACAACAGAGGCTCTAAATTAGAATCTATATCTGGAGCCATATATTCAGATTGGACTGATAATTTCTCAACAGAGGTCAGGGTAGGTTACCTGGATCTAGAAAATGATGTGCGTTCAATTGGAGGTAATGACTTTGGAGAAATCCAGATAAGGACTGACCGTGGTGTAACAGTCTACCTAGGCGGAGATGATAGCCGTCAATCCAATAAACTCGCCTATGATCAGCTAGATTTATCCTTCAGGGCGAATTATGATGCAGGAAACCATTCATTACTATTTGGGGCGGAACATCGCAATTTAAACATCTTTAATTTATTTGTACAACATACGGAAACAGAACTGCGTTTCCGTGGTATTGATGAATTTGAGGCCGGTCTCGTCGATCGTATATACTACAATAACTCACCATCTCAAAACCCTGTAGATGCTGCAGCTGATTGGGGTTACGCAATTAACACGGTATATGCGCAGGATGAAATCCAATTAAATGACAGTTTGTCTGTTATAGCTGGAGCGCGTTTTGATTGGTATACAACATCAGATGCACCCACGGAAAATCCGGATTTCGTACAAGAATATGGTTTTTCTAATTCTCAAACACTCGATGGAAAAAGCCTTTTACAGCCTCGCCTAGCATTTACATGGGACGCTGCTGACGACTTACAACTCCGAGGTGGAATTGGTAGGTACTCTGGTGGTAATCCAAATGTTTGGCTTTCAAACAACTATTCAGCAAATAACATTGACCAAGTGGGTGCTCTCGCCCGTGCTGGTCGAGGTGGGCAACCAAACCCAATTGACCTGTTTGCTCAAACATACTCCGGTGGTGAAGATGGAGTACCCAACTTTGCTGGTTATGCTATACCTGATGTAGTATATGACTCAGTTGCTACAGGGGTAGGCAGTAATTTTGAACTTAATTACCTCGACCCTAACTTTAAAATTCCATCCGATTGGAAGTATTCCCTTGGTGCCACATGGACACCAGATTTTAATACAGGCGAAGACATATTTGGTGGTCCATGGTTATTTCAAGCTGATCTATTAATTTCACAAAGTAAGGATACAGCAATAATCAAACGTGCCGATCTTATTCAGGACGGAACACGCATTGTTGATGGTGTTACATATCCTACATATGATAGCCCTAACATGGATGCCTTTACTCTGACTAATAGTGAAGTTGGTAATGAGGCCTTCGTAGCCTCACTAGGTATTTCAAAGGACTGGGATAGTGGATGGGCAGCAACCTTTGGTTATGCTTATTCAGATGCAAAAGATGTATCTCCAATGACAAGTTCTGTTGCGTTTTCAAACTACAACAATAGAGCTTTCTTAGACCCACAAGAGGAGATATTGGCACCTTCGAATTACAATATTAAACATCGTTTTTCCGGTTCAGTATCTTATACAAAAGATTTCTGGAAAGATTATGACACCAGAATCTTTGCGTTCTTCCAATCTAGCTCAGGCCGTCCATACAGCAGAACTCAAGCTGGAGTAGAAAACAGCATATATAGTTTCACTCCATTTTTAGGTAACTCAAGTATACTTCAGCAAGGCACAACGAGAAATCAATTCACCGGCCCAAGCTGGACAAAAGTTGACTTAAAGATTTCCCAAGAGTTACCAGGTGTACGTGATGGTGACAGAGCGCAAGTGTTTATGGTCATTGATAACCTGACTAATCTAATTAACGATAAATGGGGTGTTCTTGAACAACCTGGTTTCCCACGAACATTGGTGGAAGGACAACCATTCTCAACTAGTTTCGATGCTTCAGCATATGAAATTAGATTTGGGGCTAATTATAACTTTTAATTAAATGTAAGTCTTAAATTTGATAATGGAGGGTTAGCCCTCCATTTTTTTTTATTTAAAAATAATACGTATTTCGATACACCTTTCAAAAATTTTTCTTAACTTCCTCTGGCATTATATAGCGTAGACGTCTAAAGAAAAAGGTATGTCACACAATACCTTCGGGCACCTATTTCGGTTTACAACATGGGGCGAAAGTCATGGCCCAGCTATTGGTTGCATTATCGACGGCTGCCCACCACTAATAAATCTATCAGAAACTGACATTCAAAAACATCTAGATAAAAGAAAACCGGGTACTTCGCGTTTTGTAACTCAAAGAAGAGAAGCTGATATTGTTCAAATTTTATCAGGAGTATTTGAAGGAAAAACAACGGGAACTCCAATAAGTTTAATGATAGAAAATACAGACCAACGAAGTAAAGATTACTCAGAAATAAAGTCAAGTTACCGTCCAGGCCACGCTGATATGACATATCATAACAAATATGGTATACGCGATTATAGAGGTGGAGGAAGGAGTTCTGCTCGTGAAACTGCTAATCGTGTTGCTGCAGGAGCAATTGCTAGAAAAATATTAGGAAAAGAAATAAATATAAGAGGGGCTGTCGTACAGATTGGGGAATTAAAAGTAAATAGAGCAAAATTTAGTTGGGCTATCACAGATACCAATCCATTCTGGTGTCCTGATCCGGATTCTGTTGCAAAATGGGAAACTTATTTAGACAACACCAGAAAAGATGGAAATTCAGTAGGGGCAGTTATTGAGGTACATGCGTCTGGTGTTCCCGCAGGGTGGGGGGCTCCAATTTATGGAAAATTAGACTCTGATATTGCAATGGGTATGATGAGTATAAATGCAGCAAAAGGCGTTGAAATTGGTGCAGGTTTTAATTCAGCTGGACTGAGTGGCACACAAAATGCAGATGAGTTAAGAATAAACAAAGGCAAACCGCATTTTCTAAGTAACAACTCTGGCGGGATATTAGGCGGTATTTCTAATGGGGATGATATTGTCGTTCGCATAGCTATCAAACCAACATCATCAATATTAAAAACTGTACAAAGTATTAATTCAGATGGCAAAGAAATTGATTTAAAAACAAAAGGAAGACATGACCCCTGCGTCGGCATTAGAGGTGTGCCTGTAGCAGAAGCAATGTTAGCTTGCGTACTTGCAGACCATAAGCTCAGACATAGAGGACAAATAGGTTAATTAAGGCCTATCTTTTGTTCGTAAAGGCTCTATTCCTTGCTTGCGAACTGTATTATCATATGGGTTTTCATCCGCTCTCACAAAAAATCTAATTGGAACTGACGGGAGGTCAAAATCTTCCCTGAGGCCATTGATTAAATATCGTTTATAGCTTTCAGGCAATTTAGTTGCCCGTGAGCACTTTAGAATAAATGTGGGAGGCCTTGTTTTCGTCTGACTTATATATTTTGGCTTGATACGCCTACCGTTAACAGCTGGGGGAGGATGGCGCTGCACTTTTTCGCGCAACCAGTCATTTAAATCTGATGTTTTTACTTTGGCTGACCAATTAATCTGTACGCGTTCAATAGCAGGTAATAAACGATCAACACTCTTACCCGTCAATCCTGAAAACATAATTATTTCTAGTCCCCTTAACTGGGGCAATAACCTCTTAGTTTCATCACGTAGAAACTTTGAAGCTTCTGACTTATTTTTTACTAAATCCCACTTTGAAGCTCCTAAAACGAGTGCTCTACCTTCTCGTTCACATAATGCTGCTATTTGAAGGTCTTGCTTATCAAGTGGCTGAGTTGAGTCCATTAATAAAATGACAACCTGAGCAAATTTAATTGCTCTCAATGTGTCTTGCACAGAAAGTACTTCTAATGTCTCATGAATCTTTGATTTTTTACGTAACCCAGCTGTGTCATGAAATTGAACACGACGACCCTGCCACATGTAATCGATAGTTATAGAGTCACGAGTAATACCAGCTTCAGGTCCAACTAGAAGCCTGTTCTCACCGATTAAAGTATTGATTAACGTAGATTTACCTGCATTTGGTCGACCCACAATAGCAATACGAACAGGTGCCTCCTCATAATCGATATTATCATCACTAAGGTTAAGATCAACATCACGTAAAGCAAGCTCAACTGCATCATCCAACTCTCCAAAACCAATATTATGCTCTGCAGCCACCTCTATGGGGTCCCCCATACCAAGTGAGTAACCATCAGTGATACCAACATCAGAAGCAGAACTTTCACATTTATTAGCTACTAAAAAAGTTGTCTTGTTGGTACGCCGGACATATTGTGCAAAAGTACGATCAAGTGGGGTAACACCTTCGCGAGCATCATAAACAAACAAAACTATATCAGCATCGAGCACAGCCAATTCGGTTTGAGCGCGCATTTTAGCTTCAATTTTGTGACCTTTAGCGTTTTCGAATCCAGCCGTATCCATCAGCACCATACTATGACCACGAAGCTTTGACCTGACCTCACGCACATCTCTGGTAACACCTGGAGTATCGTTAACAATTGCCAGCTTCTTACCCGCTAAACGATTAAAAATTGTTGATTTCCCAACATTAGGTCTCCCTACAATTGCAATTTTTGCAGGACGGAGCTCTCTAGACGAGTCGAAATCGGATTTTACTTCCTCACTATTACCCTGGTCAATGGACATGATTAGCAGACTAACGGAAAGCGATAAGTTTAGCAGAGTTGGTCATAACAAATACAGTTTCATTTGCAATTACAGGAGCAACAAAAACATTCCCTCCAATTTTAAACTCATCAAGTATAGTTCCGTCATAAGGATTTAATGTTATTGCTTTGCCTTTTGATGACATCACCAACAACCTTTCACCAACAAATATTGGACCGGAGTAAGATATACGTTTTTTCTTTTTCTTTATATTTTTGTGAGATCGAAGTTGCGTAACCCAAATAACTGAACCGTCGGTTTTGGACATACAAATAACACGACCATCCGTCAGAGCAAGGTAAACAAAATCTCCAGCTAATAATGGAAAATTTAACGATCCAGCTGGTTGAGTCCATATTCTCTGCCCAGTTCTCAAATCAAAAGCACTGGTAACTCCTGACTGGGATGATGCAATAACATATCCATCATCTACAACTGGTCCTGAAGCAATATCGTTAAGTGAAGCAAGGGGCGTTAATTGCCCTGCTGAGGATAAAGCATCCTGCCAAAGAACACTACCATTTTGCACTCTTAATGCAATTAGCTCACCGGAGGCAAAGCCAGAAATAACTGTATCTCCAACGACAGCAGGGCTCGGTGCAGTTAGCATCCTAGCACTTTCAACTATTCCTTGATATGTCCAGATGACTTCTCCGGTTTCAGCGTTAAACGCAAACAATTCGTTATCATCCGAGACAGCAAATACACGCCCACCAGCAGCAGTGGGAGCAGAATGCATTGGTGTTCTAGTAACGGTGCGCCATACCTCTTCCCCAGTCTTAGAGTCAAGGCCACTCACCACGCCCAATCCCGATGTAACAAATAACTTTCCATTTACAACAGCTATTCCACCACCTACAGACTCTTTATCTGTTCCTGATCCGTCAAGAATTGATAGAGGATCTCGAACACGTTCTACAATACCAACTCTACCTAAGCGTGTTCTTTTACGTTCCCTCAAGGCAACCCTATAACTCCATATCTTAGTTCCTGAAATAATATCCATAGCAGTGATTAGGTTATTTCCATCCATAGTATATATTAAGCCATCATCTGTTACAGGTGGAGCGACAACTCTTCCTTTTCGGTTAGAGCCTTTACCTGTACTTTTAGACCAAATTTTCTTGAAGCTGCCTTTTGCATCAGTATGCTGTAAAGCATGTGCTGCGTTCCCACCAACTTGAGGCCAATTAATATTTGCGTAGGCAGGGGGCAAAACAATTTGTTCTGGCTTAATAGTTTCCGACTCTTTCAATGTCTCGTTTAATTCCAAAATAGAAATTCGATCAGTTTCTCCCGCAACTTTACCTTGGGCTTCCTTGGATTTTTCATCCGATCTATCAAACGGGTTGATTGAGCCTACGGCGTCACCTATTCCACTTATTGTAGAACAACCGCACAACATGAGGACTAAAATTATACAGAAAAAATATTTCATCAATTTAATTTCCATTAGGTTTCTTAATTGTTACAGAATCGGAATTGATCTCAGTTTCAGCTCCGTCACTGTCAATTACATTTACCTTCATTAGACTAAGGCTTTGCTTGGCCCTATTTCTTATATTTGGTGGGACACCTGGAATAAATTCTAGATAACTAAATTGTTCTTGGGCCATTTTTGTATCACCAGAAGCGAGTGCCGATAATCCTAATAGCTCACGAGCTAAAAACTCATAGGGAGCATCTTTTTGAGCTAAAGGCCCTAATCGGTTTATAACATCTGAATGTTGACCTACACTAGCAAGTATATAAGCCGCTTTGATTTCTGCTAATTGCGAATGCCTAGGCAAAGTAAATCTGATGGATGCATTATCAAACAAACGGACAGCTTCCATATTATTTCCAGATTCTAGCTGAAGAGCTGCAGCGCGCATCAGAGCAAGGCCTGAATAACCGGAAGGGGCTTTTTCAGATAGAGATAAAAAATCTGATATTGCGGTTAAAGTTTCCCCAGCAGCCGCATTATCAGATGCAGATACATAACTAGCTGATGTTGCTCTAGCTACTTTGTCCTCTGAATATTTACGAAACTCGATAATGCCCGCTATAATTACAACGATAATAATGATCGATAGTAAAACAGGACCATAGCGTCTGAGAAGTCGATTATACTCGTCCTTGCGTAGCTCTTCTTCAACTTCATTGATAAAATCAACCACTAAAAAACCTTTTGAAAATTGCAAAATGAATTTCTGCTAAAAAACAACATATCTTCCAAGTGATACTTTCGCAACAGCTAACGTGATAACAGTATATTATTTTTAAAGTAAGTCTTATTTATGTTTAAATTTATAAGTATTTTCTTCGGCTGGAAAACTTCTATTACCTACCTGCTCTGCATATTCTTTAGCAGCACCTTCAACCAAACCCTTCATGTCTGCGAATTTTTTCACAAATTTAGGTACGCGGTCGAATTGCCCTAGCATATCAGGCGTAACTAGTATCTGACCATCGCATTTTTCAGAAGCACCAATACCAATAGTAGGAATTTTAACTGACTTTGTAACCTTTTCTGCTATCTCAGCTGACGTACCTTCCACAACTACTGCGAAAGACCCCGCATTAGCAGCAGCTATTGCATTAGCAATAATTTCATCTTCTACCACTTTTCTTCTTCCACGAGCGCGGAAACCTCCTAATACATTCATACTTTGTGGTCTCAGTCCCACATGACTCATAACGGGAATTCCTCTTTCAACGAGGTAACTAATTGTTTCAGCCGCATATGATCCGCTCTCAATTTTAACAGCATTGCATCCTGTTTCCATCATAACCCTAGAGGCACTACGAAATGCTGTTTCAACACTATCCTCATAGGAACCAAAGGGCAGGTCCACTACAACGAGAGCCTTTTGTGATCCACGCATTACGGCTTGTCCATGCAAAATCATCATATCAAGAGTTACGCCAACAGTGGTTGTAAATCCATGCACTACCATACCTACGCTATCACCAACTAACAGTATATCACAGAATTTGTCTAAAATATTAGCTGTTGGAGCATCATAAGCCGTCAAACAAACAATTGGTTTGCCGTTTTTCCGCTCTGTAATTTGAGGCGCAGTTATTCTTTTTATACTTGTCTGAGCTGACATTAGAACTCCTCCAGTTAAACATTCATATGAAGTATGAATTACAAATCAGCAAGCTGTTCCCTTGGAAAGTCAAAAACTAACTTGTTTGGACTTTTTAAAAATTCAATAGAGCTTTTTGCCAACGGCATAATAGATTTTAAATGATAAGTGCAAAGGGGTATCATATTTTCTGTATTCTCATCCCCAGCAATTGCTCCATTAACCACTGCTTTCATTATAAAAGCGCCAGATATTACATTTGCGACAATGTTTAAATAAGGCGTAGCTGCGGATAATGCGTCAATTTCATCTGCTTGAAGCATAATTTCAGTAGCAAGCTCTAATGTTTGAATGCCTTCCATAAGTGATGCTGAACATTCTGTTAAATCAAATGAGGACTGAATTGCTAGATTATAGATTTTTTTTAAATCTACTATTAAAGCATTCATGCCTGACCCACCATCCCGCCTTAATTTCCTTCCCACTAAATCAATAGCTTGAATTCCGTTAGTTCCTTCATATATCGGAGCAATTCTACTATCTCTATAATGTTGCGCGGCACCCGTTTCTTCGACGAAACCCATTCCACCATGAACTTGAACACCTAAAGAGCTGACTTCAACACCAATATCAGATCCATATGCCTTAGCTACAGGCGTTAGCAAAGCTTCTCGGATATGAGCTTCTTTTCGAATATTTTCATCGCTTGAGTGACTTGCTATATCCCCAGCAGCAGCAGCGGCAAGACATATCGCTCTAGCACCTAATAACTTGACCTTCATATCTATTAAACTTCTTCGCACATCGGGGTGACCATTAATTGACTCAACTTCCGTGATAGTCCGTCCCTGCACTCTATCGTTCGAATATTGTAATGCTGCTTGATATGCCCTCTCGCCAATAGCAACACCTTGAACTCCTACAAATAAACGAGCCTCGTTCATCATAGTAAACATACAAGAAAGACCTTGGTTTTCCTTCCCAATAAGCCAGCCTGTAGCAGAACTAAACTCCATCACACATGTAGGGGATCCGTGAATACCTAATTTATGCTCAAGCCCAATAGCAGAGAAACTATTTCTAGCACCTAATTCTCCATTATCATTCACCATAAACTTAGGGCACAAAAACAAAGATATACCTTTCGATCCCATCGGGGCATTAGGCAAACGAGCTAAAACTAGGTGAATTATGTTATCAGCTACATCATGGTCACCCCATGTAATGTAGATTTTTTGACCCGTAATCGAATACGTTCCATCTCCATTATCCAATGCCTTTGTTCTGACAGGGCCTAAATCAGATCCAGCTTGAGGTTCAGTTAGACACATAGCACCTGTCCATTCACCGCAAACCATTTTTGGTAGATATTTATTTCTAATAGACCCATCAGCATGTGCCAATATAGCCTTTGCTGCACTAGAAGTTAGCATTGGGCATAAACCAAGAGCCATATTTGCAGCATAAAACATTTCGTCCGTGCCAACTTTAACAACTTGCGGTAACCCCATTCCACCAACTTCAGAAGGGGTTGCTATTGAAAGCCACTCAGCATCTACAAAATCTTTATACGCTTCTTTGAAACCGGGAGTACTTATGACTTGCCCATCGATTAATTTTGCAGGGTTTTGGTCGCCAGCCCAATTTAAAGGCGCCCATTTATTCTTAGAAAAATTTGAAGCTGCAGAAAGAACATCACCTATCAGCTCCATATTAATGCCATTAAATGCAGGTGAATTCAATATGATGTCAAGATCCGTGCTATGCTCGATCAGGTATTGTATTAATTTAATTGGTGGAGTGAATGACATTCTTTCCTCTTGTTGATATGCTATATGACACAAAAAAAATCTAAAAACATAGTACCATTTTGCCGCGTTATGTTTTTAAACTGCTTTTTTAATAGTTTGAGCCTTTCAATAATATAATCACAGTGATAGTGATAATATTAAATTAAGGAAGTCCATGCGAAAATTGATATTAATTTTTAGTGTATTTATACTAATATCTTGTAACAATACAGACAAGAAAACAAATATAAATAAAAAACAGATTACAGCATCTGCAGAAAAACCTTTAAATAAAGTATCATTATCACCATTAGAGCGCGGAAGAATAATTTATAAACGATGCAGGGCCTGCCACTCATTAGACATTAAAGGAAAAAATAAAGTTGGGCCAAACCTCTGGAACATTTATGGAGCAACTGCAGGTAATAAACCTAACTTTAATTACTCTAAAGCTATGAGCAATTCAGACGTAATTTGGGACGATGAAACCCTTAATGCCTACATACAGAAACCTAACGAATTTATGAAAG
Source organism: Hellea sp. (assembly GCA_042093735.1). Classification (GTDB taxonomy): domain Bacteria; phylum Pseudomonadota; class Alphaproteobacteria; order Caulobacterales; family Maricaulaceae; genus Hellea. Next base: position 31,509 of record JBELEM010000007.1, on the reverse strand, counting down.
GCACTCGAATGAGCTTTGTGGGTATCAGAAAACAAGAAGATAGAACTGCTTTACTAATTTACCTAAAAGCAATGACAACACCAGATATCGAATAAAGCTATAAAAATATTTTTATAAAATTTGGAGTAATAGTGATCAAAGAAAAAAAATTCGAAAAATTAGCTTTTGTTAGTACCGCTAGGAAAGAAGCAAAGTCTGCTCGTGACTCATTAATAGCAAAGTATGGCAACCATGATGCAGCCAACGCTGATGCAATAGTAGCTCTTGGTGGAGATGGATTTATGCTGCGTACACTCAGAAGATATATGACATTGATTAGAAGAGGACTACCCGTTTATGGAATGAACAAAGGAACCATTGGTTTTTTAATGAATGAGTTTAATGAAGATGACTTAATTTCTCGATTGGCTGCAGCAGAACCCACCATAGTTAAGCCGTTAAAAATGATAGCCAAAGGGGCAGGTGGAACATTTGAAGAGTTAGCCTTTAATGAAGTTTCGCTTTACAGGCAAACACAACAAGCAGCTCATATAAGAATCAAAGTTGATAAAAAAATACGCCTAGAGTGCTTGATTGCAGATGGAGTTTTGCTTGCAACTCCAACTGGATCTACCGCTTATAACCTTTCTGCTCATGGACCTGTAGTGCCGCAGGCAGCCCATATTTTAGCGCTAACACCCATAAGCGCATTCCGACCTAGAAGATGGCGGGGCGCTCTTTTAAATGCTGATAGAAGTGTAGAATTTGAAGTTTTAAATGCTGAAAAAAGACCCGTAGCTGCTTCAGCAGATAATATGGAAATTCGTAATATCACTCATGTTGAAATCTCACAGGATAAAGAAACATCTTTAACTTTATTATTCGACAAGGAGCAGGGCTTAAGTGAAAAAATATTGAGGGAACAATTTGCAGTATAGCGTAATTGTTAGTACCCCTGTCCTAATAAGTTAACCACAATAATTAGAATGGTACCGCTTCTCAGGCTCGAACTGAGGACCTCTGGTTCCACAAACCAGCGCTCTAACCAACTGAGCTAAAGCGGCACAATAGTCGTATGGCCATCTAGACCAAGCTGAGCAAGTCTTCAAGTAACTAATAGCATTTAAACTATAAATAATTTTGAATAATAAATAAATTATATTGTTATGCCAAATGTTTTATTGGTTTTTCATATCAGTTTGACTATATTTATAGCATGGCAATGAGTCTCATACGCACAAGCATAGCAAATTTAATTGCTATTACTTATATATTTAGTTCAACATCATCATACTCCCGAGAGCTCATAAAAGAAGAAAAAAGTTTAAGCGCCGTGTATTTTCTCGGTGAAGACTTTATGAAAAGCTCTAATCATCAAGTTAGACCTGAAGCTTTTAAAAATGGCTATATGCTTGAATATGAAATTCTAAATAATAACAAATCAACAAAGATTTTAGGAACAAAGCAAACTAAAATCCATATAAAGGAAATACAAGCAACCGAAGCTTTACGGAACCGTTCAACAGGATTAGCTATCCTAGGCTCAGCAAAAAATCGTACAACAAACTTAATAGAAACGCCTATGCGCGTGGGAAAGAACATTGGTGAACTTGGAAGCAAAGTAAAGAACTTTGAAGATCTTGTAATGTTCATTCCAAAACATGGTGCAAATACCGTGTTTAAACTTGCTAGGGGTTTTGGCGAATTTGGGGTTACAATTATTAGGATTAGTAAAGGTGCGGCTAGTACAAAGTGTTCAGGGTATACTTGCGTAAAAAAGGCAGGAACCGATATATGGTCAGGATTTAACTCACTAGCAGGTAAACATAATGCTTCACGAAGACTGCACGCCGAATTCAATACAGACCCAGAAACAAATAATAAAGCATATAGAAAGCAAATAGACCGTCTCGCTTATGCTAATGCTTACACAGGAACAACCATTAAACTTGGTGCAGGGCAAGCAGGCATAGATTACATAAGTGACGCTTTTATGGGTGTTGGTTATTATAATAATGCTGAATTTATAATTAGCTATGAGGATGCCCACAGACAAAGAAACCGTGAAAAAGAAATTTTAAAGGGATGGGGTGCTGATACTGATATAGTAAACTTTTTTTATAAAAATAAAACTTACACAAAAAAATATAGAAGGCGATTTTTTAAATCACTTGATAAAATAACTGACAAGAAATTCGCATTGGAATTATTTAACGCAGCAGCCAAAGAAAATAACCGAACAATTGCTATGAGTAAATTAAGAACTATCGAACACATAGCTTATCTAACGTCTAACAGAGATATCATTAAATATGAAGGGAGCCCAAAGCTTCCAGTCATAATTGAAAAAAATGGTTTAAGCACTTTAGTTATTTATGCCGACCTCATTCATTGGACTAAAAATTTTGATTCACAAATAACTTCACTCTCAAAAACTAAACAGCTTTCAAATATAGATGTACTTGGTTATTCAACATTAGCTTTCAAAGAAAAAGCTAAAATGCGAGAAATTATTGTGAATGAACTTAATCAATAATTACAAAATTTTATTTTTGAAAAGAATAGAAGTCGCTCCCAAGTTGCATTATATTTGTGAGTTCATCAAGAGCGGAGAAGCTTTCATACATCAAATTAACATCGCGCAAGTCATTAGGGCTTATCTCTTCTCGGTAGTGTTTATTTATCCATACCTTTAAATCATTATATAAGTTTTCAGTTAATATATTTTTATTATTTACCAATTTCTTTTCTTCTGAGTCTAGTGGAACGGCTAACCTCAAACAGGCGGGGCCCCCTCCATTTCTCATAGATTGCCGAACATCTACATAATAAATTTCGTTTATAGCATTATTTTCGGCCACTAAATTTTCACAAAATCTTGCGACCCTTACATTTTTCTTCACTTCAAGCGGAGCTATAAGTGTTAAATTTTTACTATCAGGAATTTTTACTAGCATGGAGTTAAATAAATATGACTCTATAGCATCCTGAAGAGGTATAACAGACTCCTTTACCTCAATAAAAATAGGTTCAAAAATTCCATTAGCAGCCTTTCTGATGTCGGATTGAAGCTTGGCGCTGTTTTCAAATGCGAATTCATGATAAAGTAAAGTATTCATTGCGCCAACACAAACTACATCATTGTGGAATGCACCTGCATCAATAGCTATTTTGGATTGCTTTGCATAAACAGTGCGCGATGTGTCTAATCGATGATTGCGCATGATTGTCTGACTAGCTTGATATGTTTGCCTTGCTGGATAAGCTGAATTAGATTTTATATACCCTTCACGTCCATAAACAAATAACTCTATCCCTTTTTTTGACTTTTCTCCGCATAATCTTACATGATTTGCTGCTCCTTCATCTGCAAGAAAAGAGTGGCCAAAAAGGGCTTTATGAACTTTGGCAAAAGGAAAAGCTCTCTTTAAAGATTTATAAGTTTGATTGCTTTCAATTGACCTGTGGAACATTTCTGACATATTTGCTACAGTTAAATGAAGTTGCTTATCGGCACAGTCAAATGAAGGACTTACTGTAGCAGAATTAGCTGCCCACATAGGACTTGCTGAAAAACAGTTAATCATTAGATTTGGCGATTGCTTCCAAGCAGAAACGAAAATTTCTCTGTCATTACCATAAAACCCCAAATCTCGTACTAGTGGTAAATATGGCCTCTGATGTGGGGGTAAAACTCCCTGAAACAAACCAAGATCTACCATTTTTTTCATTTTTTCTAGTCCCTGTAGTGCAGCAGCTTGGGGATTCGAAGTAAGTCCTGTGTTAGAAAATGAAGCTAAATTTCCAAATGATAATCCTGCATAATTATGCGTTGATCCAATAAGACCATCAAAGTTTGCGACAGTAACCATTTCACCTTAAACCTTTAAATTCTAATATTGATGGTTTATTTGATATTTGGCTAGCCATTGGCCAAGCACAAAAGTCTGCAGAGTAATAAGCCCCAGGGTTATGGTTGCCCGAAAAACCGGGACCTCCGAAAGGTAAAAAACTAGCTGCACCAGTTGTCGGTCTATTGAAATTAACAATTCCTGCTCTGACGTTATTGTGAAAGGTCTCCCATAAATCTTTATTATTAGAAATAAGTCCTGCTGCTAATCCAAAATTCGTATTATTAGCCTCATATAATGCTGTACCCCAATCAGGAACACGAATAACCTGTAAAACTGGACCAAATATTTCTTTATCTATTTTTTTAGTATTAGTCACATCAATAAAAGCGGGGGTAACAAAAGCACTACCTAGTTTAGAGATGCTAGAGGCCCTTATAACTCTCCCATTAAGAGAATTAGCATCTTCAACTATTTTAATAGCAGCATCTTGATTTATTACTGGACCCATAGAAGCTTCAATATTCCATTTATTTAAAGTTATTCGGTCCATAGCATTCATGGTTGAATCTATAATAAGTTGACCCTTCTCATTGTCAGGCACTATTAACCTTCGAGCACAAGTACAACGTTGGCCAGAAGTTATGAAAGCTGATTGTATAATTATGCTCGCAGCCTCTTCAGCATTATCCACATCCCATGCAATAATAGGATTATTACCACCCATTTCTAATGCCAGAATTACCTCTGGTTTTCCGCCGAATTTCTTATGAATCATTCTTCCCGACTCTGCTGAACCTGTAAATAAAACACCTGACAAATCTGGATGATCTAACATTAGCTTGCCCACGGCACCAGAACCCTGAACCATATTTATAACACCTTTTGGAAAACCCGCCTTTTCATATAATTTAATAAGCGCTTCACCAACTGCCGGTGTTTGATCGCTAGGTTTAAAAACTATTGTATTTCCAGCAATTAGTGCAGGCAATATTTGTCCATTAGGTAAGTGAGCGGGGAAATTATATGGACCAAGCACAGCAAATACTCCATGAGATTTATGCCGCAAAGCCGCACTCCCAAATGGTGTATTTTTATTAATTTGCCCTGTTCTATCAAGGTAAGAAGTTAAAGATATATCTACTTTGTTTGGCAGAGCAGATGCTTCACCTTTTGAGTCCCAAAGTTGCTTGCCTGTTTCTTTTGAAATTAATTCAGTCATTTCAGGGTTGGCCTCAAGTGCAAGCTTTTTAAATTTTAAAATAATCTCCTTACGCGAGACAAATGACATAGAACTCCAGACTTTGTGTGCTGAATTGGCAGCATCAAATGCTGCATTAATTTCCGTTCTTGATGCTGAATTTCCTTCCCATAACTCTGTGCCATCAGATGGGTTTATTGATTTAAAAAAATCGCCAGTGCCTTCAAACCATTGACCATTTATAAATAAAGATTTTTTCATTTCTTAATCCATAGACGAGCAGTATCAGTATTTTTAATTTTAAGAAATTTCATCTTCTCAGCGTTAATAAAGTAATTACTATCAAATCTCGTTACATCAAATAAACCACATCGAAATTCTGTTAAGGAGTTATTGCTAATTAAAGCTTGTACATTATGGTTTTTATAAGACGAATCAGCTTGTAACTTTACCAAAAAGCTTTCATTCAGAGTTCGCATATCTTTCTTTAAAACAGCCATAGTTGGTCCTGCATCAAAAATATCTACCGTATTGTCATATCTAAAACCCTCAGACTCGAGATGGCGTTTTGCCCCAATGCCTTTTGGATGTGTTTTTCCAATAACATTTTGAGCACTTTCAGGAAGCAGTGCGACGTAAATAGGGTGTTTTGGCATTAATTCGACAATAAACCGACTATCCTTACCTGCGGAAAACTCATCAGCACTCTGAAAGTCCATACGGAAAAACTTTTTTCCGATTGCATCCCAGAATGGGGACTCACCATTTTCAGATACCCGGCCTCGTAGTTCTGAAATAATTTTACTTCCGAAGCGCGCTTCATCTGCGGCAATAAGCATAAATCTTGCCTTAGAAATGAGCATACCAACTCCTTTTCCTCGGTACTCACTCTTAACAAATAACGAAGCGACTTCCGAACAACCTGCATACTCATTAACGAGAACAAGAACTGCCATATCGAAACGCGAACCCGTAACAGAAGATTTCTGGGCTAACTGTAAAATTCTAAAATTGAAAAAAGGGTCAATTACGCCTATGTTAGTTTTTATTGAACTTATTCCAATAACTTTGTTCGTAGTAGTATCTTCAGCCACTAAAATATATAGATGGTTGGGTATTATACTTTTAATATCAGAAAAACTTTTTATTGAATGCTGTATTCGCGCTTTATGCACTTCTTTATTTACAGCTAAAGATGTAAATCCTGGTCCCGCTAGTCTTGATAAGTCACAAATATCATCAAGGTCACTTACACATACAGGGCGTACAATTAACATTTTTCAACTAATTTTTTAGCTTTTAAAGCATCAAATTCTCCGCTAGCAATTTTAAGAAGAATAAGACACGATAATCTAGCTCTTTCTGTCAGAGAATTAATTTTCATATACTCTCTATCAGAATGAATTTCACCACCAATTACTCCAAGTGTGTCAACATTTGGGCAGCCCGATGCCCACAAATTATTACCCTCACAAACTCCGCCACTCGGTGACCAATTGATTTCTTGCCCTAATAGATTTCCAGCCTTTTTTACCCATGCAAAAACACTTGCGTTAGCTGGTGACATAGGTTTAGGTGGCCTTGTGAAACCACCATGAAGGTGAGCAAAAATTCCTTTTTTGTCATTTATATGTGTAACTAAAATATTAATTTTATTGCTTACCCATTGCATGTCTTCTTCCTTCTGCATTCTTATATTAAAATGACCTATGGAAAGATCTGGCACAATATTTGAAGGCCCTCCTCCTTCAATTTTAGCTATGTTTATTGTCAAACCTTCGCGCTTTCCGTTTAATTTTTCTAATCCATTAATAAACTCAGCCATCGCAACAATCGCATTCCTTCCTAAATGGTGCTCCCTACCGGCGTGAGCGGCACGTCCTTTTATAATTAAAGTGAAATTACCACTCCCTTTTCTTGCACCAGCCAATGAACCATCTGGAAGTGATGGCTCATAAGTCAGTCCTGCATGGGAAGCTCTTCCTAAGTCTGCCAGAATAGATGCTGAACCTAAAGAACCAATTTCCTCATCAGGGCTGAGAAGAATATTATAGCCAATATTTTTTGAAATTGGCATAGTTTCAAAAAATTGTAAGGCAGTTTTCATTACAACTATACCACCTTTCATATCTGCTACACCAGGCCCTTTTAAAATATCAACTCCTAAAGTTTCATAGTTTTGAAAATGACTATTTACAGGAAATACAGTATCGTAATGTCCAGTTAATACTAATTGAATAGGAGCTTTTGGGCGCACTGATATTTTTAAAGCAGGCTCGTAATTTACAGTTTCTATATTTCCTTTTTGATCTATTTGCTGTCCCTCCTCCAAAGTGACCTCACTTATTTCCCCAGGAAGAGATGCAAAACTATCGGACAAACGCTCTCTCATGTCTTTTAATCCAGAGTGATTATAACTTCCTGAATTTATACTCGACCAATCTTTGACAATACTTAACATTTCATGCTTGGTTGCACTAATCGCGTCTACAACACTATGCTCCGCCGTCGTTAAGCTGATATATGTCAAATTAGCACCTTGTCTTTTTTATATGTATAAATAAGTAAAAAGAAAATAAATTCTAAATCTAAAGATTTATGGCAAAAAAAAACCCGACTTTAAAGCCGGGTCTTTATTTATTTCTTCAACCGCTTAGTTGATCACCCCTAATGCGCTTAATGAAACCAAAACCTCAGTACGGCGGTTCATTTTTTCTTTAACGCCATTAGCAGTTTCAACAGCTAATTCCGTTTCACCTCTACCATCGGATACAATGCTGTCTTCAGATATACCTCTAGCAATTAATTCAGCTTTAGTATTAGAAGCACGGTGCTTAGATAACTTTAAGTTGTAGGCAGTCGGCCCAGAAGTATCAGTGTGTCCAACAACACTAACCTTACCGATATTACAGTATTGTCCAATATCTGCTATCTTTGTGATTGCGTTAACTGTGTCTTGTGATTCATGCTCATCAAAATCATAATAAATAACTTCCTGATGACTATTTATGGAGCATAACTCAGACATATTGTTTTTTGCTTCTGAAAAAACTTGTGCAGGGCAATTAGCTTCATCATATACAACTGAGTCATCCCAACAAGTGTATGTTGGTCTGACGGGACAAGTAGATGTTTCTGGAATTATTGAGCCATCCCAACATGTCTGTTTTGGAATTGGCTTAATTGGGCACTCACCAGCATTAAAAGTCATAGATCCGTCCCAACACTGATAGTCAGGCACTGGAGCTGGTGGGGGAGGTGGGGCTTCAGGTTCATGTTTGTGACCAAAGAGGTATCTAAAGCCAGTCATTACCGAATGTGCACCTACATTTGATGCCTCAACAGCTAAGGAATTAACTGTGTTGTTAGTGTTGGCAACTCTTATACCGCTAAAATCCATACCATGAGCGTCGAGATAGCGATATTGTGTGTCCCATTTAATATTTTCTGTGATTTCATAACCTAAACCCGCTAGAAGCTGATAGCCAAATGCAGTGTCGGTATCATCAAGACTACAAGACTGACCACCCGCTATTGTCGCACGATTTCCATCACAAACTGAGTTAACTGTAGGGGATGCAGCGTTACCATAATCATTTGCAGTAAACTTAGCATTTCCTTGAACAAAACCAACACCTGCACCCAAGTAAGGTTCAAAACGGCTGTTGGTGTCAAAGTTATGGATAGCATTTAACATCATAGATTTGCTTCTGAATCCAGAGGATGTATCTTGAACTCCACTAATTGAACCAAGATCTGTATTTAACAGTGCGCCGTCTAGCTCTAAACGCCAGCTATTGCCTAAATTATAACCAAGGCCAAGTGATATAGCAACATCACCTTTGCTATTCAGACCAGTTGCGTCGCCAGCAGAAGTATCAAGACCACCAGATAATTCAATATCAGTATGAACACCATACCCAGCGTTACCTCTAAGGTACCAACCAGACTCATCATGAGCGGTTGCAAGTGATGGAATAGCCATCAAAGCAGTTGTTGCTGCTGCTACAAGAAGCCGTGACTTCATTTTATTTCCTCCGTAATGGTATAAACCATTTTCAAGTTGTGCGCATTATACGCGTAATTAGCGGTTGTTTTTCTATATTCCCACTATTGTTAATTTTCCATTACAATAACTTTTGTATAATAGCTACCCTTGGATAGAAATATTCGACATTTTTTAAAAAGCTTTTTTATAACTAGTTGCTAAAATACATCACAATTATTGTGTTCTGATTTTCTACAACAATTTGACTGAAGTATAATGGTACGCCCGCACAGACTTGAACTGTGGACATCCTCATTAAAAGTGAGGCGCTCTACCAACTGAGCTACGGGCGCACAATACGTATATTATGTATAATAAACCCGGTATCTAGGGGCGTGACTTACCATCGTCAAGTCCAAAATGTGTGGCAAAATAAAATTATTTAAAGGCTTTTAGGCTTGAGTGTAATTTAAACGAAAATTAGTTATGAAAGAATCAAACTCACCACTACTTATGGCTACTCGCATTCTTGACATTAAATCTTGATAATAAGCAATATTATGCCAACTTAAAATCATTGAGCCTAACAATTCACCCGAACGCACTAGATGGTGAATATAAGCTTTTGTGTAGTTATTGCTTGCGTAACAATCAATTTTTTCATCCAGGGGCGTTTGATCCTCACAATATTCAGCTTTTTTAATATTATATGGGCCAGTATCAGTCCACACTTGTCCATGCCGGCCTGATCTGGTTGGTATAACGCAATCAAACATGTCTACTCCTCGAGCGACAGCTTCCACAAGGTCTATCGGTTTACCAACCCCCATCAAATATCTAGGGCGGTCCGAAGGTAGATTTGGAACAGTAAAGTCAAGCGTTTTGCACATATTTTCATGCCCTTCACCTACAGCCAAACCACCAATTGCAAAGCCACCATAACCACCATTGAGAGTTTCTTTTACACATTCCTCTGCACTAAATCGACGTAAGTCTTCAAAATTTGAACCCTGTATTATTGCAAATAAATTTTGGCTCTCTCTCTTGCCAAATTTCTCTAAGGATCGCCTGCCCCACCTTAGAGATAGTTCCATCGATTTCTTTGCTAACTCATGGGATATTGGATAATCTGTACACTCATCAAGCTGCATACATATATCAGCACCTAACAAATCAGCTTGAATTTCAATAGATCTCTCAGGTGAGAGTAAATGCTTCGAACCATCTAAGTGACTTTGAAATTCAACGCCCTCCTCAGTCATTTTTCTAAGTTTAGAAAGTGACCAAACTTGAAATCCACCTGAGTCAGTCAAAATAGGTCCACTCCAGCCAGAAAACTCATGTAATCCTCCTAATTTTTTTACTCTCTCAGCCCCAGGTCTAAGCATTAAATGATAAGTATTTCCCAGTATTATATCCGAACCAGCACCAGCTACCTGCTCCATGTATAGACCCTTAACTGTTCCAGCTGTTCCGACAGGCATAAAGGCAGGAGTCATAATTTTTCCACGAGATGTTTGAAGAACCCCTGATCTTGCGTCACCGTCTTTAGATAAAATATCGAATGGAAATTTCGTCATTTTAGCGTCTCTGATTTCCATAAAAGGCTTGTATCACCATAACTATAAAATCTGTATTTATTTTCTATTGCATATAAATAAGCAAATTTCATATTTTTTAATCCAGACAGAGCACTTACAAGCATAAATAAGGTAGATCTGGGTAAATGGAAATTTGTCATAAGTCCGTCTATTATCCCGAATTTAAAGCCAGGAGTTATAAAAATATTTGTTTCGTCGGCAAGCTTGGTTACGAAACCCTTTCTTGCAGAAGACTCGAGGGCTCGTAAAGTAGTGGTACCAACTGCTACTATCCGCCTACCTTCGGATTTAGCAGAATTTATACGCTTTGCTGTATCAGGAGGTATCTCATACCACTCAGTGTGCATATGATGGTCTTTAGTATCCTCAGTTTTTACGGGTAAGAAAGTTCCAGCACTTACATGCAAAGTAAGTCGTTCAATTTGAATTCCCCTTAAATTTAATTCCTTGAATAATGCATCAGTAAAATGGAGACCTGCAGTTGGAGCGGCAACAGAACCGGAATTTCCGGAAGCATAAATAGTTTGATAGTCATCTACATCACTGTCGTCTACAGGTCGCTTACGTGAAATATATGGTGGTATAGGAGGTTTTCCAAACTTATCTATTGCTTTTGTCAGTGCAATGCCACTCAGATTAAATCTTAGCCCTATGTCACCGTTTTGTAATTTATCATAAACCACTGCATGAAAATTATCAGAAAAGTATACAATATCATCAACTTTCAGTCGTTTGGCTGGTCGAATGAATGCACGCCACTCATTCTTAGATACTAATGTATGAAGATTAATATTAAGGTTAACATCCCCCCCTCCACCATACTCTCTTGCTTTTCTAATTCCATTAAGGGCAGCATGAAGAACTCTCGTTTCATTTATTACAAGCACATCACCTCTTACCAGCAAGTCAGGTAAGTCTTTGACACAATAATCAAGCAGTTCGCCTTTGCTGGAAACTTGTAATAGTTTTGCACTATCTTTTGGCGAAGCTGGCCTAAGAGCTATACGTTCTTCAGGTAAATCAAAATCAAAATCACAAACTTTCATACAATTGATTTTTTCTTTGAATGATAACTACAAATAGAGTTAAGAAATTAAAGCACAGTCGCCTTTGTGATTTTTCCTGGGTATCTAGGAGGCTCGCCTTTTGGAAGGGCATGAACAATGTCCATTCCACTTTCAACTTCTCCCCAGACGGTATATTGTCCGTCCAAGAAAGTTGCATCATCCAAGCAGATAAAAAATTGACTAGAAGCCGAATTTGGGTTTTGTGACCTAGCCATTGAGCAAACACCTTCAATATGAGGGTGTTTCGAAAATTCAGCCGGTATGTTATCTTTAGCTCCACCCATGCCTGTTCCGTCAGGACACCCACCTTGTGCCATAAAGCCATTGATAACTCTATGGAATGTGAGACCGTCATAAAAACCTTCTCTCGCTAGTCTTGTGATCTGTTCGACATGCTTTGGAGCCAAATCAGGCCGTAATAAAATAGTTACTTCTCCATTTATTCCGTCATTGGCATCGATATTTAATATAAGTTTTTCAGTCATTATTTTTCCTGTTTTATACGGGTTGGGATTCGAATATCACAAACGTCAGGGGTTGACCCTTCAGTTTCTTTGAGCTTACTTAAATAATTTTCAAAAAATATGCTATTTGTTTTTAAAATTTGAAAATTTACCCTTTCACTTTCAGGAATATCAGAAGCTAAACGAACCTTCTTCATAATATCAGGAATAAATCTAGCATTATCACTTTTTGAACCCACCTTGATTTTTGTCAAATACTCATGACCAATTAATGTGTTACCCCAAATTGAATATTTTGTATTTAGATGGTCTGCAATATCACGCATCAAAAAAAACTGGCTGTTAGCGGTATTCGGCTCTGTGCTGCGAGCCATAGATGTTACACCCTTACAATGTAAACCATAAGCCGATACCATTCCATCTCGTGTAAACATAGCCTGAACAATAGGTTGAGTAGCTACAGGTAAAGCTTTGTAAAATCCGACTGGTATTTTTTTTGATCCCAATTGCTTTGAACCAGTTAATGAAACGGGCATCAAATCTGATCTCCTAAAAGTAAATTCACCCATTAAGTCAGGCAAGTCTGAACCACCCGTACCATCGCCCCTTGGGTCGCCAGTTTGATTCATGAACCCTTCAACAACTCTGTGAAAGGCAATGTAATCATAAAAGTTCCGACGAGTTAACTCCTTTATGCGCGCTACATGTTTGGGTGCTATTTCTGGGTACAGCTCTATTATTACTCTGCCATACTCAAGATCTATATATAGTATATTTTCTGGATTTGGAGTTCTCCATGCTTCGTCGGGAATATCCTGATTTTTATAAATAACTAAATCTTCTGCATTCCCTGTTACTGATTCAGAAGCGACAGCTGCGGTATAAACGAAAATTAAAAATAATAATAATAAATTTATGTATTTGATCATGTAAACTTATCTTTCAGACGAAATTCCACCTCTGGTGTTACAAATTGTGAAACATTTCCTCCGAGCCTAGCTATTTCTTTTACCAATCTTGAAGCAATCGTTTGATATTGAGGGTCAGCCATTAAAAATACAGTTTCTATATTAGGATTCAAACGATCATTCATTCCTGCCATTTGAAATTCATATTCAAAGTCAGATACAGCCCTTAAGCCACGAACTATCATTGTAGCACCCACTTGTTCGGTGTAATGAATTAATAATCCCTCAAAAGGTTTCACCTCGACTTCTATTCTCTCGCGAAATGGTGATACTACATTTTCAACCATTTCAACACGCTCATCTAGAGAAAATAAAGGGTTTTTATTACGATTTATTGCAACGGCAACTACCAACTTATCACATAGTGTACTAGCCCTTTTTAGAATATCCAAGTGACCGAGTGTCATCGGGTCAAAAGTTCCTGGATAAAGTGCTATTCTTTTTGTCATAAATGTGAACTTACAGGTTAGATATATTAAAATCTAGACAGAATTAAAGCAAAATGGGCTAAATTTTAACTCTTGGCCTTAAAGTTACTATTTCTTCTGCTAACGTAGGATGAACAGCACAGGTGTTATCAAAATCAGCCTTTGTTAAGCCTGCTTTCACACAAATACCTAAAATTTGAATAATTTCTGGACTGTCATCCCCAATGATATGGACTCCAATAATTTTTTCCCCTGCTGATTCAGTTATTAATTTTATAAAACACTTCTCTTCCTTTCCGCTGAGAATATTCTTCATGGGACGAAAAGTTGTTTCATAAACTATAATATTATCACCATAGACCTCTCTTGCTTGTAGCTCATTCAAACCTACCACCCCAATGGGAGGACGCGTGAAAACAGCACTTGCTATATTTCTGTGGTCATATTCTAGTGGCTTTGACCCATAAATAGTTTCGATAAATGCCTGTGCCTCTCGGATAGCTACTGGAGTTAAGTTTATGCGATTAGTAACGTCGCCAACTGCATATATATTTTCAGCATTAGTTTTAGAAAATTCATCAACAATAATACTTCCTATGGTATCAGTTTTAACACCTACTCTTTCGAGTCCTAACTTTGAGGTGTATGGCCGACGTCCCGTCGCCATTAATACCAAGTCAGCGGTAATCATTGTACCATCATCAAAATACGTATCGTAGGAATTACCATCTACATTAATTTTTATGGGTGAAATATTAAAGCGAACATCAATACCATTAGTCTTTTGATGACTACCTAAATGAAGTCGAATATCTTCATCAAAACCATTTAATAAACGTTTACCTCTATATGCTTGGGTAGTTTTTACTCCAAGCCCAGAAAAAATGCCCGCAAATTCCGAGGCTATATAACCACCACCAATTATTAAAATCGACGATGGTAATTTATCAAGAACAAAGGCGTCATCAGAAATTATCGCATGTTCTACGCCTGATATGTCAGGGGACCAAGGCCGACCACCAACAGCAATCAATATTGTATCAGCGGAAATTTTTTTCTTACTTGATGTTAACATCACTGTATTTTTATCAACAAACTCTGCACGTTCATTATATACAACTGCACCATTTTTTTTCAAAATATTAGAATAGATGTTTGATAAACGATCCACTTCTTTTTGAATGGTGTCTCTTAACTTTTTCCAGTTAAAATCTAAATTTTCATATGACCACCCATATTTTCTGCTTGATTCAATAGAAGAGCCATATTCTGCCCCGTAAACTAAATATTTTTTTGGTACACACCCTCTAACTACACAGGTCCCCCCGGGTTTACTTTCTTCAGCTATAGCAACTTTTTTTCCCATTTGTGCAGCAAGCCTAGCCGCGCGTACGCCGCCAGACCCTGCTCCTATTACAAAGAGATCATAATCAAATTTTGACATTGATATTTTATTCCTTAGTTTTTTTCCATAATTTTGGCATGGTTTTCAGTGCCTACAATAATTATACTAGCAAGATCCACAAATAGGCCATGTTCCATTACACCAGGAATTTTTGATAATAGAAAAGCTGTTTCGGCAGGGTCTGGAATTTTTTTACAACTACAATCAAGTAAAAAGTGACCACCATCAGTTATTAACGGACCACCTCCATTCATTTTTTGTCTCAAGACAGTTACGGCACTTTCACAACCACTGTTAACTAATGCATTATATATTTTTTCAGCAGTGAGAGCTATTGCAAAAGGGTCTACTTCAATTGGCAGTGGATATTTACCTAAGGTATCAACAATCTTACTATCATCTGCTATAACAATCATTTTATCAGAGGCATGAGCTATTATTTTTTCTCGAAGCAAACAAGCACCTCCGCCCTTGATAAGTGAAAACCTTGGGTCAACCTCATCAGCTCCATCAATTGTCAATTGAATACTTCTTACCTTATCGGGTTCAATTAAAGGTACGCCATTTTCAATTGCTACAGCCTCCGTCCGTTTTGATGTTGGAACCCCTATAATTTTCATTCCATCGGCCACTAGCAAACCTAAATGTTTTAAAAATATCTCTGCCGTAGAACCCGATCCTAAGCCTAAGGTCATCCCATCTTCAATATACTCCAATGCAGCAAGCGCAGCGTTTTCCTTGGTGATTTGCATTAATTACTTTTCTTTCTTTTTATTTGCGCCTTCCGGAATCTATGCGCCCAATCTATTTTAATGACTTGCTTTGCCCTTGCTAAAGCGAGTGAACCTGATGGTACATCGTCAGTTATTACACCTCCACTACCTAAAAATGCCTGGTCACCAATTTTTATTGGCGCCACTAAAGATGAATTAGTACCAACAAAAACATTTTTTCCTATTATGGTTTTATACTTTTTGTAACCATCATAATTACATGTTATGGTTCCAGCACCTATATTACAGTTTTCACCAATTTCTGCATCACCTATATATGACAAGTGGTTGACCTTAGTTCCCGTATGTATTTGAACATTCTTAGTTTCGACAAAATTTCCTACTTTGGTATTCTCACCCAAAACGGAGCCCCGTCGAAGCCTTGCAAAGGGGCCCACTTTGGATCCTGTAGATATAAATGATCCTTCAATATCACAAAAAGGATAAATAATTGCTCCTGTAGAAATCTTAACATCGAGCCCGAATACAACGTTTGCGGATATATCTGCATCTCTTTCAATAATTGTATCATAAGAGAAATAAACTGACGATGGGTCACGCAAAGTAACGCCTGCCTCCATTGCGTTATTTCTCATTCGAGCTTGAAAAGACTTTTCGGCCAAGGCTAGGTCTTTTCTGGAATTAACACCTAAAACCTCATGCTCAGGGGCCATAACAAAAGTTGAGACCTTTCCCTCTTTAGACATAATTTCTATCATATCAGTAAGGTAATATTCACCCTTGATATTCTCATTATTAATTTTTTTGAGGGTTTCGTGAAATTCCTCTGAAGAAAATGCTATAATACCGCTATTACAGAGGCTTATTAAAAGTTGATCAGGGCTAGCCTCTTTAGCTTCAACAATCGCCGTTAACCTATCTCCCTCAGTTATTAACCTTCCATAACTATTAGGTTCACTTGTATTAAAACCTAAAACCACAGCTGAGGGTTTATCATCGAGACTAGTAAAGACTTTTTCTATTGTTTCTATTTGAATTAATGGAGTATCTGCATATAAAACCATAATATTACCAGAAAAATCTCCTAGCATTTCTTTAGCTGCCATAACAGCGTTTGCTGTTCCCAGTTGTTGTTGCTGAATTGCAATATCAAGACCAAGGTTTTCTGCAGCTTCTTTAACATCATCATTATCGCTGCCAACAACACATATTGCTCTTGAAACATTTGCTGCTCTAGCCAAAGATGCAGACCATGCAAGCATAGATTGACCTCCAACACAATGCAGGACCTTTGACTTCGAAGAGTTCATACGTGATGATTTACCCGCAGCTAATATGATAGCAGCTCTTTTTTGGTCCATAAAGCACTCTCCCAGATGATTCGACGGCGTTGACTTATTTCAACATTAAACCATGATAACCAAGAACGCGATTCTATTTACAGGAAATAAATGAAAAATCTTCAAAATATTTCCATTTGCTTTGACCTCGATGGAACTCTTATAGATACCGCACCTGATCTTATCAGGGTTCTAAATGATGTTATAGCACTTGAGAACCTACCTAAAACAAACTTTAAAGAAGCACGCAAAAATGTTGGTTACGGTGCAAGGAAATTAATTATTGAGGCACTAAGGAGAGAAAAAAAAGAAGTAGGTAGTTGCCGTTTGGATCAGTTACAAGAAATATTTATGCACTTATATGCCAAGAATATGTGTTTATTGAGCAAGCCATACCCCGGAGTTAGAGATGTTCTTAATAGTTTAAAACAGAAGGGAGCAGAACTATCAATATGCACTAATAAACCAGGATACTTAGCACGACCGTTGATAAAAGACTTATCGCTTTCGAAGTTTTTTATACGAATTGTTGGCTCAGATGACTTACTCAGAAATAAGCCATATCCAGATCATATTTGGACCGCCGCCGGTCATAGGGGAACTAAAAAAAAGATTATAATGGTAGGTGATAGTTTACCAGATGTAATATCAGCTCATAAAGCAAGAGTTCCCTCTATAGTCATGCAATATGGCTACTCAACTATTCCTGCAAGAAGACTTGGAGGTGATTACATATTACAACATTTTAAGGAACTTCCTTTAGCAATAAACAAATTAATATATTAGTTGCTTAAGATGCAGGCTCACTCATTGCTTCAATATTTGCACCCGCTTTACGAATAGCATCCTCAAGTCTGTCTTCAGCTGACTTTAAATTTTTCTTTGGATCTTGGTAAAAAGCAGTAAATTTCATTACTTGGAGAAAAGTAGCATTTAGCAATCGACCCCAAAATTTCATAGGTCTATCGAAATCAAATAAAAGAATAACTCGCTCTTGATCTGTATCATTCCAAACTTCATGTTCATAGGTATCGTCAAATACAAAAATCTCGCCCTCTTTCCAAGGTGTAATCGTATTATCAACACGAATACGACAATTCTTAAAGTCTGATGGAATTATAAGTCCAATATGAGACCTTAGTATACCTTTTGTAACTCCACTGTGAGCCGGTATGTGATATCCTGGTGCTAAAATCGAAAACATAGCAGTCTGAAGGTTTGGAACAGTCTCAAGCAATTTTGATGTTTTTGGAGCGAGAGATGAATTTTTTTCTAACCTCTTGCCAAATCCAAACAAAACAAAAGTTTTCCAGTTATTTTCTGTTGCCAAACGATATTGGTCTGGTGAAATATCTTGAAAACCAGGAATAACCTCTTTGAATTTCATTACTTCCAATGCTTCCTCTTTAATGTCTAGCCAATTATCTGTGAAGCTTTTAAGAAATGGAAAATATTTATTATCAATTTTCGGGCTATCTGGAACAATTGATTGCTTGGACTGAAAGCTTGCAATTTTCCTAACAAGCTTTTTACCATTCCTTTTTACAAAAGCCCTTCTGGGGTTTTGTAAATGTTTAGGCTTTTCAATAACTTTTTTCATAATTGATCATATCTATTATAATTTTATTTATTTATTTGGAGTCTATTAATCTCAATAATTAATTTAATAACTACTTAATAGCAGCAATTCTTTTTCTTTGCATCTGACTTCCGCCAAATAAGTCCAAACAAATTTCATAATCTTCGGGAGTATCAAGTTCAGCCCACTTTTCTCCTTTAATATTGGTGGTATCAACTACCTTCCCTGATAACGCTAAACCATTTATTGCAGATAAAAACCAACTTTTTGTACCTTCTTCCATTCTCATCAAACGCTCTAACTCGTTCTTAAAAATACTTGGACCATTTTTCATAAAGCGCAACATGCCGATGGATTCACCTTGAGTTTGTTGAGGTAGCAATGTTTTACCTATCGCAGTAAGTTGATAACCACTCAATGAAACCTTCATGTCATCACCATCATAATGTTCTTTTTGGTCTATCGTTACTGATATATTTTTTGCAGTAGCGGCTAATACCTTTGTGAGTAATTCAGGGCTAAATAATGTGTCACCATTTATGAGTAGAAAGTTATTATTCATCTCTTGCCTTGCCATCCAGCAAGAAGCTAAGTTGTCTGCCACCTGATAGAAAGGGTTGTAAAGAGTACTTACTTTATCTCCGTACCCACGAGACAATACCTCATCTTCAACTAAGTGAGAGTTAAATCCAGTTATAATGGTTATTTTTTCTATTCCTTGGTTTAACAAAGTATCAATTTGCAGGGCAAGAACGGATGACAAACCAACGGGAAGTAAACATTTTGGTAAATCAGTTGTTAAAGGTAACAGCCTTGAACCGCGGCCTGCAGAAAGTATTATAGCATGCATTTAATTAAACCCATTGTAAAAATTTAGTTCCAATTAACCAATTCAAAATTTTCGTCAATAGCGACTTTAGCCAGCTTTCTATCTGGATTGACAGCAACCCCCGCATCACTAAACCTTAATATATCAATATCTGACACGCTATCAGTATACATTTTAATAAAGATTTCATTCCTATTATACGCTAGAGTATTGTCTAATAGTTGCTTAACTCTTTCTAGTTTTTCAGAACCATAACAATTTTTCGATGCAAATTCTTCACTTAAACAGTTATTTATCCATCTCATATTAGTAGCAACCCAATAATCAATTTTTAATAATTCTGCTATGGGCTTCACTATTAGGTCAACAGCTGCACTTGCTATAATTATTATATCACCAGAGGATTTATGATAATTAAGTGCCTCAATAGCCCCTGGACGTAAACCATGAGAAACTTCATTCTTTGCGAATTCATCAGCTAGTCTTTTCATCTTAGCTTTCGAATGGCCAACCATACTCCATTTCATCATACTCTGCTTAACAGATATTCTTGGACTATAACCAGCTTTATAACGCCACTGCGCAAAACCAGCTGATAATATTAAAGGTAGCCATATCCAAGGTTTATACTTAACAGTATGAAGAACAAATCTCCCCCACGTACCTTTCTTGGTCAATGTATAGTCAAGATCAAATATTATAATATTTTTCATTATCCACTCATCCAGCTTTGTGCTGGCTTTGGCAAAAACATACTATAAAATAATACAATTAGATTAAAAAATATACATACCCAAGTCCAAATTCCAACTGCATAGAAACCCCATTTACCTGCATCTGGAAACAATGGTAAAAAACATATTCCCATCATGAATACAAACATATTTGGGTTTCTGCGCGCAGTAATAAACCGCATGAAAGAATTAATAGGTTTCCACACATGAATATGAAAACCATGCTTAGCTATAAAAATACCTTCGATAATTCTATCAATGACGTATCCGGCTAAAATAGCCACCAAAGTTAAACTCATGAGATCAGATTGAAGATTTTGCCAAGTAAATACTCCGCCTAAACCAACAAACCACGCCCAATACCAAAACGGTGGATGAATTAAATCTATGCCATGATCATAAATATTACCCCACCATGAATAAGTCATAGTAGTTCTTGCTAACTTGCCATCTACAGTATCCAAAAAAGTCATGAGCCAGCCTGTCAGAAAACCTAAAGCCCACTCACCTACCCAAAAATAATACAAAGCAGCGAACATTAATATAAGGCCTATAGTAGTCACCATATTTGGTGAGAATCTTAAGGCAGCAAACAAACGTGTGACATAAAATGCAGGGATAGGCCAAATCCACTTAGTCACAAAATCAGTTATGCCTTTATAGGAGCTCGCAAATTGTCGGCGCATAATTTCAGATGGTGGTGTTTTATTAAGATCAAGGGCATAAGGTTGTTCTGTTTTTCTCAGCGCCTTGTTATAACCATTATCTAAATCCTCTGGTTTACACCCATCAATATTAGTTCCTTTTAAAACATTTGAATTTTTTCCAATTATCTTAAGTGCTGTATCTTTTTCTATGCCATTAGTACCAATAATTTTATCGCCAGAAATTAATGCTATTTTATTTCCCCTAGCAAAAGCTTTAGCGAGACCTGACGATAAAACCCAATTTAATTGCAAATAAATAACCCCTGAATTAGTATTTGATGTAGCCTTACTCATTGCACGCCGTTGCCATTTCACCAAAGGCATACCCCACAACTTTAATTCGGAAACTCCTATGAAGTTTATCAATTTATCAGCATAGACATCCAATTTTGATTTTTTACCCTCGATAACACTTCTTAATGTACCTTGAGTTAAATAAACTAAGATTCCCACAGATGTAATATTGGCAAGAATTGCTGCCCAACCAGGGGCCATTTTTCCGATTAAGAAACTCAGAAATATAAAGGCGGCAATATAGACTACTACTCCCGTTCCGCGGGCATAAATAGCTCTTTCAGGTTTGTCTGCTGCATATAAAACTGGATATAATGGAGCAGCTATACCTGTCACGGCTGCTGCAAAAATTAGGAGTGAGGCAAGTGGTGCAGCCATTGCATAGTCAACAGAGAAGACCATACTTAATAAATCAGGCCCTCCAACTTTTACTATAAATGCGATCGCGAGACCAAAACTCAGTAATGATATCGCTGTCTTTTTAACTAATTCCCATATTTTTTCAGCTTCGCCAAGGCTTATCATTTTAGCAAGCTCGGGATAAATTACCTGGTCAAGGAGTTTAAAGCCTTCAGAGAGTAGTTTGGCCGCTTCCTCAGCAATTCTATAAATAGCCACCCATGTAGAACCAAACACTCCCATCACCATTAATGCCGGTAAATGTGTCGTTGATGCCGATAGTGTTGAGTCAATATTAGATTTAATCATAAATTTCCATAATCCTCTTCTTGCTCTCAAAAGCGGGGACTTTGTGCGTATAACTAACATTAATAAACCACGTGACCTTAATTCTAACAGAGCCATTGCAGGCAGAAAGAAGTAGGCAGCCATTGAACCTATGTACCAAGCAAGAAGAAATCCTGTGAAGCCTGCATCATTATTTACTGCTATTATAACACCTAAAAATCGCGTGATTGGCATAACAAGGCCGTGAATTGCCAATATATGAAATTTATCAAATAAACGAAAGACACCGACCCCAACTCCCCTTTGTCTTAATAAAATCAAAGAACAGTAGAAAACTGCAAAATATTTAAGATTATCCATCACATAAGGTAAGTCGGTGTTAAGTAAGCCAGGTATAGAGTTCGATAAGCTAAAAACACCAAAAAAAATGCTAATGGATATAAGGAAACCAAAAACTGCAGAAATAGCATCAATTTTTAATCCAAACTTTAATAACGCGGATATTCTGGTAGCATCATTATTTTTAAGGTCATCTGTGCCATATCTAATAAGCGACTGCCATGACTGGAAAGCAGTAACTTCAGAAAAGAAAAGCATGTAAGCATGTAAAAAAAGTATTATACCCAATTCAGAGGCGCTTAAACTTTTCGTTGCTAGCAATATACTTCCCAAACCTAAAAAAACAGCTGTCGACTTTGATGCTACCATCAAACCTGTATTTGCAGCTATGCGCCTTCCCACGGTGTGTTTAGATTGAACATTTAAATTAGGGCGCATATTTTGGTCTTTTTAGTATCTCTTCCACCAGGTCTTTATCAGCTGGCTTATCGACATCAATAGCCGCCTCAGCTATTGGAATTATAACTGCTTTAGCTGATAAATTTAGTTTGATAGAAATATGGCTAAAAGCCTCTTTTAATTCTAATCTTCCTAATAGATATTTTATTAACAAGAACCATGAGATATTTATCGCCAATTTAATTGGATTTTTCCTAAGGTGTTGTACTTTTTTCCAATATTCAAAAATTGCTAACCCTTTAGGGTTAGCAATATAAAACAAATTACAACCAGAAACAGATATATCAGAAAAATTCCAATAGGTTCTTTTTACTGTGGGGTAGGAGCTTTGTATTACTGATTTTTCTGCAAACGCCATGGAAAAATCAGCGCCATTTTGTTGAGCCTTTTCAACAAAAATTTTTAACATATCTGTAGATAAAAGTGGGTGATCACATGTAGTTAAAAGCGTTGGAAATTCATTTCTTTTCGTTAACGATATTAGCGCACTTCCTGCCGGGCCATCATCACTTGGTAAATCCTCTAAGTATTTATGGTGATCCGCATCAAATCCAGAAACACCAAATGGTTTGTTTAAATTTGATTTTAATAGAGTTTTAATTACATAATCTATCATTGGTGTGCCATTGATAGGCACCAGAGCTTTATGACTGACACCCGCATTTAAACAAAGAGTATCTTTCAACCCTTTTCTTTGCCCAGCTAAGATAATAACATTAACCATTATATTTTCTTTTGGTACATTCTGTATTTTTTGTATGGAACGGCACTTGCTTGTTCACATATTGATATCATCCCTGAATTATTCTCCAGTATCCAACTTAATTCACAGTGACTAAAACCTTTTTTCCTGCCCGCTTCGAAAACGGTCTCGCAAAGTTTGGCTACTAATGATAACCCTATTCTAGTATTATGAAATTCTTTACGTAATCCCATTAAAGGTATTCTAGCCTGTTTAACCCCCTTTATCTTTAATCGCCAAAGTAATTTAACCCAGCCAAATGGTAGAATTGAACCATTTAAACCCCTTGTAGCTTCATTTACATCTGGTATCATCCAAATATAAGCTATAGGTCTCCCTTGATACTCACCGATCCATAAGCCTTCTTTGAACATAATAGGCTTAATTTCGTTGGCCATGTGTTCTATTTTTGTGTCATCAAATGGCACAAAACCCCAATTCTCCGACCATGCATCGTTAAAAATATCCATGACAATATTTAACTCATCTCTAAATTTACCTAGTCGCATAGATCGAACTTTAATATCACTGTTGCGGTCTGCTGACTTTACCATCATTTGGGTTATTTTCGGCCTTGGGTAGCCAGCCGATAATTCAGCTTGATAAGCAAACATGTCTATTGCCTTTGTATAGCCAAAGCCTTCAACAAGTCCTTTATATTCCTCTTTACCATGGAGCATCATAACAACAGGCGGGGTATCAAAACCTGAAATTAAAAGGCCACATTCTTCATTTACACTCCAATTTGCCGGACCTATAATTCGCTCTACACCTCGGCCTTTTAACCAATTCTCAGCGCTTTCAAGCAATAGTTGTCCAAGTAAATTATCTGCTAGACAATCAAAAAAACCAAAAAAACCATCATTTTTTTTAGAATGTTTGTTATGGCCCTCATTGATAAAAGCAGCAATGCGACCGGCATCCTCACCGTTTTTGGTTGCTATAAAAAGAACTCTATTATCAAAACTTGGCGCACTAGGATTACTAATTGGATTTATCTGAGCCTTACGTTCAAATTTTAGTTGAGGCCTCCAGGAACTATCCTCTTTATAAATTTTATCAGGTAAGGCTAAAAACCTAATAATCTGCTCTTTATTACTCACAATTTCTATTTTTAACGAGGATAAAGGCACTTAAGCTCCGTAACAATCAGGATTCACCACTTAAACTAATAATATAATTCAAGCAATTAGGGTTTTACTAAATTTATTACAACCTCAATACCCTCTTGCGGTACATAGAAACTTGCTTCAGTCCACCTTGGTAGTCGTAAGCTTTCTATTACCGGGTTATTCGACACCCCATAAGGTTCTTTAGGTTTCAGATTCCAAGCTTTTTTTAATTTTCTATTTCCATCCTTGTCATGATAACTAACTAAAGCATATTCTCCTGGTGCTGGTACATTTATACACAAGCTAACTTTATCACTATCTGCAGGAATACGAATTCTTCTTAACTTTCCCGACTTTTTCATAAAATTCTTTTTACCAAAGAGTTCAACCTTAACTATTCCAGACTTGGATAAATTAGTAATTAACGTTCTGATTTGAGTTGATTTATCTACGCAAGAGTCTGCTTCATCAAATTTGTATAGCTCTAAATTATGCTCTAACCCTATTTCAGATATCTTACCCCGGGGACCGACTTTAGACCCTTTTGAGTATGATGTATCTATAGCATAAGCATTTAAAGAAAAGGCTAAAAAATATAAAACAACAGACGAACTAAGAAAAAAATTGTTAATGAAGTTTGCATTCACGGTTAAGCCTCTATAATGCGACCATTAATGTATTGGCCGTTTATCTAATTATATGATTTATAGCCATATGAAGTAAAGGTTTTTTAGCAGTTAAATAATATATGGGTAAACTTAATGCATATCTAATGAAGAAGGCCTCCGTTACGATCGGGGGACTTATTATATTTGCTTGCTGTGTACTTTTGATGGAACGCTTGTTGCGAATATTTCAGGTAGTTGCCAATTCATCTAACCCAGCGAGTGACACCTCACAAATGATTATTAATTTATTACCCTATTATCTAGGGATAGCCGTACCTATGGCACTACTTTTAGGAGTCATAATAACTGTGGATCGATTCAGTAAATCAAGTGAGCTTACAGCAGCTCTCGGAGCTGGGGTTTCATTGTTTCAAATGACAAAGCCTTTCCTATTACTAGGTTTATTTTTAGCAATAATAACATTATTTATCGAAGGCTACATGCAGCCCGTTGGGAGGTATAATTACCGACAAGTAGAACACTCTGTAAAACAACAATCATTCACAGCCGCTCTAAGAGAGGGCACATTTACCACTGTTGGCAATCGTACTTTTTTTGCAGGGACTGATTTACCCGGTGCTGCAATTGGCCCAATATTTATTTATGAAAAGAATAAGGATAACAATGAACAGAACCAATTGAGACTTACCACGGCAAAACAAGGAAAACTAATTGTTAGGGAAAAAACACAAGAACCTGTATTGCAACTTTCAAAGGGACAAATTTACCAAGTTTTAGAAGAGAAACAGCTAGATGGAGATCTTAGTTTTGAAAGTAGCTCCATAGCTGGGGTAGCCAGTGAAATAAACTTCAGGATACGTGGTGATGATGAGAGAGAAATGACCTCATTAGAGCTTTTAGGCAATAGAAAAGGTGATTACACAGAATTCAAGGTACCCCAAAACGTAAATAATGCAGCCCTACACCTAAGATTATCCAAATCTATCTTATTATTAATACTACCATTTATTGCAGTACCATTTGGCTTAAACTATGGACGTAACCCGTCTTCAGCAGGCATTGCCATAGGTGTTATATTTTTAATTTCACTCCAAAAAACTCTCGAATTTGGCCAAAGCCTTGGCGCGGCAGGAAAAATTCCTCCATGGACAGGGATATGGCCTACAATAGTTGTTGTAGCATTATTTGCTTTTTGGCTATTTCGAAAGAGTGCATTTAAAATGGGGCAACCCCCTCTCACCGCAGTTTCACATTACATCACTTACATGAAAGAAAAAGTAAGAATTAAAGTTAATGCTATTTTCTCAGCAAAAGAAAAGCTAAATTAATGATTAAACTTCTATCTTATTTATCAAAAACTTTCTTCGCCATCTGGGTCACGACTGTATTTGGTTTTTTAGTTTTAATTGGACTTCTAGATAGTCTTGCAAACGGCAGTGATATTCTTGCAGGTGGTGGAGGGTTCATTGATACTTTCAAATATATGGGGTTAAGAGCACCAGTTATTTTTGACAGAATATTTATTTTTACAATAGTAGTAAGCGTTCTTCTAACTTATGTTAAACTGATCAGACAACATGAATTAGTTGCGTTATTAGGTTTTGGAATATCAGTTCCAAGACAATTATTATTGATGACGCCGGTCGTACTATTCACTGCTACTTCCTCTGTTACTATAATTGACCTTAGCATTGCTCCAGCAGTCCGTTCACTTCAAGCATGGGGAATCGGAGAATACAAAGTGAAAAATATAACTCCTGAAAACCCTCTTTGGCTGGAAGATAATGGGAGAATTATAAAAGCTAATAAACGCTTAGACTACAACACACTTGGTGATATTGAATTTTATAAAAGATCAGAAATTGGCTCAGTAGACGAAATTTTATGGGCTGAAAAAGCAACTTACGAAGGAAAAAATTGGACTCTAGAGGGAATAGAACTGCTTACCACTAAAGACGCAAACGGTGAACCGCGAAAAGCTGAGCAAGACATAAACCCGCGACTTTGGGTTACGCGGCAAAACCCCAAGTCAATAGCTCGATTAGCTGCCGAACCTAGAGATTTATCAATATCAGAAATGCGTAATTTTAGCAAAGAGGGCAACTCCGGCTCTAAACCTAGGTTTGCCTATACATTCTGGCATGCGCATAGATTAACACGGCCTTTAGCTGCTTGGGTTTTACTTCTTGTTGCCGTACCTCTCATGCAAAGCACAGGAAGGCAAGATACGGGCGATAAAACATTAATAATTGGACTTGGAGGTGGTTTTCTCTTTTTAATAATTGATGGCGCTATGGCGACATTTGCAGCATCAGGCGGAATGGCCGTATCGACTGCTATTTGCTTACCAATAGCTTTATTTGGAATTTTAGGAGCGTGGCTTTGCCTGAAAACGGAAAGCCTCAAATAGATGGTTTCTGATAACTTGAAACTATATTTTATTTATAACCCTTATAGTGCAGGGGTTTTGAAAAGAGGTTCCTTTCTAAAAAAAAATTACCAAAGATTTAATGCGCAACTTTATAGTTTAGAGAAATTCTCAGATGTAAAATTAATTGTCTGTAAAGCAATAAAAAATAAAGCCTCCCACATTTGCATAGAAGGAGGAGATGGCACCATTCATGGTGTCATGACAGAGTTTTTAAAACAATCACCAAATTTAACTCTACCTTCTTTCATGCTGATACCCGGTGGAAATACAAACCAAATATCAAGAAATATTGGTATAAAATCAACCTCAATAAAAGCTTTTGAAAAGTCTTTTAAAATGGGCAGCACTATAAATTTTCCTATGTTATCAATTACCGATGACAAAAATAATAGCTATTATGGATTCTTATTTTCCAGCGGAGCACTGCCACAGATGACGGAATATACAAAAAAAAGATTTCACCAACGCGGAATCGGGGGGTCAGCAGCCGTACTCGGCGGTATGATAAAAGGGCTTAAGAAGAAGAACAAAATCGTAGAACCAACTAAGATAAAAATTGATATTGAGACGCTAAAAAACCATACAATAGATAGTCTACATTTTGGCTCAATAATTACTACCTTGCCGAGCTTAATTCTTAAGCTTGATCCATTTTGGGGTAAGGAAGAATTTCCGTTACGCTTTACTTATGCCTCTAGTAATTATAAAAGATTCTTCAGAAATGTGATAAGCTTGTGGCTGGGCAATAAAAATAAATCCCGAAAGAAATATGGGTTATCAAGCTGGAATGCCGTTAAAATTAAATTCTATTATACCGGGCCATGCATGCTCGACGGAGAATTACTTAAATTGTCAGATAAATTTATTATATCATCAACAAAACCAATAAAGTTTATCAGATGAACGAAACAATTATTGATATATTATCTGAGGAAAACATCCTAGCTAATCCCCGTGTTTCACAAATATGCGACACTATAGTCAAACGGCATTTAGGAAGAGTAAAAGCTGTAATATACTATGGTTCATCCTTGAGAGATTTAGACAAACCGGGCAAAATGCTCGATTTCTACGTACTAGTTGATAGTTATAGAAAGACTCATAATAACCTTGTCAGAGCTACTCTTAATTACTTGTTACCACCTGCTGTTTACTACTATGAAAAATTAGATAAAAATAATATATTAAATACATGTAAGTACTCAATTATCTCGTTATCCGAGTTTGAGAAACTAAGCGGAGAAAAATCCTTATTATCCATGATATGGGGTCGATTTTGTCAGCCATGCAGTATCCTCTATTCGGAAAGCTCAGATATAACTAAGCGTATTCTCATTGCCCGAGAGAATTCAGTGAGGCATATGGCCTCCCAAATAACCCCATTGTTTTCAGGCCCTATAAAATCCTCTGAATTCTGGGCAAAAGGGTTTTATGAAAGTTACAAAACAGAACTTCGCCCAGAAAGCTCAGAAAAAAGAGCGATAGAAATTGTTGAACGTTACGAAAATCGTTATAGCAGGATAACCACTGTTCTGTTCGGTAAACCTAATGAAGACGGTTATTATGCAATCCCACAAGAAACTAAAATTTACGCAAAAACTAAATGGTTCATCAGAAGACTAATAGGAAAGCCAATGACTGCAATTCGTGTTATAAATAGTGCAGCAACATTTGATGGTGGATTAGACTATATTTTAATGAAACTGAAAAATCATTCCGGTGTAACTATCTTACCAACTTCTTTCGAAAAAAGACATCCTGTAATATGCTCACCCATTATGGGTTGGAAACTATGGAGAAAGGGGGCATTCAAGTGAATAATTTCAATCTAGATTTTTAGCTTTTCTTCGCATTTGAAAAAATTTTTTCAAAATAATTGATGAATCATCTGCAAGAATTCCGGACTGTATTAAGGGTTTATGATTACAAAATTTTGTTTCAAAAAACCTAACTCCACTCTCTAATGCTCCCCCTTTTACATCTGTAGCTCCATAAACTACCTTCTTTAAACGAGCAGCGCTAATGGCACCGGCACACATTGTGCAAGGTTCGAGCGTTACATATAGGCTACAATCTAATAGCCTGTAATTTCCTAAAATTCTGGCTGCTTCACGAATAACTAAAATTTCAGCATGCGCAGATGGATCTAATAAACTAATTGGGGAATTCCCTGCGCGTGAAATAACATTACCCTTTGAATTGACAATTACTGCTCCAACGGGCACTTCGCCACGATCTGATGCCTCTAGCGCTTGTGCTATAGCTTCACGCATGTAGTATTCATCATTCATTGTACTATCTACTAATATAAAAAGCAAAAGGTCAAGCTGGGTAATTTATGAGTAAGGGAAATAAACTGAATGAAAAACCTGAACGAATTGCAAAATTTCTAGCACGCTCCGGTGTGGCTTCACGAAGGGAAAGCGAAAAACTAATTTTCGATGGCCGTATCAGGTTAAATGGAAAAATTTTAACATCTCCAGCAATTAAAGTGACCCCAAGAGATGTCATACTCTTTGATAACCAACCTGTCGCAACTAAACAACCATTAAGGTTATGGCGCTACCATAAACCAGATGGTTTAATAACCACCCATAAAGATGAAAGAAATAGAAGCACGGTGTTTGATGAACTTCCTGAAGAGTTAGGAAGAGTAATTTCAATAGGACGACTAGACTTAACATCAGAAGGTTTACTTTTACTAACAAATGATGGTGAGCTTGCTAGAGCATTAGAATTACCAAGCACTGGCTGGCAAAGGAAATATCGAGTTCGGGCTTATGGAAAAGTCACTCAATACGATCTTGATAAACTCCAACAGGGTATAACTATAGATGGCATTAAAACCGGAGAGATTGTCGCTACACTTGAGCGCCAAAAGGGAGATAATGTATGGATATCTGTTACATTGAGAGAAGGTAAAAATAGAGAAGTGAGAAGAGCTTTAGATACGCTTGGCCTGAGAGTAAACCGCCTTATAAGAATTTCATATGGCCCCTTTCAACTTGGAAACCTAGAAAAAGGAAAAGTTGAAGAAGTTAAATTACGCATTTTAAAAGAACAAGTAGGTCATTTAATCGAAATCCCTGATGTAAAAAACATTAAAGAAATTAAAACCTTTGATAATAAAAAATATATATCAAATAAACGAACACAAAATCCTTCGTCAGTTAATCGCAAATTTAAAAAAAAACATCCTTTGAACAATGAGAGATCACATAAGAGGACAGAAACAAGCCAGAGTAAAATAAATAAAAATAGGAAAAAAAATTAGTGCGAATTGTTTCAGGAAAGTTTAGGGGACGAAAAATTCATACTCCCCCAGGTAATAATACCCGTCCGACCAGTGACCAAATACGCGAGTCTATTTTTAACATACTTACACATGCAGATTGGTCACCTCAGCTCGAGGGTGCAATAATCGCAGATATTTTTGCAGGTACCGGAGCATTAGGTTTTGAGGCAATTTCCCGAGGTGCAGAGTTTTGCTTATTTGTAGAAACAGAACCAAATGCGAGAGGTGCTATAAGAAAAAATGCAGAAAATATGGATTTATTTGGATGTACAAGAGTTCATCGTCATGATGCCACTAAACTTAAAATAGCACCAGGAAATCTGAGAGGGGCCTTCACGCATGTATTCATGGACCCCCCTTACAATAAAGGACTATGGAAACCTGTTATCAATAGATTAAAAGAATTTAATTTAATAGCAGAACATGGGATTATAATCCTTGAAGAAAGTAAAGATGTTGAAATTGATCAAAGTAAATACACTATATTAGCAGATAAAGAATGGGGAGGCACAAGAGTTCTATTTTTGCGCCATAAATAGTGTATATTAACGCCGTCCAAACCAACGCTCGACATCAGCTATTTTCAACTCCACATATGTAGGCCTACCATGATTACATTGACCACTATGTGGTGTGTTTTCCATTT
>JBELEM010000006.1:0-69472 GCA_042093735.1 Hellea sp. | reverse complement strand
CTCTCAATTATTAACACACCTGGCATCACTGGCATATCTGGAAAATGACCTTTAAAGTAATTCGCTTTGGGGTCGACAAACGACTCTACAACTATTTGATTTTCTTCAAGTGATATAACATTATCAATAAATAACATCGGATCCCTATGGGGAAGAAAGTCCTTAATAAAGTCTCTATTGAGAGGCAGTATATAGTTATTGCTTTCCATGACTATTTTTTAAGTTTTTTACCTAATTTACGTTCAGCACTAACAGCCCTCATATGATCTCTTATAGGCATAGCTGGCACTCCACTCCAAACTTCTTTTGTAGGTATATCATTCATTACTCCTGAACCTGCAGCAATAGATGCAAAGTCACCTATATTTATATGGTCAGATAAACCTACCTTACCTCCCATTCTTACACCTTTACCAATAGAACAACTTCCTGAAATTCCAGCTTGTGCGGCAATAACCGTACCAGCCCCAATAGTACAATTATGGCCGATTTGTACAAAGTTATCTACTTTAGTATTGTTATCTAATATTGTATCTCCAATAAAACCGCGGTCGATGCAGGTGTTAGATCCAATAAATACATCATTACCAATTATAACGCGTCCCACATGTGGAATATTTATGATACCAACTTCATCACTTGATATACCAAACCCCGAACCACCGATCACGGAAGATGCTTTAATATAACACCCACTACCAACTACAGCACACTTTATAATAGTGTGAGAGCCAATAAAGGTATTAGATTTTATATGAACCCCAGGTCCAATCACACAAAATGGAGATATTTCAACACCACTTTCAATAACTGCTCCATCATTTATTATTGCAGTTTCATGGACATTTGAGCTTTCTGATATGGAAGGTTTAGAAGCTAAATTTTTATTTTTTCTTAATTTAACAAGTTTATTAATGGAACGCGCAAAGTGTGCTTTAGGTGCTGATGATATTATAGGTATAATGTTCTGAGACTCTATTAATCCAGACAATTCAGGAGTTACAAAACAAGCTGAGGCTGATGCTAAAGGAACTAAACTTGAGTATTTCTTACTACAAAGAAAAGATATTTGCCCCTTTACACTTGAGTCTAATTCAGCCGCTGAGAATATTTTTTCGTCACCACAGTTATTATCCAAGAGAAAAGAATTAGTTCCCTCAAGAATACTCGATAGTTTTATTGGGCCCGAAGAAATATAAAAACGTTCATCAAACATATCCCTAGCTATCCTAAAAAGTGGTTAAAACTTTGTAATAAGGAACTCTAACTGATAAATTGATACAATACTAGTTTATTGCCTTGGCAATCTCTCGCGTTTTACTGGTACAGTTTTCAATTGAGAATTCAGACGTGTAATTACAACATCCGTAACATCAACTGGATCACCATATATTACTAAAGATCTCTCTAAAACAACATCCGCCTCACGTTCCTTAACTATAAGTTCTAAAATAACACGCAACCTATCTTGAACTTTCTGAATAGCTTTATTCTCAGTAATCTTCATTTCTTGTTGCTTGTACTGAACATCTACAGAGAGCTCTTGCTGCTCTTTTTGAAAGCTTTGCACTTTAGATAGTAACGCTGGATCATTCTTTAAATCCTCTTGGGTCTTTCCTTTTAGTTCTTCATTTAAAGACTTTCCCTTGCTTTCCATAGATGAAGTCTTAGCTTGCGTTTCAGCCTGCATAGAACTTCCAATACTAGCGAGTTGTGTAGATATATGTTTTCCAACATCAGAGTCCCTAAGTACTCTTCCTGTATCTACGACTAATATAGTACTTTGGGCGAAAGCTGAAATAGAAAAGACAAAGCTAAAACCAGTGATTAATAAAGAGCGATATATAATTTTAAGTACAAACATAATTAAAACCTTGTTCGAGTAGTGAATTGAAAAGACTTACGGTCATCATAGTCATATTGTATTAATGGTTTAGTAAAGTCAAAACGTATTGGTCCAAAAGGGCTTTCCCAGAATATAGATAAGCCTGACATAGCGCGAACTGATAAACTGTCAATCGTCTTTGTATAAAAACCTTCAGATGTTAATTGATTTCCTGTAATAGGGTCAATACCCGTGTCAAAAGTTTCATTAGCGTCAAGTAAGCCAACAGTGCCCGCTTCAACAAAGACACTACCCAGTAAGTTAGGTATTCCCACAGGAAAGCTAACCTCGGCAGATGCAATACCAAATGCATTTCCACCTAAAGAATTCAATCTCCGAACTATTGCTCCTGTATTAGCATCATATTGAACAACCCGAGGGCCAATGCCAGCATTATCATAACCTCTAAATTCATAGTTTCCTTTAAAGTATCGATCATTGATAGAAACGGGATCACCACCCCAACCTCGAATATATCCACCAGAAACTGACGCGCTAGAAATTACATTTTTAAATAAACCTCTGTAGGCATTTGCTCTGAAATCACTTCTGAGGTACTGAACGTCACCCCCAACACCTGCAACGTCCTGTGAAAAACGAAAATCAAAACCTCTTGTTGGTGTGATAGGGTCATTTCTTCTATCCCAACTAAACGTATAGCCAACAATTGAGGACATTCTACCATTAATTTGATCGCAAAAGCTTAACTGTTGTTGTGAAACTGCTAAACTAGAACCGTCCGTCGCAGCGCAGCTTGTAGCGTTAACACCAGGAGATTCCAGCGATTCAGTACGTAATGAGTACCTAGTTGAAAGAGATGTATAATCTGTTAAAGGAAAAGCCAGAGATAGCTGGCCTCCAGTTCTTGACTGTCTGAAGTTAGCCTCTTTGAGAAAGTCAATTTCTACATCAAAAACCTCAACGCCAGCGGCTAAATTACGACCTAAAAACCTTGGCTCAGTAAATCTTAGGTCAACCTCGCGTCTATTTGAACTTGCACGAATAACAAACCTCAATAACTGACCTCTGCCTCGTAAATTTCTTTGAGTAATAGATAGATCGACTAAGAAAGCATCTGCTGAAGAAAAACCTGCAGAAAAAGAGAGCTCTCCAGTAGGCTGTTCTTTAACATCAACCTCAACAATTGCCCTATCGGGAGAGCTTCCCTGTCTTTCTGTTATTTCAACTTCTTCAAAAAATCTAAGTGCTCGAACTCTGTTGCGCGATCTATCTAACAATATTCTGTTGAAGGCATCACCTTCAACCAATTCTAGTTCACGACGTATGACATAATCTAAAGTAGTGGTATTTCCAACAATGTCTATACGTTCAATATAAACTCTAGGACCCTCAACAACATTGAAAACTAAATCAACAGTCTTAGTGTCCCTATTACGCTTAATATCTGGCTGAATGTCAACAAATGCATAACCAGATGTACCAGCGGCAAAATTCAAAGTATCAATTACATCTTCAACTCTACTAGCGTTATAGATAGTTCCTGGCTTTATAGAAATTAATCTTTCCAGAAAGTCTGAATTTAAATCATCTAATTCAGTTTCAACAGATATATCCCCCCAAGTGTATTCCAAACCCTCATCAACGGTAAATGTTATATAAAAATCTTCTTGGTCTGGTGTCAATTCAGCTACAGCTGAGACCACACGAAAGTCAGCAAAGCCCCTGTCAGTATAGAAAGTTCTGAGCTGCTCTCTGTCGTATTCTAAACGGCCTGGATCATAATTGTCATCTGAGGAGAAAAACTTATACCAAATAGACTCTGCCGTTACTATTTCTTTTCTTAGACGACGATCTGGGAATTCACTGTTACCAATGATGTTAATCCTTTTTACCCCTGTTACCGGTCCCTCAGTTATTTCAAATATTAAATCAACACGGTTTTGAGGCTGCTGAACTACCTTAGGCACTACATTAGCTGCAAATCTGCCTGCTTGTCGATAAAGCTCTATTATCCTTTGCACATCCTCTTGAACACTCGCCCTTGTAAAAATTGATCTTGGCTCAGCCTCTAATTCATCAGTAATTTTTTCTTCTTTTAAGGACTTATTTCCTTCTAATATAACTCTGTTTATAATAGGATTCTCTATTACTCGTATTAACAAAATACCTTCAGCATTAGGCAAAATAGCGACATCAGCAAACAAGCCAGTCGCAAACAAAGTTTTGACTGACATATCAATGCGCTCTTCACTGTAAGGGTCACCAGGTGAAATGAGGAGATAAGAAGCAACTGTATTTGCTTCAACTCTCTGATTCCCTTGAACTTCAATACCCCTAATGATTGCTGGCATTTCAGCACTTAAGACGGTTGGTTCCTGGGCATATACTTTAGGCGCGACCCCAAAGATAAGAGCCATCATTAGCCCAAGAAATAAATTGCGAGACGTTAATAGCATAAATTTATTATCCATTACCATAAAAAGCTAACTTAAGAAAAAATACTTGATACATAGCTTATATCGTTAAGAGTTAAAACAATGAATAGAGTAAATAATATAACTAATCCTAGTTGAAACCCCATCTCCTGTTTTTTTTGACTAAGCGGACGACCCGCTATCGCTTCATAGCCATAGTACACCAAATGTCCACCGTCTAACATAGGAATAGGCATTAAATTTGCTACACCAAATGCTACCGAGAGAGAAGCGCCTATTGTTAAAAGTCTTATACTCAGTTCTCTAAGACGAACAGTGATTGGTGTATTTTCATTTATAGCATCCACAGCTACCTTTCCAGAAATAGTAGCTATCTTTATAATGGATCCTAATTGTTTACCATCTTCTTCACCCTTGATTACTCGCCCAACATAATACCCTGTCATTGAGATAGAACTTATCAGCTCTTCAAAGCCATAAGCAATCGCTTCAAACAAATTATATTCTAATCGGGTAATTACCAGAGGCTCTGATAGACCTATACCTATTTTTCCTGTTTCCGATATCCCACCAATCAGGTCTTTTTCAAATTTGCGCTCAGGCTTTATAATTAACTCAATTCTGGCTTCATTTCTATAAATTTCTGTTAGAATATCAGTATCACCTCTTAACGCAATATATCTTCTTAAATCATTGAAATCACTAACATTTACATTATTCATAGAAAGTATTTTATCGCCGACTAAGAAACCTGCCTTATCAGCAGGACTTCCCTCAAGAACTGTTCCTACTATCGACTCCACTTTGTAAGAACCTAATGTAAAACTAAGGCTTGCAAAAATAGCGATAGCGAAAATAAAGTTAAATATTGGTCCTGCTAAGACAACTAAAATTCGTTGAAAAACTGGGATTTTAGTAAATAGCACATCATTGTTTTCAGTGTGGGATATTACTCCATTTTTTCGATTATCAATTTCAGAAAACTTTACATATCCCCCTAACGGTATTCTTCCAAGAGACCAAATTGTACCATTTTTAGATTTCCATTGGGATATAGGCTTTCCAAAGCCTATTGAAAATTTCTCGACACTTACTTTAAATAACCTTGCTGTCAAATAATGGCCAAGCTCATGGAAATATACTAAAAATGTGATAAGCATCAGAAAACTTAATATAAATACAAATATATTTAGTAAGCTAATCATACCAATTTTTTAATATTTTCAATTGCTATTTTCCTGACTTCATTATCCTTAGAAATAACCTCTTCAATAGTTAACATTTCTGCTTTAAAATCTGTGCGAGAAGAATATTTACATAGAACCTTATCGATTAAGCGAGTAATATCCAGAAACTCAATTCTATCTTGTAAAAAAGCATCCACAGCCACCTCATTTACTGCATTTATTACACATGGTGCAGTACCACCAGTTTCAAGAGCAAAGCGGGCCAAGTTTAAAGCAGGAAACTTATGTAAATCTGGTTTAAAAAAGCTTAGATTATTCGTAGCAGTCAAGTCTAACCTTTCTACGTTAGCATTCATGCGATCAGGCCATGCCATTGAGTAAGCAATTGGAGTGCGCATATCAGGTGAACCTAATTGAGCCAATATGGACCCATCAATATACTCAACCATTGAATGGACTATGGATTGGGGATGAATAATAATATCAATTTCTTTAGATGGTCTGTTAAATAAATAACTAGCCTCAATTAGCTCCAAGCCTTTATTCATAAGTGTAGCTGAATCAATTGATATTTTAGCCCCCATGCTCCACACTGGATGCCTTAGAGCCGACTCTTTAGTCACCATGCGCATTTCATCTAATGGGGTACTCCGGAATGGCCCTCCACTAGCAGTTAAAATTAATCTCCTTACCCCACTAGGCCTTTCAATATCGAGAACCTGAAATATTGCATTATGTTCTGAATCAACAGGCAACAATTTGGATCCTTTCTCCTTCACTCGCCGTGTAAATAAGTCACCAGCAGTAACTATGCACTCTTTATTGGCTAAACCAATATTTATCCCTTGATTTACTGCAGCTAAAGTTGGTTCTAAACCCGCAGCACCAATGATAGCAGCCATACAAAAATCGGCTTTATATGAAGCTGCCTCAATCAAAGATTCAGGGCCAATACCTATTTTAACATCAAGACCATTAAGCATCTCTTTAAGAGTGTTAGCATTTTCATTATCAGCTAAGGCAACATATTTAGCATTGAACTCAATGGCTTGTTCCGCCAATAATTTTGCATTTTTATTAGCTGTTAAAGCAATAACCTCAAACATACCTTTAAATGAGTTACGAACTATATCTAAGGTACTTTGTCCTATAGAACCAGTGGACCCCAATATCGTAACACGTTTTGTCATCTTATTTTATATCGGCCAAACATCTGGAGCAATGTAAAATATTATCACACTACCCAGAACAGCAAACATTAAGCTATCTAAACGATCCAGTAAACCACCATGACCTGGCAATAGTTCGCCAGTATCTTTAACTTTTAGAACACGTTTAACACCGCTTTCAAAAAGGTCTCCGACCACAGAAAGCAATACAATTGGAATAGCAAAGATAAGACTAAATATAGCACCCATACCAGAAAAATAACCCGTTAATCCGCCCAGAATTACCCCTAAAGTTAAACCACATATGAAACCAGACCAGGTTTTGTTAGGGCTTATAACTGGAGATAGTTTAGGGCCTTTAAAGTAAGATCCTCCTAAATATGCTCCAACATCTGTTCCAATAACTATGAGTATTATATAACACATTTTAATAAAACCCACAGATGAAAACCCAACCTCAAAGCCTCTTAAGTTAATTAGTGCTATTGATGGTAAGCATATATATATGAATCCCAAACAAGCCCAAAATACTTTATTTAGATTAAAACGCTCTATGGAAATTAAAAATATACTTAATCCAACACTTATAATGACGAAATTATAATTTTCAAATGCCATCAAGAAGCAAGAAAGAAAAATTCCCGCAACTGGTATGCAGATTTCTTTCAATTGAGGCCTTGGGTTCAACATTCTAACCCACTCCCACATCATTCTTGCACTAAAGGTTGATACTAAAATAGCCCAATAAATACCTCCAAAATAAATAGGGAGGATAACTATTCCAGCAAGAACAAGTGCAGTTACACCTCTAATTCCTGCATTTTTCCATATTGGTTTCTTATCAGAGTTTTTTTTCATATGAATTAAGCTACATCATTATCTACAAGCGAACCATATCTGCGTTGACGGTTTTGATATTCTAAAACTGCTTCCGATAAATGTAACTGATTAAAATCTGGCCAAAGCACATCAGTAAAAACAAATTCTGAATATACAGTTTGCCATGTTAAAAAATTACTAAGGCGTTTCTCTTCACCTGTACGAATTACTAAATCTGGTTCTGGAAGACCAGCGGTATCCAAGTATGGACTAAGGGCTTCTTCGTTCATAGCACGGAAGGTTTCACCCGCATCCAAAGCCTTAGCAACTGCTCTAATTATTTCGTCTCTTCCCCCGTAATTAAAAGCGATATTTAGCTGGAAGGCTTTGTTAGTTTTTGTTGTTGCTTCAACACGGTCAACTAATTCTAACATCTCTGCATTTAACCCTCTTTTAGAGCCTAGGATCCGAATACAAACTTCATTTTTATTCAGTATCTCTAGATCATCTGAAACATATTTTCTTAATAATTTAAACAAACCGGCTATTTCAGCTTTAGGGCGAGCCCAATTTTCAGTCGAAAAGCTGTACAGCGTTAGACATTTAATGCCTAATTCACTTGAGGATTTCACTATTCTCCTCACAGCTTTAACCCCAGCTTGATGTCCATAGAGGCGTGGCCTTTTACGTGATTGCGCCCAACGTCCGTTTCCATCCATTATAATGGCGACATGATTAGGGATAGATGAAAGGTATAAGTTTTTATTTGTCAATTAAACCTGCATAATTTCATCTGATTTAACATTTAATGCACTATCAATTTCAGCAATCACAAAGTTCGTAGCTGACTGTATATCAGACTCGTGAGCTTTTAGTTCGTCTTCACTTATTGCTTTTGATCGTTCTAATTTCTTTACTGTTTCCATAGCATCGCGACGAACATTTCTGACGGCTACTTTGGAATTCTCAGAATAAGATCCAGCTACTTTAACCAGCTCTTTCCGTCTTTCTTCCGTTAAAGGTGGCATAGGAATTCGTAAATTCTGTCCATCAACAATTGGATTAAGTCCTAAGTTCGACTGACGAATAGCTTTGTCAGCAGCTTGTACTAGCGTTTTATCCCAAATATTTATTAAAAGCATGCGAGGTTCAGGTACAGTGACTGAACCTACCTGATTAAGCATCATCTCTGAACCGTATGCATTCACCTTAACACCATCAAGAATACCCACGCTAGCCCTTCCGGTTCTAAGCCCACCAAACTCAGACTTCAAAGATGACAAAGCTCCGTCCATTCTTTTACGAAACACTTTTAGGTCAAAATCTTCCATTATGAATTCTCCATTGCACATAAGTTTAATTTAATAAATAATTACTTAAACCAATATCAAGATTTAATTGTAGTACAAGTTCCTAAACCCTGCATAACTAAATCAAAAGAGCCCTTTTCTTTGAGTGAAAAAACTATAATGGGAATATCATTGTCTCTCATCAATGTAATCGCAGCAGAGTCCATAACTCTTAAGTTGTCGGTTAAAACTTTTTGGTAACTCAATTCTTTATACCTAGAAGCACTTTCATTAATATTTGGATCACTATCATAGACGCCGTCAACCTGTGTTCCTTTAACTAAGACATCACAATCCATCTCTGCTGCTCGTAGTGCTGCAGCTGTATCAGTTGTAAAGTAAGGATTTCCAGTACCTGCTGCAAAAATTACCACTCTTCCCTTCTCCATATGGCGAACAGCTCTCCGCCGAATATAACTCTCGCAAACAGTTTGCATAGGTATTGCTGATTGAACTCGTGTATCAACACCAATTTGCTCGAGGGCACTTTGCATGGCAAGCGCGTTCATTACCGTGGCCAACATACCCATGTAATCAGCAGTTGAACGTTCAATACCCCCAGCCGCTGCTGATAACCCTCTAAATATATTGCCAGCCCCTATAACTAAGGCTATTTGTAGGCCTTTATTATGAGCTTCTTTTACTTCAGCGGCTATTCGTGACGTCATAGCAATATCTATACCGTATGGCTTATCACCCATAAGGGCCTCGCCCGAAAGCTTTAGAAGCACACGGTTATAACCGTAAACTGTAGCCATAAAAAATCCCCTACAAATTAAGTATCTGCAGAGGATAATAAGGATTCAAATCAATAGTGCCAGTAGTTTGACAATATTTTATCAAAATAGTTTGTTGTTTTAAGAACTTGCTACAGCTGCTGCCACTTCAGCAGCGAAATTTTCTTCTTTCTTTTCAATCCCTTCACCTAAACTCATTCTAGAAAAAGCAACCATTTTAATATCGGAGTTAATGGACGAGGCTTCATCTTCGATAACTTTGGAAACAGATCGCTCACCATCCATTACAAAAGTCTGAGTTAAAAGAACAGATTCTTTGAAGAATTTTTTCATTCTACCTTCCACCATTTTATCAACAATTGCCTCCGGTTTGCCAGATTCCAAAGCTTCTGCCTTGAGCATAGCTCTCTCTTTTTCAACAACTGAAGAATCCAAGTCACTTTCTGAAAGAGCTAAAGGGTTAGTAGCTGCAACGTGCATAGCAATCTTTTTAGCAAGTACCTCGAGTTTTTCGTTATCCCCAGAACTTTCCAAAGCAACCAACACTCCAATTTTTCCCATCCCATCGGTTACTGCATTATGTATATAACCAGCCACAACGCCCTGACTAACTGAAAGCTTACTCATACGCCTAAAAGACATATTTTCGCCTATTTTACCAACTAGCTTCTTAAACATTTCTGTTACATTAACGCCACCTGAAGTGACTGCTGATGCTAGTTCTTCATTACTATTTACAGTCAATCCTAACTGAGCAACTTCTAATACAGCTGCTTGAAAGCCATCATTTCTAGCCACAAAGTCTGTTTCGGAGTTAACCTCTACAAGCGCACCCGTAGAACCACTTATAGCTACAGCCACTAATCCCTCGGCTGCTATTCTTGATGCCTTTTTATCAGCTTTAGCTATTCCTTTGGTTCGCAACCAATCTGCCGCAGCATTTAAATCTCCGTCTGTTTCATTCAACGCTTTTTTACAATCCATCATCCCTGCTGATGTCTTTTCACGAAGTTCTTTTACAAGGGCCGCTGTGATTTGAGCCATAATACATATCTCCTATTGGTAAATATTTATATAGGTCCTAAATTTATCAAATTTAATAAAATAGATAACTAGGACATCTGATTTTATTTATTTTTATCTTCTGTCTTATCAGAAATCGTTTCTGGAGCTGGCTCAGCAGAAACTGTTTCAATAGTTTCATCCACCTTAGTAGTCTCAGGAGATGAATTTACTTCAGAAGACCCAAGTTCCTCTACCTCCAAAACAGGAGTTTCAGAAGCAAGTGCCATCTCAATCGGATTCTCAGCTTCGCCAATATCTGCCCCCATTTTCTGTTGAGCCTCAGTCATACCATCTAGCACTGCATCAGCTACAAGCTCACAATATAGCTGAATTGCACGAGCCGCATCATCATTACCTGGTATAGGCATGTCTGCGGAAGCAGGATTTGAGTTTGTGTCGAGAATAGCAATAACAGGTATACCCAAACGCCGCGCCTCTTTGATAGCAATACCCTCTTTGTTTGTATCTATAACAAACATCAGATCAGGCTTGCCACCCATATCTTTGATGCCACCCAGTGCTTTATCAAGCTTTTCAAGTTCGCGGGTAAGTTTTAAATTCTCTTTTTTTGTGAGACCAGTACCTTCACCTCCCTCTCCCATTAAGGCTTCTAATTCACGTAAACGTGAAATCGAACCGGATATTGTTTGCCAATTTGTTAACATACCGCCTAACCATCTATGGTTAACGTAATATTGCGCACACCTTTTAGCAGCAACAGCGACAGGCTCAGAAGCGGCACGCTTCGTTCCAACGAACAATACTCTACCACCTTTCGAAGCTACTTCTCGTACTTGAACAAGTGCTTGGTGTAATAATGGAACTGTTTGCGAAAGATCCATAATATGTATTCCAGAACGGGCTCCAAAAATGTATGGTGCCATTTTAGGATTCCATCGATGTGTTTGATGACCAAAGTGAACCCCAGCCTCTAATAGCTGACGCATTGAAAATTCAGGTAAAGCCATGGATATCTCCTTGTTCCGGTTGGCCTGTGCAGGGTGTGGAGACAGATAGAATTATCTTTCCCACCGGAATGGATTAAATACTATATGTATGAAACCCTCACCTACACGCGATTTTGTGTGTTCTATAATGCTAATTTCCGTGTATGCAAGGCATTATTTAAATAAAATAAACTCAAAAATAACTATAAATTTTTTATCTTTATTGTTCCTAAAATGATTAGTACTAAATTAAAAATAATAATAATAAAAAGTGAAGGAAGTCCGCCTAAGTTTGATAGCATTTTTATGCCCTCAATCCCAGATAAAGATATCATTATCCATGCTGTAAATCCAATTAGTAAGGACCAAATAAATTTAAGTATTATTTTATAACGCTCGGGATTAACTTGATCAGGTTTTAAACAAAGGTCGGAAATTACATCCATATTTGAGTCAGCAGCAGTCACATAAGATAAAAATGAAACTATACAAATAATTATTACTAAAAATATTGTAAAAGGTAAAAACTCTAAAACTTTATAAAGAACATGCTCCGGCCCCATAAAATTTAAAACATTGTTGAGTGCATTCGGATTGTTTTCCTCTAAAACTAAAGTTAAACCTCCAAAAACACTCATCCAAATAATCGAGAACAAAGCAGGTATAAATAAATTAACCAAGATATACTGCCTTACTGTATACCCAAGAGAAATTTTTCCTAAAAATAAAGCAGCAAGAGGAGCCCAAGCCATCCAATTTGCAAAATAAAAAACAGTCCAGTCATTAAGCCAGGCCTTATTATCAAAAGGTTCCATCAATAGTGAACGGGGTAGAAACTCAAAAGAAAAATCTTTTAATGAAGCAAATGAAATATTCAAAATTTTAAATGTTGGGCCCGCAAAAAATATAAAAACTATAATTATCAAAAATAATTTAATATTTAAGTCTGCAAGTAACTTTATTCCTTTATGAAGGCCGCTTGCTGAAGAGATAAAAAAAGAAAAAACAATTACAAAAGTTACAACTCCTAAAAAACTACCATTAGCTTCAAAAGGCCATAACCTTGAAATACCTCCAGATATTGAAAGAATACCAGAACCTAAACTAGCAGAAAGTCCTAATAATAAAGCCAATAACGCTATACCGTCAACTATTTGTGATATCGTTGAGGGAACTTGCCTTCTCGTTAGAACGCTAATAGGTGCTGAAAGTGAAAACGGTAATTTAAGATTATAATAGACAAGAGCAAAAGTTAGACCCGGCAAAGTATAAATTGCATAAGGTGTAAATGACCAATGCATATACAATGAAGACATTGAAAACCTAAGTGCTTCATCTGAAGCCGGAACAATACTTGAAATCCCTGTGTCATACAAATGGAATAAAGGCTCAGCAGTTCCCCAGAACAAAATCCCAACAGCAAGTGTTGTCGTTAACGTGACAGAGACCCAACTCCAGAAAGGTAATATTGGTTTTGACCCTTTACCGCCAATGACTACATTACCCAGTTGGGATAGTGCAGCCCAGATGCATGTGACTAAAAAGAAGAAAGCAGCAAGGCTAAACATGCTGGAAAAAGAGTCTAGTATCTTATCATTAACGAAAGTAGTAATACGCAAAAATCTAACTTCATTAAAAATACTCAAGAAAACAAAGGTTAAAAAAACTATTAATGGTGGCCAAAACACTAAAGGCCTAACTGCTAATTTTTTAATGAAATTTTGG
The DNA here is from genome assembly GCA_042093735.1 of Hellea sp. Lineage (GTDB taxonomy): Bacteria > Pseudomonadota > Alphaproteobacteria > Caulobacterales > Maricaulaceae > Hellea. Next base: position 56,193 of record JBELEM010000006.1, on the reverse strand, counting down.
ATTATTTACCATTCTTTTTGTTTTAACAACAACACTGAAACACTAATGATATGAAATTATCAAGTATAATTTCAATAATCTGTATTAATATAAGACCTAAAATTACCGAAATATTTAATCCACCTCGGTTACAAGTTCTACAAAACTATTAGCCTTAATTGCTTTCTGAAAGGCAATATCAATTCCAAAGCTACCACTAAGTCTCCAGTGTCCCTCTCTAGAACTACTTATAGGAATTAATATATCTATGAAACCTTTGGCTTTAGATGGAACATCTTTTAGTGATAATAAAACCTTTTCAAATTCATCAAGAACACATAACTCTGCCGACCTAAGTCTAATTTCTAAACCTTTAGCAGTATTCTTCTCTTCTTTGAGTTCAAGTAAATTGATAGTATTTGCAAAAAGCCTGACTTCTCCATCTCTTACTTCAGCTTTTGCTGTAAGCTCTAAAAGTGTCCCAGGGTCCATTATTGTTCTATTAGACACTAAAAGATCTTCACCCACTAAAACTTCAAAATCACCTGTAGGATCTGATATACTCATAAATGCAAATCTTTTACCTCTTTTACTAACACGCTCTTGACGTTTTCTAACAACACCAGCCAAACGCACTGCTCTTCCACCAGAATTACAAAAATTTTCTAGATCGATAGCCATAATGGCTTTCTTTCTTTCTAGGGCAGGTAAAAATGCATCTAATGGATGTCCTCCAAGGTAAAATCCGATTGCACTAAGCTCATTATCCAACTGCTCTAAACCAGTCCAAGCAGTTACATTTGGTAAGTCTGGCTCAACCATAAAGTCAACTTCTCCAGAAAATAAATTAGCTTGCTCACTAGCTTTTTCCTGAGCAGACCTTGAACCAATTTGTTGCAAAATCAATGAAGATGAGAAAGCTTTTGCACGATTAGGCTCTAAACAATCAAAAGCTCCCCCACGTGCTAAATTTTCAAAAGCCCTCTTATTGACAATTCGTGTATCAACCCTTCTCGCGAAATCAAATAAATCGATAAAATCTCCGCCGTCGCTCCTAACTTCGACTACATGGCGCATTGCTTCAACCCCTACATTTTTCAAGGCACCTAGAGCATACAATACTTTTCCATTACTTACATCAAAATCAGCTTTAGATCTATTCACACAAGGTAACTGGACCTCAATTCCCATTCTTTTAGCTTCTTGGAAAAACTGAGCTAATTTATCTAAGTTAGTTATGTCCATAGACATAATAGATGCAATAAATTCAGTTGGATAAAACGCTTTAAGGTAAGCGGTTTGAAAAGAAATCATAGCATATGCTGCAGCATGTGATTTGTTAAACCCATAACCAGCAAACTCATTAACTAAATCAAAAATTGAATTCGAAAGTTGTTCGTCAATACCATTAATAGCTGCCCCATCGACAAAACGTGATCTTTGCCTATTCATCTCATCTTGGTCTTTTTTACCCATTGCACGTCTTAATAGATCAGCTTCTCCAAGAGAATAACCAGAGAGAACTTGGGCTATTTGCATAACTTGCTCTTGATATATTATAACCCCATATGTCTCCTTAAGAATACCTTTTAAGCTTTCATGTGGATATTCAATTTTAGATCTTCCATATTTTCGATCAATATACATAGGAATATTCTTCATCGGACCTGGCCGGTATAAAGAAATTAAGGCAGTTAGTTCCTCGATACTATCCGGCGCCATTTTTCTTAAAACATCTCGCATTCCAGAGCTCTCAAGTTGAAAAATACCGGCTGAGAGCCCTTCTGATAAAGGCGTGTAAGCAGCGGGAGATGACGTATCTAAATTTTCTAAGTCTACCTTTATGCCCTGCTTAGATAAATACTTAACACACCTATCGATTACAGTTAATGTTTTTAATCCAAGAAAATCGAATTTAACCAAGCCAGCCTTTTCTGCCCACTTCATTGTAAATTGAGTAGCAGGTACATCAGATCTAGGGTCGCGGTATAATGGAATCAATTCAGTCAGAGGCCTATCCCCAATAACAACACCAGCCGCATGTGTTGATGCGTTTCGGTACAAGCCCTCAAGTTTAAGCGCGGTATCAAGCAACTTTCTCACCGCCGGGTCTTCAGCTCTCGCATCACGTAACCCCTTTTCCATTTGAACCGCTTCGCTTAATGATACAGGATTTGCAGGATTTGAAGGCACAAGCTTAGCTAAACGATCAACTTGAGGTAGCGGCATTTGCATAACTCTACCGACATCTCTAACTACCGCTCTAGCTTGGAGAGTTCCAAATGTAATAATATGAGCTACTTGGTCTTCGCCATACTTTTCTTGAACATATTTGATTACCTCACCACGTCTTTCTTGACAGAAATCTATGTCGAAGTCAGGCATAGAAACTCTCTCTGGATTTAAAAATCTTTCAAAGAGAAGTCCATACTTGAGTGGGTCTAAATCGGTAATATCTAAAGCCCATGCAACAACGGATCCAGCTCCAGACCCTCGGCCAGGTCCAACTGGAATCCCTTGCGACTTAGCCCATTTTATAAAATCAGAAACTATTAAAAAATAACCAGGAAAACCCATTTGGCGAATTATCTTAATTTCAAACTCTAATCTTTTAACATAATCACTTTCAGGAGCTGATAATTTAATCTTAGATAATCGACTCCTAAGTCCTTCACGTGCTTGATGATCAAGAATATCCCCTTCACTAAGGGAACCATCACTAAAACTAGGAAGAATTGGATCGCGCTTTACTGACTTGACTAAGCACATTTTAGAAATATTAATAGTGTTCTCAATTGCTTCTGGTATATCTTTAAATAATTCAACCATCTCCTCTGATGATTTAAAGTAATGCTGACGGGTAAGTCTTCTTCTATCTTTCTCAAGAATATATGAACCCTCCTGCATAGCTAAAAGAGCGTCGTGGGGTTCAAAAATATCAGGATTAATAAAGTAAGGCTCATTAGTAGCAACTAATCTTATTCCTTTAGAATAAGCCCAGTTAATTAAATGCTTTTCTGCTATTAGTTCTTCTTTTAATCCGTGTCTTTGCAACTCAATATATAAATTATTCGAATATATAGCTAATAGGCTATCTAACCATTCTTCTGCTTGATCCAACTGCCCTTGAATAATAAGTTTATTTAAAACTCCTTCTGGACCTCCAGTAAGAGCAATAAGGCCATCGGAGAAAGATGAGAGCTGCGGTGACTTAAAGTGAGGTAAATCATAGGCTTCAACATCTAGAAAAGCTGAACTACTCATTTTCATCAGATTGCCGTAGCCAATTTCATTTTTAGCTAAAAGCACTAAGGTTCCATCGACTACTTTATTAGAGTGTCCTATGTTTGTTTCTTTCACAGTGTCAATGTTAAGAGTTAGTCCAATAATAGGTTGTATACCCTCATTTGACATAACTTCTGAAAACTCGAGAGCGCCGCACATATTGTTAGTATCGGTAAGTGCTAGAGCAGGCATACCCATTCTGCGAGACAGCTGGGCTGTCTCCTCGATCTTTAAAGCACCTTCAAGTAATGAATAAGGAGATCTAGATCTAAGATGAACAAAAACTGGCGATCTTGCCACTTAGCCCTCCCTCTTTATAGGAGGTTATCCTCCAATAACAATAAACCATAAAGTTGTCGTAACTACAAAACCAGCCATAACCAAGCCATTTATAACATCTAATAGCAACTGTTTCATATAAAATCTCCAATAATATGTTATCAATATGATAAAATAGCAATGTTCACCTTTTGTTCTTATATAAATACAGTGGTGTGTCAACATCAAATAATCATGGACAGCTGCTAATCTGAAAAGCATTGTGACATCATGAGAACTTATTACAGTAAAACAGCAGCAACCTCGATTATAATTGCAAATATGATAGGAACCGGTGTGTTCACATCTATTGGTTTCCAACTAGTCGATATAAAATCAATATTTCTTATACTTTTACTTTGGGCTATTGGTGGCATTGCAGCTCTATGCGGAGCTGCAACATATGCTGAACTTGGTGCAGCCCTTCCCCGATCAGGAGGGGAATATAATTTTTTAGGAAGAATATATCACCCACTTGCTGGCTTTATATCAGGATGGATATCAACTGTAATAGGCTTCGCAGCTCCCATAGCTGCAGTTGCTTTAGCGTTCAGTGACTATAGTACAGCAATTATATTCGGATCACAGCCAATTTGGGTTAAAAAAATAATTGCATGTTTTTTAGTTATTACCATAACACTAATTCACGTCAAAAACAAAGATATCAGCAGTAAATTTCAAATAGGGTTTACATCCATAAAAATTCTTCTAATTGTTGGTTTTTGCTTTTGCGCCTTCACGATCACTCCAGAACCACAATCTATTTCATTTTTACCGCAAAAGGGTGATTTGAACATTTTTACCAGTACAGCATTTGGAATTTCGTTAATTTACGTCTCTTATGCTTACACAGGATGGAATGCTGCTGTTTATATAACAAGCGAGCTAGAAAGACCCCAAAAAGAGCTTCCAAAGATCCTAATAAGCGGCACAGCTATTGTAATGGCCCTCTACTTACTACTGAATCTTGCCTTCGTATATACTTCACCAATAGCAGAGCTAGAGGGCAAAATAGAGATTGGGTATATCACGGCGACAAATATATTTGGTGCAAATGGGGCTGCTGTTGTCGGAATGATGCTTTGCTTATTATTAGTTTCAACTATTAGCGCTATGATAATAGCTGGACCACGGGCTCTACAAGCAATAGGTGAAGACTTCAATTCGCTTGGCTTCTTGTCTAAGGTTAACAAGTCAGATATCCCAAAAAATGCAATTTTTTTTCAATCTTTAGTGGCTTTAATATATATTCTCACATCTAGTTTTGAAACAATTATAATTTTTGCGGGAATGATACTTGCTTTAAATAGTTTTCTAGCAATTCTCGGCGTATTTATTTTACGCAAGAAAGAACCTGATTTAAATCGTCCATACAGAACATTTGGCTATCCACTTATTCCGGCTTTTTATTTAATTATAACATTTACCATGATAGTGTTAGCAGCAATAAATCAACCACTTAATGCCATAGGAACTGTAGCAATTATTATTGTAGGAATACTTTTTTATAATTACTTCGAAAGTTCAAATAATATTTAATAAGATGCAAATATTGAGCTCGATTAAACGCCTAAAAAGGAACGGCCTTTCCCTTATGAAAAGTTAAAACTCTATTCATATAGTTTATGAAATTCATATTATGAGTTGCAACTAATACAGTAACTTTCTCATCAATACTCAAAGCTAATAATTGCTCAAAGACCTTTAGAGAAGTTTCTGGGTCTAGATTACCTGTAGGTTCGTCGGTTAATAAAATCTTAGGTTTATTTGATATAGCGCGAGCAATAGCAACGCGCTGCTGTTCACCACCTGAAAGCTGGCCAGGCATGTGATAAAATCTACTTTCTAATCCCAAGGTCTTGAGCAACCGCATAGCCTCATCTCGCGATTCTTCAATACTTTTTCCCGCTACCATTTGCGGTATTATTACATTATCAAGTGCAGAGAACTCTTTAAGTAAATGATGAAACTGATAAACCATACCTATAGATTCTCTGCGTACTAACGTTCGCTTCCTACCACTGAGTTTATTACAATTGAGACCATCAATAATTATTTTCCCTGAAGTAGGTTCTTCTAACAACCCTATAGAATGCAATAAAGTCGACTTTCCCGATCCTGAAGGGCCGACTAATCCAACTACTTCGCCTGGATAAATATCAAGCTCTACCCCATCAAGGACTTTCAATACCTTTGAACCAGTTGAATAGTATTTTTTAAGGTTCCGAACTGCCAAAATTGGGTTTATTTTAGTCATAGCGCAATGCGTCCACTGGATCTATGCGTGAGGCAGTCAATGCAGGAAAGAATGTTGCAAGCGCTGATATTAAAAATCCCCAAAATGCCACCCCAAAAACTTCACCCCAAATTACTTTAGAGGGAATTCCCCCTGATAATTGATACACGTCCTCAGGAAACAACTCCACACCTGTAACAAACTCTAAAACTGATTGGATATGATCTACATTTGAACAAAATAATATTCCCAACATAACGCCTGAAAGAGTACCCACAGAGCCTATTGACACTCCAGTCATAAAAAATATTCTCAAAATAGCCGCCCTAGAAACCCCTAAAGTGCGCAGAACGGCTATATCTTTTGATTTATTTTTTACCAACATTATCATAGAGGCCAACACTGGAAAAACAGCAATTATTACAACAATCATAAAGATAAAACGCATTGCTATTTGTTCAGTTCTGAGAGCAGTTGCTGTGGATGCATTACGATCTTTCCAAGATTGGATGATAACTGGTTTATCGATAATTCTTAATATCTCATTTCGTATTTTATCTAATTCATCCGGATTCGACAAACGAATCTGAATCTCCCCGGAATGAAGTCCTTTATTAAACAGCAAGCTAGCTTGGCCTATATCCATATAAATATTTGATAAATCAGCCTGGTAGAGTCCTAATTTAAAAATTGCCCCTATAATATAAGACTTTTTTATTGGCATTGGACCGCTAATGGTTTGCCGCGAGTTAGGAGAATAAATTACTATGCTATCACCAACTTTAAGTCCAAATGAATTTGCTAACCCCGATCCAATTGTTATCATATTCTCTTGCTTTAAACTGAAGGGAGGCTTTTGAATTGAACCCTCAATAATATTTGACACAATGAGCTCAAAATCTTTTAAATTATTAGGTGAGATACCAATAACCTTAGCTAAACCAAACTGACTATTTGCTTGTATCCCCGTAAAGTTTTGGTTGAACTGAAAAGCGCCTTCAATACCAGACAAGGATGATAAATCTTTTTCCAGCAATTCAATATACTGCTTATTCGGCTCAGGGTTTGGTAAAGCAACAAACATATGCCCCTCTGAACCTATCGTGAGCTTAATCATCTCATCGCGGAACCCGTTCATAATTGACATTATTATGATCATAGCTGCTATTGCCAACATAATACAGATAAAGGATATTAAAGATATGAGGCCCACACCGCCCTGATTTTTTTTTGAACGAAGGTATCTGAATGATATCTTTCGTTCAATTACTCCAAAAGGACTATTAGATTGAATTAAGGGTAATTTTGTTTCGCCATTTTTTCCCATTCAAATTACACTTTTATATTCACTTATGATATAGTTAACAGCATTTTCCAAACTCAGTTCCTTTTTCTCTCCAGAAACTCTCACTTTAACTTCAACTATATCATCTTTTAATCCCCTGGGCCCTACAATAATCTGATATGGCAAACCGATCAAATCCATTCGAGCAAATTTTTGACCTCCCCTATCGTTTTTATCATCATAAAGGGGTTCAATTCCAGATCTTTCAAATATTTCATAGAGCTCTTCACAGACCCTATCAACATCAACATCACCAACTTTTAGGTTAATAATTCCAACTCCAAATGGAGTTACTGATTTTGGCCATACAATTCCATTTTCATCATGACTTGCCTCAATGATACCACCCACCAGTCTTGATACTCCAACGCCATAAGAACCCATCATTACAGGACTAACTCTACCATTGGCTCCCTGCACATTAGCATTCATGGGTTTTGAATACTTATCACCAAACTGAAAAATATGTCCTACCTCGATACCCCTTGCCACCACTTGTTTATTTTTCGGTATCTCATCAAACTTAGTCTGGTCATGCATATCATCTGCTCGCGCATAAAAAGAGGTTCTGCTATCTACAACTTCTTGCAAATCCTTTTCCATAACAGAACCTGGGGCCTCCATATCAAGCAGGTCTGAATGACAATAAACCTTACTCTCACCTGTTTCAGCTAAAATAAGAAACTCATGTGAAAGGTCCCCACCAATTGGTCCTGTATCAGCCCGCAGTGGAATTGCTTTTAATCCTAGTCTATCGAATGTATTTAAATAGGCCACAAATTGCTTGTTGTAGGAAAGTCGTGCACCCTCCAAATCAACATCAAAACTGTAAGCATCTTTCATTAGAAATTCACGTCCGCGCATGACCCCAAATCGCGGTCTTCTTTCATCACGAAATTTCCATTGTATGTGATAAAGATTTTGAGGCAAGTCTTTATAAGACTTGATATAAGTACGAAACATATCCGTTATCATGTCCTCATTGGTAGGCCCATATAGCAACTCTCTATCACCTCTATCCTTAATTCTGAGCATTTCAGGTCCATAAGCATCATACCTACCAGTTTCTTTCCAATGAATCGATGACTGTATGGTAGGCATCAAAATTTCTACTGCTCCAGCTTTATTCTGTTCTTCCCGCACAATTTTTTCTATTTTTTTTAAAACCTTGAAGCCAAGAGGAAGCCAGATGTATATCCCGGCGCTATCTTGTTTAACCATCCCAGCCCTAAGCATGTATCTATGGGACGCTATAGTTGCTTCAGAAGGGGTTTCCTTCAATAATGGTAAAAAATAGTTAGATAAACGCATAATGATAATCCATTATATTAATCGGTTGAAAATAGATTATACTAACGTAAACCAATAAAACCAATGAAATCGATACATTATTGAAATTATTTTTTAGAGAATAAATAACTGTATTTAATTTAGTTAAACAACAAAAACATAGGATAACTGCTATTCTTCGGACAACTTATCAATATTAAAAAGTTCTGCTAAAATATCCCAACTTAATAAACCACTGATTATAATAGAGCACACCAATAGCCATATAATTGTAGCAACAACCGTGGTAATTACGGCTTTCTTTTTTATCTTACTTTCTGCAGGGGCTCCTAGCTCTGATCCATTCACAATCTCACCCTTTTCAATTTGACCCACCACCCCAAAAGGAAGTACCGCAAAAAGTGTTACCCACCATATAAGAAGATAAACAACAAATAATGAGAATACAGACATAATTACTACCTAATGTGAATTTAAAGGAGTTTCCATTAGTTCAATCAGAACTCCCCCAGAGTCTCCTGGGTGCAAAAAAACTACTAAGGTGCCATGAGCGCCAATGCGAGGCTCATTGAGAACTCTCATTCCCTTTTCTTTCATTTCGTCACTAGCCCTATATATATCAGCTACCTCGAAACATATATGATGCTGTCCCCCTTTAGGGTTTTTACTAAGAAATTTATGAATTGGTGAGTTTTCACCATATGGTTGAATTAATTCAACTTGACCACTGGGTAAATTAACAAAAGAATACGTTACTCCTTGAGAAGGCAAGTCAATTGGAGTAGTTATACCTTCAACTCCTAAAATATTTTCATAAAAATCTATAGCCTTATAAATATCAGGAACAGCTACACCTACATGATTCAAAGGACCCAGAAAACTCTTAGACATGATCATACTACCTTATGCACAATAACTTCGACTTGCGTACGCTTACCAGTTCTATCCTTAACATACCTCTTTATTTTAGAAACTAACTTTTCCTCAACTAAATCCTCATCCCTATAAGTTTTAGCACTTAAGCTATTGAACGTTAATTCAGCCACATCAGAAACTCCATCCAATAAACTCTCAACTAAACTGCCATCATGCCCGGTAGCTATTCCAACTGCACGTGGCTCAGGTCCAGATAGTATATTCCCCTTTACGTTATAAACTAAACTCAAACTTACATGGCCCGAATACGCCATTTTCCTTCTTGTCCTTAAGCCCGCATCATCATCAGATACTATAAATGAACCATCTTGGTGTAGTCGCCCGGAAGTAACAACATCGATAAGTTCAACGCCATTTTTATTAATTTTATACATTTCTCCATTTTTTGGTGCCACAGAGTGTTTTACTCCCAAAAGCTTAGATAGTTTAGAGTGTTCGATTAAATGACGTCTTTCACCATGTACGGGAATAGACACTATAGGCTTCACCCACTCATACATCTTTTTTAGTTCTTCACGGCAAGGATGTCCAGAGACATGGATGTTTCTCATTTTTTCGGTGATAATTTCAATACCTTTTTCGGCTAGTTTATTTTGCAAGGCATAGATACTCACTTCATTCCCCGGAATAACTTTTGAAGAAAATATAACGACATCCCCTTTATGAAACTTTACATTCCTATGCTCGCTATTAGCAATTCTGGAGAGTGCAGCACGTGGCTCACCCTGACTACCTGTGCATAGATATAAAACATGTGATGCAGGGATAGCATTGGCTTCATCCTCTGTGATAAATTGATCTACGCCTGATAACATACCAATACTTTTTGCCGCACCTACCATTCTTTTCATAGAGCGGCCAACTAAACAGACTGACCGACCATTTAATTTAGCTGCAATCATTACAGATTCAAGCCTCGCAATGTTTGAAGCAAAGGATGCAACTGAAATTCCAACATTTGGATACTCACTTACTAGCTTTACTAATTCTTCTCTTACATTTTGCTCACTTCCAGAGAAACCCTCAGAAAACACATTCGTACTATCACAAACCATCGCAAGAACCCCAGATTTACCCAAATGCTTTAAGGACTTTGAGTCTATCGGTTCACCTATTTGCGGATGTTCATCTATTTTCCAATCACCAGTGTGCAATATTGTACCTAATTCAGTTTTTATGGATAATGCATTTGGCTCAGCTATTGAGTGCGTCATGTTAATGAATTCAAAAGCGAATGGACCTAAGTTAAATTTACTCTTTAATTCAATTGTATTTAATTCTACCAAACCTAACAAATTAAATTCAGACAACCTATCTTTAACAAGATACATAGTAAATGGAGTAGCATAAATTGGACATGTCAATTGAGGCCACAGGCGAGCTAAAGCTCCCATATGATCCTCATGTGCATGTGTCAATATAATACCTAATAAGTTACTTTTAATAGATAAAATAAAGTCAATATTTGGCATAATTATTTCCACACCGGGAGTATCTGCTGAACCAAAAGTAACGCCAATATCAACTATTATCCATTTTCGATTATTCTCAGGACCAAATCCATAGAGATTAAGATTCATTCCAATTTCACCGCAACCGCCAAGAGGTAAGAATATTAATTCGTTTTTTGCTTTTTTAGACATAAATAAACTACTTATTCAAACGCGCTATTTCTAAAAGGCCATCAATAGTTAGATTTGAGTCATAATATTGGATAGATTTTGCTTCACCCTTAAATAAGGAGGCCACACCGCCCGTGCCGATAACAGTAAAGTTACGACCATCCTCACTCAAAATTTTATCAATCAACCCGTCTATCAAACTAATATATCCAAAAAAAATACCTGATTGCATGGCTTCGACCGTATTTTTTGCAACTACACGATCAGGCTTTAAAATTGCAATTCTAGGTAATTGTGCAGATGCCTCATGTAAGGCGCGAACTGAAAGGTTTATTCCAGGGGCTATGATTCCTCCCTCGAAAAGCTTATCTTTTGAAATAATATCAAAAGTGGTTGCTGTACCACTGTCGACAATTAATAGATTGCCCTCATATTTTTGCAATGCTCCCAACGCTGTTACCAACCTGTCAGAACCAACCTCTTTTGGGTTATCTATATCGATAGCTACTCCAATATCAATTCCTTCATCACCAACAACAATAGGCTCCACATTTAAATGCCGTCTAGCAAGGTTTCGCATATTGAAAAGTGATTGAGGAACGACTGATGAAATAACGCAAGTTTTAATATCATTTATTTGCATTTTTTGCATGCTCATTAATTGATGAAACCATACTGCATATTCATCAGCAGTGCGGGATGCATCAGTCGCAATGCGCCACTCAACTAACCACTTATCACCATCATGTATTGCAAAAAGGGTATTCGTATTACCAGTATCTATTACAAGCAACATATCAATTAGTCCTTATCCTCTTCACTACCAAAAAAAACATCGCCAGCACTTACATTACGTATGGTGCCATCCGGCAAGGTAACAAGCAATGACCCATTTAAATCAATTCCCATTGCTCTTCCAGAGAAATTCTCATTAAATAGTTTAACCTCTACTTCCCCTGGAATATTATGACTTAACTTTAGCCACTGCTCTCTTACAGCAGTAAAACCTTCTTTTAAATAGATTTCGTTAATGGTTTCAAATCTATCAACTAATAAATCAAGAATTCCTGAAGGCGAAAGTTTGAGAGATTTAGCAGTTATATTATCTAATAGATTTGTTGCAGGGTATAAATTACCTTCAGGATGATGTGACAAATTAATTCCTATTCCTATGATTATGTAATTTTTATTTCTATAATTGAAGCTTTCTAGTAATATTCCTGAAACCTTCTTACCTCGCAGTAGAACATCATTAGGCCACTTAATTTTAATTGTTTCTGGGGATACAAATTTTAATAATGTTTCTGCAACCGCCAAGGCTGCTACGAAGCTCAAATTAGATGAATGTTTTAGATCATTACCTACCGAATAAACTCTTGAACAAAATAAATTACCCTTATCACTTATCCATTTTCTTTGATAACGCCCTCGCCCATTAGTTTGGCGTTCAGCTGCTATCCAAAAAGGGGACTTATGCTCAGTTTCCAATAAAAGCTTAGCATAGGCGTTAGTTGAATCAATGCTTTCTTTTTGGATAATTTTCACATCAAAATAAACTGCTCGCAGCCCTAGATATTAGACTTTGGGTGGGTATTGAAACTAACGGAAGTATCAAAACGGGAAAAACTAATAAAGACGAGATTAAAGCTATACTTTTAAGAGTTTTAGGAGCCTCAACAAAATCATGCTCACTCTCGTCCCCCCAGATTATTTTCACTAAACGCAAATAATAAAAAGCGCCAATTACAGAGGCTATGAGGGCTAAGACGACCAGCCAAACCATACCTGCTTCTATTGCTGGTATGAAGGCAAAAAACTTGCCAAAAAAACCTAGTAACGGGGGTATGCCCATGATTGAGAATAAGAAAATTGTTAGTACCACAGCTAAACTTCTGTTTGTGCTTGATAGTCCCGCTAGATCATTAATATTTTCAACCATACCATCGCGAATTCTCATTTGAAGTATGCAAGCAAATATTCCAATAACTGATACAACATATATACTCATAAATATCAGCATACCTTTCACACCAGTTTCAGTTCCCGCAGACAATGCAACTAGGGCAAACCCCATATTAGCTATAGATGAATAAGCCATAAGGCGCTTTATATTTACCTGAACTAATGCTCCGATAGCACCAATAAACATTGATAAAACAGCAAATATTACAATAACTTGCTGCCATTGACTAACTATGCCTTCAAATGGGCCTACTAAAAGGCGGGCGATTAATGCCATAGCAGCAAATTTGGGCACTGATGCAAAAAACGCAGTAACAGGTGTTGGTGCGCCCTCATAAACATCAGGTGTCCACATATGAAAGGGAGCAGCTGAGATTTTAAATGCCAACCCACAAAGTAAAAATACCATGCCTGCTGTAACTCCCGGAGATGCACCAGACGATAAGGCCTCAGAAATTTGAGTAAATTCAATAGAACCTGTAAAGCCATATATCAGTGATGCACCATAAAGAAGAAGTCCTGACGAGAGAGCACCCAAAACAAAATATTTCAAACCAGATTCGGAAGACCTTAAACTATCACGATTAAAAGCAGCCATTACATACAGCGATAAAGACTGCATTTCTATGCCAATATACAATGCTAGAAGAGTATTAGCAGATACCATAATACTCATTCCAAGAGTGCAATAAAGTACCAAAATAGAAAATTCAAATCGATCAAGTTTTTCAATTTGAAAAAAGCTTTTAGATAAGGCTAAGGCTGCGGCTGCAGATAAACCAATTATTAAGTTCATGTAGTGACTAAAATTATCAATAATTAGTGCACCTTTGAAAGCTGTTCCAGTAGGTTGACCTAAAATAAAACCAGTTAGAGAGTAGACCAACAAGACAAATATAGAAAAATTACGTATACCTATAGATATATTTTTCTTTGCAAAGGCTCCTGTCGATAAAAGCTGCGAGGCAAAAAAGGCTAGAACCAATTGAGGTGCAAATAATGCAATTGTATTAAACATAATTTTAATTTCCGTTTAACGAAGTAGCAGCGTTAAAATTAATAATTAAATTTTCAACAGAAACAGACGTTATGTCCGTTATAAGTGAAGGGTAAACACCCAATAAGATAGTTAGAAACGCTAAAGGAGTTAGTACTATTAATTCTCTTACATTTATGTCTTTAATGTCATCGAGAGCAGAATTTTTTTGTTCTCCAAAAATAACCTCCCTATATAGATGTAACGCATAAACCGCTGAAAAGATCATTCCCATTGCAGCACCCAGAGCAATCCATGGGCTAACTTGGTATGCTCCAATCATTGTGAGCATCTCACCAACAAAACCTGAGGTGCCGGGTAAGCCTATATTTGCCATTGTAAATAGCATGAAAAAAGCAGCATATATGGGCATCCTTTTAACTAGACCACCATAATTAGAGATTTCTCGCGTGTGCATTCTATCATATATAACTCCAACACAGAAAAATAATGCTCCTGAAATAATACCATGAGATAACATTTGATAAATTCCGCCCTGCAGCCCTTGAATATTAAATGTAAATATACCCATTGTAACAAAACCCATATGGGCGACTGATGAATACGCTATCAGCTTTTTGATATCATTTTGTCGATAAGCAATAAGTGAGGTGTATATAATTGCTATTACCGACATCCAAAAAATTAATGGCGCCAACTCCAGCGAGGCATTAGGAAATAAAGTTAGTGAAAACCTCAGGAAACCATATCCCCCTAGCTTTAACAATATACCTGCAAGAATAACGGAACCTGCTGTAGGGGCTTCAACGTGGGCATCTGGAAGCCAAGTATGCACTGGCCACATTGGCATTTTTACAGCAAAAGATGCAAAAAACGCTAACCATAACAATTTTTGTGTTTGTTTTGGAATACTCAACTCATTAATTAATACTTCTATATTAGTTGAGGCGGCACCTAAGATTACACTGCTATAGCTGTATATCCACATGATTGCTGCTAGCATTAAGACTGACCCTAAAAGCGTGTAAAGGAAAAATTTGTAACTTGCATAAACTCTATTTTTTCCTCCCCAAACCCCAATGATTATGAACATAGGAATAAGTACGGCCTCAAAGAAAAGATAAAAAAGAATTAAATCTAAGGAAACAAAGGTACCTATCATTAAGGTTTCTAAAATTAAGAAAGCTACCATGTATTCTAACTTTCGAGATACTATCGATTTTTCACTGGCAAGAATACAAAGG
This sequence comes from Hellea sp., assembly GCA_042093735.1. Classification (GTDB taxonomy): domain Bacteria; phylum Pseudomonadota; class Alphaproteobacteria; order Caulobacterales; family Maricaulaceae; genus Hellea. The sequence goes on along the minus strand of JBELEM010000006.1, from coordinate 40,979 downwards.
GGGGTCAAGAAAGTGGTCAACAATACAAATAATATTGAGATGCCATCAACACCAAGTCTAAAATCAATTCCTCCTCCAAGCCATTTTGTTGTCTCTACAAATTGGAATCCTGGCTGGGTATTATCAAAGTCAAATGTTAACACCGTTGCAAGGAAAAATACGGCACAAGAAATTACTAGAGCAACACGAGGAGCATTTTGAGAGAGTTGTTCTTGTGCTTCTAAACTTGAAACGCGAGCCATAAATATTAATAAAAGAGCACCTGCTAAAGGAATAAACGTTATTAAAGAAAGTATTGGGTAGTTTTCAAACATATTACTAGCCCCCTACCTTACTAAACACCACGATTACTATCAATGCGACGCCCAATAACATAAAAAAAGCATAATGGTATAGATAACCTGATTGTAATTTTGAAAGACGTTTTGAAGTACGGGAAACTGCCAAAGAAATTCCGTTGGGGCCAAAACCGTCAATTATTTTTTGATCCCCTATTTTCCAGAAAATATCTCCCATTTTTCTGACCCACTTTACAAAAATAATTTCATAAACCTCATCGATATACCATTTGTTTAGAAGGAAGTTGTATAAAGGTGAACCACCATTATCTTCAATATAACTAATATGCTTTGATGCACCCCCACCACGCATGTACATTAGAAATGCCAGTGAAAATCCTGAAATAGATACTAAAAGTGGCAACAACAATACCCAGAAAGGATATCCATGAACTAAATTAAACAACCATCCAAATATACCGCTGTGTTTAGTAGCTTCAATTCCAGTTAACACTGATACCTCAGCAGCAGCATATAGATTTTCTGTGGACATACTGACATGGTGATCTGAATGGTCCATTACTAGTGAGCCATTCCAAAAATCACCATAATTACCCATAAACTTAGAATAAAACAGAACACCAGCGATTATCGCACCGACAGATAATAAGCCTAATGGAACTAACATATTCAGAGGGCTCTCATGCGCATGGTCATAAGTCTTCTGATCGCCTCTGTAATTACCATTAAAGGTCATAAATATCAGACGCCAGCTGTAGAAAGCGGTCATGAAAGCAGCAATAATTCCAATCCAAAACGCAAAGGTAGCTGAGTCACTTGCACCTATTGCTCCCGCGGTATAGGCAGCTTCTATAATGGCATCTTTTGAGAAAAATCCCGCAAACCCAATTTTAGTACCTGGAATACCTATCCCTGTGATGGCTAAAGTACCTATTATCATAGCTACATAAGTAAAAGGAACTTTTTTCCAAATACCTCCCATTTTCCTCATATCTTGTTCATGATGCATGGCGTGGATGACTGAACCTGCGCATAAAAAAAGCAGAGCCTTGAAAAAAGCATGTGTAAACAAATGAAACATTGCAGCATTATAAGCACCCACTCCAGCAGCGAAAAACATGTAACCCAACTGAGAGCAAGTTGAGTAAGCAATAACTCTCTTTATATCATTTTGAACTAAAGCTACACTCGCAGCAAAAAAAGCAGTGAAAGCCCCAATTGCAGTTATGAAACCAGATGTAATAGGTGCAGCATCATATATTGCTGATGTACGACAAATCAAAAATACTCCAGCTGTCACCATTGTAGCAGCGTGGATTAAAGCTGAAACAGGGGTTGGTCCTTCCATTGCATCGGGCAACCAGACATGTAGTAAAAACTGCGCAGATTTACCCATAGCACCGATAAATAGTAGAGCGGCAATTAGTTCCAATGCATTAATTTCAAATGATAAAAATGAAAGTCTTCTATCACTATTCTCAATAATTGAGCTAAAAACAGTATCAAAATTAACTGAACCAAAAACTAAAAAAACCGTCATAACACCCAAAGCAAGACCAACATCACCCACTCTATTTGTTACAAAAGCTTTAATCGAAGCTGCGTTAGCGGTATCTTTCTTAAAGTAGTATCCAATTAACAGATAAGAAGCCAAGCCAACACCTTCCCATCCAAAGAAAAGTTGAATGAAGTTATTAGAGGTAACAAGCATCAACATAGCAAATGTAAACAAAGATAAATACGAAAAGAAGCGTGGTTTATAATTATCATTACTCATATAACCCCAGCTATATAAGTGAACTAAAGCTGATACTGAGTTTACAACCACCAGCATTACTGCTGTGAGCGTATCTATTTTAAATGCCCAATCTGCTTTAAAGTCACCAACGTCTATCCACCGTAGTACTTTAATATCGACAGCTTCGTGACTAATACCCACTTTAACAAGCGATACCCATGAGAGTGCAGCAGATGTGAATAAAAAACTGGTCGTCAAAACCATGCATAATTTTTCATTTAGAATGTTACGACCAAATTTTGTACCAGCGGTTCCGGCGATCAATGCACCAATTAGTGGAGCAAATATAATTACATGATAAAGCAACACTCTATCCCTTCATCAAATCAATATTTTCAACATTGATATTTCCTCTGTTACGGAAATAAACAACCAGAATTGCCAGACCAACAGCAGCCTCAGCTGCAGCCACCGTCAGAATAAAGAGTGCAAAAACTTGACCAGCCATTGGATTACTTCCGACGGCATCTGTCATATGTGTAGAAAAAGATACAAAATTTATATTAACCGCTAATAAAATGAGCTCAATACACATTAGTATTACAATAACATTTTTACGGTTTACAAATATCCCAAAGACACCAATTGTGAAAAGAATTGCGGCAACAGCCAGATAGTGAGAAAGCCCAATAATCATTATTCAATTCCTACACCGGGTTCAATATCAACCACTTTAAGTCCTGTTTCTTTTGTACGACTAATCTGTTCAAATGGTATCTGTTTTCTCACCCCATCTCTTTTACGAAGTGTTAAAACAATTGCTCCAATCATAGCAACCAAGAGAACAAATCCAGCCGCCTCAAAAACTCCTGCATAATCTGTATAAAGAACTTGACCAAATGCCTCCAGATTAGAGATACCTGCATCCCTAACGACAACTGTTTTTGTTTCTCCCGCTAAGTATGCAGCACCAACCATCAACATTTCTAGAAGTAGAATTACTGCCACCAGCACCCCAACTGGAAGGTAACTTAGAAAACCTTGCTTTAATTCGACAAAATCAACATCAAGCATCATTACCACAAACAGGAATAGTACAGCAACAGCACCCACATAAACCATAATTATCAGTAAGGCTAAAAACTCAGCACCCATCAAAATAAACAATCCTGCAGCACTAAAGAATGTGAGAATGAGATACATAACAGAATGAACAGGATTTTTAGAGGCTACTACCATAAAAGCAGATGCAATCGATATAAATGCAAGTAAATAGAATGATATAACTGTTAACACGGTTGCTTTCCCTTATAAAAATATTAGCGGTATGGCGCATCTAATCTAAGATTTTTTGCGATCTGAGTTTCCCACCTATCACCATTAGCTAGTAATTTTTCTTTATCATAGTAAAGTTCTTCGCGAGTTTCTGTAGCGAATTCATAATTTGGACCCTCTACAATAGCGTCTACTGGACAAGCTTCTTGACATAATCCACAGTAAATACATTTAACCATGTCTATGTCATACCGAGTTGTTCTTCTTGAACCATCCTCACGCGGCTCGGCTTCAATAGTAATAGCTTGTGCAGGGCAAATAGCTTCACACAGTTTGCAAGCTATACACCTTTCCTCTCCTGAAGGGTAACGGCGTAATGCGTGCTCACCTCTAAATCTGGGAGAAAGAGGGCCTTTTTCAAATGGATAATTAATAGTAACTTTTGGTCTAAAAAAATATTTCAATGCCAACCAAAAAGCAGAAATAAAATCTAATAAAAGAGCACCCCTAATTACAAATTTAATTCTATTAATCATTAAGAAGCACCACCCACAAAAACAACTATTGTTGAAACTATAACTACCGAAACTAATGAAACTGGTAAAAAGACTTTCCAGCCAAGGCGCATAAGTTGGTCATAACGATACCTAGGAACTATAGCCTTTACCATAGCAAACATAAAAAACATAAAAAGACATTTAGCCATAAACCAAAAAACAGGCGGTATAAACTGAACCCCTATATCGACAGGAGCGCCCCAGCCTCCCAAAAATAAAATAGTAAACATAGCACACATTAGTGTCATGTTTAGATATTCACCGAACATAAACAGCAAATAAGGTGTAGATGAATATTCAACCATAAATCCTGCAACTAATTCAGACTCGGCCTCGGGAAGGTCAAAGGGAGGTCTGTTTGTTTCTGCTAATGCAGATACGAAAAAAAGTATCCCCATGTAAAACATAATAGGAAACAGTAATAAATTCCACCAACCATAAGTATTATAGGGATTAAAACGGAACATATTCCAATTATAAAATCCACCAGCTTGCGAGTTTACAATCACACTGAGGTTCATTGATCCTGCAAGAAAAACCACAGTCAGTATAATAAAGCCTATGGAAACTTCATAAGAAATCATTTGGGCTGTAGATCGCAAAGCCCCCATGAATGGATACTTGGAATTTGACGCCCACCCACCTATTATAATACCATATACACCTAGCGAGGATATTGCCAATACATAAAGGACACCAACATTTATGTCTGACATAACCCATCCCGGCGCAATTGGCACAACAGCCCAAGCCAGGAATGCCATTATCAGAGTGATCAATGGTGCAAGTATAAATAATGATTTGTCTGACCCAGCAGGAATTATGATTTCCTTGAATACAAACTTTAGTAAATCCGCAAATGACTGTAATAGCCCAAACGGACCAACTACATTTGGGCCCCTGCGCATCTGAACTGCAGCCCAAACTTTACGATCCATTAAAATTAAAAAAGCTAATATTACAGATAAGATTAATACAAAAGCTGCAACCTGAGCAAGCTTTAAACCAAACCACATCATTGGTGACAGATCAGACCAAAAAAATATTAATGATGTAATCATTATTCTGCCGCCTCTGTCATATCCAGACTATCAGCAATAGATGAACATTCAGCCATAACATTCGATGCACGTAATATTGGATTTGTCATATAAAAATCGCAAATAGGATTTATAAATGGTACATCTTCTGAATCCTTAATGACCCTTTGTGGCAGAAAATCCAAATTATTTGAGTTAGCTGGTTTTTCAATATAACCTATTCCTGAAAATGATGGATGATCCTGAAAAAGCTTCGATCGCAATGCGTCTAAATTATCATAAGGTAATACTTTTCTTAAATGACCCGATAAAGCCCTGATAATGGACCAATCTTCTTTAGCCTGGCCCTTGGGGTTAACAGAAGGCATTCCGAGTTGCACTCTGCCCTCCAAATTAACATAAATTCCACTTTTCTCGGCATAAGAAGCACCTGGTAGGATTATGTCAGCAACATGAGCACTAGCATCGCCGTGGCTACCCTGATAAATTACAAATGTTTCCTTTAAACTAGAGGTTTCAAGCTCATCAGCACCGAGTAAGAATAATGTTTCAATATCACCACTTTTGGAGGCTTCTATTATTTGTTTTGTGCCCAACCCTTTATCCCCTGGAAGAAATTTCATATCTAATCCAGCAACGCGCGATGCTGCGGTATGGAGTATATTATAACCATTCCATTGGGCTGTTATTAAGTTAGACTTAGATCCCAAAATATTGATATAATTCAATATTTTTTCAGTGTCTTTGCGATTTAATATTCCAGTGCCTATTATAATAGAAGGCCTCTTTGCTTCCTTAAATGTTTTAGAAAAACCGCTTCTACCCTTACTTAACTTTAATACATCAGAAGGCTTTGTTCCGAGATGCTCAAAATCATATGTTAAATCACAAAATTCCCCCACAAGAGCTATAGTTGTCTTACCTGCTAACCATGACTTTCTAATACGTGTGTTAACGAGTGAAGCCTCTAATCTGGGGTTTGAGCCTATTATTAGGATTGCATCAGAATCTTCTATCCCATTTATGGTAGAATTAAAAATGTAGGACTCTCTATGATCAGAACCGATAGTCATGCCATCCTGTCTACAATCCATGTTTTTAACATCTAAACTGACCATCAAGTCTTTTAAAGCTTTCATGGATTCAGCATCACAAAGGTCTCCAACAATAGCTGCAATTTTACGCGGGTCACCTGAGAGTTTTTCAGCAGCCAGACTCAGCGCTTCATCCCATTCAGCAACCCTAAGTTTACCGTTTTCTCTAATATAAGGCCTATCAAGTCTCTGACGAGACAAGCCATCCCAATTAAATCTAGCTTTATCTGTTATCCACTCTTCATTTATAGAATCGTTGATTACTGGCATAATTCTTAGAACGGCCCCGGCACGGCTATCTATGCGTATATTTGAGCCAACAGCATCCATCAAGTCTACAGACTCCACACTATCTAACTCCCAGGGCCTAGCATTGAAGGCGTATGGCTTTGATGTTAAAGCTCCAACTGGACAAAGATCAATTACATTTCCTGAGAGTTCAGAGGATAAGGACTGCTCTAAATATGTTGTAATCTCAGCATCTTCACCCCTTGAAGCCAACCCAATTTCTTCCACTCCCGCAACCTCTGTAATAAATCTTACACAGCGCGTACATTGGATACAGCGATTCATAATTGTATTGACCAAAGGACCCATATTTTTATCGTCAACTGCCCTCTTATTTTCATCAAAACGTGCAGAGTCTCGTCCATAGGCCATTGCCTGATCTTGAAGATCGCACTCTCCACCTTGATCACAAATAGGGCAATCTAAAGGGTGGTTTATTAATAAAAATTCCATCACGCCTTCACGAGCTTTTTTTACCGTTTCAGAGTTTGTTCGAATGTTTGCGGGAGTTCCGTCTCGGTTAGGCCTTAAGTCATTAACAGTTAAAGCGCAAGAAGCCTGTGGTTTAGGAGCCCCTACCCACTCAACTAGACACATTCGGCAGTTACCAGCCACACTGAGCCTTTCATGATAACAGAAACGAGGTATTTCTACACCTGCAGCCTCCTCACAAGCTTGCATCAATGTATATTCACCCGGAACCTCATACTCTGTTCCATCTATATTGATTTTACGAAATTTAGACATATCTTACTCTGCCGCTTGAACAAATACGGGCTTATTGGCTCTATAATTATCGATACGGTCTTCTATTTCATGACGAAAATGCCTGATTAGGCCCTGAATTGGCCAAGCAGCAGCATCGCCCAAAGCACAAATTGTGTGCCCCTCGACTTGCTTTGACACTGATAAAAGCATATCAATTTCAGATGTATCAGCTTCACCCCTAACCATGCGCTCCATTACTCTCCACATCCAGCCAGTACCCTCTCTACAAGGAGTGCACTGACCGCAGCTCTCGTGCTTATAAAAATAACTTAATCGAGCTATGGCTTTTATTACGTCTGTTGACTTGTCCATCACAATAACTGCTGCTGTTCCTAATCCAGATTGGTTTTCACGAAGAGCATCAAAATCCATCAAAACCGTGTCGCATATTTCTTTAGGCAATAAAGGCACCGAAGATCCGCCAGGTATAACGCACTTGAGGTTATCCCAGCCGCCCCTAACTCCTCCAGCATAAGTTTCTAATAAAGTCCGCATAGGAATAGACAAAGCCTCTTCAATATTACACGGGTTATTTACATGGCCGGAAATTGAAAAAACTTTAGTTCCCTTATTATTTTCTCGTCCAAACTGAGTCCACCAATCAACACCCCTTCTTAATATAGTGGGCACTACTGAGATTGATTCAACATTATTTACTGTTGTAGGGCAACCATATAAACCAGCCCCAGCTGGAAATGGTGGTTTAAGACGGGGCTGCCCCTTCTTGCCTTCTAACGACTCTAGTAGAGCTGTTTCTTCTCCGCAAATATATGCCCCTGCCCCATGATGCATGTAGATATCAAAATCCCAGCCAGTTCCACATGCATTCTTTCCCACCAAACCAGCCGCATAAGCTTGCTTAATGGCCTCATCAAGTCTGTTCCTCTCCTGTATATATTCACCCCTCACATAAATATAACACACATGGGCCTGCATCGCATATGCTGCAACCAAACAACCTTCAATCAACAAGTGTGGCTCATGTCTTAGAATATCACGGTCCTTACAAGAACCAGGCTCAGACTCATCAGCATTTACAACTAAGTAATGCGGACGATTACCAACGTCTTTTGGCATGAATGACCACTTTAAGCCAGTAGGAAAGCCAGCCCCACCACGCCCTCTCAGGCCAGAAGATTTAACTTGATCAATTATCCAGTCTTTACCTTGAGCTAATATTGCCGATGTACCCAGCCAAGCTCCACGATCACGAGCAGAATCAAGGCCCCAATCCTTAAATCCATAAAGATTCTGAAAAACTCTGTCCTCATCCTTAAGAAGCTCAACCATTATTTACCAGCTTTCTTACTTTTAGTATTTGTGGAAAGATTAGGCCTAGCGATGTCAGGGGCTTCATCAACCAGCCCTGCGGTAAGGTCTCGGCCAAGATTTCCACTTCGCTTTTTTGGATCGGAATTAGCTTTTCTTTTAGGGTCAACCCAACCTCTACGCGTAGCCCTCTTAGCCTTTGGATCCCATTCATAATAATTAACCTTAGTATCTTTTTCAGCATTAGGAAGTTTATTTAATATATTGATTTTAGATGGTAAATCTTTACTTAAAGCGATTGCTCCGCCTAGTGGCTCAGAGCTAAATCTTCCATTCTTTGGGCCCTGCGGGGGCTGCTTCCCCGCTACTAATTCATCAAGAATATTTTCCAGGCTTTCAGCAGTTAAATCCTCATAGTAATGATCACCAGTGGAATTAGATATTTGAACCATAGGTGCATTTGAGCATGAACCCAAGCACTCAACTTCTACCCACGAAAATCTACCGTCATTAGAAAGAGTATTCTGCTCTCCTATCTTTCGATTAAGAAGCCCCTTGAGCTCATCTGAACCCCTGAGCCAACATGGGGTTGTTCCGCACATTTGAACATAATTAACACCGACAGGCTTTAAATTAAACATGGTATAGAATGTTGCAACTTCATAAACACGAATATATGCCATATCTAACATATCACCTATAGTGCGTAGAGCCAATTCAGGAAGCCAACCACCAGCGTCTTTCTGAATTATCCATAGAGACGGTATTAAAGCAGACCTTATGCGGTCCTTAGGATATTTTTTAATCCACTTATTAATTTCCTTATTAGCACTATCAGATAGCTCAAAACTAGAAGGCTGGCTTATAGATAGTCGTCTAGCACTCATCTATCAATCTCCCCAAAAACTATATCAAGAGATCCCAATATAGCAGATACATCAGCCAACATATGACCCTTATTTAGATGGTCCATAGCAGCTAAATGCGGAAATCCAGGAGCACGTATGTGACACCTGTAAGGCTTATTTGTTCCATCTGAAACCAAGTATACCCCAAACTCACCCTTTGGCGCTTCTACACAAGAATAAGTCTCACCCTCCGGCACACGAAATCCTTCGGTGTAAAGCTTAAAGTGATGAATAAGTGACTCCATACTTTGCTTCATTTCTGACCTTCGTGGCGGTGTAACCTTATTGTCTTTTGACATTACCAGGCCTTCCGGCATCATATCTATACACTGCTGAATAATCTTAACGGATTCGTGCATCTCTTGAACTCGGCATAAATAACGGTCGTAGCAGTCGCCATTTTTACCCAACGGTATTTTAAAATCTAATTCTGAATATATTTCATAAGGTTGATTTCTTCGTAAGTCCCACGGAATACCAGAACCGCGTAGCATAATACCAGAAAAACCCCATTTATAAGCATCTTGCCTGGACACAACACCAATATCAACATTGCGTTGCTTAAAGATTCTATTGCCAGTTAACAATGTTTCTATATCGTTTAATTTTTCAGGGAATTGCTTACACCATAGTGATATATCTTCTATAAGCTTTTGCGGCAGGTCTTGATGAACTCCGCCCGGCCTAAAATACATTGCATGCATTCTAGCACCACAAGCGCGCTCATAAAAAACCATTAACTTTTCTCGCTCCTCAAAGCCCCAAACAGGCGGAGTAAGTGCGCCAACATCCATTGCCTGCGTGGTAATATTTAGCATATGAGATAGCACCCTGCCAATTTCGGAGTATATAACTCTTATAAATTTTGCCCGCCTTGGAACATCAATACCCATTAACTTTTCAATGGCCAGACAAAAAGCATGTTCCTGATTCATAGGGGCCACATAGTCTAATCGATCAAAGTAAGGTAGCGCTTGTAAGTAAGTTTTATGCTCAATGAGCTTTTCCGTCCCACGATGCAACAACCCGATATGAGGGTCTACACGCTCAATAACCTCACCTTCCAATTCTAAAACAAGACGAAGAACTCCGTGCGCTGCCGGGTGCTGGGGACCAAAGTTAATAGTAAAGTTGCGGTCATCGCCCTCTAACAATGCTTCTGCAGTACTCATTTTAAGGTTTCCAACAGATAAGATTTATGCTCATTATTGAGTAAGCAGATAATACGCAAATATTTGGGGAAAAATAAAAACATATTATTCAGGCTTTCTTTTCAGTTAAACTTTGATCAGGAATATATTCAGTTCCCTCCCAAGGACTTGTAAAATCAAAACTTCTATATTCTTGAGGTAGGTCCACATCTTCATAGACAACCGACTTTCTCTCTTCATCATATCGAACTTCTACAAATCCTGACAGAGGGAAGTCTTTTCTAAGTGGGTACCCCTCAAAACCATAATCAGTTAGTATCCTTCTTAAATCAGGGTGTTCATCAAATAGTATACCAAACATATCAAAAGCCTCTCGTTCATACCAATTAGCATTTGGAAAAATACTAGAGATGCTATGTACAGGTTCAGTTTCGTTTGTTCTGACCTTTATGCGCACCCGTGTATTATGAGACATAGAAAGCAAATGATAAACCACCTCAAACCTTCTTTCCCTTCCCGGATAATCTACCCCGCAAAGATCAATTAAAGTTGAGAATTTGCATAAAGGATCATCTTTCAAAAAAGAAATGATATTATGTATTTCAGCCCTGCGGGCAAAAATAACGAGCTCTTTATTCTTGATATCCAGAGAATTAACTGACTCTTTAAGGTGCGTCGCTATATGTTCTTTTAGGTCTTCCATTTATTACCTCTCGATATTACCTTCACGACGAATTTTCTTCTGTAACTGAAGTATGCCATACACTAGAGCCTCTGCTGTAGGCGGACACCCTGGAACATAAATATCAACAGGCACAATACGGTCGCATCCACGCACTACCGCATATGAGTAATGATAATAACCGCCTCCATTAGCACAAGAGCCCATAGAAATGACGTATCTAGGATTTGGCATCTGATCGTAAACTTTTCTAAGGGCTGGTGCCATCTTGTTAGTTAAGGTTCCTGCAACTATCATAACATCTGACTGCCTTGGAGATGCACGGGGTGCAAAGCCAAACCTTTCAAGATCATACCTAGGCATTGATGCCTGCATCATCTCAACAGCACAGCAAGCCAATCCAAATGTCATCCACATCAAGGATCCAGTTCTCGCCCAAGTGATAAGGTCATCTGATGCGGCAGTAACAAAACCTCGATCAGCTAATTGATTTTTCATACCATCAAAAAATGGATCATGTTTTTTTGGATCATAAGCAGGAGTACCCAAATCGATGGCAGAAGAACCTGAAGGCTTTAATGAGTTACTCACGGATTTACTCCCAATCCAACGCACCTAGCTTCCATGCGTAGGCAAGGCCTACAGCAAGCTCGGCTAAAAAAATCATTACAACAGCCCACCCCCAAAAACCCACCTGATCGAGACTTACGGCATAAGGAAAAAGAAAAGCCACCTCTATATCAAAAATAATGAAAAGTATGGCCACTAAGTAGAAACGAACATCAAACTTCATTCGGCTATCATCAAAGGCATTAAAGCCGCATTCGTATGTAGATAATTTTTCTGTATCAGGTTGCTTCGGAGCAATTACTGCGGGTGCTATCAACAAGGCTAAGGAAAAAATAACTGCTACACCCAATAACATGACTACCGGCAGATATTCCAATAAAAACTCAGACATCTATGTCCTCTTTATCAATTAATGCTGCATTAAAAATAAAGAAGCAGCTGATTTTGCGGAACCTAGTCAGGAGCCACAACGAATGCAATTGTTAAATTACAATATTTTTAATCAAATTTATAGACTTTTTAATGCGGCGTTTTATGCCTAATAATTTATTAAAAAATAAACGTTAATTATATCGAAACTGAGTTTTTATGCGGAGGGCTCTCCAGGCCAAATAACAATTCTTTTTATTTGCTCATCTTCAGAAACATCAGTTTCGCTGACTACTGCATTTTTTACACTCATACCTTCATCATGAATAGTAGAGGATGAACCACTAACAAGATGATGATAATAAGGCAGCTCTTTTCCTTCGGAAATTAATCTGTAAGCACATGTTTTTGGCATCCAATGAAGTTTATCAATATTATCTTTTGTTAACGTCACGCAATCTGGAACTTTTTCACTGCGGCTTGCATAAGATGTACACTTACAAGCCTCTGCATCAAAAAGTTTACATGCAACATCAGTTATATATATATCGCCAGTTTCCTCATCCTCCAATCTAATACAACAACACTTTCCGCAATTATCACAAAGGCTCTCCCATTCCCGCTTATTCATATCTTTCATTCTCTTGACGCGCCAAAATGGTTTTTCTACTTTTAGTTGTGCTTTGGAATCATCTTTCATTAGGCTGCCAATCATTAAATTTCATATTAAGTTAGCCTCTAAAATATTAATTATGAAAAGTTTAAGCACAAATAATAACAACATTATTAAGAAATTCACAACAAATATTGTGAATGTCACTTAGTTGGCCTTTAAATTACTTATATGTATCACTAAATTGACACTATGAGAAAATCGAAACATTTAGTCGCAAACAGTTCGGACAAAGACAAAAATCAAGCACCCGAGCAAGGTACCACTACTAAGTCACGACCAAAAACAAAAAAACCATCAATGTTTAGAGTATTAATTCTTAATGATGATTACACGCCCATGGAGTTTGTTGTTTCTATACTAATGGGTATTTTTTTAAAAACACAAGAAGAAGCAACTAAAATAATGCTTAACGTTCATCAAAACGGCATGGGCACGTGTGGCGTATATACATATGAGATTGCAGAAACAAAGGTTGCGCAGGTTATGGACGCTGCAAAAAGAGATCAACATCCATTACAATGTAGACTTGAAAAAGCATAAATAAAGAAAACAAAAGGTAAAAGGTTCTAACATGGCTTCATTTTCTTCAATATTAGAAGAGACAATTCACCGGGCTCTAACCCTAGCCACGGATAGAAAACACGAGCTCGCTACCTTAGAGCATTTACTGCTGGCTCTTCTGGAGGATAAGGATGCAATCGCTGTAATCACCGCCTGTGATGTTGATATTGAACCCCTCAAAGACGATGTCAAAAATTATCTGGATGAAGACTTATCCTCACTTCGCATCGAGAACTTTGAAGAGGCAAGACCAACAGCGGGGTTTCATAGAGTTATTCAGCGAGCAGTAATTCATGTTCAGTCATCAGGCAGGGAAGAAGTTACGGGTGCCAATGCTTTGGTCGCACTTTTTGCCGAAAGGGAAAGCCATGCTGTATACTTTCTTCAAGAAAGAGATATGACACGCTATGATGTGGTTAATTATATTAGCCATGGTATCTCAAAGTCTGGTGATTCTGTTCCCAAAAAGTCTACCGGCGGTACTGAGGATACCGAAGAAAATGAAACAAAACAAAAAGACCCTCTCCAAGAATATACCGTCAATTTAAATCAAAAAGCATCTGACGGAGATATAGACCCCCTTATAGGAAGAGATGACGAAGTTGAGAGGTGTATAATGGTTCTTTCCCGCAGAAGAAAGAACAACCCACTCTTAGTTGGAGACCCAGGTGTTGGAAAAACTGCTATTGCAGAAGGCATAGCAAGAAGGATAGTAAATAATAAAGTTCCGGATATACTCAAAAATGCTACTATTTACTCTCTCGACATGGGTGCATTACTTGCTGGCACGAGATACCGTGGTGACTTTGAAGAACGGCTAAAGCTAGTAATGAAAAAGCTTCAAGAAGTTGATGACGCAGTTCTGTTTATTGATGAAATACATACAATTATTGGAGCTGGGGCCACAAGCGGCGGAGCAATGGACGCATCCAATCTTCTCAAACCAGCCCTTCAATCTGGAAAATTACGCTGCATGGGGTCCACAACTTATAAAGAGTATAGACAGCACTTTGAAAAAGACAGAGCTTTATCACGACGGTTCTTGAAAATTGACGTTTCCGAACCGTCCTCTGATGATGCAGTAAAAATACTCATGGGACTAAAGTCTTATTTTGAAAAGTTTCATAATATTAAATACACTAATGCAGCAATTAAGGCTTCGGTGGACCTTTCAGTTCGTCACATAACTGATAGAAAATTGCCAGATAAGGCAATCGATATAATTGATGAGGCTGGGGCAAGAACTAAACTTGTTGAAGAAAAGATCAGGAAAAAGAAAATTGACACCAAAGATATTGAGTCTGTTGTTGCCAAAATAGCTCGAATTCCTCCAAAATCCATATCCCGGGATGATGAAAAAGCCCTTAAGTCCTTACCAATAGATCTTAAACGAGTAGTTTTTGGTCAAGATAGGGCAATTGAGCAGGTTTGCTCAGCTGTTAAATTAGCTCGTGCAGGGTTAAGAGAACCAAACAAGCCAATTGGGTCCTATCTTTTTGCTGGACCTACTGGTGTTGGTAAAACTGAAGTTGCTAAACAATTGGCTATGACGCAAGGACTTGAACTACTAAGATTTGATATGTCCGAATACATGGAAAGACACACTGTCAGTAGGCTCATAGGAGCCCCTCCCGGATATGTAGGATACGACCAAGGAGGCCTACTAACTGATGCTGTTAATCAAAATCCACATAGCGTTCTTTTACTTGATGAAATAGAAAAGGCTCACCCTGATATATATAATATCCTATTACAGGTAATGGACAACGGCTTCCTTACAGACTCTAATGGCAGAAAAGTTGATTTTAGAAATGTCATAATAATAATGACAACAAATGCTGGAGCTGCCGATGCCAGTAAAGCTGAGATTGGCTTTGGCCGAGGCTATAAGAGCGATGAACAAGATATTGCCGTAAAAAGACGCTTTTCTCCTGAGTTTCGCAATCGACTGGATGCTATTATATCTTTTGGCGCACTCTCACCCTCAGACATTGCTAAAGTAGTTGATAAATTCATTATCCAACTTGAAGCTCAGCTCGCGGATAGAAAAATTGAATTTGAAGTAACCAAAGCAGCTAACCTTTGGTTGGCTAACAAAGGGTATGATAAAAGGTATGGAGCCCGTCCACTTGGGAGGACTATACAGGAGTTCATAAAAAAACCACTTGCCGATGAAATCTTATTCGGAAAACTTAAAAGTGGAGGTTTGGTAAAAATAAATGTGGACAGTAAAAAAGAGAATCTTTCATTTAAAATCATACCTCCAGCAAAGTTAAAAATCGAAGGTAGAAAAGGTGGAAAAGGTTTGCCTGCTCCAAAACCAACAGAAGACGCATAAATATTACTTATTATAGTTAAGATATTTTCTGAGCATATATAAAAACAGCTTGCACCTACATTCTAATTATATATAAGCCGCTCAAACGGATATGGTCTATATGCTAAATCTCGGCGCGGTGTTGAGACGCACATCTAGAGCCATCGTTCTAGTCGGCCTTCACTGACAAAAACGCCATATCCATAACAATGAAGGAATTATTATGTCTCTTTATGAGCATGTAGTCATCACGCGGCCGGACATTTCTACCACACAAGTTGAAGAGTTTGTTCAAAATCTCGCCACTAAAATTGAAAATATGGGTGGATCTGTTGAGGGTGCTGAGTATTGGGGTCTGAGAAACTTAGCCTATAGAATGAAAAAAAACAGGAAAGCCCATTATAGTCTTCTAAAGATAAATGCACTACCTGAAACAATCCACGAAATAGAACGTCAGCATCGAATTAATGAAGACATACTCAGATATTTGTCCATACGTGTCGATGAGTTCTTAGATGAACCATCACCAATCCTAAAAAAGCGCGAAGAACGCAAACGTCGCGAAAGCAAGGAGTAGTCCTATGTCAAAAAGAGATTCCATTAAAATAGAAAACCTTCCCTCAAGAACATCATTCCGTAGAAGGCGAAAAGTGTGTCCATTTTCCGGAGAAAATGGATTAACCATAGACTATAAAGATCCAAAAATGTTACTGCGTTACATGTCAGAAAAGGGTAAAATAGCTCCATCTCGTATCACTGCAGTTACTCATAAAAAACAACGTGAACTTGCCAAGGCAATAAAGCGTGCAAGATATCTGGGCCTTTTGCCCTATGAAGTTAAGTAGGAGCGCATAATGGAAATTATATTATTAGAGCGCATAGAAAAACTTGGTGACATGGGCGACGTTGTAAATGTGAAGCCTGGATATGCAAGAAACTACTTATTGCAACAAGAAAAAGCATTAAGAGCTACTAAGTCAAACTTAGCACGATTTGAGGCAGAACGTGAGTACCTAGAAGCTAGAAATGCAGAAAACAGAGAAAAGGCTGGTATATCAGGAAAAGCTGTCGATGGAGTTTCAATTGTTTGTATAAGAAACGCAGGCGATACCGGTCAACTTTATGGGTCCGTATCTGCGAGAGATATCGCCGAACTTTTAAACAATAAAGAAGTTAAAAGAAATATGGTAATTCTTGAGCAACCCATCAAAGCACTAGGCATTCATGAAGTTAAAGTTCGTTTGCACCCTGAAGTTACAGTATCTATAAAGGTAAATGTTGCTAGAACAGAAGATGAAGCTATTCGTCAAGAAAAAGGTGAAGATGTTATCGCCACTCAGGCCGCTGAGGAAGCTGCTGATGCAAAGGAAGCTAACGACGAAAGAGCGGCCAATGCAGTTTCAATGTTTGAGGGCGATGCTCCTGATGAATTTATTGCTCCAGAAGTCCTAACAGAAGATAAAACAGAAACTTCGGAATAAAAAATTTAAGACAATAAATATAATTTACCTCGCTTTATGCGAGGTTTTTTTAGTTTATTATTACTTCGTTAAATGAGAAGACATTTTTGATATTAATTCTTGTTGATTGGATTTTAAATCAGAGAATGCTCTAAGCAATGTATTAATGTCTGCTTCAGTATGGGCGGCAGACAAGCTAATTCTAAGCAAACTAGAACTCTGCGGCGTACCGGGCGGGACAGCTAAATTTACGTATACACCATTTTCTATAAGCCAGTTCCACTCCATAGCTGCGACTGCCTCGTTAGCTCTACGCACAGCAATAACTGGACTTGCATCCGCGCATATATTGTAGCCCATCTCACTAAGTCCAGAATGCAACTGGATAGATCGTTTTTTTAAATTATCACGTAGATTGTGACCCTCTTTTACCTTTTCAACCGCCATTAATGCAGCGCAAATATTTGAGGGAGTCGCAGAGGCAGTAAACATGTAAGGCCTCATTACTTTTCTAAGTATCTCAAACTCTTTATGCCTTGAAGCACAAAAACCTCCAACAGATGCAAGCGATTTAGAAAATGTACCAGAAATAAAATCTATTTTATCTAACACACCCTGATCCTCAGCAATACCGCATCCAGTTGGACCAAAAACACCATAAGAATGTGCCTCATCTATGTACAAATAACCGCCATGTCTGTGAGTAACATCTACAAATTCATCAACAGGCGCTATATCCCCAAACATTGAATACATACCTTCAATTACAACCAAAGCATTTCCATTAGATATATCTCCTTGACGCTTAAGTCTCTTATCTAAATCTTCGGGATTATTGTGCCTAAAACGTATCGTAGAAGAAGACGTGAGCCTTGTACCATCGATCACGCAAGCATGAGCGTCAGCATCCATAAATATCACATCATTATCACCAGCCAAACCAGATATGGCAGCTAAATTTGTTTGATAACCCGTTGTGAAAACTACACAACTTTCCATTCCCAAATGATCCGCCAATATTTTTTCAAGCTGAATGTGCTCATCATAACTTCCATTAGCCACACGGGAACCTGTTGTGCCAGTACCATGCCTATCAACGGCATTTTTTGCTGCTGCCATACAGTCATTATCAAAAGTCAAACCAAGATAATTATTTGTACCGGCCAATAATATTTCACGACCATCAATTTTTCCTCTTGTGGCACTGATAATATCGTCAAATTTTAAGCCTAAAGCATCTTTACCTATCTTCATCATCAAATCCACCCGTGACTGTAAGGGCGCATATTTATCAAAAATTGATAAAGGTGTGTTTTTCAAAACGTTATTCATTTTTAAACCTATTATTCCGTTAGTTCTTTTACAGCAATTGATAACTCACCAACAGTCCTTATATCAGAAATTAACTCCATAGGTATGGATACGTCATAAAAATCCTCCAAACCCATGACTAGATCAAAAACAGCCACAGAATCGACCTCTAAATCAGTCATAATCCCGCTATTTTCTTCAATAGGGTGATTCTTAGGGTTGTACGGCTTTAGTAGCTCGCAAATTTTATCATGTATTTCTTTGCGTGTTGGCTTAGACATTTTTTTCTTTCTGATAGTAGCTAGATGTAATACGTAACGCTTCAGTAAACGGCGTTGAATTTTTTATAATATCCTCACTTGACCAATCAACATATAGGAATTCTCGCAATTTGCCTATAGACAAATGACCTATTCCAAAGAAACGTAAGCTAAGTGAATTCATAACAGCGAAAACCCACAATACAGATAAAGGAATTGGAAAAATTTTAATTTTTTTGCCTAATGCTAATCCTGAGTAATTTGCAAAATCCTCCCAAGAAACCCCTTTTACAGTCGACGGGGTAACAATCTTATCATCATAGTTACCCGTGATAGCATTATCCATCACATCTCTAACTAAATCAGATACAAACACCATTGCAGTTTTACGATTGCGCCAATTTCTTCCTCCAGCCACTGGTAATATGCCTTTTTCTATAAAATCAAAAAATGGCTTAGTAGCTAAGTCACCCGGCCCAAAAACAGCAGGTGCACGAATTATAGCGATGTTTTTTGCAAAGTTTTCTTTTACCACACTTTCACCATGAAGCTTCGAGACAGCATAATTAGAGAGATGAGGCTGACAAGCAACTTGAGAGGACAATAAAACCAGTCTATTTACGCCCTCTTTATTAGCTAATCCAGCTAAGGTACTGTTAAAATGACAATTTATTTCCATTAACTCAGAAAAGCTTCTACCCTTAACTGCACCTGCAAAAGACAGGAGAACATCTGAACCACTAACTAGAGCTGACCCATTATCAGCAAGATTACCTTCTAATATTTTTAATTTTGGGTGTTTTAAATGCTCTATTTTTTTCTTGCTTCTTACTAGAACCCTGACTTTATATCCGCTACTCAATAGAGCAGATATCATGTGTTGACCAATAAAACCAGAACCACCAGTTATTGCTATTATTGGTTTAGTCATTTTATTAAGCAGTCTCATTTCCAATAACAGCTACTGGCCGGTCTGCTTGTATATCAATTATTTCTCCCTTGAGAAATTTCGCCTTCACACGTGCTCGTGACAATTTACCAGAAGACGTTATTATCATAGTGCCTTTAGGGACTAACTGCAGCCGCACCGGAACTCCCACTTCTAATCTAATAGCTGTCATGACCGAGCTGTATATTTCATCTAATAATTTCTGATCTCTAGTTCTACATTCCAACAAAAGCATAATATCCTTTTGGTCACCTGCACCACCCATAGCAAAAGAGCATGCCCTGCCAATCCGATGCGGGGCTGCTGCTTGTGCCGCCCATTCAATATCCTGTGGCCAAATGTTTCTACCATGCCATAAGATGAGATCCTTAAATCTTCCAGTAACAACTAATTGATTATCAAGCCAATAGCCTAAATCTCCTGTGTCTAACCACCCGTCAGATGAAAAACTTGCTTCAGTTGCTTGGGTG
Source organism: Hellea sp. (assembly GCA_042093735.1). Classification (GTDB taxonomy): domain Bacteria; phylum Pseudomonadota; class Alphaproteobacteria; order Caulobacterales; family Maricaulaceae; genus Hellea. The sequence goes on along the minus strand of JBELEM010000006.1, from coordinate 20,967 downwards.
TTACGAAAATACCCTGGAGAAACACTAGGCCCTCTCAAACAAATTTTACCTACCCGATTACCCCTTAGAACATTACCCTCAAAATCTCTAATTTCTATTTCATGACCCGGAAGTACAAGTCCACACGCAACAAACGTCCGTTTGTGTTCCGCACTAGTAATCTCATTTGCTTCCACAGCCTCAGAGGTACGTTCATATCTATCCATATCAATAGTATGTTTTAATAACCCTTGCCCTGGAGGAGAAAAAGTTGCGGCCAGTGTGGTCTCTGCCAAACCATAACTAGGCTTAAAAGTACCCTCAGAAAAACCCATTTTTGAAAATAAATTTGAAAATTCAGTTAATGGCTCAGGCCGGACCATATCTCCACCAATACCTGCTGCCTTCCAACTGGAAAGATCTAAATCTCTATCATTTCTCCATCGGCGTACACATAATTCATAACCGAATGTGGGTGAAAATGAGAAGGTGCCTTTATGATCATTTATTAATTGCAACCAAGTAATGGGCCTGCGTGTAAAGTCTTGAGGGTCAATGTAGTCAACTGTCATTTGGCTCATTATTGGAGCCAACATGAACCCAATTAATCCCATATCATGATAAAGGGGCAGCCAGCTCGTTCCTCTATCATTATCGTCCATCTCCATTCCAAATTTTGTAATAGCGTGGCAATTTGCAGAAACAGAGGCCTGAGTGCCTATAATCCCTTTGGGTGAACTAGAAGAACCTGAAGAATATTGAATGTAACACAAATCATTCTTGTCAAAAGGTCTTAATTTATTTCCGTTAGGAAGCGTTACTAAGTCTTCAAATGATATCACTGGAATAGCTCTATCATTCAACGCCGACCCCATAATTTTCTTCATTGATTCAGGGCAGAATAAGGCATGAAAATCACCTGTATCCGCCAATCTTTGAAGTTGCCTCTCATATGAATTTCTTCCACCAAGGGTCACCGGGAGTGGTAAGGGAGCAGGTACAAGTCCAGCATATTGGCAAGCCATGAAAATGATAGCAAACTCCGGCTTTGAAACTGCGGCTAAACCAATACGAGAATTTTTTGTAGCAAATGGCACTAACCGTTTTGCAAGCTCTAACGCTTTTGTTCTTAGTTCTTTATAAGTAAGTGACTGCTTAAGCTTTGCTCTTCCGTCAAAAAAATTGAAACCCGTCTCACACAAAGCAGCATAATCAAGCGCATCACAAAGTGTATCAAAGTCACCGTGCCGTATGGGCTTGCCGCGATTTGTTGGGGTAGGTTGATACATTAATCTTGCCTATACTTTGCCCGCTTTATGAGTCATTTTGGTTATATTACATTAATTAGTAAATATAACTCTAACACATAATATATATATCAATTCTCACGAGTTGATACAGTTTGCAACATTTCCTTATTATCTCAACATCTCCTTCGCCATACTATCAGCAACTTCATTAGTTGGAATTCTTGATCTTTCTGACTTTTCGAATACTTCTTTTAGATTATTTCTAATTCTATCTATTTTACTATCCACCCAAGATAAATCATAAGATCCTGAAACTTCTGAAGCTACATTAATTATGCCACCCGCATTAATCACGTAATCTGGGCAATATAATATACCTTGTTTGAGTAGTTTTAAGCCAATTGAGTTATCGGAAAGCTGATTATTTGCTGCACCCGCTATAATGTAAGCCTGAATATCAGGCAATATATCTGAGTTTATGGACCCACCCAAGGCACACGGAGAAAAAATATCGGCTTCTTGCGCGTGTATTTGATCTATAGAGACAATAGTGGCGTTAAATTCTTGATTGGCTTTTTTAGTTAGGTATTTATTTAAATCTGATACTATTAGATGTGCACCCACATTATGTAAACGTCTTGCTAAATCATACCCCACATGACCCAAGCCCTGGATAGCAACAGTAATTCCACCTAGCCCCCTAACGCCAATCTTATGCTTAACGGCCTCTTCCATACCACGAAGAATTCCATCTGCTGTATGCGGTGATGGATCACCTGAAGCAGCAATGCCTTCCTCTAGTCCAGCTACGTATTGAGTCTCAGCCCTTATTGTCTGCATATCATCCGGACTAACACCAACATCCTCTGCCGTTATATATCTTCCACCAACCTTATCGATTGCTTTACCGTAGGCTGTAAACAAATCCTTCCTGTTAAAACTTTCCTCAGGCCTCATAATTACTCCCTTTCCACCTCCCAGAGGTATTCCAGCTAAAGCATTTTTATAACTCATAGCTTTAGACAGGCGCAGGGCATCACTTAAGGCCTCTTCATCACTAACGTAAGTCCAGAAACGAGTACCTCCACTCGCCGGGCCCATTTTAGTACTGTGAACAGCTATAAAACAACGCATTAAGCTACTAGGGTCCACAAACGAATAAACACCTTCGTGATTATCAAATTCTTGATTCGAAAAAATAGACATAAAGTAATCCGCAATATTATTTTTCAATAATTGTTGATAGAGCTTCGCAATACAGCCTCATCGTATTGAGTGCAAAAGCCGCTCCAGTTCCATCCCCAATACCAATACCCATATCATGAATTGGGATTAGACTAAGCCTTTCTAATAGAGCTCTATGCCCCTGCTCAGTTGTTACATGCCCTGCAAAGCAATGAGAAATGGAGTCTTCGTTAATACTATGCAGAACAGCAGCAGCTATACAAACAGAAAAACCATCTAGTATCACAGGTATACATTGATGCCTTGCTGCAATTATGGCTCCCAGCATTCCAGCTATATCTCGGCCGCCATAGCACCTAAGAATGTCTAAAGGAGAGTTCAAGGAATCTTTATGTAGTAAAATTGCATTCTTCACTGCTTCTGCACGTAAACTATTTTTTTTATGGGTGCCTTTAAAATAATTAACAGGGCTTTCTTCATATAAGCTGGTAGCAATAGCGATAGCTGCTGTGTTAGTTTCAAGACCTGCAGACCCTAAAGCTATTATATCAGCACCTTCAGCAACGACCTCCATACCAAAAGCTATAGCGGCCGCACAGTCCTTCTCTGATAACGAAGGCCCTATAGTAAAGTTAGTAGATGGATACTCCACTCCTAATTCATAAACTTTGAAGGCGGCTTGTAGTGATTTTGCGATACCTCGGACACCAGAGCTACCATCAGAAACGGCCTTTAATTCTTCTTTTGCAATGTTAACAATATCTTCATCAAAAATACTTTCTGCAACACCATGAGTTCCCGCGAAAATGGAAATTAAAGGTTTTTTAATCACAGGGACATAACCCTGCACTGCAGCTAATAATTTAATAAAATCTGTATTTTTACTCCCTAATTTATATGACAAATCAAACTTTTTTGATATTTGATTGATTTCCTCAAATGCTGCACCATCTAAGCTTGGTACAGAATGTATTAATTCAATAATATCATCGAAGGGTTGATCATTTTTCATAATTTAGCTCTAATATTTCAATACACATAGTTTTAATATAATTTTCGGCAATGTGTATACGTTTAGCTATCAATTAAATAGCAATATAATTTAGCTAATACTTAATACAATGAATTCTTTGCCATGTTTAAGGCGACTGCTAGTAAGCACAAACCAAATAGCAGTTTTAATCGTTTCTGAGGTAAAATTTGCGCAATTTTTGCTCCATAGGGAACAACAAAAAAAGCAGAACTCAAAATACAGACTAATGCTATTACATTTACATACCCCAGAGAGAAATAGGGCCTGCCATCAATACCCCACCCAGATATAATAAAACCTATTGTAGCAGGCAAAGAAATAGCAAATCCAAAACCTGACGCTGTAGCCACCGCTCTATTCATTGGTATTCTACACATATTCATTAAGGGAACAGTTATAGAGCCACCCCCAATTCCCATCAAAGAAGATAAAGCACCAATTAGTGAACCAATAATTGGTACAGAAAAACCAGTTGGTACAGAAACAAAGACCTCTAAATTGTTGGGACCAATGATAAGATGCAGAGAAACTACAATCATTACCATTGCGAATAATATCATTAAAAACTGGGCTGACATAATAGAAGCCAAAAAGCTAGCAGCAAAAAATGAGCCCACTCCAATCCATACAGCATAAGATGTTATAAATGGCTTAGGCCTCAATAGGTTCCAATCAATTGCCCCTAAATCATGATGACTTTTGACAGCTCTAAAACTATTAAAAATTATTACAGATGAAGAAGTTCCAACTGCACAATGCATTAGTGAAGTCTCGGAAACACCGATAGCGTTAAAAGCATAATATAAAGCTGGGACCATTACAGCACCACCACCAACTCCAAACAAACCAGCACTAAATCCAGATAAAGACCCAACTGACAATAAAATCAAAATTAATAAAAAATATTCAGTGATCATAAATGACTCTGAGCATTCTTATTAGCCTTATTAACTTCCTCTGCTGCTCTTCTAATAATACTTGACGGATTGAGACCACTAGATATCCCCTCACTCAATGCCCTGCGCCATGTCCGCGCTCCCATCTGACCAGCATACAATCCCATTATATGCCGCACAAGAGACTTAGTGGATCTATCATTTTCTTGCTTCGACTCAGCATATTGAATTAAGTCTTCAACCAAATCAGAGCGACTTTTCGAATATTGCGGGCCTTTATAAAATTTTTCATCTACCTCTGTTAAAAACCAAGGATCTTGGTATGCGGACCGTCCAAACATAACACCATCTAGTCCTAATGAGTTATTTTTAGCATCAAGTATATTCTTTAGACCTCCATTTAAAATAATTTCTAAATTTGAAAATTGATTTTTTATTTCATGTACCATTGAATATTGCAAAGGAGGAACGGTACGATTTTCTTTTGGTGACAAACCATTTAACCAAGCTTTTCGTGCATGTATAATAAAATGCTCACAGCCAGATTCAGACACTATACTTATAAAATTTGGTAAAGTTTCGGATAAATTTTGATCATCTATGCCAAGTCGACACTTAACAGTAACAGGAATATCTACAGAATTTTGCATAGCAGAGTAGCATTCCGCAACGAGCTCAGGCTCATTCATGAGACATGCGCCAAACCTGCCGGATTGCACTCTATCGGATGGACATCCAATATTTATATTGATTTCATCATAACCAAATTTTTCACCAATCATTGCTGCTTGCGATAGTTTTTTAGGGTCACTTCCGCCTAGCTGTAATGCAACTGGATGCTCTTCTGGATTATATGATATCAAAAAATCTTTATCACCATAAATAATCGCATCCGCAACTACCATCTCTGTATAAAGCAAAGCATTCTTTGATAGTTTTCTGTGAAACCATCTACAATGTCTGTCAGTCCAATCCATCATAGGTGCTACACTGACTGTAAAATTAAAATTTTTCTGCATTTTATATTATACTTTTACTAACCCAACAGGCCTTAATCATTATTATAAGTTAAGATTAAAATTACTAAAATCTTCCAGCAGCGCCAGGGAATACTACAGGAGTTTCGTATCCATCCTTTGAAACTGATGATACACCAAAAAAATAATTATCAATAACTAAATTTTCAAACTCCCACTCATTTACATCACCAACAAACCTAGAATTTGTCCATTCAGATTCTGAGGTTTCACGCCAATGAACTTTATATCCACTATATTTTGATCCTAATTCAGCTTTATTCCACTTAAGTTTAGCTGAAGCTGTAACCGCACCAGAAAGTTCAACATTTATTGGTATTGGCGGAGCGCCTGCAATTTGGGCCATGGTTAATAAATTTAATGATGTTAGCTTTGCTGCATAATCTGAATCTACACCACTCATAATATCTCCGTAAATTCTACCATTTTCTGACCTTAAATCTTGGTGCTGCCTATCATAATGCTCATTAGTTTCCATTATTCTCACTGCAGGTATACCAACTTCGTTAAATGGACGGTGATGCCCCCCTCTTCCGTAGCGATCCAGACGGTAGATGAGTTTTATATCTAAATTCACTATGTACTGATTGCCTATTTTTTTTATATATCGCGCTAAGTTTCTTGATGGGCTGTCAACTTCACCTCCAGTAAAGCGTCTGATTAATGCTTCATTTTTTGTTTCGTTTGCGCGGGTGCCCTCCGAGAAAATACGGACAGAAGAATTATTTATTACCCCATTTATTCCCTCAATATTAGATATCATATCATTATTTAATACTGCTTTGATATTCCACCCGTGTTTCATTGCATGTTGTGCAACAATTTTTCCACCAAAAAGACCCTGCTCTTCCCCTGATAAGCCTGCGTAAATTATGGAGCTTGCAAACTCCCTTCTGGATAGCACTCTTGCCGCCTCTAAAACACCTGCCATGCCTGAGGCATTGTCATTTGCACCTGGACTATCTGATACTCCATCCAACGGGTCAGTTACCCTACTGTCTATATCCCCTGACATCATCACATAGTCATTTGGTCTTTCTGACCCTCTTTGGATAGCTATAACATTTACTATTTCCGTCAGAGATGGAATACGACTCTCACCTGATACGCTATCTGAGATATACATAACTTCAATGCAGCCATTACATAAGTCTGAAATCTTTTTAAATTCGCTATATATCCAGCGAGTTGCCGCACCAATGCCTCGTTGGTCGGATACCTTTTCAGACAAAGTATGCCGAGTACCAAAGTTTGCAAGTCTATTAATGTCCTGTGAAATTCTTTTGGGCGATACTTCAGATACGATACTATAAAAATCCATTATTTCATTTTGTGGAACTTGAACATAGTCGCTACTATTTACTTCAATTGGAAATAATAATAAAAATAAATATAGATAATTTTTTATCAAAGTCTGCATTCAATTGTTCCCGTCCTTTGAACTCAAACTAAAATAACATCATCCGTTTTACCAGTCTTATAAAACAATATACGGCAAAATAGACTTTTTGCTTAAATAAAGCTAATATTTAAATATACTAAATATATTAAATATACTATTTAGTGATCTTAGCCTTAAAAAGTTTCACAAGGGATTAAATCTTTGCAAAAGCCCACTATAAAAGCATTTTTCGATGAATACACTAATACAGTCAGTTATGTAGTCTCAGACCCGAAAAGCTTATCATGTGCAATCATAGACTCAGTATTAGGGTATGATATTTATTCAGCATACACATCCAACGAGTCCATAGAAAAAATAGTAAAGTATATCCATGATAATAACCTTAAAACACAATGGATACTCGAGACTCATGCGCATGCCGACCACCTATCAGGGGCCTCAGTTTTAAAAAGTAAACTTGGGGGTGAAATAGCAATGGGCTGTAATCTTCCTCTTGTTCAAAAAGCTTTCGGTAAAATCTATAATGAAAATAGTGAATTTAATAGGAATGGAAGTCAGTTTGACAGGTTATTTAATGATGGCGATAAATTTCAAGTTGGTACTTTAAATGTAACTGTTATGAGCGTACCGGGCCATACGCCAGCTTGTGTTGCATATTATATATCGGATGCATTATTTATTGGGGATACATTGTTTATGCCTGACTATGGTTCAGCTAGGTGTGATTTTCCGGGTGGTGATGCTGGGACACTTTATGAATCAGTCCAAAGGATCTATCAACTTCCCGGCAAAACTCGGCTATTCCTGTGTCACGATTATAAAACAAAAAATCGTAATTATTACAAATGGGAAACCACAGTAGATGAACAAAAAGAAAAAAATATCCACTTAAATAGTAATGTGGATAAACAGACATTCATAGAAATGCGAACGAAGCGCGACAAAACACTTAAAACACCGAAATTATTATTGCCCTCTATACAAGTAAACATGCGAGCTGGAAGGCTACCCAAAGCAGAAGATAATGGTAAGCATTATTTAAAAATACCTATCAATACTGTCTAACAGTTATATATGTTAAAATTTAAAAAAATAAATAATTTCAATCCTTTAAGAATTATTTCTTATCTAAAGTCTAATAAAAAAGAATTTCTCTGGGTATGGATCTGTTATCAATCTATAAAGGGAGTAGTAACCTTAAGTTTTATTTGGATACCGTTATGGATTTATTTAAAAAAATAACACAAAGACACTGACCCTGTTATGCACTACTATTGATTATCCTGCTTAATCATATCTGCTGCTTTTTCCCCTATCATGATTGTTGGTGCATTAGTATTGCCTGAGACAAGATTCGGCATGATAGATGCATCTACTACTCTCAAATTGGTAATTCCATGTACCCTAAGCCTATCATCAACTACTGACATATCATCATGGCCCATCTTACATGTTCCTACTGGGTGGTACTCAGTATCAGACCTATCTCTAATATCTTTTTTTAAAACTGCATCATCATCAGAGTCAGATGCATAAAATGGCTTACCCCGTACGGAGTTAAATGCAGGTGATTTTAAAATACTCTGTGTTTTCTTTACACCTCGGAATAATGTTTCCATATCTCGTTCATCTTCCAAAAAAGCAGGGTCAATAGCGGGTGGATCCATTGGGTTAGAGCTATTCAACCACAAGGAGCCTCTGCTTTTAGGTCTCAAGACTGTAGTATGGCAACTGTAGCCATGCCCTAAATGCAACTTACGTCCATGGTCATCGACAGCGGAACGAACAAAGGTTAGTTTAATATCTGGAGAAGGCTCTGATTTATCTGTATAAAAATACCCGCCACTCTCAGCATAATTAGTGGTTATCATACCTCTCCGCTTGGTTATATATTTATAGATTTCACCAATCATACGAAAAGTTCCCATAACAGAAAAACCAATATTATCTATTACATTTGAATTATATCCCATCACATAGTCTATATGATCCTGTAAATTCTCGCCAACACCTGGTAATTCATGAACTTGCTCTATTCCATGAGGCTTTAATTTATCTATTGGACCAATTCCTGACATCAATAATATCTGTGGCGAACCAAAAGCGCCTGCAGATAATATTATTTCCTTATTAGCTTTAATTCGATTAGTCTTATTTTTAACCTTAAACTTAACCAATTTTGCTTCATTATCTTCAATTATTACTTTTTCAGTATGAGCGTGCGTTACAACTGTTAAATTACTTCGTTCAATTGCAGTATCTAAAAAAGCTCTAGCTGTTGACCATCTCTCTCCATTCTTGTGAGTTACATCATAGTAGCCCATACCTTCAAAATCTGGGCCATCAACTACACCGTTCAAGTCATCCAATATTTTATACTGATTTTCTCTAGCTGCTTCAAAAAATATATCATTTATTGAACCAGGGCTACGTAATTTTGAGACATTTAATAATCCACCTTGGGCATGAAGTTCATTTTCACCTGGTTCATAATTTTCAGACTTTTTGAAATATGGAAGTACATTCTTCCATGACCAGCCTTTGTTGCCCAGCTTTTCCCATTCATCGTAGTCATTTGGGTGACATCGATTATAAACCATGGCATTTAGGCTAGAGGAACCGCCAAGCATTTTACCGCGAGGTTGATAGCCTTTTCTTCCATTAAGGCCCTTCTGCGGTACGGTTTCAAAAGACCAATTTCGTTTTTTAGTAACCATATTAAGTATAGCTGCAGCAGGTACCCAGACGCTCCAATGTTTATGAGTGCCCCCTGCCTCTAGTAAACAAACAGATATATCTGGATCCTCAGTTAAACGGTGGGCTAAAACACATCCAGCTGAGCCAGCTCCTACTATAATATAATCATATGATTTCATATTCCAATTTAACCTACATTATTTTCTTCATTAGATTTATCATTTTAGATGCCATTGGACCATAAGGTGGGTGAAGTTTACTTCCCTGACTAAACTTACTTTGAAAGAATACCCCTTTCATGTGAGAAAAAGTTCGAAAACCTACTTCGCCGTGATAAGCCCCCATGCCCGATGGACCCACTCCACCGAAGGGAATATCTTCCTGGATTACATGCCAAGTAGCATCGTTAATAGTAACACCACCGGATATACTTTCTTTTAAAACTCGGTTAAGTTTATTTTTATTCTTTCCAAACCAGTACAGCGCTAATGGCCTATCTCGCTTTGAGATATAATCAAGAGATTCGTTCAAACTTTCAGATTCCAATATTGGAAGCAACGGTCCAAAAATTTCTTCCTGCATAATTTTCATATCTGGAGTTGTTTCAGTCACAATAGTTAATGGTATACGCCGTTCTTTTGCTAACTGTTGTTTATCATCATTTCCAGCAACTCTTATTTTGGCACCCTTATTTTCAGCATCCTCAAGTAAATTTTGCAATCGTGCATAATGGGAGTCTGCAATAATCGATGTATAATCTTTATTTCCTGCAAACTGTGGATAAAAAGTCTCTGCTTGGCTTATCATAGCATCTGCAAAATCACTGACTTGAGACTTTGGCATCAACAAATAATCTGGAGCAACGCAAGTTTGGCCGGCATTAAGTAATTTAGCATTGGTCAATCTAGCTACTGCTGTTTTCATATTAGCAGATTCATCTATAATAGCTGGTGACTTACCCCCAAGCTCTAAAGTGCAGGGAACCAAGTTTTCTGCTGCAGATTTTGCAACAATACGGCCTACATTTGTTGAGCCAGTGAAAATTAAATGATCAAAATGCATAGAAGAAAAGCAAGTAGCTACATCTACACCGCCAAGGGCTACGTAAACCTCATCTTCAGAAAAAACTTTGCCTAGTACCTTTTTTAATAATTTGGAAAATAAAGGGGTATATTCACTTGGTTTAATCATTGCCCTGTTACCTGCACCTAATGCACCTATTAAGGGCATCACAGCAAGCTGAAGCGGATAATTCCAAGGACTCATAATGCCAATTACCCCTAGAGGTTGTGGAATAATTCTGTTGTAAGCTGGTTTGAATTGCAAAGCTGTAGGCGCTTTTCGAGTCCGCATCCATTTTGGAGTGTGTTTAAGGGCATGTTTTATACCCCCTTGAATAACCAGCATTTCAGCTATTATAGTTTCTTCCGAAGCTCTATTTCCAAAATCAATAGATATAGAATTTATAAAATCAGATTCATGGTCCTGAATAATCGAACCAAGTTTTTTTAAGTTTTCTTTTCTTTTCGACCACGAAATATTAGGTTCATTGATGAACAAAGCCTTCTGATTAACAAGAATTTTTTTCATTTCATCAATACTTCCTGCATGATCCTCAGAAGTACTTTTTGGGTTTATTCTAACCATTATCGCCGCCTATTTTTTAATTCGCAAATTTTACTGTCAAAAGTCAAATGACTATGCATCAGGAATAGTTTTATGCAAGCTCAGAATTATGGAGATATAAATAAGTATTAAACCTTATTGCGCTTTTTACGTCTCAGCAAATTTCTAGGGTCAGACCTTAATATTAACAATGCAGCGCGCGGTCTTGGCATAGCAACGTAATCATCACTATCCTTAGGAGCATCACGTTGTGTTAATCTATAAATGCCATATGTGGCTAATAAAATTTGTATCAATGCTGTGTATGCAAACATCGCGGATGGTCCTGCAAAAGTCATCACGACTGGCGCAACAGATGGCCCTATAACAGAGCCTATTCCATAGATCAGTAAAAGCCCGCCATTTACAGACACAAATTCATCAGCCATAGCATAATCATTAGCATGTGCCGCTGACATTCCAAAAATTTGCATAGCAAACATTCCATAAAGCGCACCACCCAGTATCATTAAAAAGATAGAATCAGGTGAGAATTTCCATAAAAATAAACCGCTTGCAGCCCCGCCAACGGATACGAGTATTATAACAATACGTCTGCCAATTTTATCAGACAACCAGCCAATAGGCCACTGCATTATAGCACCAGAAAAAACAACTACGCTCATAAAAATTGATACCATTAAAATCGGGTAGCCAAGTTTTTGAACAAAAACTGGAGCTACAGCCCAAAATGCTCCACTGGATAGGCCGACAGCGAAACACCCAGCAACGGCCAACGGAGAAATTTTTATAAGTTTTTTAATATTTAACTTAGTTGAAGTAACGGCCATAGGGGCTTTTGAAGTAGACAAAGATATAGGAAAAATAGCCAAAGAAATTAAAATAGCCACTACTGAAAACAATATATAATCTTTGGGGTCAGCAGCATTAAGTAAGAATTGACCAATAGTAACGGCTATCAAATCAACCATTCTATAAATGGATAATACCTGACCGCGTTTTTCGGAGGGAGATTGCTCATTTATCCAACTCTCAATTAGCATGTATAAACCAGCAAAACTAAAGCCTGTTAGGGCTCGTAAGATCGCCCAGCTTGCAACATTAACAAAAAGCATATGACTTAAAGCACACGCAGCAACAAGAGAAGAAAGTGCTGCAAAAACCCTTACATGCCCAACTCTTTTCACTAAATGAGGAGTAAATATACAGCCACCCATAAATCCAGCAAAATAAGCGGAGGAGAGAAAACCAATAGCAACTAATGGAAAATTATTAAGCTCTGCACTAACTGATACCAGAGTACCTAGAAGCCCCCCTCCTGCTAGTAAAATAGCGGCTGAGAATAACAGAGCTCCGATGGATCCTAAAACAGCTTTCATGCCATTTAACCTTATGAGCGGGACGTAACCGCCTAGATAATTGTAAATCCGCCATTATTATGAACTTAATCATAGCGCAAGCTAGAAAATAGCTAAATAAGTAAAAATTATAACTTAATCTCAATCACCCTATTTTTATCAAGAGAATAGAGTGCTATATTTGCCTCATTTGCTTTGCGCAAAGCAAATGCTGTAGGGCCTGAGATAGATACTATTGCTTTGATGCCTCTTTTAGCTGACTTCTCAACTATCTCATAAGAACAGCGGCTAGACATCAAAACATAACCATTCGAAGTATCAATTGATTGTAACGCCATAGCACCTAATAATTTATCCAAAGCGTTATGACGTCCAACATCCTCTCGGATTATTTTAATTTCACCACTTGAATTAACCCATGCTGCAGCATGAACACTATGTGTTTTGGAATTAAGTAATTGATTTTCATGTAAAGTAGAAGTCGCTTTTTCTGCATTCGTAGTATCTATTTTTATTTTCTCTTTACCAACACTAGGTAAAACTCTAAACAAAGAATCGGAACTTTCTAACCCACACAATCCACAACTCGCTGACCCTATCAAATTGCGTTTTCTTTGCTTAATATCAAGCTTTTCAATAGCTTCCATACAAATCTTGAACTTTAAATCAATGCCTTTTTCTGTATGTAAAATTTCAAGAGATTTAACTTCATGAGGATGCTTTATGACTTCCTCGGAAAGTGAAAACCCAAGTCCAAAATCAACAAGGTTATCGGGCGTTGCCATCATGATAGAATAATTTCTTTGATTAAAAACAAACGCAACTGGAACTTCTTCAGCAACAAACCATGTTTGCTTTCCAGCAACAACATTTTGCATTAAAGCGGTTGGTGTCCCGTTAATTTTTACCGGGAAAATCATTTATTCGGCAGGCTCTGCTATTTTTCTATACTCTAATAGTTCTTCCTGATAATTCATCTGCCAAGTTGATTTATGGTTTGCAGGAGTAACTGAAACTGCAGTAACTTTATATTCAGGGCAGCTTGTGGCCCAATCAACATTTTCAGTGGTAACAACATTCGCACCCGTATCTGGATGATGGAATGTTGTATAAACAACACCAGGCGCCATTCTTTCTGAAAGTTCAGCTTTAAGTGTAATTTCACCCTTTCTTGAAGTTAAGGAGACCCATTGATTATCAATTATGCCATGCGCCTCCGCATCACTTGGGTGGATCTCCAAAACATCCTCCTCCCACCATATGTTATTTTCCGTTCTGCGTGTTTGGGCACCAACATTGTATTGGCTTAATATTCTTCCGGTAGTTAATATGAAGGGGAAGCGGCGATTAGTTTTCTCAGGGGTAGGTTGATATTCTGTTGGTATAAACTTTCCTTTTCCCCTTACAAACTCTCCAACATGCATTACCTCGGCACCTTCAGGGTTTTTACTGTTCACAGGCCACTGTAAGCTTCCATGCTCATCAAGAATAGAAAAAGATACCCCCTCAAATTGTGGAGTTAAATAAGCAATCTCATCAAAAATTTCAGACGAATTATTAAACCCCATTTCAATACCCATTGCTCTAGCTAAATCTTGAGTTACCTCCCACTCATGCTTGCCGGTTAACGGTTTCATTACAGGCCGCACACGATTAATCCTGCGCTCGGCGTTAATAAATGTTCCGTCTTTTTCAAGAAAACTTGTTCCAGGTAAAAATACATGTGCAAAACGAGCCGTTTCATTTAAAAATAGGTCCTGAACAATTAATATGTCCAAGGACTTTAGTGCGGCTTCAACATGTTTAATATTTGGATCTGACTGAGCAACATCCTCACCTTGGATATACATTCCCTTATAATTACCCCCTATTGCTTCATCAAACATATTAGGTATTCGATATCCTGGGGTGCCATCTAATTCTTTGCCCCATTTTTTTTCAAAAATACCTCGCACTGCATCATCCCCTACGGACCGGTAGCCTGAAAATTCATGAGGAAAACTTCCCATGTCGCAGGAACCTTGAACGTTGTTTTGGCCACGCATTGGATTCACACCGACACCAGACCTGCCAATATTGCCTGTCGCCATAGCCAAATTAGCCATTCCCATTACCATTGTGGAGCCTTGACTATGTTCAGTTACTCCTAATCCATAATATATTGCCGAATTTTTTTGCGTCGCAAACAACCTTCCAGCGCCAACAATGTCTTTGATAGGAACTCCAGTGATTTTAGATACTGATTCAGGGTTGTTGACTGGGTTTAAAATTTGTTTTTCCCAGGCTTTATAGCTGTCAATCTCACATCGGTTCTCAATGAACCCCTCATCAATAAGTCCTTCTGAAACTGCGACATATGCCAATCCATTTATTAATGCGACATTGGTTCCAGGTTGCAATTGCAAATGATAATCTGATTTTATATGGGGAGATCTTACTAAATCTATTCCTCTTGGATCTGCAACAATTAATCTAGCCCCTTGTCGAAGCCTTTGTTTCATTTGAGAGCCAAATACTGGATGAGCATCTGTTGGATTAGAGCCAATTACCAGTATACAGTCAGCATCCATGACTGAGTCGAAATTCTGAGTTCCTGCGCTTTCGCCAAAGGTTTGTTTCAATCCATATCCAGTAGGCGAATGACATACCCTGGCGCATGTATCGACGTTATTATTCCCAAATCCCTGCCTAATGAGTCTTTGCACAAGCCAGACTTCTTCATTGGTACATCTAGAAGAGGTAATACCGCCAATAGATTTTATGCCAAACTTATCTTGCGCTAATTTGAGGCTCTTAGCCGCAAATGCATAAGCATCTTCCCATGAAACAGTTCTCCAAGGGTCCGTTATTTTTTCTCGAATCATAGGCTCTGTGATACGATCCCCATGAGTTGCATAGCCATATGCGAATCTGCCTTTCACACAAGAATGACCATGATTTGCTTTTCCATCCTTCCAAGGTACCATGCGTATCACTTCGCCAGATTTGATTTCAGCTTTAAAAGAACACCCAACGCCGCAATAAGCACATGTAGTTAAGACAGTTTCATCTGGCATACCTTTTTCAATAACAGACTTTTCCTGCAATGAAGTAGTTGGGCAGGCTTGAACACATGCACCACATGACACACACTCTGACTCCATGAATGACTCATTCATTGAAGCGGCTATTTTAGATTTAAAACCTCTATTCTCCACCGTAAGTGCTAACGTTCCCTGGACCTCATCACACGCACGGACACAACGCGAACACAAAATACACTTACTTTCATCAAAGACAAAATAAGGATTACTTTCATCTACTAGAGAATTAAGATGTGAGTCTCCAGCTAAACCATACCTTACATTTGAAATACCTGTTTCTTCAACCATCTTAAAAAATTCACTCTCTTTCGCGCCCGGTTTAGATAAAGCATCTACAGGGTGATCAGATAGGTACAGTTCCATAACACCTTTTCGGATTTTTGATATTTGGTCATTTTTAGTGACTACATTCATACCATTTTCTACAGGAGTAGTGCATGATGCAGGGGTTCCCCTTTTACCATCAATGGTGCAAACACACAGCCTACAAGAACCAAAAGCATTCAAATTATCGCTTGCACATAATTTAGGAATCTTAATTCCAGCCTCAGCCGCAGCCCTCATAACGGAAGTACCTTCAGGAACAGAAATATTTGTTCCATCAATTGTTAATGTTACCTGCTCATTTGCTGTGACCTTGGGTGTACCAAAATCAACTTCTGTCAATAAGGCCATATAAACGCTCCTAAGACTCAACTATTGGGTTACTAAATTCATCAGGAAATAATCGCATTGCAGTTCTTACCGGCATCGGAGTTAATCCGCCCATTGCGCAAAGAGACGCCTCTTCCATTAAATCACATAAATCATCTAATATTTGAATATTTTCTCCAATGTTTTCCCCTGATGCTATTTTATCAAGTGTTTCTTTACCACGAACCGAACCGATTCTACATGGTGTGCACTTTCCACAAGATTCAATCTCACAAAACTCCATGGCATAACGCGCTAAATTCAGCATGTTTGCAGTATCATTAAAAACAACTAACCCACCATGGCCAAGCATGGTTTTAGCTTCAGCCAAAGTTTCATATCCCATAGCCACGTCAAAGCTTTCTGGAGTTATATATCCTCCAAGTGGGCCTCCGGCTTGGACAGCTTTTATTGGCCTTCCAGACCTAGTCCCTCCGCCGAAACCATTTACAAGATCCTCCATTGATACCCCATACGCTTTTTCAACTAGCCCCCCTCGATTAATATCTCCAGCCAACTGGAATGGCTGAGTTCCTTTTGATCGCCCTTCCCCAAAATTAGCATAAGACTTAGCCCCATGAGCTAAAATAAATGGAACTGAACCAAGAGTTAGTACATTATTTACTATTGTGGGCTTACCAAACATTCCACTTATAGCTGGTATGGGCGGCTTAACCTTAACTTGACCACGTTTACCTTCAAGACTTTCAAGCATTGAACTTTCTTCACCACAAATATAAGCACCAGCTCCAATCCTAACTGATAGATAGAAGTTAGTTTCTGTATTGTTGATACCATCACCTAGCCAACCTGCATCCTCCATAATGGCAATAGCACTTTTCAATGTACGGATAGCATGCGGGTATTCAGACCTTACATAGATATAACCTTTATCAGCTCCGATGGCCCTTGCGCCTATAATCATCCCTTCAATTAAGGAAAAAGGATCACCCTCCATAAGCATTCTATCAGCAAATGTCCCGCTATCACCTTCATCCGCATTTGCACAAATATATTTTTGTCCTTTAGGCTGGGCGCAAGCAGTTTCCCACTTTATTCCAGTTGGAAAACCAGCTCCGCCCCTACCGCGTAAACCTGAATTTTTTATTATATCAACAATTTCACTTGGCTGCATACTCAATGCATTTTTTAAACCCAATAAGCCGCCATTGGCTTGATAGTCATTCAAATCTAATGGATCTATTTTTCCTACTCTGGCAAAAGTTAATCTTTCTTGATTGGCAAAGTAAGGAATTTCTTCGGTTATTCCTTGCAATAATGGGTGGTCACCGCCCTCAAGAAAATTAGACGCGAATAATGACTTTACATCTTCAACGCTAACAGGGCCATATGCAACACGTCCTTTTGGTGTTTCCACCTCAACCAATGGCTCAAGCCAAAGCATTCCCCTCGAGCCATTCCGGATAATGTTAACTTTACCCTTCGAATTATTTAAAATAGCATTTGCCACATCGTCTGAGCCAACAGATAAAGCTGCTGCATCACACGGAACATAAACATTAACTATCATTGCTCCTTGACCTCTTTTGTAGAATCAATCATTTTTTGAACTGCTTTAAGACTAACTCGGCCATATAAATCATTGTTATAAAGCACTGCTGGGCCAAGAGCGCAGTTCCCAAGGCAAAAAATAGATTCTAAAGATACCTTATCTCCTCCATTGTCCATTTTTACCCCATAGTATCTTTCCACATCTGCAATCAATTTATCAACATTTACAGCCTGACAAGCTTCGGCCCGACAAATTTTAATTACATTTTCAGCTTGCTTTTCTTTCTTAAAGTCATGGTAAAAACTCACAACTCCGTGCACCTCTGCACGCGACAAGTTTAAAGACTTTGATACGGTACGTAAAACCTGATCAGATAAAAACCCCTCACCTTCTTGAATTTCATGTAGAATTTCAAGAAGTTCATCAGGTCTATACTGATGCGCAGCGCACACTTTTTTAGCAAAAGCATGTTCAATTGTATTTAAGAGCGTAGTCACTTTGAATCCTCGTTTACTCTATTTACTTTGTCATCTCTATAATTCCAAAACAAAATAAATCACAGCCCAAGATGATATATTACCATATTAGTATTTCTAATAGTAATTCAAGATTAAAAACTTTATTTTACTCAGGGCAATGCCATCACAACTATTAATTGCTATACCCATTTTTGAGTAAACCAATTTAACAGCAAGCGCAGACTGTACCGCATTTTAAACTGAAAGCAGTGACACAATTAACTTGTAACTTTATTTCTGGTATGCACATAGTTGTAATCAGAAAACAACTCTTTCAATCAATACAAGCAAATAAGTTATGCAAGAAGCCGTAGACTTTGAAAATGAATGTAAAGCACTAGAGGCCCTTTTTATTAAACTAGAGGACCATGAGTACAATACTGAGACGCAGTTTAAAACTTGGACCATTTTTGATATTTTAGCACATTTACACCTCTGGAATATGGCAGCCATTTGGACACTAAACGAACCACATAAATTTGATCAATTAATGGTTGAAGTCATAAAAGTATTTCAAGGAGGACATACCCATCAAAAATTACAAAAAGAATGGTGCAAAAAATTAAAATTAAATTCTGGAAAACACCTCTTTCATGCATGGCAAAAAGGATACAAACAAGTTGTTAAGCACTTTACGAATGCAAATCCTCAGAAGCGTGTGAAATGGGGTGGTCCTGACATGTCAGTCAAAAGCTGTATAATCGCAAGGCAAATGGAAACATGGGCTCATTCACAAGCAATATTTGACATACTAGGAATAGACAGAGTTAACTCAGATAGCTTGAAGAATGTTGCACACATCGGGGTTACCACCTATTCATGGTCATTCAAAGTAAAAGAATTAACGCCCCCAAGCCCAAAACCATATGTGAGACTAAAATCTCCGAGTGGAAAAATATGGGAATGGAATGAGCCACAAGATAATAATAAAATAACAGGTCTCGCAGAAGAATTCAGCCAGGTAGTTACTCAATGTAGAAATATTAAGGATACAAGTTTAAAGTGTTATGGGCATACTGCCTCAACTTGGATGAACATAGCTCAATGTTTTGCAGGGGTTTCTGAGGTGCCACCTGCTGTAGGCACCAGAAAAAAAATTATTTAATAAAAGGAAATTATACCATGAGAGCTTTAAATATTCATGAGTTTAAATCATATAAAAGCCAAAAAGTTGAAGAAGTGCCATCGCCAAAAATACGGGCAGGACATATACGCATTTCAGTCTCAGCTGCTGGCTTAAATTTTCCTGACATATTGATGGTAGAAGGGAAATATCAGATAAAACCTCCCTTTCCATTTATTCCAGGGTCAGAATGCTCTGGAACAATTACTGAAGTTTCAAATGATGTAAAACACCTTAAAATAGGTGATAAAGTAGCGGCAATGGTAATGAACGGGGCATTTGCAACTGAGGTAGTATGTCATTCAAATTTAGTATGGAAAATTGGAAACATACCCTTTGATAAAGCAGCTGGCATAGCGTTAGTCTACGGCACTTCTTATTATGCTTTGAAACAACGGGCACAACTAAAGAAAGGCGACACTTTACTTGTGCTAGGAGCTGCTGGGGGTGTTGGCTTGGCAGCAGTGGAGCTTGGAAAAGCGATGGGCGCGAATGTGATTGCAGCAGCATCAACAAATGAAAAACTACAAATTTGTAAAACACATGGAGCAGATGAGCTAATTAATTACTCCAATGAAGACCTTAAAAAACGTGTCAAAGAGCTAGGCGGTTGCGATGTAATATACGACCCAATAGGTGATAAATATTCAGAACCCGCAATGCGTACATTAAAATGGTATGGACGTTATCTAGTTATTGGCTTTGCCGCAGGAGAGATACCCAAGATACCTCTAAATTTAGCTCTTTTAAAGTCGGTTGATATATGTGGTGTATTTTGGGGAGCATGGACTGCAAGATATCCAAAAGAACACGAAATCAACATGAAAGAAATACTCTCCTATTATGCTTCAGGAAAAATAAATCCCAGAATTAGCAATAGCTATAGTTTAGATGATTTTGACTTAGCTTTTGACGAGCTTACCAGCAGGAAGGCTATGGGAAAAGTAATAATAGATATGATTTAGATTATTTCCATAAATAACTGATATTGTTAAAATTTCTTAGCTTGCACTATATGAGCTTCTATAATCTTTTCTCCTAGTAGCTTTATTGCTTCCACACGGTGAAGGCCCTCTTGCAATACGTATCTTCCCTTACCTGCTCTGACATATACCGGCGTCTCCATTCCATTTTCAAGTATATCCTCTGCTAGGGGTAAAACCTTTTCTTCATTAAGAGTTTTTCTTTTAGCAGCTGGTACATAGATCTTATCAATAGGTATGTCGACAATGCGCATTGTGGTTACTCCTCTGTTTTTAAAGCTAGCGATTAATGGGTGTTTATGCAATGAGGATATTATGAAATACAGCTTTGCACCAAATGTTCCAGTAACACTTCCAGTCGCAAATTCTCATAAAAATTTCCCTGTGAGAAGAATATATTGTGTTGGGAAAAATTATGCCGACCATATTGTAGAAATGGGAGGTAACGCCAAGCGTGATGAGCCTGTTTTTTTTACTAAATCAGCTCAAACAATAGTTAAGAATCATTCAAAAATACCTTACCCAAGAAACACTACTAACTTACATTATGAAGTGGAACTCGTTGTGGCCATTGGGCTTAGTGGGGTT
>JBELEM010000005.1:61293-75585 GCA_042093735.1 Hellea sp. | reverse complement strand
AGAATTGATAAGCTCTTTAAATGATGCAGGTATAATTGTAGACGTTTCACATGCTGCAAAAAGTACAATGATGCAAGCGGCGGATTTATCACGAGTACCAGTTATAGCCAGTCATTCTGGAATAAAGTCAATTAATGATAATCCCAGAAACCTTGATGATGAGCAGCTATTGAAGCTTAAAGAAACTGGGGGTGTAGTACAGGTTGTAGCTTATGGTTCATATGTCAAAGGGTTCACGGAGGAACAAAAAAAAACTGAGTCTAAAATAATGTTAGAATTTAATCTTTTATCTAGATCAGATGTCAATGATCTTGGTGAATATGAAAAACTAGAGTTTGAACAAGCGAGTGCAGAGTTGCTAGGCATGGAGCCTCTTGCTAGTGTAAGTGATTATGTGGATCATATAGATTATGCAGTTAAAATCGCAGGTATTGATCATGTCGGCATCGCTTCAGATTTTGATGGCGGTGGAGGAGTGATTGGGTGGCAAGATGCCTCCGAATCCCAGAATGTAACTGCTGAGCTTATCAAGAGAGGTTACAGTGAAAGCCATATAGCAAAGATATGGAGCGAAAACCTTCTGCGTGTTATGAAAGAGGCTGAGCTGGGTTCGAGATAGCTAATTAAAAGCCTTATTCTTTTGCAGAGTATATAAATTCTCTAAAAAAAGCATATATATTCTGTTGACGAAGCGCGAATCCGTGACTATACGGCGCCCAAGTCGATGAGCATGCTGTCTTTGGATCGCCAAAGAAACCTTGTTTAAGACGTAAATAGAATAAACCGGTCGGTAGATTTGTGTTATGTGCATAAAGATACAGATTTAGTTGTAGACAACTGTCAGTTCGCATGGTGCGTCGGATTGGTTGTTTGCATTTTGTGCAGGAAAAGGCTTTTAGATGTCACGTCGTCACCGCGCTGAAAAAAGAGAAATTCTCCCAGATCCAAAGTTTAATGACTTGGTTCTTTCGAAATTCATGAATGCTATTATGCTTGATGGTAAAAAATCAACAGCAGAAAAGATAGTGTACGGGGCTATGGAAATCGTAGAGGATAAGGCTAAAACTGAGCCTATTCGTATATTTCATGATGCTTTAGAAAATATTAAGCCAGCTGTTGAGGTCCGTTCTCGCCGCGTAGGAGGGGCTACTTATCAGGTACCAGTTGAAGTGCGTCCTGACAGACGCCAAGCACTGGCCATACGATGGTTAGTTTCTGCGTCTCGATCTAGAAATGAGAATACAATGAGAGAAAGACTTGCTGGTGAGCTCATGGATGCATCTAACAACCGCGGATCCGCTGTCAAGAAACGTGAAGATACTCACAGAATGGCAGAAGCCAATCGTGCATTCTCACACTATCGTTGGTAATCAGAAAAAGAGACTAAGATGGCACGTGAATACGATTTAAAAGATTACCGTAACTTCGGCATTATGGCTCACATCGATGCCGGTAAGACCACATGTACAGAACGTATTCTTTATTATACGGGCAAAAATCATAAAATTGCAGAGGTCCATGACGGCGCAGCCACAATGGATTGGATGGAGCAAGAGCAAGAGCGTGGAATTACCATAACATCAGCAGCTACTACTTGCTTCTGGGGTGGAAAGAGATTGAATATTATTGATACGCCTGGTCACGTTGACTTCACTATTGAGGTTGAGAGATCATTGCGTGTGCTTGATGGAGCTGTAGCTTTGTTAGATGCAAATGCAGGCGTTGAGCCTCAGACAGAAACTGTCTGGCGTCAAGCTGACAAGTACAGCGTACCTAGAATGATCTTTATTAACAAGATGGATAAAATCGGAGCCGATTTTTACGCTTCAGTTCAATCTGTCAAAGACAGACTTGGTGGCAATGCTCTTGAGATGCAGCTCCCTATTGGTTCTGAGGACCAATTTAAGGGTGTTGTGGATTTAGTCAAAAATGTTGCTTACACTTGGGCAGATGACGCTGATCTTGGCTCCAAGTATGACACTGTAGAAGTTCCTGAAGATTTAGCTGAGAAAACAGCAGAGTACAGAGAGGCATTGATCGAGGCGGTTGCAGAGATGGATGACTCCGTCATGGAGGCATATTTCGAAGGTGAAATGCCTGATGTTGACACTATCCAAAGGTTGGTCAGAGAAGCTACTATAGCAGGTAAGGTTGTGCCTGTATTCTGCGGAACAGCATTTAAAAATAAAGGCGTTCAGCCATTGCTTGATGCAGTTGTTGCCTACTTGCCTTCGCCGCTAGATATTGCAGCAATAAAGGGCGTAGATCTCAAGACTGGCGAAGATACAACTCGTCCAGCTAGCGATGATCAGCCGCTATCAATGTTAGCTTTTAAAATCATGAATGATAAGTTCGTGGGAACGCTCACTTTTTGCAGAATTTATTCTGGTAAACTTGAAACTGGAACAACATTGCTTAACTCGGTCAAAGAGAGGAAAGAGCGGGTAGGTAGAATGATGATGATGCATTCTAATGACCGTGAAGATATACAAGAAGCATATGCTGGCGACATAATTGCAGTTGCTGGACTGAAGGGTTCAACTACTGGTGATACCCTCTGTGACGTAAATAAGCCTGTTATACTTGAAAGAATGGAGTTTCCTGACCCTGTTATCGAGATTGCAGTTGAGCCTAAGTCCAAAGCTGATCAAGAAAAACTAGGAGTTGGATTGCAGCGTCTAGCTGCAGAGGACCCTTCGTTTAGGGTATCGACTGATCATGAGTCAGGCCAAACTATCATGGCAGGTATGGGCGAGCTACATTTAGACATTTTAGTGGACCGTCTAAAGCGTGAATTTGGTGTCGAAGCAAATATTGGTCAGCCGCAAGTTGCTTACCGTGAAGCTTTAGCTAACCCTGTAGATATTGATTATACACACAAAAAACAATCTGGTGGTTCAGGTCAGTTTGGTCGTGTTAAAATTCGTTTCCAGCCTCTTGAGCCGGGTGAAGGGATCATTTTTGAATCAAAAGTTGTTGGAGGGAATGTGCCTAAGGAATACATACCTGGAGTTGAAAAGGGTATTAGGACGATGGCAGAATCAGGCCTTCTAGCGGGTTTCCCTGTTATTGATTTTAAAGCTGAGCTGTATGATGGAGCTTACCATGACGTGGACTCATCGGTAATGGCGTTTGAAATCGCGGCTAGAGCTGCTTTCCGTCAAATCAAAGTTGAGGGTAAGATAAAGTTATTAGAGCCAATTATGAAGGTTGAAGTTGTTACTCCAGATGAATACATGGGTGACGTTATCGGTGACCTCAATTCGAGGCGAGGTATGATTGAGGGAACAGAAATGCGCGGTAACGCCAATGTTATTAACTCAATGGTACCATTAGCTAATATGTTTGGTTACGTGAACGACCTTAGGTCAAAAACTCAGGGTCGAGCTCAGTTTACAATGACATTCGATCATTACTCTGCCACCCCTCAGGCTGTGGCTGATGAAGTGATATCTAAACAGGGTGGTGCATAGCTTACGGGTATGCACCTTAATTATATAAAATGAAACAACTCCCATAGAAAGCACGGAGAATTAAAATGGCAAAAGAAAAGTTCGAACGCAACAAGCCCCATGCGAACATAGGCACGATTGGTCACGTTGATCATGGTAAAACGACGCTGACTGCAGCTATCACTAAATATTTTGGTGATTTCCAGGCATATGATCAGATCGATGGTGCTCCTGAAGAAAAGGCTCGTGGTATAACGATTTCAACAGCACACGTTGAGTATGAGACGGAAAATCGTCACTATGCTCACGTTGATTGTCCTGGGCACGCTGACTACGTCAAGAATATGATTACGGGTGCTGCCCAGATGGATGGCGGCATCTTGGTTGTTAATGCTGCGGATGGCCCAATGCCTCAGACACGTGAGCACATTTTACTTGCGCGTCAAGTTGGTGTTCCTGCTCTAGTTGTTTACATGAACAAAGTTGACCAAGTTGACGATGATGAGCTTTTGGAGCTTGTTGAGATGGAAATACGTGAACTTCTAAGCTCGTATGATTTCCCTGGTGATGATATTCCTGTGATTGCAGGTTCAGCTCTTGCTGCGATGGAGGGTAAAAACCCTGAAATTGGTGAAGAGTCTATCAAAAAACTTATGGCTGCGGTTGATGAGTATATCCCACAGCCACCTCGTGCGATTGATGAGCCGTTCCTTCTTCCTATTGAGGATGTATTCTCTATCTCTGGTCGCGGCACTGTTGTGACCGGTCGTGTTGAGCGCGGAGCGGTTAATGTTGGTGATGAAATCGAGATTGTCGGTATCAAGGATACGCAAAAAACAACATGTACGGGTGTTGAAATGTTCCGCAAGCTACTTGATCGTGGTGAGGCAGGTGACAACATCGGTGCTCTTATACGTGGTATCGATCGTGAAAAAGTTGAGCGCGGCCAAGTTCTTTGTAAGCCTGGTTCAGTTACGCCTCACAAGAAGTTCGTTGGTGAAGCTTACATCCTGACTAAGGATGAAGGTGGTCGTCATACGCCATTCTTTAATAACTATCGTCCACAGTTCTACTTCCGTACAACAGATGTTACGGGCGTTGTGACATTGGACGCTGGTACAGAGATGGTTATGCCGGGTGATAATGTAAATATTAACGTTGAGCTCATTGTACCAATCGCCATGGAAGAGAAGCTTCGCTTTGCTATCCGTGAAGGTGGTCGTACTGTAGGTGCCGGCGTTGTTGGTAAAATTATTGAGTAATTAAGGGTGAAGGGTTCTATTTGGGCCCTTTTTTATTGTTAGAAAGCGTTAGAAACGGGTTTCCACTATGGATCGTCAAAACATTCGCATTCGGTTGAAAGCATTCGACCACCGCATCTTAGACACCTCTACTAAAGAGATTGTAAGTACAGCTAAACGTACAGGGGCAACTGTTAGGGGGCCTATTCCTTTGCCTACACGGATAGAACGATTTACTGTTAACCGTTCCCCTCATGTTAACAAGAAGTCTCGAGAGCAGTTCGAGATTAGAACTCACAAGCGAATGCTTGATATTGTTGATCCTACACCGCAGACAGTCGATGCTTTAATGAAGCTTGACCTTGCTGCAGGTGTTGACGTTGAAATTAAGTTGGGGGCGTAATTATGTTGCGTTCAGGTTTATTAGCTAAAAAACTTGGTATGACTCAGGTTTACGATGAGGCAGGTAATCATATCCCTGTAACAGTCTTATCTTTAGAGGGCTGCCAAGTGGTGGCACATAAAACTCAAGAAAGGGATGGTTATACTGCTGTCCAACTTGGTTCGGGTGATGCAAAAGTCAATCGTGTTTCGAAGGCAGAGCGTGAACGGTTTGCTAAAGCAGCCGTAGCTCCAAAAAAGAAGCTTATTGAATTTCGTGTTGAGGCTGATAAGTTAATTGAGGTCGGAGCTGACATGCTTGCTGACCACTTTGTGCCCGGGCAAAAAGTTGATGCCTCAGGCATTACGGTTGGCAAAGGATTTGCTGGAGCAATGAAGCGTCATAATTTTGGTGGCTTAAGAGCTACTCATGGTGTTTCTATCTCGCACAGATCTCATGGTTCAACTGGTCAGTGCCAAGACCCAGGAAAGGTCTTCAAGGGAAAAAAGATGGCAGGGCACATGGGCGCTGTAAGACGTACTGTTCAAAACTTAGAGATTGCACGTGTCGATGCTGATCAAGGATTGGTTCTAATAAAGGGTGCCACACCAGGATCCAAAGGTGCTTGGATTGAAATACGTGACGCCGTTAAGGGTTCAAAAGTTACAGATTTACCATTACCTGGTAGTTTTAGTGTTTCTAAAGACCCAGTTAAAGTTGAGGCTATTATAGATGAGCCTGAAGAAAAAACAAAATCAGGTGAGGATGTATAATCATGAAAATTGATGTTCAAACACTTGACGGAAAAAAATCAGGATCATTAGATCTAAGTAAAGATATATTTGGTCAGGACCCTAGGAAAGATATTTTGCATAGAATGGTGAGGTACCAGTTAGCAAAGCGTCAATCTGGTACTCATCAAGTTCAAGAAAGAGGTGATGTTTCCAAGACAACCAAAAGAATTGGTCGTCAAAAGGGCGGCGGCACAGCGCGTCATGGTAATGGATCAGTTTCTCAGTTTCGTGGTGGTGCCAAGGCTCACGGTCCTCGTTCTAGATCACATGCATTTGATTTGCCTAAGAAAGTGAGATCAATGGCCCTTCGTCATGCATTGTCAGCTAAGGCGACAGCCAAGGAGCTTGTAATTATCGACGATGCATCGGTGAAGTCACCTAAAACATCTGATTTACGTAAGCAGTTAACTGGATTGGGTATAACAAACTGTTTGGTGGTTAGTGGATCGTTAGTAGAGGAGAACTTTGCAAAAGCAGCCAAGAACATTCCTAATTTAGATGTACTTCCCAGTCAGGGAGCTAATGTGTATGATATTCTAAAGCGTCACACTTTGGTTTTAACCAAACAAGCGGTACTAGATCTGGAGGCTCGATTAAAATGAGTATAGCAGCCCGACACTATGATAGCGTCCTTTCTCCAATCATAACCGAGAAAACGACTATTGTAGCAGAAAATAACCAAGTCGTATTCGAAGTTCCTGTTTCTGCCAGTAAGCCAGAAATAAAAGAAGCCGTAGAGCAGCTATTCAAGGTGTCTGTAACCGCTGTTAATACTCTACGTTTAAAAGGAAAGACCAAGCGTTTCAGAGGAATTCCTGGTCGAAGAAAAGATATTAAAAAAGCAATAGTCACTTTAAAAGATGGCGACAGCATAGACATTGCAACCGGACTATAGGGAAGAAACATGGCTCTTAAGACATTTAATCCGACTAGTCCTTCAAGAAGAAATCTTGTACAGGTTGACCGTTCTGATCTTCACAAGGGTCGTCCGGAGAAGTCACTGACAGAAGGTCTATCAAAAAAAGGTGGCCGAAACAACACAGGCAGAATAACGATGCGCCGTCAGGGTGGCGGTCATAAACGTTTATACCGTATGGTAGATTTCAAAAGATCAAAAAAAGATATGGCTGCAACTGTTTTACGTATTGAGTACGATCCAAACAGGACATCATATATCGCTTTGATACAATATAAGGACGGTGAAAAGGCTTATATCCTTGCTCCACAACGGCTAGCTCCTGGAGACACAGTGATTTCTTCTGATAAAGCTGACGTTAAACCTGGGAACTCAATGCCTCTTCGTTCGATGCCAGTAGGTACAATTATACATAATATAGAGCTCAAACCAGGAAAAGGTGGTCAGATAGCTAGGTCTGCTGGTACATATGCTCAATTAGTTGGTAGGTCTGAAGGTTACGCGCAGGTCAGACTCAAGTCTGGTGAGATGCGTATGGTTCATCAAACCTGCCTCGGTACGGTAGGTGCAGTGTCAAACCCTGACCACATGAATATCAATTTAGGTAAAGCAGGACGAAAGCGCTGGCTTGGAAAAAGGCCTCAGGTTCGTGGTGTTGCTATGAATCCTGTAGATCATCCACACGGAGGCGGTGAGGGTAGAACTTCCGGTGGTAGGCATCCTGTGACACCTTGGGGTAAGCCTACAAAAGGTGCTCGTACTCGCTCTAATAAAGCGACTGATAAATTTATTATACGTTCGCGTCATGCGAAGAAGAAACGTTAGGGAGCGTAGAGTATGCCACGTTCAGTATGGAAAGGTCCGTTTGTTGACGGATATCTATTAAAAAAAGCAGAAACGGCTAAGGCTGAAGGTAGACATAAGCCCATTAAGACTTGGTCTCGCCGTTCAACTATCATGCCAGGCTTTGTGGGACTTACATTCCAAGTCCATAACGGTCAGAAATTTATACCTGTAATTGTAAATGAAGATATGGTCGGTCATAAGTTCGGTGAATTTTCTCCAACACGTACTTATTATGGCCATGGTGTTGATAAAAAAGCAAAGCGGAAGTAGTAATGTCAAAATTAAAAAATCCACGTCGCGTTGCAGACAATGAAGCCAGGGCTAAATTACGTATGATACGCATTAGTCCGCAAAAACTAAATCTTGTTGCTCAGTTAATTCGCGGTAAAAAGGTAGAGACTGCTTTAGCGGACCTCGAATTCTCACACAAGCGCATCTCTGGTGAGGTAAAAAAAGTGCTCCAATCCGCTATTGCAAATGCTGAAAATAATCACGGTTTAGATATTGATAGTCTTATTGTTTCAGAGGCATATGTAGGAAAGAATTTAGTGATGAAGCGTTTTCGTGCTCGAGCACGTGGACGCGGTGCTAAAATTTTAAAGCCTTTTTCTGAACTGACCATTGTCGTCCGGGAAGTCGAAGAAGTATCAGCTGAAAATAATAGTGAGGCAGCATAATGGGACAGAAGATTAATCCAATTGGTTTGCGTCTCGGTATCAACCGAACATGGGAATCCAGATGGTATGCTAATACGTCTGAATACGGTGACTTGCTTCATCAAGATCTTGCTATTCGTGCCTTTTTGACTGCCGAACTTAAGGCTGCTTCCGTTGCTCGTATTATCATTGAGCGTCCTCACAAAACATGTCGCGTAACCATATATACTGCTCGTCCAGGTGTTGTTATTGGTAAAAAAGGAGCAGACATTGAGGTGTTAAGAAAGCGGGTGGCATCAATGGTAGATGGCGAAGTGTTTATAAATCTGGTAGAAGTTCGTAAGCCTGAAGTTGATGCCAACCTAGTAGCAGACGGCATTGCTCAGCAGTTAGAGCGCAGGGTTTCATTTCGTAGGGCTATGAAAAGATCACTTCAGAGTGCCATGAGAATGGGTGCTAAGGGATGTAAAATTAAACTTGGTGGTCGTCTTGGCGGTGCAGAAATTGCTCGAATTGAGCAGTATCAAGAGGGATCTGTTCCTCTCCATACTATGCGTGCGGACATTGATTATGGCGTTGCCAGTGCCATGACTGCTATGGGAATAATCGGTATCAAGGTTTGGATTAATAAAGGTGAAATACTCGAGCATGATCCTTATGCTCACGATAAACGAATGAACGACCAGGGTGATACTAGATCACGCGGAAACAATGACCGTGGCGGCCGTGACCGTCGCCCGGCAAGAACTAATTAAAGGGGTTTTGAGCAATGTTACAGCCAAAACGTACTAAATTTCGTAAAGCTCACAAAGGCCGCATCAAAGGTATGGCTAAGGGTGGTTCCGCATTAAACTTTGGTTCTTATGGTCTTAAGGCTTTAGAGCCAGAGCGTGTAACTGCTAGGCAAATCGAGGCCACTCGTAGAGCTATTACTCGTCACATGAAGCGCGCAGGCCGAGTTTGGATCAGAATATTTCCGGATGTTCCTGTTACCAAAAAGCCTACTGAAGTACGTATGGGTAAGGGTAAAGGTTCCGTTGAATTTTGGGCGTGTAAAGTAAAGCCTGGACGAGTGATGTTTGAGATTGATGGTGTATCTGATGTGGTAGCTAGAGAGGCTCTTCGTCTTGGAGCCGCTAAGCTGCCAGTAAAGTGTAAAATAGTTACACGACCTGGCGAACAGTAGGAGCAGGTGATGAAGGCAATTGATGTGAGAACTATGACCGAGGACCAGCTCAGCGATGAGCTTCTTAAGTTGAAGAAGGAGCAGTTTAACCTCCGCTTTCAAGAGGCAACCGGTCAATTAGAGAAAACAGCTCGTGTGCGTGCAGTGCGCAGAAATATAGCGCGCGTTAAAACAATACAGGCTGAAAAAAAATCAGCTAAAAAGACTTAAGGTAGGTATATATGCCAAAACGCATACTCCAAGGAACTGTTGTATCTGATAAAGGTGAAAAAACAGTTGTGGTAAAAATTGAAAGGTCTTTCTTGCATCCATTGCTTAAGAAGACTATCCGTAGGACTAAGAAATATCACGCACATGATGAAAAAAATAGCCACAAAGTCGGCGATTCAGTTCGAATTATCGAGTGTTCGCCCAAAAGTAAATTAAAGCGGTGGGAGGTTCACGCTGAGTAGTTACTCTACCCAGGTGTACAGCCCCTTAACAAAGGAGACAAACGCATGATTCAAATGCAATCAAATCTTGACGTCGCCGATAACTCTGGTGCCCGCCGCGTTCAGTGCATAAAGGTACTGGGCGGCTCTAAAAGAAGATATGCTCATGTTGGAGATACTATTGTAGTGTCTGTAAAAGAAGCCATTCCACGAGGTAAGGTCAAGAAAGGCGACGTGCGTAAGGCTGTTGTTGTTCGAGTTAGAAAAGATATTCAAAGACGTGATGGTTCAGTCATTCGTTTTGATGGAAACGCAGCAGTAATTATCAATACTAATGGTGAACCAATTGGAACACGTATTTTTGGTCCAGTTCCTCGTGAATTGCGTGCTAAGAACCATATGAAAATTGTTTCCCTAGCACCCGAGGTTCTGTAGTCATGGCCGCTAAAATAAAAAAAGGCGACCATGTAGTTGTCATTGCAGGTAAAGATAAGGGCAGTAAGGGAGAGGTTTTAAAAGTTTTTCCGAAGGAAAGTAGACTTCTCGTAAAAGGGGTGCGTCTTGTTAAGCGCCATGTAAAGCCAAGTCAGGGTGATCCAGATGGAGGTATAAAGACTTTTGAGGCCCCCATTCATATATCAAATGTTTCTCAGCTTGACCCAAAAAATGGAGAGCCAACAAGAGTTGGATTTAAGTCTTTGAAAGATGGTAAAAAGGTCCGTGTGGCCATCAAATCCGGGGAGATCATCGATGGCTAAGCCGTATGAACCACGTCTTGCTGCAATATATCGCGATGAAATTCGCGCTGAAATGCAAAAGCAATTTAATTATAAAAATGAAATGCAAATACCGAAAATTGAGAAGGTTGTTCTTAACATGGGTTTAGGAGAAGGTGTTTCTGATAAAAAGAAAGTTCAAGCTGCAATAGCTGAATTGGAGCTGATAGCGGGTCAAAAGCCGCTGCCAACAAAATCTAAGAAATCAATCGCTGGATTTAAGTTGCGCGATGGCATGGTCATTGGTGCTAAAGTTACTCTGAGACGCGATCAGATGTATGAGTTCATTGACCGTTTAATCAATATTGCTTTGCCTAGAACTAGAGATTTCCGAGGTCTAAATGGTAAAAGTTTTGATGGTAACGGAAATTATGCCATGGGTTTAAAAGAGCATATCGTATTCCCAGAAATTAATTATGATCAAGTAGACTCAGTTAGAGGTATGGATATTGTTGTTCAGACAACAGCTAAAACAGATAAAGAAGCCAAAGCATTGCTGGCAGCATTTTCGTTTCCATTTCGGAACTAAATTGTACGCGGTGAGCTAAGCAGGTCAGATGGCCTCGCAAAAAGGAGAAGAAAATGGCTAAAGTAAGCTCAGTTGAGCGAAATTTAAAACGGCAGCGTATGGTTGCTAAATATGCTGGTAAAAGAGCTTTATTAAAGGATATAGCGAGAAACAAAGACCTCCCTGTAGAGGAAAGGTTTAAGGCTCAGCTAGAATTAGCTGCATTGCCGCGCAATTCAGCTGAAAACCGTGTCCGAAACCGATGTCAGGTCACAGGTCGCCCGCGGGGTTATTATCGCAAAATGAAGATGTCAAGGATTGCACTTCGTGAGCTTGGTTCGGCTGGTATGCTGCCGGGCCTAGTTAAGTCAAGTTGGTAGGAGGTAGTTATGTCATTTTCTGATCCACTAGGCGATATGCTCACACGTATCCGAAACGCAATAATGCGAAACAGAACTTCTGTTAGCACTCCTGCTTCTAATCTGCGCGGGCGTGTACTCGACGTTTTAGCTGATGAGGGCTTCATCAGAGGTTACTCTGAAGCTCAAGTTGATGGATTTCGTGTTTTCAATATTGAGTTGAAGTACTTTGAAGGTGAGGCTGTTATCCGAGATATAAAGCGTGTATCAAAGCCTGGTCGAAGAGTATATTCTTCAGTTAAAACTTTACCGCAGGTCCGTAACGGACTGGGTATTTCCATTCTATCAACACCTAAAGGCGTTATGAGCGATAATTCTGCTCGTGATGAAAACGTCGGTGGTGAAGTATTGTGTCAGGTGTCTTAATCATGTCGCGTATAGGAAAAAAGCCAATAACAATCCCTTCTGCTGTAACACTTACACAGAATGGTCAGAAAATCACAGCTAAAGGTCCAAAGGGGGAGTTGAACTTTACTCTCCCTGAGGGTGTAATGGGAAAAATTGAGGGCGATATGTTCATTGTTAATCCTCTTACTCTTAACAAGTCAGGTCTATCCTTGTGGGGAATGTGTCGCACAATGGTGGCCAACCTTATCGAGGGAGTTACCAACGGCTATAAGAAAGAGCTAGAATTGAAGGGCGTCGGTTATAGGGCGCAGATGAAGGGTTCTATGTTATCTATGCAGTTGGGCTTTTCCCATGATGTTGAATATACCGCTCCTCAAGGAGTAACTATCACAGCCCCAAAGCCAACGTCGGTAATAGTCGAAGGAATTGATAAGCAAAAAGTTGGCCAAGTTGCTGCAATAATTCGATCATATCGTAAGCCTGAACCATACAAGGGCAAAGGTGTTCGTTACGCTGGCGAATACGTTCGAAGTAAAGAAGGTAAGAAGAAGTAACTATGAAAACTGCTCGAGAAAATATGCTGCGCCGCGCTCAGAGAGTACGCCGTCGCCTAAAAAAATATTCCAATGGTCGCCCGAGGCTTTCGGTATACCGTTCGTCTAAGAATATTTCTGTTCAAATTATTGACGATGCGACAGGCACTACTCTAGCCTCTGCTTCAACAATTGAAAACAAAAAGGTCAAGGGATCCAATTTAGACGCTGCAACTAACATTGGCAAATTGATAGCCGAAAGAGCCAAAAAGGCTAATATTGAAGATGTTATCTTCGATCGTGGTCCTTATCTTTATCATGGACGTGTGAAAGCACTGGCAGATGCGGCTCGTGAAGCCGGTTTAAAATTTTAGGAAAGCTTTGATTATGGCAGGTAGAGAAGACAATCGTCGTGGAAAGCGTAACGAAGAACAAGATAACGAATTTATAGACCGTCTTGTGCACATCAATCGTGTTGCTAAAACTGTAAAAGGTGGCCGTAATATGAGTTTTGCTGCATTGGTTATAGTTGGCGATGAAAAAGGGCGTGTTGGTTTTGGTAAGGGAAAGGCGCGAGAAGTGCCAGAAGCTATTCGAAAGGCAACGGAAGAAGCAAAAAAGACTATGATACGCGTACCATTGCGCGAAGGCAGAACCTTGCATCATGACGTTCGAGGAAGACATGGTGCTGGCAAGATAGTGATGAGGGCAGCCCCTCCTGGTACAGGTGTCATTGCCGGTGGTCCAATGAGAGCTGTGTTAGAGTGTTTGGGCGTTCAAGACGTTGTAGGAAAGTCTTTGGGTACATCAAATCCTTACAATATGGTCCGTGCTACTTTTGAAGGACTTAAGAATATGGAAAGCCCACGTGCAATTGCCAATAAACGAGGTAAAAAAGTAGGTGATATTGTTGGTCGCCGAAATGATGGTGCATCGGCACCAGAAGCTATTGTTCAGGCTTAGGTGGTAGATATGGCAAAAAAGATAACACTAAAAGTTCGTCAAACTGGGAGTCCCATTCGACGTAAACCTGATCAAAGAGCTACATTAGTTGGCTTAGGACTAGGCCGTATTGGTAGTATGCGTGAACTAGAAGATACACCTTCTGTTCGTGGGATGATAAATAAAATTTCACATATGGTTGAAATAGTCGAAGAGTAGTACAACTGACGTTGGAAACTTCTGCTGGAGATAAAAATGCGTTTAAATGAATTAAAAGACAACATTGGTGCCACAAAAAATAGGCTGAGAGTTGGTCGTGGGGTTGGCTCCGGTAAGGGCAAAACGGCTGGTAGAGGTGTTAAGGGACAAAAGTCCAGATCTGGTGTATCTATAAACGGCTTTGAGGGCGGTCAAATGCCTATCTACATGCGCTTGCCCAAACGTGGCTTTAACAAGCCAAACCGAAAGAGTTGGACCGAGTTATCAATAGCTAACCTACAAAAAGCTGTTGAAAGCGGAAAGATTAAAAGTGGTGTCAAATACGATGAGGCATCTTTAGTTTCTGCTGGTGTGGTTAGACGCGCAAAGAATGGTGTGCGGTTAATAGGCTCTGGAAAGCTTTCAATGGCAGTCAATTTAGTTATTTCCGGTGCAACATCGGGGGCTTTAAAGTCAGTCGAGAGTTCCAAAGGGTCTGTTTTAATAATTGATGGCTCCACAACATATAGAGCTAAAGGTGTTAAGGCAGATAAGTCTGAAAAAGTATCTAAGATTGATAAAAAGACAGCTGCTAAATTACAAAAAGAAAACTCAGATATGGCTGCCAAGAAGGCTCCAGCTAAAGCTGAAACGGCTGCTAAGA
>JBELEM010000005.1:0-61193 GCA_042093735.1 Hellea sp. | reverse complement strand
AGGCTCCAGCTAAGAAGGCCCCAGTTAAAGCTGAAACGGCTGCTAAGAAGGCTCCAGCTAAGAAGGCCCCAGTTAAAGCTGAAACGGCTGCTAAGAAGGCTCCTGCTAAGAAGGCTCCAGCTAAGAAGGTTCAGGCCAAAAAAGCTGCTGAAAAGAAAGATTAGGTTTTACAGCGTTCATACGTTTGTGTAATTACCAACTGATGGGCTTTGGGCCCTTGCTCATAGCTCATTCTAATAAAGGATGCGGTAAAATTACTGCAACCTGAAAAAAAGGTATTAGGTTATGGCGTCAGCTTCTGAACAGCTTGCTCAAAATATGAACTTAGGCGTGTTCGCTAAAGCAAAAGAGCTTCAGCAGAGACTACTTTTTACTCTACTTATTTTAATTGTCTATAGAGTAGGTACATTTATACCAGTTCCAGGTATGGACATAGCACAGTTTCAAGCTGCATTTAACTCTGGTGGTGGCGGTTTGTTAACACGGTTAAATATGTTTGCCGGCGGTGCTGTTGAAAGAATGGCTATTTTTGCATTAAATGTGATGCCATATATTTCTGCATCCATCATAATGACATTAATGAAAGGTTCAGTCGGATCTTTGAAGGAACTCGATAAAGATGGGGAGCAGGGAAGGAAGCAAATAAACCAATACACCAGATATTTAACCGTCTTTCTCGCTGCTTTCCAAGCATATGGTATTGCTCGAGCGCTTCAGTCAACGCCTGGTGCGGTAATTAATCCTGGTCTTTTCTTTGAGGCATCTACAGTGATTACTTTGGTTGGCGGTACAATGTTTTTGATGTGGATGGGTGAGCAAGTTACTGCTCGAGGAGTTGGTAATGGTGTCTCGTTAATTATATTTGCCGGTATTGTCGCTGAATTGCCTAAAGCTATTTTTCAAGCTTTTAGTTTAAATCAGCAGGGATCTGTTAGTGAGTTGCTATTGATATTTTTAATAATCCTGTTTGTTGGTTTATCAATGCTGATAGTTTATGTGGAAAGAGCTCAAAGAAGACTTTTGGTGCAATACCCCAAAAGACAAATGGCCGGAGGAAAAACATTTGGGGGAGAAAGCTCATTTATGCCATTAAAGCTGAACACAGCTGGTGTTATCCCGCCGATTTTTGCTAGTTCGTTACTTTTATTGCCTGCCACTTTTGGACAGCTCGCACTTAATGGGGATGGTGCTGGTTCAGGTATAATGACTACTTTGCTAGCTTATATTGGATATGGGTCCCCTGTTTATCTAACCTTGTATGGACTTTTAATTGTTTTCTTCTGTTACTTTTACGTTCCATATGTTTTCAAGCCTGATGATGTTGCGGACAATATGCGAAAGAATGGCGGCTTTCTTCCTGGCATTCGCCCTGGTGAGAGAACCGCGCAGTATTTAAGTTATGTGCTTTCGCGATTGACTTTTATTGGTGCACTATACGTGGCCTTTGTTTGTGTGTTGCCAGAATATATTATAGCTACGTCCGGCGGCTCCATCCCTCCTTCAGTGGCGATGTTAATAGGCGGCATGTCCTTGTTGATTATAGTATCAGTTACGCTTGATACTGTAGCGCAAATACAGTCACATTTAATAGCGCATCAATATGAAGGACTCATAAAGAAGTCACGGATGCGCAGGCGTAAAAAATAGAGATGGGGAGTCTGAAATGAATATTGTAATGTTTGGACCCCCGGCTGCGGGTAAGGGAACACAAGCAAAGATGCTTGTAGGTAAACATTCTTTATTGCAGTTTTCTACAGGTGACATGCTACGTGAAGCCAGGGCCTCTGGTACTGAACTTGGTAAAAAAGTCTCTGGAATAATGGATAGAGGTGAACTCGTTTCTGATGAAATAGTTATATCAATAATTGATGAGCAAATTTCTTTAAATCAAGACAGTCATGGTTTCATATTTGATGGATTTCCCAGAACAATAGCTCAAGCAGAGGCTTTAGATGCTCTAATGCGTTCATATGATTCGAAGATAGATCTGGTTTTAAGTTTAAAAGTTGATGATAGTTCTTTAATAAATCGTATTACTAAGCGTTTTATAGAGGAGGGCCGTGCAGACGATAACCCAGAAAGCTTTAAGGTGCGTTTAAATGCATATAATAATCAAACAGCGAGTTTGTTGCCTTATTATTCATCACAAGGAAAGCTCCATGAGGTTGATGGGATGTTAAGTATTAATGAGGTTTCAATGTTAATTAATGAAGCACTAGACAATAAAAGGAAGGGATTAATTTAAGGAATTTGTAACAATTAATCACCCTTTTTTACTTCCAAGAGCTCTGTAAAGTAAAAATCGATGAAATTTGTTTAAATTGAGGGAATGTGGAGCTTGACGGCGCCATCGCTTACGACTAAGTAAGCCGCTTTCTCGGGAAGTTTAAGCTCTCCGCTATTTTCTTTTGGAAAAATGGTGAGATCAAAATGACGAAGATTAAAATATTAAGGAGGCCGATGTGGCTCGAATTGCAGGGGTAAATATTCCCACAAACAAACGCGTAACAATCGCTCTGCGCTATATTCATGGTATCGGGCCAGCTAAAGCTGCTGAGATTTGTGAAAAAGTTGGTATAGTGTCTGAAAGGCGTGTTGCTGATTTGACTGATCAGGAAATTTTAAAAATACGAGAATCTATCGATGCAGACCACATGGTTGAAGGAGATCTTCGAAGAGAGATTGGTCAAAATGTAAAAAGACTGATGGACATGGGTAATTACAGAGGATTACGCCATCGACGTGGCTTACCTGTGCGTGGGCAAAGAACTCATACTAATGCACGAACACGCAAGGGTCCTGCGAAGGCCATTGCGGGTAAGAAAAAATAGGTAGGATAAAATGGCAAAAGAACCAGGTCGCGTCCGCCGAGCGGACAAAAAAAATATAACGTCGGGCGTTGCTCACGTTAACTCGACATTTAACAACACGATGATTACAATTACAGATTCCCAAGGTAACTCTGTAGCATGGTGTTCAGCAGGAGCAATGGGTTTCAAGGGTTCTAGGAAATCTACACCCTATGCAGCTCAAGTTGCTGCCGAAGAGGCTGCGCGAAAAGCAGCGGAGCATGGAATGAATACATTAGAAGTTAATGTTAATGGTCCTGGTTCAGGCCGTGAAAGTGCAGTCAG
Organism: Hellea sp.; assembly: GCA_042093735.1. Classification (GTDB taxonomy): domain Bacteria; phylum Pseudomonadota; class Alphaproteobacteria; order Caulobacterales; family Maricaulaceae; genus Hellea. Next base: position 58,059 of record JBELEM010000005.1, on the reverse strand, counting down.
AGCGCTTCAGGCTGCGGGTTTTACCATTACCACTATACGTGATGTAACACCGATACCACACAATGGTTGTCGTCCACCGAAACGTCGCCGAGTATAACAAGCCCAATAATGGGATTTTTTTTGTAGCGTTAATTCCGCTACGCTTTAGCATTAAGAGGTCACGCTGTGATTGAAAAAAATTGGCAAGAACTTATCCGTCCGATCAACCCAGAGATTGAGCCGAGTCGCGATCCAGAAAGAAAAGCTGTTGTAACCGCTGAGCCTTTAGAGCGAGGCTTTGGAATGACCTTGGGTAACGCACTTAGAAGAGTATTGCTCTCTTCACTGCAGGGTTCTGCAGTTTCAGCAGTGCAGATTGATGGTGTAGTGCATGAGTTTACCTCTATTCCTAATGTGATGGAAGACGTTACTAATGTTGTTTTAAATCTAAAGGGTCTTGCTGTGCGCATGCACACTGAGGGCCCTAAGAAGCTTTTGTTGCGTAAATCAGGAGCAGGGCCTGTGACTGGTGCGGACATCGAAGAGACTGCTGATGTTGAAATACTTAATAAAGATCATGTTATATGCAATGCTGATGAAGGCGCTGATATAAGAATGGAACTTACAGTTACAACAGGTAAGGGCTATGTACCTGCTGCTTCATCCCGACCAGAAGATGCTCCAATAGGATTGATTTCTATTGATGCATTATACTCTCCTGTTAAAAGGGTTGCATACCGTGTTGAGGATACACGCGAAGGTCAAGTATTAGATTACGACAAACTTATTATTGATATAGAAACTAATGCGGCGGTTACACCTGAAGACGCAGTTGCAGTTGCCGCTCGTATATTGCAAGATCAATTTCAAGTATTTGTTAATTTTGACGACCCAGAGGACGTAGGACGTGGGGAAGAGAAGCCAGAATTAGATTTCAACCCAGCTCTTCTACGTAAGGTAGATGAACTCGAGTTATCAGTTCGTTCGGCTAATTGTCTCAAAAATGATAATATCGTATACATAGGTGATTTAATCCAGAAATCAGAATCAGAAATGCTAAGAACACCTAACTTTGGTAGAAAGTCATTGAATGAGATAAAAGAAGTGCTTGCTGTTATGGGTCTTCATTTAGGTATGGATGCCCCTAACTGGCCGCCTGAGAATATTGAAGAGTTAGCAAAGAAATACGACGATCACATATAAGCTTGTATTATAAAATAAAAGGATAACATCATGCGTCATAAAATGGCACATCGAAAGCTCAATAGAACTGCATCTCACCGCAAAGCGATGTTTGCAAATATGGCTTCTAGTTTGATAGAGCATGAGCAGATAGTGACTACCCTACCAAAAGCTAAGGAGCTAAGGCCTATAGTTGAAAAACTTGTAACTCTAGCAAAAAAAGGTGATTTGAACAGTCGCAGACTAGCTATATCTAGAACGAGAAATAGGGATATGTCAAAAAAACTCTTCGATGTTCTTGGCCCTCGGTATAAAGATAGAAATGGCGGTTATATCCGTATTATGAAAGCTGGTTTTAGATTCGGAGATAACGCCCCAATGGCCGTTATTGAGTTTGTTGATCGCGATGAGAGTGCTAAGGGTGCTATTGATCATGCGAAAAAAGAGACAACCGAGGCATAAATCTATTTGAAATGATTAAATAACCCGCTTTTATGGCGGGTTTTTTTTTGTTCAAGAAAAGATAAAATGTATACAAGCTATAGATATGTGAATTAAATGATGTAAGCATATACATTTAGCAATATGAGGAGTAACTTTGTGGTTAAATTAATAGTAAACAGACAAAATCACGAAATTAATATTGACTCTGACACTCCATTATTATGGGTGCTAAGGGAGAAGCTAGGGTTGATAGGAACAAAGTTTGGCTGTGGATCATCTTTATGCGGTGCTTGCACTATTCATGTTGAAGGGAAACCTATCCGTTCATGTGTAACTCCGGTGTCGAATGTAGAAGGAAAAAGTGTGACTACGATAGAAGGTCTAGCTGATGCAGAAGACGCTCTTCACCCTATACAAGAAGCTTGGATAGAGCATCAAGTTCCACAATGTGGGTATTGTCAGTCTGGTCAAATTATGTCTGCTGTAGCATTGCTAGAGAGAAACCCTAATCCATCGGATGAGGACATTGATGCCTCTATGCGCGGCAATATTTGCCGTTGCGGAATGTATGGACGAATTAAGGCAGCTATCAAGTCCGCTGCAAAGAAAGTTTAGGTGATTAAATGACTAAGCTGAACAAAGAATATCCTTCTAACAAAATTGAAGAATCAAATATGTCATCATTAAAAAAATGGACACGGAGAGGCTTTATTGGCGCCGGCGCAATTGCAGGTATAACTGCAGGCGGCGCTCTGATGGTTGGTATAGCTATCCGTCCTGGTGACCGCACTAAAGATTTATCAGGCTATGTCACCAATGGAGATGAACACCTCATAACAACATGGGTAAAAGTAGCTACTGACAATACCGTTACCGCCATCATTCCCCATGGTGAAATGGGTCAGGGGGTTCATACTGCACTGTCAGCAATGCTTGCCGAAGAAATGGAAGCAGATTGGGATGCTATGGAAATCATGGAAGCGCCAGCTGAAAAAGATTATGCTAACTTTGTTTTAGCGAGAGAGTTTATATTTGGTTCTGCTAACGTGCCTTCAGTATTATTTGACTCGCTTAATGGAGCAATGCTTGCGGCGGCTAAGTCAATGAGTATGCAAATTACTGGCGGATCAACCTCGGTAAGATTTACAGGCACAGGAGCCATGTTGACCGCTGGTGCCGCCGCTAAAGAGTTGTTATTAAATGCTGCCTCAAAACAATGGGGTGTGCCAATTACACAATTACGTGCAGAAAAAAGCTTTATTTATCATGATAATAAAAGAGCTCCTTTTTCAGAGTTTGCTGAGACCGCGGCAACACTAAAGCCTAATTTACAACCAAAACTAAAAAAACGAAATGAGTATCAACTAATAGGCAAATCTCTCCCTAGAGTGGATATACCTGCAAAGGTAGATGGTACAGCTGTTTTCGGGATTGATGCCCAAATTGAGGGCATGAAATACGGGACTGTTAAAGCTGCACCTGTCCATGGTCAAAAAGTAAGTGTAATGGATGACGCAATAGCTAAAAAAATGCCCGGTGTTTATGGTGTTTATAATATGGAAGATTATATAGCTGTGGTAGCTGACGGTTATTGGCAAGCAAAAAATGCATTAGACTTTATCGATGTAACTTGGACGAGTAGTTCAATTAATAATATTGATGATAAAGTGATCTTTAATAATTATAGATCTGCTATTAAATCAGGTAAAGGAAAATTACTTCATAAATCTGGTGATGTCGAAAAATCAATAAATGAGTCTGCTTCAATTCATGAGGCTGAATATTCTGTACCATTCTTGGCTCATGCATGTATGGAACCAATGAATGCAACAGCTTGGTACCGTGACGGAAAATGTGACATTTGGGCTGGAACGCAAAACCCTTTGGGTACACGACAAGTAACTGCAGATACTTTAGGCATAGAGCTAGAAAGTGTAACAGTCCATACAGCGTTTATGGGAGGAGGATTTGGTCGTCGAGCTAATCCAGATTATACAAATCAAGCCGCGCAAGTTTCAAAAAAGTCTGGTGTGCCAGTTAAGTTAATATGGTCTAGAGAAGAAACGACTCAGCAAGACTTTTACAGGCCATCAGTTTTAGGGCATTTAAAGGCAGGATTAGATACCAAGGGACTTCCCATTTCTTGGGAAAGTAAGTTTGTGCATGATATGGACCCGCCCGAAGCTAGTGCAGTTATTTACGATATTCCAAATATAAAAGCTCAATATATGGAGAGCCCTACTCATATACGGGTTGGCGCATGGCGTTCAGTTGACCACACACAGCACGGGTACTTTACAGAGTCTTTTATTGATGAATTAGCCTCTAACGCGGGTATTGACAGTTATGAGTTTAGACGACAGCTTTTAAAATCAAAACCCAGGCATTTAAAGGTTCTTGATACAGCAGCCCGAATGGCGGATTGGGGAAAAGCTTTACCAGCTGGTTATGCGCAAGGCATAGCGATTGTTGAAAGCTTTATGAGTATCGTGGCTCAGGTTGTTACTGTAGACATCAGTAATGGAGCCCCTCGAGTTGTGAATGTAGCATGTGCTGCAGATGCAGGAATGGCGATTAACCCGAATGGTTTTATTGCTCAAATGGAAAGTGGTATTATATTTGGTTTAACTGCTGCTCTTTATGGAGAAATAACAATAATGAATGGTTCGGTAGAGCAAAGTAATTTTTATGATTATAAAATGGTTAGAATGGATGATGCTCCCAGTATTGATGTTGAGATAATTTCATCAAATAACCGTATTGGAGGAGCGGGTGAACCGGGTACTCCGCCTATAGCTCCTGCATTAGTTAATGCTATTTACAAGGCTTCAGGTCAAAGAATAAGAAGTTTACCAATAGGAAATCAAAGGTTTAGTATTAAAACTTAGGGATTACTGAGATAATAAATGGAAATTTTGTCTAAAAATCTGAAATTGTATTGGAAATCAGTTAAACTTTTTACTGCTGGTCTACTAAGTGTTTGGTTTTTAGTCTCTTTTGGGGCAGGGATTATTTTTCGTGAATTTCTAGATCAATATTTTATTGGCGGTGCACCTCTCGGATTTTGGTTTGCGCAACAAGGTGCAATTTATGTTTTTTTGATAATTATTATTATTTACTGTCTAGGCATGAATTACTTAGAAAAAAAATATGGTTTGGATAATTAGTAAATGGGCGAACAATTTTGGACAATTCTTTTTGTTAGCTTAACATTTGGTATTTATATTCTGATAGCCTTCTGGGCGCGTGCTGGTTCAACAAAAGAGTTTTATGTGGCTGGGCACGATGTGCCACCGATTTTAAATGGTATGGCTACCGCAGCTGACTGGATGTCTGCCGCTAGTTTTTTGTCAATGGCAGGGTTAATTGCTTTTTTAGGTTACGGCGGTTCAGTTTACCTCATGGGATGGACAGGTGGGTACGTACTACTTGCGCTTCTACTAGCTCCATTTTTAAGAGAGTTTGGTAAATTCACTGTCCCGGATTTTGTCGGCGAAAGGTATTACTCAAAATTAGCAAGGGTAATAGCTGTTGTTTGTGCATTGATGGTTTCATTCACTTATATAGCAGGCCAAATGAAAGGTGTTGGAGTAGCCTTTTCTTCTTTCCTCGGGGTTCCCTTTAATGTTGGGATATTCATCGGGGGTTTGATAGTTTTTATTTATGCTGTTTTAGGTGGAATGAAGGGTGTTACATACACGCAAGTTGCTCAATATGTTGTGTTAATATTTGCATATACAGTACCAGCTATTTTCATATCAATCATAGTAACAAATAATCCGATTCCCCAGCTGGGCTTCATAGGTAATATTGCGGGCAGTGATGTTCCTATGCTTTCTAAACTAAATTCTGTGGTCACAGAGCTAGGGTTCCAAGAATATACATCAACCACAAAAAGTAATATCGATATTTTTTGTATTACAGCGGCTTTGATGTTTGGTACAGCAGGTTTACCACATGTAATCATCCGGTTTTTCACAGTAAAGTCTGCTAAAGCAGCTCGAAAATCGGCTGGTTGGGCACTTATGTTTATCGCTTTACTTTATACAGTTGCCCCAGCAGTCGGGGCATTTGCTCGTATGAACTTTATTGATACTGTAAATGAGGCCACTTATATTGGAAACAGTGAAAATTTTGAAGAGCGAAGGTCTGAAATTCTATCTGAAGGTGGAAAGCCTATACCCGGATGGTATAAGGATTGGGAAAATACAGGCCTATTAGATTTTAATGACCTAAATCAAGACGGAATTATACAATACCGTGGACCAAATTCTAAAGATAATATTAAAAATGAAATTGTGCCAAACCGAGACATTTTTGTTTTAGCTAACCCTCAAATAGCTAATTTGCCTCATTGGGTCATAGGGCTTGTGGTTGCCGGGGGGTTAGCGGCTGCATTGTCAACAGCTGCAGGCTTACTCATGGTAATTAGTTCTGCTATTAGCCATGATTTATTAAAAAATACGTTTTATCCAAATATGTCAGAACGTTCAGAGTTATTAATTGCCCGAACTTCTGCTTTTTTAGCTATACTCTTATCTGCCTTCATAGGCGCCTTTGCATCTTCTCTTCCATTTGTCGCTCAGGTTGTTGCTTTTGCTTTTGGTATTGCTGCAGCATCATTTTTTCCAGTTGTTGTTCTTGGTATTTTTTGGAAAAGAATGAATAAAGAAGGAGCGATTGCATCTATGCTAACAGGGTTAATTACAACTGTTGGATATATATGTTATTTCAAATTTATGGGCGGTGTTGAGGCTGGATGGTGGTTTGGTGTTTCGCCGGAGGGTATAGGTTTTATATTTATGATAGTAGCAGCCTTTACTGGAATGATCGTAGCATTGTTATCACCTGCTCCTCCGATTCAGACTCAAAAATTAGTTGAAAGCATACGAATTCCTCGGCAAAGAAGGACTTGAAATGACTGAAGATGTTAAAGTTTATAAACCGTCAAAAAGTTTTGTTACTTCTGCTAATCTTACATTAGAAAAATATAATGATATGTATAACTCTTCTCTAGAAAACCCTGAGAAGTTTTGGGGAGAGCATGGGAAAAGATTAAAGTGGATAACAGAATATACGAAAGTAAAAAATGTAAGCTGGAATAAGGAAGATTTAAATATCGAGTGGTATTCTGATGGCACTTTGAATGTATCTGAAAACTGTATTGATAGGCATCTTGATGAGAGAGGTGATAAAGTAGCAATAATTTGGGAAGCAGACGAACCTAATCAATCAATCAAATTGACGTATAAACAATTATATACACGGGTTTGTAAGTTCTCTAATGTTTTAAAAAATAATGGAGTCCTGAAAGGTGACCGGGTAACAATTTATATGCCCATGATTCCTGAAGCAGCTATTGCTATGCTAGCCTGTGCTAGAATAGGAGCCATTCATAGTGTTGTATTTGCAGGATTTAGCCCAGAAGCTTTGGCCGGTCGAATAAAGGATTGTGGCAGTCATTTTGTTATTACTGCGGATGAAGGGCTGAGAGGCACAAAAAAAATTCCTTTAAAAGCTAATTGCAACGCTGCGTGCGATATCGCTGGTATAGTTGAGAAAGTACTGACAATAAGGCGAACCGGAAAAAAAATTGAAATGCTTGCGGGTAGAGATGTTTGGCTTCACGATGAACTAAAGGTCGCTGCTGACTCCTGTGCTCCTGAGCCAATGAATTCTGAGGATCCACTATTTATACTTTATACTTCTGGTTCAACTGGGGCGCCAAAAGGCGTTTTACATACTACTGGCGGTTATCTCGTTTGGGCCTCTATGACTCATGAATATGTTTTTGATATAAAAGAAAACGATGTTTATTGGTGTAGTGCAGATGTAGGTTGGGTTACAGGCCATACTTATATTGTTTATGGCCCTTTAGCCAACGGCACAACGACAGTTCTTTACGAGGGTGTTCCAACTTACCCTAACGCCTCACGGTTTTGGGATATATGTGATGAACATAATGTTAGTATTTTTTATACTGCGCCAACCGCAATTCGTTCTTTAATGCGTGAGGGTGCCGGACCTGTAGAGGCAACTTCTAGAAAAAGTCTACGCTTATTAGGGACTGTAGGAGAACCTATCAACCCGGAAGCCTGGGAATGGTACTATCATACAGTAGGAGATAGTAGGTGCCCAATAGTAGACACTTGGTGGCAAACAGAAACTGGTGGTGCAATGATCGTTCCTCTACCTGGTGCTACTGATATGAAGCCAGGTGCTGGCGCTCATCCCTTTTTTGGAATTGTTCCTGCTTTAGTTGACGCGTCAGGAAATGAATTAAAGGGTGAGGCTGATGGAAACCTTATTTTAAAAACAAGTTGGCCTGGGCAGATGCGTACAGTTTATGGTAATCATGAAAGATTCATAGATACTTATTTTTCAGCTTACCCAAATTCTTATTTTACTGGTGATGGTTGTAGGAGAGACAAAGACGGATTTTATTGGATAACGGGTCGTGTGGACGATGTAATCAATGTATCTGGGCATAGAATGGGAACTGCTGAAATAGAGAGCGCATTGGTGAGCCACAGTTCAATATCTGAGGCTGCTGTGGTAGGGTACCCTCACGATATTAAGGGGCAGGGTATTTATGCCTATGTAACAGTAAAGGCAAATACTGAAGTTTCTAGTTTCTTAAAGAGTGAATTAATTCAACATGTAAGATCAGAAATAGGCCCTATTGCATCTCCTGATTTGGTTCAGTTTTCTAACAACCTTCCAAAGACTCGCTCAGGTAAAATAATGAGACGAATTCTTAGAAAAATAGCAGAAAATAATTTCGATAATTTGGGTGATGTATCTACATTATCTGAGCCTGAAGTCATTGACGAATTGATCAAGAATAGGCAGAATCGAAAACGATGAAGAATTGTGTTATAATAGGTGGCTCCCATGCTGGTTCTCAATTTGCTATTAGTCTCAGGCAAGGAGGCTGGTTAGGCAATATAACAATTATTGGTGAAGAGCTTGACTACCCCTACCATCGTCCACCTCTGTCTAAAACGTTTCTTTCTGGTGAAAAAAAAATAGAAGACATACTTTTGCGACCCGCTGAGCTTTATGAAAAGTCGAGGATTAGTATTAGACTAGGAGAGCGTGTTAAGAGTATTGACCGCGCCAATAAATCTGTTGTCACTGATAACAACAAGATAATAAATTATGACAAACTCGTCATTGCGACTGGCGCCCGCGTTCGAAGAATACCCATTCCTGGTTCTGAAACAGAAGGTATTTATTATTTAAGGAACTCTGATGATGTCAATAAAATTAAAAGCCGTGTTGTTGCTAATGATCATGCAGTAATAATTGGGGGAGGTTATATTGGATTAGAAACAGCTGCTAGTTTGCGTAAACAGGGAATGAAAGTTACAGTAATTGAAGCTATGGAACGCGTATTGCAACGTGTTACGGCACTAGAATTATCAAATTTTTATAAACGTATTCACAATGAAGAAGGTGTTGAAATTTTTGAAGAGATAATAGCAACAGAATTTAAAAAAATAGACGAAAAAATTCATATACTCACATCCTGTGGTAAAATCTTTATTGGTGACATGGTTATAGTTGGTATTGGCGTTATTCCTAATATTGAACTTGCAGAATCTGCTGGTCTTGCGGTTAAAAACGGAGTGGAAGTTAATCAATTCTGTCAAACATCAGACCCTGAAATTTACGCTATCGGTGATGTATCTTGGCATTACAATGAAATTTATGAAAGGTTTCTAAGGCTCGAATCAGTTCCTAACGCTACTGAACAGGCAAAGATTGCAGCACTACACATTAATGAAAAACCAAAAGCTTATAATAGTCTTCCATGGTTTTGGTCAGATCAATATGACCTTAAGTTACAGATTGCGGGTCTTTCCGAAGGGTATAATCACATTGTTATAAGAGGGGATATCGAAAAAGGTAGGAGCTTCTCAGCTTTTTATTTTAAAGATAATAACCTTTTAGCGGTAGATGCAGTGAACAGTCCCAGGGAATTTATGTTCACTAAAATGGTACTTACAAAAGGACAAAAACTTAATAAAGAAATATTATCAGATAATTCATTAGACCTCAAATCAGCTATTATGAATCACTAGCACAGAAAAAATAAGAGATCAGGCGTAGAAGTAATAAATAGGATGAAATAAATGAACAAACCCATAAATAAAGACAATATGCATACGCTTGAAGTTACCACTGGGGAACTTCCTTCCTCGTCGAAAGTTTATACTGCTCCAGATGCGGACCCCTCGCTAAGAGTACCCCATAGATTGGTACACCTACATCCTAGTGCTGATGAGCCCGATGTGCCTGTGTACGATACTTCAGGGCCTTACTCTGATCCAAATATTATAATTAACATAGAAAAAGGCCTTCCTCGGTTTAGAACAGAATGGGTTAAGGGTCGTGGGGGTGTTGAGTTTTATGATGGTCGTTCGGTGAAACCTGAAGATAATGGTGGAGCCAGTGGAAAGTATCTTGCTCGCGAATTTCCTATAAAAAACTCCCCTTTGCGAGGTAAAGATAATGAAATGGTTACTCAGTATGAGTTTGCGAAAGCAGGTGTTATTACAAAGGAGATGATATACATTGCTGAACGTGAAAACCTTGGTCGTAAAAATATGGCTGAAGGTGCAGAGGAACGAGTGGCGGCCGGTGAAAGCTTTGGTGCTAATATACCAGCTTTTGTAACTCCAGAATTTGTTAGAAGTGAAATTGCAGCGGGCAGGGCAGTTGTACCCGCTAATATAAATCATCCCGAACTAGAACCACAAATTATTGGCAGAAATTTTTTGGTAAAAATTAATGCAAATATTGGTAACTCGGCAGTTGCATCGTCGGTTGAGCAAGAGATTGATAAGATGGTTTGGGCCACGCGATGGGGCGCTGATAATGTGATGGACCTTTCCACTGGAAGAAATATTCATAACACCCGGGAATGGATTATTAGAAATTCGCCTGTTCCGATTGGTACTGTTCCAATTTATCAGGCCCTTGAAAAAGTCAACGGAGTTGCAGAAGATCTAACTTGGGAAGTGTATCGTGATACTCTTATTGAGCAGTGCGAGCAGGGTGTGGATTATTTTACTATTCATGCCGGTGTAAGATTAGCTTATATTCACCTAACAGCAAATCGTGTTTGTGGAATTGTTTCTAGAGGCGGCTCTATAATGGCGAAGTGGTGCCTTTCTCATCATAAAGAAAGTTTTTTATATACACATTTTGAAGATATTTGCGATATTATGCGTTCTTATGATGTTACGTTTAGCTTAGGGGACGGTCTAAGACCAGGGGCTATTGCAGATGCAAACGATAGGGCGCAATTTGCTGAATTAGAAACTCTTGGGGAGTTAACAAAAATTGCTTGGAATAAAGGTTGTCAAGTAATGATTGAAGGTCCTGGCCATGTTCCTATGCACAAAATAAAAGTCAACATGGAGAAGCAGCTTATTGAGTGTGGGGAAGCCCCTTTTTATACTTTAGGGCCGTTAACAACAGACATAGCCCCCGGGTATGACCATATTACATCTGGAATTGGCGCAGCAATGATTGGTTGGTTCGGAACGGCTATGCTTTGCTATGTCACTCCCAAAGAGCACCTGGGTTTGCCAGATAGAGATGATGTTAAAGTTGGGGTTATAACATATAAACTAGCCGCACATGCTGCTGATCTAGCGAAAGGTCACCCTGCTGCTCAAATACGGGATGATGCACTATCAAGAGCTAGATTTGAATTTCGATGGGAGGATCAGTTTAATTTATCACTAGACCCCGAGACGGCAAAAGATTACCATGATCAGACATTGCCTAAAGATGCACATAAAGTAGCTCACTTTTGTTCAATGTGTGGACCAAAATTTTGTTCAATGAAAATCACGCAAGATGTAAGAAACTATGCAGATGGTTTATCGGATAATGAAAAGGCTGCATTGTACCCCGCAGATGCTGATGAGGGAATGCAGGAAATGTCAAAGAAGTTCAAAAGTCTTGGGAGCCAAATTTATCTCAAAGCCTAGTGTAATTTATTTAAATTGTAATTTTATGAATTATCTAAAAATTTCTTTGAAATGATTGCTTGCAAAATAGTACTTTCACGGTCATAGGGAGAAATCGATTATGGCCAGACAATCCGGCTGACTAATTTCCCAGGAAACTGTGAAACAAATGTTTTTTCTTCCAAGTCGACTATCATAGTTACCATGTTGGTTTCTATAAAATTAATGACGTGAAAGGAATATACATGTCAGACGAAATGAAAACTGGAACAGTTAAGTTCTTTAATACAACAAAAGGTTTTGGGTTTATTCAACCTGAAGGTGGGGATACTGATGTATTTGTTCATATTTCAGCCGTTCAACGTTCAGGCCTTGACGGTCTGAATGAAGGCGACAAAGTTGAATTTGATACTGCTGTTGACCAACGCTCAGGTAAAACTGCTGTTGATAATATCAAAATGGCTTAATTTTAAATTTTTCAAAAATCTAGCCCTCGTGCAGAAATGCTCGGGGGTTTTTTTATTTAAATTTTTTAATAAACATGTATAAATATTACGTTACCAACTGATACTATTAAGGGACAGATTTATGAATAATCCGACTGATGTAGAAGCAACAAACTCTGACCTAAGGGAAGAAGTGCAAAAAAGATACGGGGAAGGTGCAAAAGCAGTAGAGGCTGCATTATGTTGTCCAATTGACTATGACCCTAAATATTTAAAGATAATTCCTCAAGATGTATTAGACCGTGATTATGGTTGCGGCGATCCATCCAGATATGTTCGCAAGGGAGACACTGTATTGGACCTTGGTTCAGGAGGTGGCAAAATTTGTTTTATTGCATCACAAATAGTTGGGCCTGAAGGTAAAGTTATAGGCATAGATATGACTGACGATATGCTTTCTTTAGCTCGTGCAAATGCCCCAATAATCGCAGAGAGTTTGGGTTATGCTAATGTTGAGTTCAAACGTGGCCATATAGAAGACTTAAAATTAGATCTTGATAAATTAAACAACTGGCTAAATGAGCACCCTATAAAAAATTTAAGTGATTTAGAGAAATTAGAAGCTGAAACACTGAGGATGAAGTCTGAATTAACTATGGTTGCAGATAACTCTGTAGATGTAATTGTCTCTAACTGCGTATTAAATTTAGTTTCTGATAGAAAAAAGAAACAGTTATTCCACGAAATGTATCGTGTTCTTAAAGTTGGAGGACGTATAGCTGTCTCTGATATTGTTTCCGACGAAGAAAGCCCAGAGGAATTAAAGGAAAACCCTCGTTTGTGGTCAGGCTGTATATCGGGTGCTCTTACTGAAATGGGATTTGTGTCTGCCCTAGAGGAAGCTGGTTTTCATGGCGTGAAAATTGATAAGTATGATGATGAACCTTGGCAAGTTGTTGAGGGAATTGAATACAGGAGTGCAACTTACCTTGCTTACAAAGGTAAGCAGGGTATTTGCTTGGAGAAAAACCAAGCATTAATTTACAAGGGTCCATGGCGCTCTGTTAATGATGACGATGGTCATTGTTTTGAAAGAGGTGTCAGGTCAGCGGTTTGTGAAAAAACTTACACTCTTATGCAAAAGGACCCTTACAAAGATATGTTTTATAAAGTTGAGCCCAATGTCAAAATAGAAGAATCAATTGAGTGGATGTCTAATAATTGTGAAGTTCGCGTGAGAGATCCGAAGGAAACAAAAAAAGGGTCCGCGAAAATCACTACTAACCCCAGTCAGAGGGGTGATTGTTGTTGATAAAATATAGATACTTTTACTTTGTATTATTAATTTTAATCTTCACTTCATGTGCACCGGTTAGCCTTCTTAATAGTATAACCCCATCCAAAAGTTATTTGATCGAGAAAAATGTCAGTTATGGAGGCCTAGGTAGCCAAGTAATGGATATTTACCAAGCCACGACAAAAAAAGAAAACTCACCAATAATTGTGTTTATCCACGGTGGTTCATGGGATAGCGGTTCTAAGGATATCTATAAGTTCTTTGCCGAAGGATTTACTTCAGAAGGTTATGATGTTGCTGTTCCTAATTATCGTCTCTTTCCTGAAATTATATATCCCGACATGCTTCATGACACTGCTAAGGCAGTTGCTTATTTATCAAACTTATTTTCAAAAAGGAAAGTTGTATTAATTGGGCATTCAGCGGGTGGTTATAATGCATTAATGGTCGCTATGAACAAAGATTATTTAGAGGAAGAAGGTATTTCGGTGTGCAGTACTATTTCTGGGGTAGTGTCTATTTCTTCTCCCACAGGGGTTTATGAATTAAAAAAAGAGCCTTTAATTTCGATATTTCCCTCTAGATTTAAACATAATGATGCCCCACTGGCTTATGTTGATAACGCAACACCCTCTTTGTTGGTCATTAATGGATTAGCAGATAAAACAGTTGGTCCAAAAAATGCAGTAATACTTTCAGAAAGGATCAACCAACGCGGCGGAAAGTCAGTTTTGAAGCTTTACCCTGACACAAATCATACGCAAGCTGTGCAGGTGATATCTCGCTACTTTGATAACAATATAAGCTTGAAAAGAGATATTTTAAACTTTATTGATGAGTTGCCCAGAGATGGCAATCACTGTTATTAATGACCTATACACTTTATCAAGTCGACGCATTTACTGATAGACTTTTTGAAGGCAACCCAGCTGGCGTAATATTTACTGATAGTTTTTTAAGTGCAAAAACAATGCAGAAAATTGCTGACGAAAATAGTCTTTCCGAGACAGCATTTGTAGTAAAGCGAGGAAATACCTTTGATCTACGGTGGTTTAGTCCCAAATTAGAAATTGATTTTTGTGGTCATGCCACGATTGCTACTGCTCATATTTTACACGAAGAGTATGGGCTTGAGCCACCATTTATCTTTAATGCTAAAGTAGGGGAACTTATTGTCACCATTCGAAAAGGTCTGTATGTGTTGAATGCCCCTCTTCCAAAAATTAAACCTCTAGTAAAACCAGAAAGTGTTGAGGGTGTATTTAACAGTGTCCCTATAGATTCTTTTAAAGCAGGAAAAGATATATATTTTGTTTTCGATACTTTTAAAGAAATACTTAATTATAAACTGAATATTACTAAAATTAGTAAACTTTCAAAAAACGGAGTGGGTATAACAGCAAGGTATTCTGGAGGATTTGATATTATATCAAGGTTTTTTGCGCCAAATGAAGGTATTCCAGAAGACCCTGTTACTGGTTCAGCTCATGCGGCATTGGGTAGTTACTGGAGTAGATCTATAGAAAAAAATAAGCTTAAAGCTTACCAAGCATCTGAGCGTGGAGGAGTAATATGGCTAGAAGTACTTGATAATAGTATAAATATCATTGGAAATGCGATTACTTATATGAAAGCTGAGATTAGAATTACTCATGAAAACTAGGCCCAGTTTCCAGTGAAAGTACATCAACGAGCTCATGCTTTTTCCTTAATTTTTCATTCGGCTTTAACCTAATAAGGACATTTGATTTTACAAACGGCATTAAAAGTGAACTGTCTTGTTTGGGCATTGGAGTTACTTCTAATTGTCCTATGTCATTAAATTTTGCTAAGCCTCTTAAATATGTTTCTCTATTTGAATTTTTCGGTATTTTCTCACTAAGCTTTGCTTTTAGAAAGTGTGGATTGTTATTTTGCGTAATCAGAGTTTTCAAAAAAATATGAGCACATACAACAGCTGATGCTGGATTACCTGGCAATCCTAAAACTAATTTATCATCTATTTTTCCAAACCATACTGGTTTTCCAGGGCGAACCGCTACCTTTTCAAAAATAGGTAAGAATCCAGACTTTTTAAATGCGATACGCATGAAATCTAAATCACCCACCGAGGCACCACCGATAGGAACTATAATATCAGCATCGTTAATATTTTTTATTTTATTCATAATGTCAGGAATATTATCTTTGGCTATTCCAACATTAACCACATTTGCATTCCATTTGTTTAGCAAAGCGGTAAGGCAATGAGAGTTTGAATTGATTATATCACCTGGGGTTAATGTGCTTCCAGGCTCTTTAAGTTCATCACCATTTGATATTATTGCAACTGTGGGTTTTTTGTATGTTTTTAAAAGGCTAAAATTTGCTGCAGCAGCTAATCCAATATGCATAGCGTCAAGGCGAGTTCCTTTTTTAATTAATACGTCCCCTTGAAAAAAATCAATTCCCTTGTTTCTGATATGTCTAGGAAAAATTTCATTTTCTGATATCGTAATTTGACTTTTTTCTTTAATAACATTCTCTTGGATGACGATATGGTCCGCACCATTTGGTACGATTCCCCCCGTGTAGATTCTAACAGCCTCATTGTTATTCAAAATACCCTTAAATGGGTTACCTGCAGCTGACACACCTGTAACTTGAAATTTTAACGACCCATTTTCAATATCTGATATTTTAATTGCATAGCCGTCCATCGCCGACACAGGAAAAGGAGGTAAGGTAATCTTTGCAGTTAAATCTTCAGCTAAAACAGAACCTATTGCCTCTTTAAGATTAATCGTCTGCACATCTAGTTCAAAACGATTTTGACTTAAAATACCTAAAGCTTCAGAGACAGAGATCATATTAATATAGATATATGCAACTTTCTGTTTTACCAAGTAATAATGAGTCTAAAATATCACCATGCTTACGATATATTGAAATTTGTTTTTAATGAGACAAATCCGTGCGCATTAGTTTGCGTAAAAAGTGTAAAAGGTGGTTCAATGAGATCTGTTGGGTCGCTAATGGCTGTTAGTTGTGATGGTAGTTTTGCAGGCTATATTTCTAATGGCTGTGTTGACGCAGATATTATATCTCAATCTAAAATATCATTATCTGAAAATAAGACACGTATCATCCAATATGGAGAAGGATCCCAATATAAAGATATTAAACTCCCATGCGGTGGCTCTATAGAATTAATAATTATACCTAACCCAAGTAAAAAAACTGTAGGTAAAGCCATAGAAGCATTAGGATCTCGGAAAGAATTCCTTCTTAAGCTTGATGAGTATGAGCATAAATACAGCCCTAAATTGCAGATTAATCTCTATGGACGTGATGAGGCTTTGTTCTCTTTAGCTTCACTCGCAACAGAAATAGGTCTCGAAGTGAATGTCCATTCTCCAGACAAGAGTATTAATGATGAACTTAAATTTTTATCTTTCACGCATTTAAATAACCCTGAAAAACCTTTAATTAATCTGGATGATTATTGGACTGCTGTAGTTTTATTATTTCATGACCACGATTGGGAACTAAATATTTTAAAACAAGTAGTATTGGGTGATGCTTTTTACATAGGCGCTATGGGTAGTATAAAAACCCATCAAATGAGAGAAAAAAAATTAAGTAGTGCAGGTGTTTCGTTGTCGCATATTTCAAAAATTAGAGGGCCAATTGGCCTCATTCCATCAATGCGCGACACTAATCTCTTAGCATTGTCAACACTGGCCGAGATTATCAAAGTAGCAAAAGATAAAAACTTATTATGAGAGAAGAGGAAACTGCATTAGTAATATTGGCCAGCGGTTTATCTCAACGCTTTGGAAGAAGTGATAAACTGACTACCCATTTCAGAGGAAAGCCACTTATCCAACATATAATCGATAGCTGTAAATCAATTAACTTCGGAAAGCGTTTTGCAGTTGTACCTTCGAAACCAAGCGCACTTCATGATTTGCTGATAGATAATGGTTTTATTTTAATTGAAAATAATAGTCCATTGCTGGGTAAGATGTACTCAGTAAAATTAGCAGTACAATTTATTCATGGAGCAGGATATAACAGTATATTTTTAGCATTAGGGGATATGCCTTTCGTCAAGAATTATGATATAAAAAACATAATCCAGGGTATAGGGCATAATGATAAAGCTATATGTTGTTACAATGATACGTTGATGCCCCCAGTAATTTTTAGAAACGGCGTTATTAATAAGCTTATGACTTTAAATTCCCGATTTCCTATTAAGTCGTTATTCAGTAATGGAAATTATTATAAATATAAAATACCAAAGGAAACTGCTTTAGATATAGATACAAAAGAAGAGTTACGGGAGCTATCATGATTACAATTCTCTTTTTTGGGAGTCTCGGTGATATTTCTCCAACTATGGAGATCAGTCTACCTCCAAGTGTGATTACTATTGAAGACCTTACTCTTTGGTTATCTGAAAATATGGGTATTTCAGAGAAGACGTTACTTAAAAGGGGAAATAGGATATCTATAAACAAAAATATAATAACAGAAAATGTTTCATTGAAAGATGGAGATGAAATCGCTTTTATGTCACCTCTTAGTGGAGGCTGAAAATGGGTATTTTAAGAATATCTAATACAGAACTTAATCCTGAGTTTGAGCATAGGGCTTTCAGAAATGAGGTTAAAGGAGCAGGAGCTATTGTAGCTTTTACTGGTATAGTTCGTGGAGAAAAACAGGGTCTTTCATTGACTTTATCACACTACGCAGGATTTACTGAGAAACAAATTATTAAAATAGCTAGCAAAGCTGAAAAGCGATGGAGTATTTTAAATTGGAGAATTATTCATCGAGTTGGTGTTCTGTTGCCAAGTGAGCCTATAGTTTTTGTTGCAACGGCTAGTCTCCACCGTCGAGATTCTTTTGAAGCCGCAGATTTTTTGATGGATTATTTGAAGTCAGAAGCTCCATTTTGGAAGTCTGAAAAATCTTTAGGAAAAATAAAGTGGATTGAGCCTAGGCATCAAGACCTTAATGATAAGAAAAGATGGGAAGAATAATGGTAGGTATAGACACAAGCTTAGAATTCAAGCCAGTTAAAATAGCTATTCTGACAGTATCCGATACTCGAACAGAGCTAACAGATACATCCGGTGATATTTTAGAGTCAAAAATTAAGCTATCAGGACATGAAATAATTTATCGGTCCATTAAAAGAGATACTATAGACGGTGTTAGGGATAAAATTAGTATTTGGATAAATGATCCTATAGTTGACGTCATTATCACAACTGGGGGAACAGGTTTAACTGGACGCGATATAACAGTGGAAGCTATTTCTCCCATGTTTGATAAGGTAATTGATGGTTTCTCAGTTATTTTTCATCAAGAAAGTTTTAAATCTATTGGTCTGTCTACTTTGCAATCGAGGGCCTGCGCTGGACTTGCTAAGGGGACAATAATATTTTGCCTTCCAGGATCAAATGGAGCAGTAAGGGATGGATGGGATAAAGTAATCTCTGCACAGCTTGATAGCAGGCACCGTCCTTGTAATATGATAGATTTAATGCCTCGTTTTGGAGAATGCTAATGTCTAATTTAACCCATTTTGATGCAGCTGGTCGTCCAGCAATGGTCGATGTATCTGGCAAAGATATAACTTCTAGAATTGCAGTGGCAAAAGGAAAAGTTCGAATGTCAATGAATACTTTGATGTCAGTTAAAGAGCAAGAAAATAAAAAAGGTAATGTTGAGCAGGTGGCTGAGTTAGCTGGAATTATGGCGGCAAAAAATACATCAAATTTAATTCCATTATGCCATCCAATACAAATCTCTAAGGTAAGTGTTCGAATTGACCATGATGATGCATTGCCGGGTTTATCTATTTCAGCAGAGGTAAGAACCGATGGTAAAACAGGAGTTGAAATGGAAGCTTTAACTGCTGTTTCTATATCATGTTTGACTATATATGATATGTTAAAATCAAAAGATAAACATATGATGATTTTGGATATTTTACTAGAAAGTAAAGCTGGTGGTAAGTCTGGAGAATGGCAACGTTAATAGCTTAAAATATTACTAATTTGTTTTAAGGTTATTTTAGCTTCTTTAGTCGGCATAATCATATGCACATGCGGCATATGTTTTGTAATTTTAAGGTTTATTTTTGGATTCTTTTTAGAAAAACGAACTATATCATCATGCAGTAAGTCTAGATCACCTGAAAATATAGTAGTTTTTGGTAACTTTAGATTATTATGATATAATGGACTAATTAATGGATCTTTTAAGTTTAATCCATTTGCAAACCTAATAGCAGCTTTTTGAATATCTTTTTTATCGAGTAATTGCTCGGATGGGTTTGCTTCTAACTTTGGATTTTTTAACTCTAAGTCTACCCATGGTGATAATAATATAAGATTATTTGGTTTTTTTAGTTCAGAGGTCATTATCCAATCGACTAGCGCAATTGCGAGGTTGCCCCCAGCAGAGTCTCCCATAATTATTATGTTAGTAGGCTTATGTTTTGCAATGGTATCAACATAGCTGTTTCTCACCCATTCATGTATTTCATTGACATTATAATCTGGGGGTAATGGGTAATCAGGAACAATTATTTTTACTTTTGATAACTTTGCTAAACGCCCTATCATAGAATAGTACAAAGAGTTTAAACCAAGAACGAAAGCTCCTCCATGTAGATAATACACTAAAGTTGTATTGCCATCATAAGTCCAAATGTTGTGTTTTTTATAAATTGTTCCTTTAATTGAATACTTTGACCTATACCAGAAATTTGGTTTTGCATATGGTAGCCTTTTTCTAGATAGAAAATACCCTAATATTTTTTTTGCACCAATAAATTTAAGTAGAAATAAGAACATTTTGTGTGAAATTGAAGTTTTCATATTTTTTTATTCTTTCTGTACTTTTCAAATGCTTGCTTTTTATATAGCGGAAGGTTAGATATGCAACAAATTGCATAGGAGATCAAAATGCGCGAAGCAGTAATCGTTTCAACGGCTAGAACACCAATAGGCAGAGCTTATCGTGGGGCTTTTAATAATACATGTTCTCCAACTTTAGCTGCCCATGCTATTTCTCATGCTGTAAAGCGTGCTGGGTTAGACGGGGCTGAAGTAGAAGATGTAATAATGGGTTCTGCTTTGCAGCAGGGTTCACAATCATCGAATGTAGCACGGATGGCAACTTTAAGAGCGGGTTTGCCTGAATCTGTATCGGCAATGACAATTGACCGTCAATGTTCATCAGGTATGATGGCTATTGGTTTAGCAGCTAAACAGATATTGGTAGACAATATGGACATAGCTGTTGGCGGTGGGCTTGATTCGATATCTAAAGTCCAAACAGCGGATATGAGAGTAGAAGCTGACCCAGAGCTTCACGCTATACAACCCGCGGCCTATATGCCGATGATTGATACAGCTGAAATAGTAGCAAAAAGATACAATGTTTCTAGAGAGGCTCAGGATAACTATGCTTTACAAAGCCAAAAAAGAACACATCAGGCACAACTATCAGGAAAATTTAATGATGAGATAGTGCCAATGACATCTGTAATGGCTGTAAAAAACAAAGAGACTGGTGAAATTTCAACTAATGAAGTTACCTTGGATAAAGATGAAGGAAATAGGCCTTCAACAAACATTGAGGGTTTGTCTAACCTCAAGCCTGTACGTGGTCCGGGTCATTTTATTACAGCAGGAAATGCATCTCAGTTATCAGATGGCGCGTCAGCTTCTGTTTTAATGGAGGCAAGGGTGGCCTCACAGAGAGGGCTTGAACCTCTGGGTATTTATAGAGGAATGGCCGTTGCTGGATTAGCTCCTGACGAGATGGGGATTGGGCCAGTTTATGCAATTCCTAAGCTTTTGGAAAAAACTGGCCTTAAAATGGATGATATTGGTTTATGGGAATTAAATGAGGCTTTTGCAGTTCAAGTGATTTACTGCAGGGATAAATTAGGCATTCCAAATGAGATTATGAATGTAAATGGGGGAGCTATTTCTATTGGGCACCCATATGGAATGTCTGGAGCGCGGATGGTTGCTCACGCTTTAATTGAAGGAAAACGCCGCGGCGTAAAATATGTTGTGAGTACCATGTGTGTAGGCGGTGGTATGGGCGCGGCAGGCTTGTTTGAAGTTGTTTAAGGAAAAGAGAGCAAATCAATAATGAGTATTATAGAGTTTAATGACCGAGTTGCAATTGTTACAGGTGCTGGAGGTGGATTGGGTAGAAGTCATGCTTTAGAGTTAGCACGCCGTGGTGTCAAAGTGGTTGTTAACGACTTAGGTGGGAGTGTTTCTGGTGAAGGCGGATCCGCAACTATGGCAGAGAATGTTGTTGAAGAAATACATGAATTCGGGGGAACGGCAATGGCCAATGGTGCTAACGTCACAAATCCAGAGGAAGTTCAGGATATGGTTAGCTCAGTTATTGAAAAGTGGGGTCACATAGATATCTTAGTCAATAATGCTGGCATACTTCGCGATAAATCATTTACCAAAATGGACATCAATGACTTTAGATTAGTGATTGAGGTCCACCTTATGGGGTCGGTAATTTGTACTAAAGCTGTGTGGGATCACATGAAAGAAAGAAAGTATGGTCGTATTGTTATGACAACATCTTCCTCAGGAAATTATGGTAATTTCGGACAAACCAACTATGGAGCAGCTAAAACTGGTGTTGTTGGTTTAATGAATACACTTTGCTTGGAGGGTGCAAAATATGATATCCGTGTGAATGCTCTTTCCCCGACAGCTGCAACACGTATGACTGAGAGTTTGATGCCGCAAGATGCTTTAGATTTATTGACTGTTGAGAGTGTAACAGCTGGATTAATTCCTTTGGTTTGCGATGGTGCACCGAATAGATTAATTATGTGTGCAGGAGCTGGAGGATATGCGGCAACTAAAGTTTTTGAAACTTCAGGTATACATTTAACACCAAATGAACAAACAGCTGAAAACGTTATGCTTAATTTGGATAAAATCCGTAATAGTATTAATCAAGAAGAATATACTTCAGGTGGTCAGCAAACAATGAAGTTTGTTGGTAACGCAGCTAAAAATTTAGGTATTACTTGAAAATAAATTACCAACCTTAAAACTATATTACTTTACAAGCCTCTTCTAGCCATAACAAAGTTTTCCCAGAGAGGCTTGGCGAAATTTTATCATAAACGGTTTTATGATACTCATTGATGTATTCTTTCTCTTGCTCATTAAGAATTGTAGTGTCGATCAGTCCTTTATGGATGGGAGCCAGTGTGAGCGTTTCAAAGCTTAACATTTTTCTTTCCCCGTGAATGCTTGAAACTGGCTTAGTTACATATTGTAAGTTTTCAATTCGTATGCCATAGGCGCCGCTTTTATAATAACCAGGCTCATTGGATAAGATCATTCCTGGTTCCAGGGCTACATTATTCGGTGACTTAGAAATTCTTTGCGGTCCTTCGTGAACCCCTAAATATAACCCAACACCATGACCAGTTCCATGATCGTAGTCTAAACCATTTTGCCATAATGGCATTCTAGCTAATGCATCCAAATTTGATCCAGTTGTTCCTACTGGAAAGTATGCTGTAGCTAGTGCTATATGACCTTTAAGCACAAGAGTGAACCTATACCGCATTTCAGAGGTTGGCTTTCCAATAGGAACTGTTCTTGTAACATCAGTCGTACCATCTTCGTATTGTGCGCCGCTATCAATTAAATAAAGTGATCCCTGAGATAAGGTTTTAGATGTTTCTTCGCTTACTCTGTAGTGGACTATTGCTCCGTTAGAACCTGCTCCTGATATACTTTCAAAACTTAAATCTTTAAGTAAGCCTGTTTCAAGCCTGAATTCTTCAAGTTGTTTTGCGGCACTTATTTCAGTTTCTTTTCCTGTTTGTGCCTTTGTATCCAACCAATGAAGAAACCTGATAAGGGGTACAGCATCTCGCTTATGAGCGTTTATGGTGCTTTTTATCTCTGTTTCATTTTTACATGCTCTAGGTAGGGCTATTGGATCTTGCGCTTTTAGTATGACCGCTTGGCTATCTTTAAGAGTGTCGAAGAACCATGATGATGCATTAGAGGGGTCAACTAAAACCTTGTACCCACATAGAAGATTAAGCCTCTTTTCGATGCTAGATTCATCGAAAATTGCAACATTTTCTCCTAGATAGTCCCTTAATTCATGAGTGAGCTTATCATTATCAACAAATAGTTGGACTTTACCATGTTTATCAATTGTAGCAGTTGAAAGTATTAATGGTGTGCACATCACATCTGCTCCTCTTATATTAAGTAACCATGCGATTGAGGCGGGCGAAGTTATTAACGCTATGTCAGCATTCTTTTTGCTTATTAATTTTGCTATTCTTTTACATTTGTGATGATGAGTTTCACCAGAAAATTTAACAGGGTGTATTTTTATTTTGGAAGAGGGAGTCTTAGGCCTGTTTGCCCAGCTATTATCTAATGGATTATTCTTAATAGCTAATAGCTTAGCTTTTGAGCTTTTTCTTAATTTTTTTAATGAGTTTGGAGTATGCAATTTAGGGTCATACCCAATAGTATGCTCAACTTTTGTGTTGGCCTCTAACCAGCTTGTTAGCCCTCCATTTTCAAGACTTTCATAGCTAAAAAGTTTTTTATCTACCTGACTTTTTACCTGTAGTGTGTACCTGCCATCAACAAATATAGCTGCAGAATCCTGCATTATTATAGCAGCTCCAGCTGAGCCGGTAAAACCACTTACCCACATTAATCTTTCATTGCAGTCGGGTAGGTACTCATTTTGGTATTCATCTTCATGAGGTACAAGAAACCCGTCTAATTTTAATTTTTTTAAGGTGTCTCGCAGTTTTGGAAGATTTTTTCTACCATATTCTGGACCACCACGTGCTTCAAAGTTCTGTATCATGTATATAATCAATCTTTAATTTAAAAGAGGTTTAATTATCCTAATTTATCATTAGAAAGCAAAATAAAAAAATATAATAAACTAATTTATTATTAAAGGGAGCGGTTAAAAGAATAGTAAACTTTTTTCACAAGACTTTGTTGCCCCTCATAAATTTTTAACCCATGCAAATATGCATACCTTTATCATCATTCTTGAACGTTCCCTTTCGGATGTAATTCTCTATTTAGTGGCCTTAATGAAGGTACATTTGTTGGAGAAAAAAATGACTACTGATTTTTCTGGTGCGCAATTAATTAATTTTGAAATTTTGTGCGAAAATAAGGAAAGTATATTTCTAAGTACGGACTATCAAAAAGCTAAGTTAAATCTAATTGGCAGACGACACGCTCGTCGTGATAGAAGAGCTAACCGCGCTATTTAACTTTTCTACCTGTTATACTGGTCCATCCAGAGATTGAAGACTTTTTTTCAATTTCCAGGCCACAGTTTACAAAAGCTCTTGTCACAAGGTCTGATTGATTATCCAAGATACCAGATAGGATGACTTTCCCATTAGGGCATAAGATATCTACAATATCCGCAGATAATTTAATTAAAGGACCTGCGAGTATATTTGCAAATATTAGGTCAAAAGTGTTCTTTTGTAGTACTGAATTTTTTACCCCATTCAATTTATAGCACTTTATCAATTCAGAAACATTGTTAATACGCGCATTAAACAAAGTTACTTCTACAGCATCGGAGTCAATATCAGTAGCTATGATCTCAAGATTTAATGCTTTTGCTGCAGCAATTGCAAGTATTCCGGCCCCACAGCCTAAATCTAATACTTTATTTGGAAAGAAACCTTCCTTCAGAAACTTATCGAATTCTATTAAACACCCTTTTGTTGTGCCATGATGACCTGTTCCAAAAGCTAGTCCTGCATTTATTTCTACAGGCCATTTGGTATTTTTTGGTATGAGTTCTTTGTCATGTGAGCCGTAAATCCAGAATCTGCCTGCTTTTACAGGTGGTAGGCCCCTCTGACTTTTTTCAACCCAATCTATGTCTGGTAGTTGTTCTATCATAGTTTCTGTAGAACTGCTCAGTGATAATGATAACAAAGCTTGCTCTGCTTGCTTTCGAGTTGAATACAATGCTTGGACTTGCATAGTATCAGGCCCCTCTTCAAATAAAGAGACTGCAAGTGCTGACATTTCTACCGAAAAACCTAAAGCATCAGATACATCAAAAGCTACTTGATTAATTGCTCGAACATAAAGTGCAAAAGGAGCTTCATTAGTCATTATGCACGGTCCACAAAGCTATCGAGTACTTTCTTATGACCTGCTTTCTCGAAATCAACATTAAGTTTATTTCCATCAACGGTTTGTATCTTTCCATAGCCAAATTTTTGATGAAAAATACGTTCTCCAATTTTATATTTCTGTGTAGTATGTGCATCTAGTTTTTTGCTAAATTTTCCTTCAACTTGTCTACTGTATAGAGCTTTTGATTTGTGAGTTTTATAACGTTGCCAGCCGGGTGAATTATACCGCCTACTTGCAGAATCCGGAAATTCCGATGTAATTTCTATTTCTGCTTCATTAAGAGTATTGTTATCGTAGTAACCAGTTTCTGATCCCGCTGACACATTTTCTGGTGGCAGCTCATCAATAAACCTGGAAGGAAGTGATGATTGCCATGATCCATAAATTTGTCTATTAGCAGCAAAGAATATTTTTGCACGTTCGCGAGCTCTTGTGATTCCAACGTAAGCCAATCTGCGCTCTTCTTCTAAACCCTCACTGCCTGCCTCATCTACAGATCTCTGGCTGGGGAAAGTGCCTTCTTCCCAGCCCGGAAGAAGTATTAAGGGAAACTCAAGCCCTTTGGCGGAGTGTAATGTCATTATTGACACTTCTTCTTCTTGATCATTTTTTTCGACATCTAATACAAGGCTTACATGTTCAAGGTATGCATCCAACGATTCAAACTCGCCCATTGCTTGTATGAGTTCTTTTAGGTTTTCTAACCTGCTTGAAGATTTTGCATCTTTATTATTCAGCCACATTTGTGTGTACCCAGATTCATCTAGTACTATTTCTGTTACATCAGTATGATTTGAAGTGATTAAGTTACCTCGCCATCTATCAAGGTCCTTAGTAAAACTCCGTAACGCAGTTCGTGCTTTACCTCTAATTTCATCTGTTTTGATTACTTCACGTGTTGCCTGTTCAAGACTCACATTCATTTTTCTCGCTATTATTTGTAATTTTTGGATAGTAGCACTTCCAATACCGCGCTTGGGAACATTTACTATACGTTCAAAAGCTAGATCATCTGTTTCTGACCTTAAAACTCTTATGTAAGCGTGTGCATCTCGGATTTCCTGTCTTTCAAAAAATCTTGGACCACCTATGACGCGATAGGGCATTCCTATTTGAATAAACCGTTCCTCAAAACTTCGCATTTGCCTTGATGCTCTTACAAGTATCGCCACCTCATTATATCCTCGTCCATCCCTTTTCCAGTCTTCAATAACACTTGATATAAGGCGCGCCTCCGCGGCTGCATCCCAAACTCCTGTAACAGTAACCTTATGACCGCCTATATCTTCAGTCCAAAGAGTTTTGCCTAGACGACTTTTGTTTGCTGATATTAAACCAGAAGCTGCACCTAAAATATGCTCAGTTGAACGATAGTTACGCTCGAGTTTTATAACTTTAGCTCCTGAAAACTCTTTTTCAAAGCGTAGTATGTTATCAACTTCAGCTCCTCGCCATCCATAAATAGATTGATCGTCATCGCCCACTACACATATATTGTGGGATCCTTGCGCTAGCAGCCTCAGCCAGAGATATTGACAGATGTTTGTGTCCTGATATTCGTCAACCAAAATATATTTAAACTTTTCATGATATTTTTTTAGAATGTCTTGATTTTCTTTAAATAATTCAAGATTAAGTAAAAGAAGATCACCAAAATCGCACGCATTTAAAATTTTTAAACGTGATTGATAAATTTCATAAACTTTCTTTCCTTTTCCCTCGGCGAATTTGAAATTATTTTGAGAAGTCAGTTTTTCAGGCATCCATCCTTTATTCTTCCAGCTATCTATAAGGCTCGCCATATAACGGGGTGTCCATTTTTTATCATCGATATTTTCTGCTTTTATTATTTGTTTCAACAGACGGATTTGATCATCGGTGTCAAGAATTGTAAAATTAGGTTTTAGTCCCACTAGTTCTGCATTTATACGTAAAATTTTTGCCGCGATCGAATGAAAGGTTCCCATCCAGGGCAAGCCTTCGATACCATGGCCGATATAATCATCAACGCGGCTTTTCATCTCTTTAGCTGCTTTGTTGGTAAATGTTACAGAAAGAATTTGAGATGGAAATGCCATTCGGTTTTGAAGGATGTATGCAATTCTTGATGTTAACACTCTGGTTTTACCCGTTCCCGCACCTGCCAAAACTAATACTGGACCATCAGTATGTAAAACAGCTTCTCTTTGTTCTGGGTTAAGGTCATCAAGGTAATCATTAGTTTTTACATTTAAATGCATAGATGCCTGCGCAGATATGCTGCCTAAGTTTTTTGTATTTTCCATCTTTTTCAAAACTTATTTCTGAATAATTAATTTTTAAGGTAGAATCAGTATCTACATATTACCAAACATATCTAAATAATCCCACCATGCCACATTAAGTTGATCAGACAATTGTATGATTAATTATGTGCAATTTTAAAATTTAAGACATTAGTAAATAATTTTTTAAAAAACTTGTTAGTTTTTAATTTTTGGATATTAATGACCATACGCGAATATAAGATGCTAAATTTTGTTTTATTTTTGATGAGCTTCTTTTGTCATCAAGTTCACTTACAAAAGCGGCAAAAGACTTTCCACTTTTAGCTACTTCATAGTCCAGTACTTCCCAAAATTCAGTTTCTAATGACAATGAAGTTCGGTGTCCGTGTATTGATAGAGATCTTTTCTCCATAGGGCTCTATTACCTTTAGATTTATTTGAGGGACATTATTGGGGTTTTATCATCAATTCAGGTCGAACTATTTTGTCAAACTCTTTTTCATCTATAAAACCTAACCTAATAGCCTCCTCCCTTAGTGTGGTGCCATTTTTGTGAGCTGTTTTTGCTACTTTTGTTGCATTATCATACCCTATTTTGGGTGCTAATGCGGTCACTAGCATAAGCGATCGATTTAAAAGTTCATTTATACGAACTTCATTAGCTGTTATCCCTGCAACACATTTTTCAGTAAAGCAGATAACACTATCAGACATTAACCTTATTGATTGTAGCATATTGTAAGCCATAATAGGTTTATAAACGTTGAGCTCGAAGTGCCCTTGAGAGCCAGACATTGATATTGTTGTATTATTACCCATAACTTGGGTGCACACCATAGTTAATGCTTCGCATTGAGTAGGATTTACTTTCCCAGGCATTATAGAAGAGCCTGGTTCATTAGCAGGTAATGATATTTCACCTAACCCCGAACGAGGGCCTGATGCTAAAAATCTTATATCATTAGCTATCTTAAAAAGTGAAACCGCAACTGTGTTAATGGCTCCGTGTGCAGCAACGTAGGCGTCATGCCCTGCTAGGGCCTCAAATTTGTTTTCAGCTGTGTAAAAAGGTAAATTAGTAAAATTTGATACTTCTTTGGCGAAATACTCAGCGAATTTCGGTTTGGCATTTAAACCAGTGCCCACAGCTGTGCCTCCTTGCGCTAAAGGGTAGAGTTCGGAAAGTGCTACTTTTACTCGTTTAATTCCATTTTTTATCTGGGCAGCGTAACCAGAGAATTCCTGCCCAAGCGTAATAGGTGTTGCATCTTGGGTGTGCGTTCTTCCAATTTTAATAATCTTTGAAAATTTATTTGATTTTCTATTTAATTCTTTCAAAAGTCTTTCTAAAGCGGGTAATAAAGTGTTATTAATCTCCTCGGCTGCTGATATGTGCATAGCAGTAGGAAATGTATCATTAGAGCTTTGGCTTCTGTTAACATGATCATTAGGATGGATAGGAGTTTTAGTTCCTATTTGGCCACCTAATATTTCAATTCCCCTGTTAGAAATAACCTCATTTGCATTCATGTTTGATTGAGTCCCAGAACCCGTTTGCCACACAGATAATGGAAAGTTGTCATCAAATTTTCCATCGGCCACCTCTATGGCAGCAAGCGAAATTACATCAGCAAGATCGGGTTCTAAATTATCTAATTTTTTATTAGTTAAAGCCGCTGAATGTTTAATGATTCCTAAAGCTCTTATTAATGGAGATGGCATTTTCTCGGCACCAATCGGAAAATTAATAAGGCTTCGTGCTGTTTGCGCCCCGTAATATTTATCATTAGGAACTTCAAGTGAACCAAAGCTATCAGTTTCTACTCTAATTTTTGTCATCTAATTACTCTATAATATTTTAAAATAAGTAAGTTATTTTTTACGAAAAGTATCAAGGTTTACAACCTTTTCAGCCTTATTCATGCCTTGATTGCTTGTTTCTTTTTCAATTAATTGATCGTCCTTCGAAATTGTAACTTCAGCTTTAGGGTGTTCTTCTGTGTTTTTTCCAAAATCAGGCTCAAATTGCATGGTAAACCCTACGCTTGGATCATGAAAACGAGTAATAGCTTTGTAAGGAACCTTTATGTATTTTGGAATTCCTCCAAATTTAAGAGTTACTTCAAAGTTTGTTGTGTTGTCCTGTAGGTCCCAATATTGATGTTCTAGAACTATGGTTATTTCATCTGGGTATTTGTCCGCTAAACCTTTATCAACGGCAGCTTCCGGATGATTAGTTGCGAATGTTATATAAAAATGGTGACTTCCGGGCAAACCATCTTCTCTGATAACGCGGCGTATTGAATTCCTGACTACAGTCAAAAGTGCTGTCTGTGTCATTGCTTCATAATTCATAAGATTTTCTTTCATTGGATTACCCTAGATTACTTATCGAAGTAATCAATATACCTTTTTTATGAAATCACCTAATAAATGTAAATTTTATGTGATATTGAGAGGTTTCTGTTGCCAGCTACCTCCCGAAGCCCGCCTAGCGGATTGAACGGCTAGGAGTTAAAGCGAATTTTTCCGCACTGCTTACGCAGCGAGGGCAAATTCTTCAGTGTAATTATCATTTGCAATTACTAAATTTAGGCATTTAACGGTACCTATACGGATGAAAGCATACTTCTTTAGACGTCTGTCGATCCTATTTCGGCCCCATAAAGAATACATTTAATAATGTATTTTTGGTGGAGCCGCCGGGTACCGCCCCCGGGTCCAGTCCGTTTATTACAAGCGCGTTTATCATCATAGCTAGTAAAATAGCCCTTTCTGTATATAGTTTTTAAAATTTATAACAATAAAAAAATATAACCTATGTTTGTATTGATTGGCTTCAAATCACTTATAAGTTAACGATCGCAAACTGGAATAGTTGTAAATTTATACTAATTTTGTTAAACAGAGCTTGCTTAACTGATAGGTATGAGGATACTCAAAATGAGACATTATTGTTTATCAGAAAGGGTCTGCAAAAAGTCTTATGATAAGAAGTACAGTACTTAATAGCTTGTCCGCTATTGGAGCGACTAAAGAAGCTAAATTTTATGCAGATCTATTTGCAGCTCAGGATGCTGAAAAATTTGCTCTTATTGTGATTGATCCGAGATGCTTAAAAAATCCTCTATTGGAATCTTTTATTTCAAACTTGAAGATATTATCTGATTTGAAATTATCCCCTGTGTTACTTGTTGGAGCCCTCGATGATAATCGAACATCTATAAAATTTCAATCTCAGCGACTAGCTAATGATCTCGAACATGCCTCAGTCAGAACCGCGAAACTTAATACAGCAAGCTATCAATTGTTGCCTGAGGTTCGTCAAAAGGCGCGAAGAGGAAAAATCACAATACTCGAAATGACTGATCCGCAAGGTAAAATGAATCTAAAAAGACTCGTAACAGAATTAGGACCTAATAAAGTAATTTTTTTGCAACCATCCGGTGGTCTATCGATAGGAGGTAAAAGATTATCTTTTGTAAATGTTGATAACTTAGATAAGAAAATTGACTCGAGTGAAATTTCCTCAGGGCAAAGACAATTTATCGATTTGGTTAAGCACTTAGCGGAAGATAAATTAAATGAAGCAGTATACATCATAGCCTCGCCGCTTAACCTTCTGGCTGAATTGTTCACTACAAAGGGCTCAGGAACTATGATTAGACGAGGTATTAAAATAAAAAAAACCTCTAACTTGACTTCCTTGAATAAGTCAAAATTGAAAGCTTCAATTGAAGAAGCTTTCAATAAACAAATTAATCCTGATTTTTTTGATAAAAAGATACTTAAAGCGTACTTAGAAGATGATTACAGGGGGGGCGCTATTTTTACAGTTCTTTCTGGTTATCCATACCTTTCAAAATTTTGGGTGACAAATACTGCTCGTGGAGAAGGAATTGCAAGAGATATTTGGGAAGAGATATGCGTTGACACAGAATCTTTTTTCTGGAGATCTCGAATGAATAACCCGTTTAATGATTGGTATATGAAAGCTTGTGATGGAATGCAGGCAATTGATAATATGAGAGTCTTTTGGAAAGGTTTATATGCAGTTGAAGTACGTGAAGCAATAACAGCTGCAGCCAAAGCCCCAGAAGATTTTAAAGAAACACATGAATATCAAATCAGATAACCTTTGGACCTTTTACAGGAAAAAACTGGATGCCATATGAGAAAAATACAGATTAGTTCTGCTTTTGACAGCGGTAATATCAAGGTACTAAGTCTTGAAGATCACTCAAACATTAGACTGGAAATTCGCCCCGATAATAGTTCGGATTATTTTCAATGGTTTCATTTCAGAGTCACTGGTGCAAAAGGCCTATCGTTAAAAATAGTGTTAGCTAATGCAAGCAAAGCTGCCTTTCCTGATGGCTGGTTGAATTATAATGCATGTGTTAGTGTTGATCGTAAGGTTTGGACACGCATTGAAGAAACAAGTTACTATGATGGTGAGTTAATAATTGAACATACACCATTATCAGATTGTGTTTATTTCTCATATTTTGAACCATATACACTTGATAGACACCATGATGTTGTAACGGAAGCTGTAACTCATAATGGTGTTAAGCTGAGTTCCCTAGGAGAGACAGCTCAAGGGCGGCCAATGGATTGTTTGTCAGTTGGCAATGGGCAAAAAAATATTTGGCTAATAGCTAGGCAGCATCCTGGTGAAACAATGGCAGAGTGGTGGATGGAAGGTTTTATTACACGATTATTAAATTATAATGACTCTGTATCGAAAGAGTTACTTCAGAAAGCGTCATTTTTCATAGTGCCAAATATGTGTCCAGATGGAAGCTTTATTGGAAATCTTAGAACCAACTTCTGTGGTGCCAACCTAAATCGTGAATGGAATAAAGCTTCTTTAGAATTCTCTCCTGAAGTTTATTGGACTATAAAAGCCATGGATAAAAACAAACCCTCTTTATGCATGGATGTTCATGGTGATGAAAGTTTGCCTTATAACTTTATAGCAGGCGCTGAAGGTATTCCGGGTTATACCGCTAAACAAGCCAAAGATTTGGAAGCTTTTTTATTGTCTTATAAAACTGCTTCACCAGATTTTCAAACTGAGCGTGGTTACCCGAAAGATCAGCCAGGCAGAGCAAATTTGGGTATGTGTACTAATTACACTGCGCATAAATACAACTGCCTTTCTGTAACCTTAGAGATGCCGTTTAAAGACAATGCTAATTATCCCAATATTAATACAGGGTGGAATGGTGACAGAAGCGCTGATCTGGGTGCGTGTGCAGTAGATGTAATATCAGCAGTAATTGATTTTATTTGACTTCAGAGAGTTCAGTTATGAGCTTTTCTTTATAAATTATATCCAGTTTGCAGGAAATTGTGGATAGTTAAATTAGAACCATTGCAGAGAATCAATCTTTGAGATTTAATACAACAATGAAGCAATATATAGATTTACTGAACCATGTAATTGACAATGGTGTTGATAGAATGGACCGCACTGGAACAGGAACTCGTGGAGTTTTTGGTTATCAGATGAGATTTAATCTTTCCGATGGGTTTCCTATGGTAACAACCAAAAGGCTTCATAAAAAGTCGATCATACATGAATTAATTTGGTTTCTAACAGGCGATACAAATATTAAATATTTAAAAGAACACGGTGTTCGTATCTGGGATGAATGGGCGGATGAAGAGGGAAACTTAGGGCCAGTATATGGTAAACAATGGCGTCGATGGGAGGGCCCAGAAGGCTTGGTTGTTGATCAAATTGATAAAGTTATTAGGGCAATCAATGAGAATCCTTACTCTAGGAGACATATAGTTACTGCTTGGAACCCTAGTGAAGTTGATAAAATGGCTTTGCCTCCTTGCCATTGTTTGTTTCAGTTTCATGTTTCAAATGGAAAGCTTAGTTGTCAACTTTATCAAAGAAGTGCTGATATATTTCTGGGTGTTCCTTTTAATATAGCAAGTTATGCATTACTTACTCATATGATAGCACAGATATGTAATCTAGATGTTGGAGATTTCGTTCATACTCTTGGTGATGCTCATATTTATTCAAATCATTTTGATCAAGTGAAGAAGCAGATACAGCGTGAAGTAAAGCCATTGCCGACTTTGTTACTAAATAAGGATATTAAAAGTATTCATGATTTTAGTTATAATGATATCCACATAGATAATTATTCATATCATCCACATATACCCGGTAAAGTTGCAGTTTAATCAAACTTTATTTTTTTCAAGCCGATTTTTTATTAGTGCCCAAATAATTATTGCTCCAAACATCTTACCAATAATCGACATACTAATATTTGGAATAGTAAGTTGAGCGTCTCTTATAAAGCTAGCGCCATAAAGGAAAGCCACTGTATCAACTGGGGCAGCCAGAGAAGAAGAAAGTAATACTCGTGTCGAGAGTTTGTAGCTTGTTAATGTGAATAATGCATAATCAATGAGCTCTGATATTAAGAATGCTACACCGCTGGCAACTGCTAGCGCTCCGCCGCTGGTTACAAATGTCAGAAATAGTGCGAGGCTCATTGCTATTAAAACTTCATGCCCTATTTCACGCTGAGAAAAATCTCTTGCCACTAATACTAGTCCAGTCACAATTGTGACTGGGTTGAAAGCCCAGTCTGGCATCCAAGGCAACTGAACCATTGGTGCCCATGTGAAACTCCAATTTATCAGTGGTATCAATATTATGTAGATTAAAGTATACTTTACATGGTAAAGGCTAAGCCTTGGGTTATTTATTTTAGTAGTTTTCATAGTTTATGTATACGTGAGTGAATTGTAAGTGTAACTAGTTTTTATGTTATCGAATCCTAAATTATCATTAATTGTAGCCAAATCTTTAAATGGAGTTATTGGCCTTAATGGAAACCTTCCTTGGCGGCTTTCTTCAGATTTGAAATTTTTTAAATCCACTACATTGGGCAAGCCAGTTCTGATGGGTAGAGTTACCTGGGAAAGTTTACCCTTTCCGTTGCCTGGCCGACCTAATTTAGTTTTAACCAACAATAAAAATTATCTAGCTGAGGGAGCTGAAATTTTTAACAGTGCAGACAAGATGATAGCTAGAGGATATGAACTGGCTGGACAAATGAATGTAGATGAAGTTATGCTAATAGGAGGTGCAAAATTATATGCTTCTCAGATGAAGTACTGCGATCGCCTATATGTCTCAGAAGTCAACGCTACAATAGAAGGTGATGTGTACTTTCCTGAGATAGACACTAACACATGGAAACTTGCATCAGAAACTGAATTTTCAAAGGATTTAAAAGATGATTATTCATTCAAAGTTCAAGTTTTCGAGCGATCATAAGAAAAATATTTTTTGGGTGATTAATCTTGAAATTTATTATCATAGACATCACATAGTATAAGAGTAAAAATGGAGACAATATGCCTGACAACAACAGTCCTTGGGGAAATAAAGGAACCGGGGGTAAAAAACCAGGACAAAATCCTTGGGGCAGTACAGGAAAGCCGACTAGGGGAAAGCAGTCAGTAAGTGATAACTCACCTGACCTAGATAACATAATACAGGGTTTTAAAAAAAGAGTTGGCAAGGGTGGTCCATCAGGAAAAGGAGGGGGACCAAACTCACCATTTCAAAAATATGGCCCATTTGGCATGGCCCTTATTGTAGGTGCCTTTTTTCTGCTAGTTTCTTGTTTTTACACAGTTGCCCAGCAAGAAGAAGCTGTTGTGTTGCGTTTTGGTAAATATTCTAGAACTACAGAGTCCGGGTTGCATTTTAAGCTTCCATCACCTGTAGAAACTGTTCTTAAGGTAAACGTGACATCCGAAAGGTCTGTCGGGTCTAGTCAGAATTTAGTTTTAACTGGAGATGAAAATATTGCGGATGTTGACTTTACCGTGAGGTGGAATGTTAAAGACTCTAAGAATTTCATTTTCAATCTTGAAGATACTTCTGCAGTCGTTGCGGATGCCTCAGACAGTGCTATTCGTGAAATCATAGGTAAACAAAAACTTGAATATGTGATCACAGATGGCCGAAATCCAATCGAACAAGAAGTTAAGAAATTACTTCAAGACATGCTTGATGAATATTCTGCCGGGGTAACTGTGACTGTGGTTCAACTTCAGCGAACAGAAGCCCCACCAAGGGTTATAAAGGCCTTTGAAGATGTTGTCACAGCAGAACAAGAATTGGAACAAAGAGTTAATGAGGGAATAGCTTATAAAAATGAAGTTACAGAAAAGGCAGTAGGTAATGCTGCTGTATTAGTCGAATCTGCTGAAGCTTATAAGCAAGAGGTTGTTGAGGTTGCCAGAGGCGAGGCTGATCGATTTCTTGCAGTTTATAAAGAATATAAAGCTGCTCCAAGAGTTACAAGGCAAAGAATTTATCTTGAAACAATCGAAGAAGTTTATGGACCAGCCGAAAAAATTATAATTGAAGGTGACGCGGGTAGTGGGGTTGTTCCATATTTACCACTCGATCAACTTAAAAGTAAAAAGTCTGGAGGTAATTAAGATGAAAAATGGTATCATACCCCTGGTTGTAATGGGCGCACTCATAGCTGCCTTCTTTACTTGTACCTACACATTAAAAGAGTGGGAGCAAGGCCTTGTTCTTCAATTTGGTGAATATAAGCGGGCTGAGAACGCCTGGAATGAGGGTGCACCAGCTGATGCAGGATTAAAATTTAAGCTTCCAATTGAAAATGTTATAATTTTAGACAGAAGGAATATTGAAATAGATTTTAGAGCTGAAACTATTTATGACATTAAACAAAAGCCTTTAGAGGTTGATAGTTTTATACTCTACCGAATAGCAGATCCTTTAGCCTACTACAAAGCTTTAGGAACAAAAACTAAAGCTCAAAATTTACTTGACGAATTAATGGACTCGTCTTTGAGGGGGGTCTTAGCAAAAGTTGACAGTGAGCAGATTATATCTGGGCGTCGCGCTGAACTTATGTCGGAAATTAAAAAAGCTGCAAATTCTGTTGCTCGTGATGAAGATTATGGAGTTGAGATAACAGATGTTCGAATTAAAAAAGCAGAACTTCCTACTAAAGTAGCTGACTCAGTTTTTGACCGCATGAACTCTGAACGAGAAAAAGAAGCCCGCTTTTTCCGCGCTGATGGATCAAAAAGAAAAAATGAAATTATCGCCGATGCAGATAAACAAGCAAAAATAATACTAGCAACTGCAAAGGGTAAAGCTCAGACTATCAGAGGTGAAGGTGATGCTGTCTCCAATAAAATATATGCTGATGCTTACAATAATGATCCTGAGTTTTTTGCATTCTATCGCTCAATGGAAGCTTACAAACGAGGTTTAGGAAATGGAACAACATACGTATTATCACCCGACTCTGATTTCTTAGGTTACTTAGATAATCAGCGTGGCCCTCGCGCACGTCGTTAATGGAAATATTTTCCATTGTGCTAATCGCTATAGGAGGCACTCTATTTTTTGAGGGCCTCATTTGGGCTATCCTTCCTGGACCCACGAGAAAAATGTACATCGGCATGTTTGAACAACTAGATGACAGGTCTCTTCATTTGGGGGGGCTTTTATCTGTAGCCGCTGGTATAATTGTAATTGGCCTCACAGTTACTTAAACTCTGAATACTAGAATTTAAAAAAGAGTATTTAACAGCTAATAAACTCTCTCTCACTGTAACCTTGAAAGTAGAGTGCAGATGTTAAGTCAGTGTATTTTATTTCACATTGAGCTTCGGATGCTACTATTTGTTTTGCTTTGTATGCGATACCTAGTCCTGCAGCTTTAATCATACTTAAATCATTTGCTCCATCACCTATTGCTAAAGCCGAAAGTGAGCCGCCCAAATCAGTTGAAAGGGTATTAAGAGTATTTAACTTAGCCGTTCTTCCAAGAATAGGTTTTTTTACTTCTCCGGT
Source organism: Hellea sp. (assembly GCA_042093735.1). GTDB lineage: Bacteria > Pseudomonadota > Alphaproteobacteria > Caulobacterales > Maricaulaceae > Hellea. The sequence goes on along the minus strand of JBELEM010000005.1, from coordinate 20,339 downwards.
GAGTATACCCTTAACTGTAATTAGTTCATTGGCGCTGTGCGTATCAAATCCACAGGCAAGTGCTACTTTACTAGTAAAAAAAGTAAAGCCGCCAGATACTATAGCAGTTTTAGCGCCATTAGCCTTCATGGTTTGGCATAAAACTTTAGCACCTTTGTTAATTGTAATGCGTTCCTGGAAGCATTTTTTTAGAACCGATATATTTAAATTTTTAAGTAATCTAACTCTTTCAATTAGCGCCTCTTCAAAATTAATTTCCCCATTCATAGCACTTTCCGTGATTTTAGAGACTAGCATTTTCATGCCTGCAAAATCGGCTAACTCATCAATACATTCTTGCTCAATAAGTGTACTATCCATATCGCAAATTAATAATTTCTTTTTTCTTAGAGGATCGCTGCTTATGCTTATATCTGCTTGAACTTCATTCGTCTGAAGCATATGTTTTATCTCGGATTTAAGTGGTTTTTTGTTTATACTGTATTCGAATGCTTTATTTTCAGATAAAGTCCTTACTTGAGATAAATTTTCAGCTAAGCTCGTTGCTATTTTAAATTTCTTGGCACTCCTTTGGGCTAGTACTATTGTGATGGTGTATTGTTTGGATATTGACATTGAGAGATTCTTTTTTTTATGAAACCAATTATATGTATTGCAGGACCCACGGCAAGCGGCAAAAGTGCATGGGCTATTCAAATAGCTAAATCTTTTGGTGGAGAAATCATTAATACTGATGCACTACAAGTTTACTCAGAGTTAAACATTATAAGTGCAAGACCAAGTAGATCTGAAATGTTAAGTGTGCCTCACCATCTATTTGGTCATGTAGATAGTAATTTTAGATACTCGGTTGGGAATTGGATATCAGAGGTTGAAAGTTTAATTGTAGATACTTTAGCACGAGGAAAAAGCCCAATACTTACAGGCGGTACAGGTCTTTATTTTAAATCTTTAATTGAAGGAATTGCAAAGATTCCAAGTATTCCATCTGATGTCATATTGGAGACAAATAAATTTCAAGAACAAAATGGTGTTGAAGGTTTGAGGAATTTAGCAGAAAAGTTAGACCCAAAAGCAGCAAGTCGAGTTCTTGGAAAGGACCCTCATCGATTGATGCGTATTATAAACGTATATAAAGTCACCAACAAGCCTATTAGTTTTTGGCATGAAAATACTAAACCCGTTGTTCCTAGAATTTTTTGTCATTGCGCAGTTCTTCTGCCTGAAAGACAAAAGCTTTATGATGCAATTAATAACCGATTTGATTTAATGATGAAAAAAGGTTTACTTAATGAAGCAGAGCGCATTTTTACTAAAAATATTGATCCAAGCTTACCAATTATGAAAGCTATAGGTTTGAGAGAGTTCTTTCCATACTTTAGCGGTGACATTAGCTTGGATGAAGCTGTTGATCTTGCCAAGAGAAATAGTCGCCGTTTCGCTAAACGACAATTTACTTGGTTTAGGGGGCAACTGAAAAATTGGAATGAAATAAAAACTGAAGTCCAAATGAAAAATTTTGAGGAGACAATACCTCATAAAGTTTGACATTGATCTGCAAAATAGAGAGGTTAATTAACTTTATTGTAAACTTCATTGAACTTTACTGCAGAAGAGATAAAAAATATATGAAAATATCTTTCTTTAAACTTATTTTTAAGCATATGAATAAGTTTGCTTTACCAGTAAAAACTATTATTTTTCTCACCTTTATATTACTGGTCCTAGTTTTTAGTTATTTAGATCCTTTATTTTTAACTTCTGGTAAAATTAGTGACATCTTCTCAGAAGTTAAGGGTACATCTTTTGCTTTACCTGTAACCATAATAATTTTTTGTATTTTAGCTTTTTTTGGTGTTCCTCAATGGGTTTTAATTAGTGGTTCTGTATTTGTATTTGGACCCTATATTGGTGCGTTTTATTCATGGGTATCAACACTCATTTCTGCTGCACTAGATTTCATCATTGGTTATTGGCTGGGTCATGAAAGAATAAACCGATACAATGGTAAAAAAATGCTTTATTTTAAACGTTTTTTAAATAAGAATAGTCTCTATAGTAGTTTTATTGTTAGATTATTTCCTAGTGGGCCTTTTATTTTAATTAATATGGCTGCAGGTGCTTCATCGATAAAGTTCATCCCATTCTTAATTGGTACGGGTTTAGGAATTATTCCTAAAATTTTAATCTTAGCCCTCCTGTCTAATGGAATTCTATTAGTACCTGAAGGAAAACTTATTTCCTTAGCAATAATTATTATAGCTTTAATTATCTTAATTTTTGTACTCATGAAAAAGAAACTTTCTAATTCTAAAGATATTTTTAAAAAATGATAGATAATTAGAAAAACTTCTATATGATGTGCTTGCTTTTTTGTTCTGCAAAAAGCATTGTCAAGTTATATAAATAATCTTAATGTTAGGCAGACATGTTTTCTTTTCTTACGAGTACTATTTCATCTGACATAGCCATAGACCTTGGTACTGCAAACACGCTGGTTTATGCTAAGGGCCAAGACGTCGTTTTGAATGAGCCCTCCGTGGTTGCATTTTCCAATAGAAACGGCAGAAAAGTTGTACATGCCGTTGGTAAAGAAGCTAGTAATATGCTTGGGCGAACACCAGCTCATATTGAAGCCATTAGGCCCATGAAAGACGGAGTTATTGCAGATTTTGAGGTAGCTGAAGCTATGATAAGTACCTTTATCAAAAAGGTAAATAAGTCGTCTTTTATTCTTCGTAAGCCACATGTAGTAATTTGTGTTCCCTCAGGGGCTACTGCTGTTGAAAGAAGGGCAATTCACCAGTCAGCTGAACAAGCAGGTGCAAAACGGGTTTATTTGATTGAAGAACCTATGGCCGCAGCATTAGGTGCAGGCCTGCCAATACATGAGCCTTCAGGATCTATGGTAGTTGATATCGGTGGCGGCACAACAGAAGTCGCTGTATTGTCTCTTGATGGAATTGTCTATTCACGATCAGTAAGAGTGGGTGGGGATGTAATGGATGAGTCTATAATACAATATGTGCGCCGTACTACTAATCTGCTTCTGGGTGAAATGTCTGCCGAAAGGGTTAAAAAAGAAATAGGGTCTGCAACTATGCCAGATGACAATGAGGGAATGATGGTGCAAATTAAAGGGCGCGATTTAATGAATGGCATTCCTAGAGAAATACGTGTTACTGAGGCCATGATAGCTGAAAGTTTAGCTGAGCCAGTTGAGCAAATAGTAGAAGCTGTAAAAAGTGCTCTTGAAGCAACACCACCTGAGTTAGCAGCAGATATCGTTGACAAGGGAATTATGCTTACAGGCGGCGGGGCCTTGCTTAGAAATTTAGATGTTGAATTGCGAAACCGAACTGGACTACCTGTCTCAATTGCTGATGATCCGTTGTCATGTGTAGTCCGAGGTTCTGGGTTTGTTGTTGAAAACTTGACTAAATGGAAAAGTGTTTTGTCGAGTGGTGTTTAAAGTTATTTTATTGGGGAGCCTTTGCTTCAGAGTATGTTAGGAGGCAATTCAAATAGTACAACGGCGTCAAATATAGCTTTAATTATTGCACTAATTTTGGCAGGTGCTTTGTTTATATCTGATCGTGGCTCACAAACAATATTCTTACAAACAAGATCAAACGTTGAAGCCATTGCTTCTCCTGGTATTAAGTTTCTTTCCATACCAATAAGCATGATTGAAAATGTATCTAGCGCTTTCGTTGAAAGATCTAAGGCCTTTTCAGAAAATAAAGCCTTAAGAGATGAGTTGTATAAATTAAGAGACTATCAAAAAGAGTCTCGAATAATGGAGCTCAAGCTATCAAGACTTGAACAGTTGTTAAATTCTTCTAATGAGACAAACAAAACTAAAGTACAAACTGTTGCACGTTCTTATGGGGAAGTTAATAGTCCATTTGTACGGTCATCATTAATTGATGTGGGTAAAAAAAGTAACATCCAAAAAGGATATGCTGTTAGCACGGTCGACGGTCTTTACGGTCACGTGCAACGCGTAGGAAAAAATTCTTCTAGAGTATTGCTTTTAAGTGATATTAATAGTCGTATTTCAGTTATGTCTCTGCGTTCTAATTCACGAGCTATTTTAGCAGGTAATAATGATGATTTTCCTAATCTAATATTTGCCAGTAACTACGAGGGTTGGATTGAAGGGGATACGGTATTAACTTCTGGTGACGGAGGCATGCTTCCCCCCGGTTTGGAGGTTGGCACTGTAATAAAAGACGCGACGGGAAAAATAGTTGTTGATTTAAACACTAATAGTAAAACTGTAGATTGGATCCTAGTAACTCATTATAATCCCATTGAAACCCCAATATCTCAAACCGAAATTCAAGGTAACTCTACCCATGATTTGGCAAGTATTTCGAAGGGGTTTTAATTATGCCATTACATCCAGTTTCACAGCCTTTTGCTCGCGGAGGTTTATTGGTAGGGTCATTACTAATGTTAATTTTAGCATTATTATCTGTATCTAGTTTTAATGCTTTTAATACAGTAATAAATTTTATTTATTTACCTTTGATAGGGATTTGCACATGGCCGCGTACAGATAAAATAATAACATCAATTTGTATAATATTTATATTTGGTTTGCTTCTTGATATTATTTCTTCTGGACCGTTGGGTTTGTGGTCTCTGATATTTTTAATTAACTTTGCAGTATTTAAGCCCCACATGAGATTAAAGCCTTTAGTTTTTAGTACTGCTTTTTCTTCATGGTTTTTATTATTATTTTTTTCATCAATTCTGATTTATTTTTTTGTTTGGTTTTCAATAGATTATCCACCAAGAGTAATGCCCTTAATTATCCAATCAGCCATAGCAACTTGTCTTTTTCCATTAGCCTATGGCTTGAGACATTTGTTAAAGAAAATATTTATAGACCAATTCCTTCGTGATTTAATTTAATGGGTGACAGTGACAGACATAATCTAGTTTCCATAAACCGCAGGGCAGCTTTATTGGGTTCTTTGGGGGCTGGAGTATTCGGTGTTTTGAGTAGTCGACTTTACTATTTGCAAATTTTAAAAGCCGAAGATTATAGAGCTCTCTCTGATGATAATAGATTTAACTTTAATATAACCATTCCTTCCCGTGGACGCATACTTGATAGGTACGGAAATAATTTGGCAATAAATAGTCAAAACTTCAGTCTAGTACTCATACCGGAAAGAGTAAAAGATATTGAGGCTACTTTGTTAAAGCTGAAGCAAATATTATCGCTTAGTACTTCCAATATAACTCGGATAAAAAAAAATATAAATAAGCACGCTAGTTTTGTTCCTGTTCTAATCAAAGAAAATTTAGATTGGGGTACCTTTTCAAGGCTAAATTTTAAAACACCTGATTTCCCTGGGGTAATTCCCCAAGTTGGTCTGGGAAGGTCTTACCCTAATGATGGTCTTTTTTCTCACACAATCGGATATGTTGGATCGCCAAGTGCTAGAGATCTGCTAGATGATAATGATCCATTATTAAAGCAACCTTCTTTTAAAATCGGTAAAACCGGTATTGAAAGTAGCGCTGACAAATTACTCCGAGGCAGAGCAGGAAAGCTTAAAGTTGAAGTAAATGCTTCAGGCCGGATTGTAAGAGAGTTTCCTGATGGTAATGATGCGCCTAAAAATGGACAAGATATTTGGTTAACTCTTGACTCTGAATTGCAAAAAAAAGCAGCTGAACTCTTTGGTAATGATAGCGGTGGAATAGTTGTTATGGATGTCCTTACAGGAGAGATTAGGACAATGTTATCGATGCCAACTTTTAATGGAAATCTTTTTGTTTCAGGAATTACTCAAAAGCAGATGGATGAACTTAATAATGATGAAAGGCGCCCTCAATACAATAAAGTTTTAGCAGGAGGTTATCCGCCAGCATCAACCTTTAAGATGGTTGTTATGCTCGCTGCTTTGGAAGGTGGTATCATTGAAACTAGAGAAAAGATAATATGCCGCCAAAAAGTTAATTTAGGAAATCGTACTTTTCATTGCTGGAAACGCGGGGGGCATGGCCCTGTTAATATGCGAGATGCTTTGAAAAATTCATGTGATGTTTATTTTTATGAATTAAGCCAAAAAGTAGGTATAGAAAACATTGCATCTATGGGTCGAAAACTTGGGTTCGGTGAAAAATTTAATATCGGTTTAAATGGCCTTAAATCAGGGATAATGCCTGACCCTAAATGGAAGAAATTAAAATTAGGTGATAACTGGAAAGTTGGAGACACACTCAACGCTTCTATAGGCCAAGGGTTTGTATTATCGACACCCCTCCAAATGGCTGTGATGGTTGCACGTCTAGCAAACGGTAAGGCCTCTTTGACACCTAATTTAATCATCGGGCAAAACCTATCAAAATTTAAAAGTCTTGATATCGACCCCTCTCATATCGCTTTTGTACAAAAATCTATGCTGGCCGTCTGTGAGGAGCCAGGGGGAACGGCTTATAAAAAATATGGATTAGGATTAGGAAAATTGCAAATTGCAGGTAAAACAGGGACTGGTCAAGTAAGAGGAATATCTGAACAAGAACGGCGTTCTAAATTAAGAAAAGATGAGGATCTGCCGTGGAAATTGCGAGATCATAATTTATTTGTCGGTTATGCACCTTTCAAAAAGCCTCGATTTGCAGTTAGCTGTTTGGTTGAGCACGGTGGAACAGGGTCCAAGAGAGCTATAGAGATCTCAAGAAGTATTCTAAAAACTGCATTATTAAGAGATGGTGTTCCGGCGGTTAAAGAAATTAAAAGCTCGATTGCTACTAATGTATAATCTACTTTTAGATTACAAAAATACAACCTCCAAGTTATCAGAGATTAATTGGTTGTTAGTCGTTTTAATTTTTGGATTGGGACTTTTAGGCGTTGCCATGATTTATGCGGCTACCGGAGGCGATTGGCAAAGCGGAGCTGGACAGCATTTTTATCGGATGATTTCTGCTATTTTTTTTATGTTGTTTGTTGCAATAATAGATTTAAGATTATGGTACACAATATCTTATCCCTTTTATGTAGTGGTTTTAGTTCTTTTAATTTCTGTCGATTTGATGGGCGTCACAGTGAATGGGTCAAAGAGATGGGTAGATTTGCAAATAGTAAATTACCAATTAGCGAGAATACAGCCCTCTGAGATAATGAAATTAGCTATTGTTTTGGCGCTATCACGTTTTTATCATGATCTTCCAAGGTGGCGCGTATCAAGCATTTACGGCTTGTCGGGAGCATTTTTAATCATATTTGTTCCAATGTTTTTCATTATGCGTCAGCCAGACCTAGGTACTACATTATTAGTAGCAGCAACAGGTTTTTCGATTATTTTTTTAGCGGGTATTAAATGGCGTTTATTAGCTAGTTTTTTAATTTTTTCTGTTATTTCCATTCCTTTGTTTTTTATTTTTGGGTTACAAGCTTACCAACGTGAACGCATTTTGACTTTTTTGGATCCAACCCATGATCCTAGCGGGGCAAGTTATCATATTATTCAGTCTAAAATTGCACTAGGCAGTGGAGGATTCAATGGTAAGGGCTTTATGAGTGGCACACAACGTCAGCTCGAATATGTTCCTGAAAACAGAACAGATTTTATATTTACAGTAATAGGTGAAGAATTCGGTTTTGTTGGTAGTTTGTCAGTTATTGCAACGTATATGGTTATTATTGGTATATGTGTGTGGTTATCAGTCCAATGTAAACAAGTGTATTCAAAGCTTTTAATACTCGGATTTACAATTACTTTTGCACTTTACATATTTATAAATTTAGCAATGATTATGGGGTTAGCTCCCGTTGTTGGTGTGCCTTTGCCTTTGATATCTTATGGGGGTACAGTTCTCCTTACCGTAATGACGGGTTTTGGTTTAATCTTGTCCGCATATATTAATAGGGACTCAAAATTACCATCTAGTAAATTTAAGAATTGAATTAAATTAAAAAATGTACCTATGGTTAGTCTCAATTTTATTATAAAAAAGTAACAGTACTGAACTTGACCGTTCTGTTTAAAAGCTTAAGTAAACTTCTTAGGTATTTACATGGGGAATAATATGGCTTCTGTTGGCACAGCGCAATGGTCATCAAAATTTGCATTTACAATGGCTGCGGTTGGCTCGTCTGTTGGATTAGGAAATCTTTGGAGATTTTCAGCTGAACTAGGCACCAATGGTGGTGCAGCATTTCTAATTATTTATGTGGCATGCATTATTTTTGTTGGAATACCTGTATTAATGAGTGAATTTATTATTGGCCGGGCAGGCCAGTCCGCTAGTGCAGTTGGTTCACAAAATGACTTAGCTGTCCGTAGTGGGGTTTCTAGGTTATGGAGTGCAGGTGCTTGGCTTGGAATGATGGCATCCTTTTTAATTGTTAGTTTTTATTGCGTTGTAGCTGCTTGGGTTCTGAATTATTTAGTTAGATTTTTGGGTAATTCGTTCTCTGATCAAACCCCTGAACTAATATCAGAACAGTTTGGAACTATGCTAAATGAACCAACAAGTGTTATGCCTCATTTTCTATTATTCGCCTTGTTAACAATATGGTTAGTCGCTCGCGGTGTTAATAAAGGTATAGAGACCGCCGCACGCTTATTGATGCCATTATTCTTTTTGCTTCTTATATGTTTGGCAGCTTATTCTGTTATCACTAGCATTCCCTCGGGCGGTACAGGAAAAGCGTTAACGTTTATGTTTACTCCTGATTTTTCAAAAATTACCCCTCAGGTTGCAACCTCTGCTCTTGGCCAGGCTTGTTTTTCGATCGGAATTGGTAATGCAATTATGCTAACCTATGGTTCTTATTTGCCTAAGAATGTCAGCATTCCAAAGGCGGCAGTTGGAATTAGTTTGGCTGATACGCTCGTAGCTTTAACTGCGGGGCTTGCTATTTTCCCAATTGTTTTTGCTAATAATTTGAGTTTTAATGCAGGGGCTGGAATATTCTTTATAACACTACCCACAGCGCTAGCCAATTTTTGGTATATTGGTGCTGCTTTTTTCTTTTTAGCTTTCTTTGCTGCAATTACTTCATCAGTATCTTTATTGGAGCCTTCAGTTGCTTATGTAGCTGAAAAATACCACCTAACAAAAAAGAAAGCAGCTTGGATTACAGGGTTTGCAATTACTGCCCTCGGCTTTGGTTCGCTTTACTCTCAGAAGTTTTTTGAGTTCATAGACACTGGTCTGGCGGGTCCAATTTTAGCACCCCTATCTGCGTTGTTGATAGTTTTATTTACAGGAGCTAGATTAAATAAAGGTATTGTTTCTGAAGAGATATCAGGGGAAGGCGAGGAGTTAGGAAGGTTTGTGATGTTTTTTGTGAAATGGATTGCTCCAGTTTTCATGAGCATGGTTTTAATACTTGGAGTGCTCCAAAAATTCCTTCCTCAACTTTACTCCAAAATTTCAGGTGGAATAAGTTTAATTATTCTCATGGTAATTATTTATATTTTATTAGCTCTTTTCCATAAATTAAATAAAACTTAATCAGTATTTATAATTTTAAGAAATATAAAATATAAATTGGATTCAATATGTTTAGACTTAGGTTTTTAATTATAGTTTTCTTAATGTTCATTTGTGCTTGCGCAACAGTTGACATTACTAATTCCCCAGAGATTCCATCAGAGATGGGAAATAATTTAGAAGAAGATAATATTGTTAAAAAGGCCACCTCTCGATTAGCTGCGGTCTTTTCCAAAAGAAGATTTGCTGTCAAAAATAATAGAAAACAAATGGAATTTGCTGCAAAAGTGCTTTTAAAAGGTTTATCGGAAAATGAAGTAATAAATGAAGCTGATCAAAGTTATGTTCAGACAGCTAATAATTTAGAAAGTACCTTGTCGGATATTAGAATTGCCTCGACACACGTGGAGAAAACAGTTAATTCTGCTAAATTGTATTTAAACACCGCACCCAAAAAAAAATCTTATCAAGAGGAAATAACTAACCTTGAACAAGCATTAATAGCCTCGCGTATGGCATTACAAGTTTTTGAAGATGCACTTCTGAAGACTTCGGGAAATACTAATTTTGATGAATTTACAATATATAATGATCTAGTTGATAGATTGCGTGATGTAACTAATAGCTTTAGTAATAGAGCTGAAACGTACTAGAGGTATACCTCAAGTTTAACTGAACTAGCCCCATAATTCTCTTTTTGCGGGATGTATTATACCCTTTTCATAATTCATACTTGATTTACGATCTTTTAATAATAGTAATGGTCCGTCTAAATCAATATAATCAGCAAAGCATTCAAGAGACATTATTGGTGCCATCGCCAACGAGGTTCCAACCATACAGCCATTCATTATGATGAAGCCCTTTTTCTTTGCGGCATGTATTAATTTAAGCGCTGCTGTGAGTCCTCCGCATTTATCAAGTTTAATATTGACTGCCCTATAGCCAGAATCCCAAAGCTTATTTAAGTCATTGATTGTGTGAAGTGACTCATCGGCGCAGATTATCGGCAACTTATTTAAGTGTTTAGGAATTAGGTTATAGTCTTTGTCGGGCAATGGTTGCTCTATCATAGCAACTGGAAAATTTTTTAGTGCATTAAGAAATTTAATTATGTTTTTGGTATTTAGGGATTCGTTGGCATCAATTATAAGTTTAGCATCTGGACGATTTTCTAATACCACCAAGCATGATTCCAGGCCTGAAAAACCGTTTATCTTAATTTTTAATATTGAAAAAGATTTTGCTTTCTCAGCGGCTTTTTTAATATTTGCAGGCGTATCAACTGATAATGTGAAAGCTGTTTTTCTCGGTTTAGCCTCCGGAATTTTTAAAAGTTCAGATATTGATTTATTTTGTATTTTTGCTTCTAAGTCCCAAAGTGCACAATCGATTGCATTGCGCGCAGCACCAGCAGGTAGCAAAGATTGCAATTCTATATTTTTTGCACCCTTTTCTATATTGGTTCTTACTGATTCAATAAGCCTTAAAACGCTTTCAGGTGTTTCATTATACCTTGAGTAGGGTCGGCATTCACCATAACCTTGGAATTCATTTTCAGTTATACCTACTTTGACAACTGTTATTTCATTAATGCTACCTCGAGATATTCTGAAAGACCCTTTGATTGGCCATTTTTCTTTTCTTATTATTAATTTTCTTTTCATAAACAGCCTTGACCTCTAGCACAGTACTTTTATCGTTACCCATATGCCTCCAAACTTCAATATGATTTATGATAAGTATAAACTGTCTGTTAAGGATAAGGTTTTAGTTGTCGATGTAGCTGGGTCTTGGACAATTAAAGATACTGATAATGATGTCTCCAAGTTTATGGCCGATCTTGATGCATATGAATATGTCTCTGTTCAATATAATTTCTCAAAATTAAATAATTTAGATACTGTAGGTGCTTTCATACTTAGTCAGGCATTGAGGGTGAATCTCAAAGATAAATGTGAGTGGATGATTTGTAATAGTGATGAGAGCTATTCCACATTGATGAAACTTGTAATAGCCTCAACTAGTTACTCTGCGAGTGATAAAAAAAGAAGATGGTACGATATTTTAACTAATATTGGCAAAGGAACTGATAGATTTTTTTATGAGCTTGTTGAGACCCTAGCTTTTTTAGGGCAGTTTTTTATGGTTTTCATATATTTTATTTTTCGGCCGCATAAAGTACGATGGAAATCTGTGGTTTCGTTGATTGAAGAGATAGGTGTCAATGCCGTTCCAATAGTTATGACTCTTTGTTTTTTTATCGGTGCCGTTATTGCTTACATGGGGGTAAACCTTTTGGCATCCTTTGGGGCTTCAATCTTTATGGTTGACCTCGTTGGTATATCCGTATTGAGAGAGCTAGCGCCTATTATAGTAGCTGTTCTGGTAGCTGGCCGATCCAATTCATCCTTTACTGCTCAAATTGGTGCAATGAAAATGCGTCAAGAAATTGATGCTTTAAAAGTGATAGGGTTGGATGCTTATGAAACGTTGGTTTTTCCAAGGGCTTTAGCATGCATTATTGCATTACCAATTTTGACATTTTTAGGAATGATGAGCGGTGTTTTCTCTGGTATGTTAATTGCCTGGATGATTACGGATATTTCCCCGATATTATTTTTAGCTCGACTAAATGAAGCCGTTGGTATTGAGAGTTTTTGGGTTGGTTTGGTGAAAACACCGTTTTTTGCTATTGTGATTGCAATTATTGGCTGTAGGCAAGGACTGGCTGTTAGTGGAAGCGTTGAGTCATTGGGGTCAAGAACAACGCAAAGTGTAGTTCAATCAATTTTTGCTGTTATTGCGTTGAATGCAATATTTGCGATTTTATTTTATCAAATGGGGGTATAATGAAAAGATATCATCCCGTAGATGCGAAGGGCATAACCACTAAATTTGGAAGAAAATTTGTACATAAAGACCTTAACTTCCATGCTGAGGAAGGTAAAATAACAGGCATAGTAGGCGGGTCTGGTTCTGGAAAATCAGTTTTAATGAATACAATGCTTGGCTTAATAAAGCCTCAATGTGGAGAAGTTTCTTTTAACGGTCTTAGTCGGGAAAAGCTCAAAAGAAATGATATAAGAGAATTAAATAATTCTATAGGTGTATTATTCCAAGGTGGGGCCCTATTTTCATCATTGACCATATTGGATAATATTCTTGTTCCTTTAAGAGAGCATACAAATTTGAGCGAGCAATTATTGCGGGGCATTGCTGCCATGAAAATACAAATGGTTGGTTTAACATCTGAAGTTCTAGATTTATATCCTTCTGAGTTGTCTGGCGGCATGAGAAAAAGAGCGGGATTAGCTCGTGCTTTAGCTTTAGACCCCAAATTATTGTTTCTAGATGAGCCTACAGCAGGCCTTGATCCCATAGCTGCTCATGCATTTGATAAATTAATTTTAAGTTTGAAAACCTCTATGGATCTTACAGTTATAATGGTAACACATGATTTAGACAGTCTATTAAATACCTGCGATAAAGTAGCAGTTTTAATAAATAAACAGATTGCCATTATGGATACTCTGCATAAGGTAGCGCAATATAATAATCCATGGGTTAAAGAGTACTTTAATGGCCCTAGGTCGCGATTTAATTAAAGGTCGATTATTTGTATGGAAAGAAAAGCTCATTACGCCTTAATAGGAACATTTGTTCTAGTTTCTCTGACTGCCCTTCTAGCTTTTACGGCATGGCTTTCTGATGCGCAATTCGACAAAAAATATGATAATTATGAAATTTCTTTCAGAGGAGGTGTCCAAGGACTCTCGGAAGGCACTGAGGTCCGTTTTAACGGCCTAAAAGTCGGTGATATTACCGAATTACGGATTGACCCCAATGATAATAATTCTGTTATAGTCGACATACAGGTCGTGTCTAATACACCTGTAGATTTTGAAAGTATTGGAAGAATGGAACCGCTAGGTTTGACTGGGTTGAATTATATTCAAATTATTCCAGGTGGGCCAAATTCACGATTAATTAAAAACTCTACAGATAAAGATCCATTTAGATTAAAAGGAGAAGCCAGTAGGATAGATTTATTGCTTGGCAGCGGTGGTACTGTGATGGAGTCATCACAAGCTGCTCTTGCCAGAATAAATGCGGTAATGACTCCAGAAGCTATAATGGATTTTCATGAAATTTTGAATAATTTAAAAGTAATAACAAATAATTTTGTTGACCTTAAAGTAGATCCTGAAATCTTTAATAGAACAATGCAATCTATTGAGCAGGCTTCCAGCGATGTTTCTCTAGCAGCTGATGCGGTTGATTTAGCAGCAAAAGATTTTGATGTATTAATTGAAAATGATGTAAGAACAGTATTGGATAGATCAAAAATTTCAATGGAAAAGCTGGATAAAACTTTAGTTGCAATAGAGGCGCTATCGAAAGACTCAAATCAATTGATAACGGATGGCCGTGATGCCATAAACCGTCTATCAAATTCTGGACTTACAGATCTAGAAGAAACAATCGATAGCATTAGACGTGCTGTTTTGGGGCTTGAGAGTATTCTCATTAATTTTGAGCAAAACCCAGCTGCATTTATAGTCGGCGTTAGTGAAGAGAAGGTGGAGTTGCCACAATGAAAGCTTTAAAATTTCTATCTCCTATCATGGTAATTTTTTTTAGTGGATGTACATCTTTTCTTTTACCTGAACCCGCCCCCGCTAATCAAGTTTATAGGCTAGGAGTAACGCAGCAATCTATACCTAAAAGTGATAGTGCAATAATTATTAGAGTCGACCGACCTAAGGCCTCTAGGTTTCTGCAAGGTAAAGATTTGATTGTATCATTGAGCGACCAAAGATTAGCTTCTGTTAAGCAGGCGCAATGGGAAGAAAGTATTCCGGACATGGTACAAAATACTTTTATAAATTTATTGAGTAACAGAGAAGGGTTAATAGGAGTTTTGCCAAGCTCAGGTGTACGTTCTGACGTTAGAATTAGTATTACTATTAAAAGATTTGAAGCTTATTTTGATAATGGTAAGTCTAATGCTCCTTTAACAATTGTTCATTTTAGTTCTACTGTATCAAATGCCTCAGACAGATCTTTTATTGGTACACATGATACTATGAAGGTATTAAGGTCAAAAGATATTAAGGTTTCTTCAATTGTTCAGTCTATAAATAAAGGCAATACTGAAGCAGTCAGTGAAATAATTGATTGGTTAAATGGTCCTGAAATATCTGAGAAATTAATTTCTGGCTGATAAGTATTTCTTAGTTAATTGAGTGCTGATAATGATTAAAATTATAGTTAAGCCTATAATAAGTGATATCCATTTTAAATCTTCACCCAGAAAACTGTCTAAAAAATATACTAATGTAAAAATTATAACACTATATATACTGGCTGTTAAAGCTATTATTATACAAAATTTAGCGTAGGGGATTTGAAATAACCCGCATGCTATATAAATGGGAACGCGCGCTAGAGGTAGAAATCTAGCAAGAAAAAGGGTCGTGAGGGTGTGCTTTTGAACTTTTTTTTCTAACTTTGTTATCTTTTCTTTATTTATAATTGAATATACCTTTGCATTTTTTAAGGCGTACCACCCTATCCAATATTTCCAAATATCCGATAGTATTAAACCAAATAGAATAATTAAAAACATTAGCGGATAACGTTCCGGATTTTGAGAAAATAAGCTTGCTGCAATAAATACAGCTCCGTCCTCTTGAATAAATGGCCCAACAAACACAGCCAAATAGAGCGCTATAGACGAATCTGTAAAGGAACTCATAAAACACTCAATTTTTTCTTTGTTATCAAATTTATCCAATTAATATGAATAATTATACAAGATTGGCTATTAAACTATTAATTTTTTTCTAAAACAGTGTGCAACAGGCGTTGCCTTACAATTATGTCCGTGACATAAGGCGCAAAATTTAACTTATAGATATTGGTATCTTGCTCTGTCTTCGATGCTCATTCTATTAATTATTATAGGCGTAAGTCATGCTAATAAAAGAACTAAAGGCCGAAGGCTTAAATCATACCTATGCTATAACAGTTAGCAAAGAGGACTTGGCGGATAAACTTGAGGCCAAAATTAAAGAAATGCAACCCCAAGTTTCTTTAAAAGGGTTTCGACCAGGTAAGGTCCCCGTATCGCACATTAGGAAGATGTATGGTCAAGGAATAATGAAAGACGTTGTTGAAGAAACAATAAATGAAACAACTCAAAAAGCTATAAATGACAATAGTATACGGCCAGCGGGACAGCCCAAAGTTGATTTGAAGGCTGATGGTGATAAAGTCACAAGCGGTACTTCTGATTTAGAATATGAGCTTTCAGTCGAATCTATTCCTGATTTTAAACCAGTTGACCCAGAAAAACTTAAATTCACACGTTTAAAGCACGAGCCGGCTGCTGAGGACTTGGCTGCTGAAGTTGCAAAGTTGGGTGAAGGGCAGAAATCATATAAAAAGAAAGCAAAAACTGCTAAAGCTAAAAAGGGTGATGCAGTATTGATCGACTTTGTAGGAACTGTCGACGGAGAAGCTTTTGATGGCGGCACTATGGACGGCCATCAGTTAGTACTAGGGTCTGGAACTTTTATACCAGGGTTTGAGGATCAGCTAATTGGTTCAAAAGCTGGTGATGAATTGGAAGTGAATGTAACTTTCCCTGAACCTTATCAAGCAGAAAATCTAGCAGGTAAAGATGCAGTCTTTTCTACTAAAGTGATTGAGGTTCAAGCAGAGAAAGAGGCTATCATTGATGATGAGTTTGCTCAAAAGTTTGGGTTAGCTGACTTAGACGCACTCAAGGTAGCAGTTGAGGAACAATATAAATCTCAGCTTGATAATCAATCTAGAATGAAGCTTAAACGAGCAATTTTGGATGAACTCGATAAAAAGCACAAGTTTGATCTCCCTCCTCAAATGGTTGAAGCAGAATTTTCAAACATATGGACACAAGTCCAGTCTGAAAAAGAAGCTGGTAAGCTTGATGAGGACGACTCTAAAAAAACTGATAAACAGTTAGAAAAGGATTATCGCAAAATTGCTCAAAGACGGGTGCGCCTGGGTCTTGTTCTTGCCGAAATGGGCCAGAAGCATGAAATTCAAATAACTAACGATGAATTACAACAAGCAATGGTAACCGAGGCTCGCCAATACCCGGGTCAGGAGCAACAGGTAATTGAGTTTTACCAAAAAAACCCTCAAGCGATTGCGCAGTTGAGAGCGCCTATTTACGAGGAAAAAGTAGTTGATCTAATTATAGAAAAATCAACGCTTACCGATAAAAAAGTTAGTAAGGAAATATTATTCGAAGAAGACGATATGATTTAATTTTGAAGAAAAAATGAAACTACCCAGCACATTCTGCTGGGTTTTTTTTTGTTTGTTTATTTAATTCGATTTTAAAATTAGATTCAAAAAGAACTTGAATAATAGACCAAAAATACAAATATGTAGTTAAAGATAATTATTACTCGAGCCCTCAAAGGATATTTAAATGCAAGACCCACAAGATGTATTAACAAGTTACTTGATTCCAACAGTTGTAGAGCAGTCTAGCCGCGGTGAACGTGCTTTTGACATATACTCAAGACTATTACGTGACCGTATAATTTTTCTATCTGGAACAGTAGAGGACGGAATGGCTGCCTCAATAACTGCTCAGCTATTATTTCTTGAATCTGAGAATCCAAAAAAGGAAATATCTATGTATATAAATTCTCCTGGAGGAGTCGTAACTTCAGGAATGGCGATCTATGATACTATGCAATATATCAAATCACCAGTATCTACAGTTTGTATAGGGCAGGCATGCTCGATGGGCTCCTTGCTATTATCAGCGGGTCAAGCAGGTCAGAGGGTGGCTCTCCCAAATGCTAGAGTAATGGTTCATCAGCCATCTGGTGGCTTCCGTGGTCAAGCCTCGGATATTCAGCGCCATGCCAATGATATTCTTGCAATGAAAAAGCGGCTTAATGAAATTTATGTTCATCATACTGGGAAAAGTTACGAAGAAATTGAATCTACATTAGATAGAGATCATTTTATGACTGCTCAAGAAGCTAAAGATTTCGGTATAGTTGACCACGTTTATGACAAGCGCGGGGATGATAAATAACAATAGATTAAACTCTATATTAATTGACAAATACTAATTAGTAGTATCTTTTCGTATTTGACTTTTCTTTTATATCAAGAATGTAATCTGTGGGGTTATTAAACGGGAAAAAATATGACAAAATCTTCAGAAACAGAAGGTAAGAACACTCTTTATTGCTCTTTTTGCGGTAAAAGCCAGCATGAAGTGAGGAAGTTGATTGCTGGACCTACCGTATTCATTTGTGATGAATGTGTTGAGTTGTGCATGGACATAATTAAGGAGGAGGGAAAAGGATCCGTCTCTAAAGCCCAAGAAGGCGTTCCAACTCCTCAAGAGATATGCAATACATTGGATGATTACGTAATTGGACAAAACCATGCAAAGAGAGTTCTTTCGGTTGCCGTTCATAATCATTATAAACGTCTTAACCACGCTTCTGAAAACCCTGATGTTGAGCTAGCAAAGTCTAATATTTTATTGGTTGGTCCAACAGGTTGTGGCAAAACACTCCTAGCACAAACTTTAGCAAGAATTCTAGATGTTCCTTTCACCATGGCTGATGCGACAACACTTACAGAAGCAGGCTACGTGGGCGAGGATGTTGAAAACATTATTCTCAAATTACTTCAATCAGCTGACTATAATGTAGAAAGAGCTCAGAGAGGTATAGTGTATATCGATGAAGTAGATAAAATTAGTAGAAAGTCTGATAATCCATCCATTACCAGAGATGTCTCGGGTGAAGGTGTTCAACAGGCACTTTTAAAAATTATGGAAGGTACAGTTGCTTCTGTACCTCCTCAAGGTGGGCGTAAGCATCCTCAACAAGAGTTTTTACAAGTTGATACAACCAATATATTATTTGTTGTGGGCGGAGCATTTTCAGGCTTAGATAAAGTGATATCAAATCGAGGCGATAATGCCTCAATAGGATTTGGTGGAAAAGTTAAAGAGCTCGATGATAGAAGAGTAGGTGATATACTCCAAGGCGTTGAGCCTGAAGACCTTACTAGTTTTGGGCTTATACCTGAATTTGTTGGTAGATTACCGGTAATAGCGACTTTGACTGATCTTGATGAAGAAGCATTGGTTACAATTCTTACCGATCCCCGAAATGCATTAGTTAAACAATATCAAACTCTATTTGATATGGAGAGTGTGCGTTTATCTTTTTCAGATGATGCATTAAAAGCAATTGCTAAAAAAGCATTAAAAAGAAAGACTGGTGCGAGGGGTTTGCGATCAATTATGGAAGGAATTTTACTTGATAGCATGTACGACCTACCGAGCTACGAATTTGTAGAAGAAGTTGTTATAAATGCTGAAGTAGTCAATGGCGAAGCAAAACCTCTATTAATATATTCAGAGAAAAGCCAAACTAAAGAAAAAGCATCTTAAATTTACTTTATTAATAATTCCTACTTGAAACACATGGTTTAGCATCCCACCTTATAGTCTCGTACGTATATACTTGTGAAAGATGAGAGTGTTTATGACTAAAGAGCTTATATTACCTGTGTTACCTCTAAGAGATATTGTAGTATTTCCGTACATGGTGGTTCCATTGTTTGTAGGCAGAAGTAAGTCAATAAAAGCTCTCGAAGACGTAATGTCTAATAACAAGAAAATATTGCTTCTCACACAAAAGAATCCTGATTGTGATGACCCGGAATACTCAGATGTATTTCATCAAGGAATAATAGCCAAGATATTACAGCTTTTAAAATTACCTGATGGCACGGTAAGGGTTCTGGTAGAGGGCGAAAGCAGAGCTGAGGTTAAAGAATTTACCAAGAATACCGAGTATATGGAAGCAAATGTATCCCCTTCTCACTCAACAATTGAGCCTGAAGATGATATAGTGACCATAACCGGTGAAGCTAGGGCGCTGTTCGAGTCTTTCGGAAAATTAAATAAGAAAATCTCTGAAGACATTATAAATTCTGTTGTTGAGACTAAGGACCCATCAAAGTTAACTGATCTTATTTCGGTGCATCTAAACGCGGATATTGTTCAGAAGCAGGGTCTCCTTGACAATATATCAGTAACTTCACGCCTTGAAAATATAATAAAGCTTTTGAGCGATGAACTAGCTCTTTTAGAGGTTGAAAAGAAAATCAGAGGCCGCGTAAAGCGTCAGATGGAAAAAACACAAAAAGATTATTATTTAAACGAACAAATGAAGGCCATCCAAAATGAATTGGGGGGTACCGAAGGTAATGATGAGTTTTCTGAACTTCAGGAACGAGTTTCAAGTGTAAAATTGAGCAAAGAAGCTAAGGAAAAGGTTGACGTAGAAATTAAGAAATTACGTCAGATGAGCCCTATGTCAGCCGAAGCAAACGTTTCAAGAAATTATCTGGACTGGATGTTATCAGTGCCTTGGAATAAAAAGAAACGATTACAGAGAGACTTAAAAAAAGCTCAGAACATCTTGGATGAAGACCACTACGGGTTAGTAAAAATTAAGGAAAGAATTATTGAGCACCTTGCAGTGCAAACGAGAACAAAAAGAGTTAAGGGGCCAATTATTTGTCTCGTGGGGCCTCCGGGCGTAGGTAAAACTTCACTAGGAAAGTCTGTTGCAAGAGCAACTGGAAGGGAATTTGTGCGTGTCTCGTTAGGGGGTGTAAGTGATGAGTCCGAAATACGAGGTCATAGGAGAACTTATATAGGTTCTATGCCCGGTCGTATTATTCAATCAATGAAAAAAGCAAAGTATAACAACCCTTTATTTTTATTTGATGAAATTGATAAATTAGGTTCTGACCATCGCGGTGAT
>JBELEM010000004.1:0-85953 GCA_042093735.1 Hellea sp. | reverse complement strand
TGGTTAATAACTCGTCATTGGTGTATTGTATGGCTGTCTATTTTTGTAGGGGTAGTTTTTTATTTTCACAGTCTTGGATTAATTCCATTTTATTTAACAAACTTTATTGCTTTAATAGGATTTTTAACAATACTAATAGTAGATATTTGTTTAGCAAAAAGTGTACTTTATTTAAAAAATGGAACTGCAATTTTAACTGGTTGTGGAATCAACTTGGTGGGTCTCTCCATTATTTTAACAAGCCTTAATTGAGCTGCCTAATTATTTTTAAGACATACAGTCGAGGCCATTTCTAAAGTCAGTGCTGCATTGATACACTCTAACCCAATCTATCAGAAATTGATTTGGTAGTGTATCATCTGATATCCCTGTTTCGTTTAATGGTTCAGGAAATCCTCCTCCTATAGCAAGATTTAAGATCAAGTAAAAGGGCTGGTCATAAGGCGCATTAATATTGTCGGGGGCTCCATCTGTAAACCAAGCGTCATTCCTGACCGTTCCGTACAGTTCGCCATTGAGGAACCATTTAATTACGCCCTTTCCCCATTCGAGGGCCCATACATGATAGTTGTCTGCTGGATTAGATTTGTCAGCCAGATGAGTCCTTCCATCAATTATACTGTTATTTGGATATAAACTTCCAAAATGAAGGGCATACACGGTTCTATTTTCTCCATCTGTTCCATTACATTCATCACAACGTGCTCCTAGGTTAACTGCCTCCATTATATCAATTTCACCATATAAGGGCCAGGTGTCTCCATAAACATCTGAGGCGCCAAGCATCCAAAATGCAGGCCAACTTCCTTGCCCCTCTGGTAGTTTAGCTCTAAATTCTATTCTGCCATAGGTCCATTCATGAAGCCCTTCAGTTGTAATTTTTCCTGACGTGTAGGGCTGTGTGCTTTGTGTTGGGTCGCTATCTCTGTTTGGGCCAGTAAATGTTTCTTCTAATGCGACAAGTCGCATTACACCATTTATGGTTTCGATATTATCTTTTCTATCAGTGTAGCATTGTTTTTCATCATTTCCGCCTCCCCAACATTCATTTTTTAAGTTCCAGTTATTAGTGTCTACTGAGGTTTCATTAAATTCATCAGACCACATAAGCTCCCACCCTTTATCGGCTGGGTGATAACTTGGACCCTCTGGTGGTGCCTCTGGGGTGATAGGCCTCTCTGCAGAAGGAGGGGGCGTTACAACTGGAGGTGCTATTACAACAGGGGGGGGTGCAGAATTTTCTGAACTTCCACCACAAGCAGGAAGGATTACCAGCAACAACAAAATAGATATGGTGATTTTTTTAAATGCCATCATAGTTTTTTAAGAGTTTTTATACATTCAATCTAACCATATGTTCTGTAAATTTGTCAATCAATTATTGACAGCGCTGTCATTTGTAAACAAAGTTCTTAATATCTTACAGATATCAGATATAATCCATCTGGTGGTGCCACGGGACCGCAAAGTGTTCTTTTTTTGCTATCGAGCATTTTTTTTATTGCATATGGTTTCTGCTTTCCAAGGCCAACTTCAATTAGACTACCAACCATCGACCTTACTTGCTTATGTAGAAAACTTCTTGCGCTAAAATGAAAATGAATTTCTTTTTCTTCGCGTGTTACAGTTATGGCATCGATAGTTTTTTTAGGGCTTTTAGCTTGGCATTGCGTATCTCTAAATGTTGTAAAGTCATGTTGCCCTACAAGATACTGAGCGGCTTGGTGCATAGTATCTTCATTGAGCTTTACTGGAACTCTCCAAACTCTACCTTTATCTAATGATAGCTTCATTCTACGATCAATAACACGATATAGATATCTTCTTTCCATAGCATCAAACCTAGCATGCCAATCATCTGGAACCACTTCTGCTTTAAGAATGGTTATAGGGTCACTAGCCATGTGAAAATTCATAGCATCGCGTATTTTATCAGTACGGTATTCTTTTATTAAATCCATATGAGCTATCTGGGCTAATGCATGAACGCCGCTATCTGTTCGTCCTGAACCATATACTTCAACAGGTTCATTGTGGTTTAATTTTTTTCCTGCATTTTCAAGGACACCCTGAACACTTGGGCCATGATTTTGCCGTTGCCAGCCCATGTACGGGCCACCATCATACTCGATAGTTAATTTATAGCGCGGCATAAAAAGCAACTAAAGTAAACGGCAAATAATAATTATATATTTCTGATGATTTAATCATTTTAAAACATTCTTTAAAATTACTTTCCTGCCCTTTAAAAATTCTTTTGCGCTCATCTTTGACTTTCCTGCAGGCTGGACCTCTATTAGACGAACCGCGCCTTGACTGCATGCCACTGTTAAGTTCTCTTCAAGAACTGTTCCTGCTTGGGTGCCATCTATATTATTATACTGTAAGTGTTCGCTCATATGGACTTTGACGCGTTCGCCGTTGATTTCACACCATGCCCCAGGAAAAGGCGAGAGACCGCGTATGTGCTGGTCCACTTTATCAGCGGGCAGGTTCCAATTAATCCTTGATTCATTTTTTTTGATTTTGCGTGCATAAGTAGATTTACCTTCTTGCGCGTATGGACGAAGTCCGCCGCGTTCAAGCGCACTAAGTACTCTAGGCCACATACTTGCACCAATTCTAGAAATAGTTTGAAATAAAGATCCTGTTGTGTCTTTATCTCCGATACTAATAAATTCTGACAGCAGAATGTCACCGGTATCTAGGCTTTCTTTCATTTGCTGTATTTGCACTCCAGTTTGTTTATCGCCTGCCATTACAGCTCTATGTATTGGAGCTGCGCCCCGCCATTTAGGGAGAAGAGAAGCATGCAGATTTAAGCAACCAAATTTAGTAGACTTCAGTGCTTTTTTTGGTAAAATTTGACCATAGGCAACAACGCAGCACACATCAGCCTGTAAATCTTCTAGTTCTTTGATAATCTCTGGATCATCGAACTTTTCTGGTGTTTCAACGGGAATACCCATAATTTCTGCAAATTGATGTACTGGAGATTTTGTAATTTTTTTGCCACGACCAGACTTTCTTGCAGGCTGAGTGTAAACTCTTTTCACGTTATAACCGTTAGCAAGAATTTCTGCTAGTGAAGGAACTGCAAACTCAGGTGTTCCCATAAAAACTATATTTAAAGACACTTTAGGGCCCTACTTTTTTTATTTTAATATTCATTTTTAGGCGCCTTTTAAGTCTCAACTACCAGTTTTTAATTTATTTGATTTTTGAACTTTTTTCACTGCGCGATCTCTTTTAAGGCGCGATAGGTAATCTATGAAAACTACACCTTTAAGATGGTCCATTTCATGTTGTATACAGGTGGCGTATAGACCTTCGCACCATTCCGTTACTCGTTTTCCATCATAGTCCAAATATGTAAGTTTTACTTTTTCTGGTCTTTCAATTGAGTCAAATACGTCTGGTATTGAGAGGCACCCTTCTTCATAACTTGATAAATCTTCTGCAGTTTCTAGTATCTCGGGATTAGCGAAGTACTTCACATTGGGTTGATCGCCTTCTCTAGCAAGGTCCATCACTATAACATTTAATGGAACACCAATTTGAATAGCTGCAAGACCTATTCCGGGAGCTGCATACATTGTTTCTAACATATCATCCATTAATGCCCGAGTTTCATCAGTGACACTTTCAATGGGTTTAGAAACTTGCTTTAAAACTGGGTCGGGTACTGTGAGTATTGGTCTTATTGTCATCATCCGTAATTAGTCATTGGATGGTTAAAGGTCAAGCAGAGGAGTTCATTTAGCGTGGCATTCTGACCTAAAATACTGCTTGATTCGACGTTGACTCAGCATCAAGTGTAGCTAACTTGCTCTCCTTGTTCAATGAAAGTACTTTATGTCTGCTAAATGGAATAACAAACGCCCTATGGCGCCTCACTTGCAAGTTTGGAAATGGCACCCAGCTATGCTGAGTTCTATTTTACATCGTGCTAGCGCTATAGTTGCTTATGTTGGTTTAATAATCGTAACCATTGGGATTTTTTACCTGTCTAATATCGGATCTCTACCTCTGGAGTTTATCATTTTTAGCCCAATCGGATTGATTGGTTTCGGGGTATTTATTTTCGCGTTCACATTCATGGCTCTGGCTCAGGTGCGACATGCAATATGGAATAAAGGATCTATGATGGATCCAGTTAAAAACAACACACTATCTTATTTAATGATAATTATTGCCTTAATTTGGACATTTTGCATATTGTTAATGAGTATTTAGGAGACTGCAGGTGTCGAAAAACTCTACTCACGCGAAACTACATAATTTTGTTGGTTATGGGCTTATTATAAGTTTGCCGTTCGTGCTCATCAGCGCAGCTGAAGCTGTAACAGGTGGTTCACAAGGCTTTGATAATTGGCTTGGAAGTACTTCAGGAGGGATTGGTTTTATGGCATTTTTTACCTCTGCGCTTTGGTATTCTAAGCTTGAACTTGATGAGGTAATAATGGATTATTTTGGGGGTAAATTACGTTCCGCATCATTGATCGCCAACCGTCTATTAGCTTCAATCGTATGGATTACAGCTGCATATACAATTTTTAGACTAACTTTGGGAACAGCATAATGACAAAATGGATAGACCATACATATGACGTTGTTGTCGTTGGAGCAGGCGGTTCTGGTTTGAGGGCTACCCTTGGGGCAGCTCAAGCAGGTTTAAAGACAGCGTGTGTCAGTAAAGTATTTCCTACCCGCTCTCACACTGTCGCAGCTCAAGGGGGCATTGCCGCGTCTTTAGGAAACATGGGTCCAGATGACTGGCGCTGGCATATGTATGATACAGTCAAGGGTTCTGATTGGCTTGGAGATCAAGATAGTATTGAATATTTGTGCCGTGAAGCCCCAAAAGCTGTTTATGAATTGGAGCACTGGGGAATGCCGTTTTCGCGTAATGAAGACGGAAAGATTTATCAGCGACCTTTCGGTGGTCATACAACAGAATTTGGAGAAGGACCCCCGGTTCAAAGAACCTGCGCTGCTGCAGACCGTACAGGTCATGCAATGTTACACACTTTATATGGACAATCACTCCGTAATGAAGCTGAATTTTTCATAGAGTATTTCGCTTTGGATTTAATAATGGAAGATGGCGTCTGTAGAGGCATAACTGCATGGAAGTTAGATGATGGAACATTACATCGCTTCAGAGCACAAAAAGTCATTCTAGCAACAGGCGGCTACGGAAGAGTATTTTTCAGTGCTACATCAGCTCACACATGCACCGGTGATGGCAATGCTATGGTTTTAAGAGCAGGCTTGCCCCTTCAAGATATGGAGTTCATTCAGTTTCACCCAACAGGAATTTATGGGGCCGGATGTCTTATAACGGAAGGTGCCCGCGGAGAGGGAGGGTATTTAACAAACTCCGAAGGAGAGCGTTTCATGGAGCGATATGCCCCTAGCGTGAAAGATCTAGCTCCGCGTGATATGGTGAGCCGTGCTATGGTCATGGAAATCCGTGAAGGACGTGGTGTGGGTAAAGATAAGGATCATATATTTTTACATCTCGACCATCTTGACCCCAAGGTATTGGCTGCAAGGTTGCCTGGAATTTCCGAGACGGCCAAGATTTTTTCTGGCGTAGATGTAACTCGAGAGCCTATACCGGTCCTACCGACGTGCCATTACAACATGGGTGGCATACAAACTAATTATCACGGCGAGGTGTTAACCAAAAAAGGCAAAAATCCTGATGCTATTGTTCCAGGGTTAATGGCAGTTGGAGAAGCAGCATGTGTATCTGTTCACGGAGCAAATCGACTGGGATCCAATAGTTTAATTGATCTAGTTGTGTTTGGCCGGGCTGCCGGTATGCGCTGCGGGGAAACAATTAAGGCTAACGCTGAACAAAAACCTCTCTCCAAAGACGCGGGACAGTCCTCTCTTGATAGGCTAGAAAAATTCAAAGCAGCTAGTGGATCAAAGAAAACTTCTGAAATTCGGCTGAGCCTTCAAAAAGCAATGCAAGAGCACTGTGCTGTTTTTCGTACTGAAGAAAGTATGGAAGAGGGGGTTGATAAAGTAACAAGTATTGCTGAATCCATCAAAGACATTGTGGTTTATGATAAAACAATGGTTTGGAATACAGACCTTATGGAAGCCCTTGAGTTAGATAATTTAATTTGCCAAGCGATGGTAACTATGGCTTCAGCAAACAATAGAAAAGAGTCTCGTGGTGCTCATGCACACGAGGATTATGTAGACCGCGATGATAAGAAGTGGATGAAGCATACTCTGGCTTGGTACGATGCTGATAAAAATAAGGTTAAGATTAACTATCGTCCTGTCCATCAACATACTATGACGGACGGTATAGATTACATCAAACCAAAGAAAAGAGTATACTAAATTAAATCAAGTTGAGTTTTGTTCCGTCATAAATGATTTAATCAGGATGGTCATAAAATAAATGAAAAGGCCTAATCAATGTCACTTGTACTTTCAGTAAGAGATGAGCAGACCCCCTCTGTTGTTCTAATCACAATGAACAAACCCGAAACTATGAATTCCTACAACATGGAGCTCCATACAGCACTTTTAAAGGCAATCGTTTCTGCTGATGAGGACTCTTCTGTAAGGTCTATTGTTGTCACTGGAGCTGGAAGAGCTTTTTGTGCTGGAGCTGATATCAGTAAGGGATTTGGAGGCGCTAACCTTGATAGTGGAATGGGTGCAGAAGCAATAAATGGTATAAACCGTGATGCTGGGGGCATTTTAAACTTGGCAATATTCGATTGTGATACACCCATTATTGCTGCAATTAACGGTGCAGCTGTTGGTATAGGTGCAACAATGACCTTAGCTATGGATATAAGAATTGCTTCAAAAAAATCAAAATTTGCCTTTCCATTCGCCAGAAGAGGAATAGTCTTTGATGGTGCGGCAAGTTTTTTCCTTCCTAAACTTGTTGGCTTTTCTAAAGCAAATGAATGGATTCTAAAGGGTAACATTATGATGGCTCAGGAGCTTTATGATGGCGGCCTAATAGCCGAGATATGTGAACCAGAGGATGTACTCAAACGGTCTCTTGAATTAGCTCGAGATATAGCGGTCAATTGTTCCCCAACCAGCGTTTCCAATAATAAGAAATTGTTGAGAGAGTCTATGCTTGGAAAAGGTCCTTTTGATTTACACATGATGGAAAGTGAGATGTTAAGTAAAGCCTTTGCAAGCGCAGACTGTGCTGAGGGTGTTCAGTCTTTTTTAGATAAAAGACCACCGCAGTTTTTAGATAGAAAAACTAATGAATAGTTTTTTATTAAGAGTTTGGTGAAAATTATTAATATGTTGACCTTGACCGCGACAAAAAAACAAAAAAAAACCGTCGCATACTTTGCACCTTGCTATTATACTTGCTTAAAATAAGGAATATTTTTAATGGTACAGCTCACGCTTCCTAAGAACTCAAAGATTGCCAAGGGCAAAGACTGGCCAGCAAACGTTAGTGGAAAAAACGTCAAAACTTTTAAGATCTACCGTTATGACCCTGAAGATGGCAGTAATCCTTATTGGGACACTTATCATATTGATTTAGACGAATGCGGCCCCATGGTGCTGGATGCACTTTTTAAAATAAAAAACGAAATTGATCCAACTCTAGCTTTTCGCCGATCATGCAGAGAGGGTGTTTGTGGTTCATGTGCTATGAATATAGGTGGCCGGAATACACTTGCATGTACAAAAGCTATTGAAGATGTATCAGGCAAGAGTATATCAATCTCACCTTTGCCTCATATGCCTGTTGTACGTGACCTAGTTCCTGATTTATCAAATTTCTATAAACAATATGCTTCGATTGAGCCTTGGCTCCACACTTCCACACCTCTTCCTACTGAAGAGCTCACTCAAACAATAGAAGATAGAGATAAATTAGACGGTTATTATGAATGTATCTTATGTGCGTCTTGTTCAACATCTTGTCCGTCATATTGGTGGAATGGAGATAGATATTTAGGTCCTGCGGCCCTATTGCAGGCACATCGCTGGTTAGTCGATAGTCGTGACGATGCTCAAGACGAACGTTTAGAAAAACTTGACGATCCTTTTAAGCTTTACCGCTGTCATACAATTATGAATTGTGCAAATGTTTGTCCAAAAGGCTTAAATCCAGCAAAAGCAATTGCTGAAGTTAAGAAAATGATGGTTTCAAGAGCTTAATCTAGCGGGGTTTGGTCTACAGGCTTTCAACCGCATCTCTTATGCCTTGGGTCGCCTCTGCAGCATTTTTTGATAAATTTTCAGAGCTTATTGGTTCACCAAAAGTTAGCTTAAATGTCTTACCCTTCTTGTTTAAAAGCTCATTAAAAAGAGTAATATCGCGTAGCTCACGACTTATCCAGGCAAATAGATAATATAAAAAACTATTTCTTGCTTCTATTTTTAGAGGAATAACTTGTGTTTCATATTTTTTTGCTAGCATCGCTGCCGAGCTTTCCCACTTTCTATCTAAGAGGCCTCTGCAAGTGAATTGTGCAAGCCTTCCACTTGGAAAAATTATGATACATTTGTTTTCCTTTAAAGCTTGCTTTAGTAAAAAAAGGGTCCGACGAGTTTTTTTAGTACTTCTTTTTTCTTTTTTCCATTCAACAGGAATAAATAGATCTGTAGCCAGTGGCATAACGCGTAAGGCATCAGAGTTTGCAAGAAAAATATGATCAGGTCTTCGTTCTTTAATGGATTGGTAAACAGCTATGCCATCTGCAAGGCCAGTGGGGTGATTACTAATTAAAATACATTTCCCTGTTTTAGGTAGGCGATCGAGATTTTGTACAGATATTCTGGGGTTTATATGTTTGGCCATTAATTTAAATGCATCGTGTCCAGTTTTATTTTTGATCGCATCTGTAAGGAACACTGCGGCGTCATACGCTAACATCCTGTAAAGCATTGGCCTTAAAAATTTGAATAAAGCAGGCCTGCCGACTAGCTTAGGGGCACGCTCTGATATAAGTTCTTCTACTATATGCATCTGTGTTCCTATAATACTTGTTAGCGAAAAATAAAAATAAAAATCTAAGTTTAATAAATAATTGGTTTTTTGGTATTAATTTGCGATTGAAGATTTTGAACAAGCTATGAAAGTTTTAAAATGCCAAATCCTTATCCGTTGAATGTTTTATTTCTTTGTACTGGTAATTCTGCTCGCTCAATTATATGCGAGGCAATTTTAAATGATGTCGGAAGTGGTAAATTTTCTGCATGGTCGGCAGGCAGTAATCCATCTGCAAAGCCACACCCTGATGCGTTAACAGAATTATTAAGCAGAGGACATTCCATTGATCACTACTGTTCAAAATCATGGAACGAACTCAAAGCAGGACCCGAAATGGATATTGTTATAACTGTTTGCGATAATGCAGCAGCAGAGTCATGTCCAATTTTTCTTGGGAAAAGTATAAAAATACACTGGCCTGCTGCTGACCCAGTGACTGTGAGTGACCAAGGGCTGAGAAGTATAGCATTCCGAAAGGTTTACGATATGTTTTACAGTTACATAACTAAACTAGTTTCGTTGCCTCGCGAAGATTTAAATGATGAAACTATTCTGCAAAACATATGTGATAGTGGAATTTAGCAAGCAGTTACCTTTTTCGTGTGTTTTTACCATTTGGCATCCATAGCTCAAGTTTTTTTGCCGCCCATTCACGACCGCCAAGACCAAAAGCAATTGCTCCTCCTGCTCCAGCTGCGACTGCGGCAGCCATTGCAGAATAACGAAACGCAGTATCAACTATTCCCTCACCAAGCTGCATAGTTTCTAAGCCCATAAATATTACTATTACCATAGTTGCATATTTAATTATTTTACCTGCTAGATCACCAGATGTTTGTGTGACTATTTTTGCTATAAAATTAGTTATAAATAGACCTGCGCCTATAATCACAGCCCCAAGTACAACCCTTCCACCAATTTCAAGCAAAGTGTTAAACACGTTCGTTAACTCATTAATACCGAGAGCTTTCATAGCTGCTGTAAGCCCTGTTAATGCTACACCTATGAAACCAATATTTGCAATTACGTTGGAGGGTACAAAATTTGTTCCTTTACCATCTAAGCTTGCAAAAGATGATAATGAATTATCAATCCCTAGGGCCGGTAATGTACTTTTGGCCAGATTAGAAATAAATTTACCAATAAAGACAAATATGCATAGAATTATTGCCGCTCCAATAATTCTTGGTATATATCCTAAAATTGCATTTAACAGATTTCCTACAGGGTCCGAAACACCAGGTATATCCCAGATACCTATTGCAGTTGCAGCAGCTGTAATGATTACAATTGCAGCGATTATCAATCCTGAACTTTTCGCAAGGGACGTAGAGTTTTCTCCATCACCAGTTAACCCGAAACGTGTTACAAGATTGTCTATTTGAGCTGCTTCTAAAGTTGACGTAAGTGCCTCTTTAACAACTCGTGACAAAAAGATCCCCACCGTGAGCACAAAAGCGCCAACAGCAAGCTGTGGTAAGTAATTTAAAATATTATCCATCATGCCATTTAAAAAACTTAGTTGACTAGAAAGTAGTGGAAACTCACCAAGACCTGTAAGGATAAATATTAACCAAAGAACCCAAAAAACTGCCTTTGATAAAGATTTTCCAATATTTCCCCCTGTTGTCTTTACTTTTCGGCCAATTCCAGTTCGATTTATAGCACTTGAAACTATGCCTTGTGCAATTTTTGATATGAAGTACCCAATTGTAATCACCCCTATTGCTATCAGTGGTCCTGCAAGCCATTGAAGATTACTTGGTAGGGTATCTGCCATTGATTGACTAATTTTTTCCATTTTGGTCTCCCCGATATCTTTAAACGCAAAAGAAAACAGTTTTAGTGATTTGTTTCTATAAATTACACTTTATGTACTGAAAATGAACGAAAGCTTAAGGAAATTACTTATTAACTACCTCTTGACCTTATCAAGAGCCACGTTAGGTAGATTTATGCGTGCTGCACCGATAAAAAATAAACCACTGCTGCTAATTTTAATAATTATTAGCTTTGGATTACCACTTTTAGCAATTCTTCTTTTACTTGATTTACTATGAGTGTAGTTTCTGAATTAAAATCCCGGATCGCTGCTGGAGAGTTAGCTTCTGATCAATCCCAATTAGACGCAGCAGAACAACTCGATGAATTGCTACTGCTACTATCTAGTCGTTCAATTGAGTTTCGAAAATTTCGACTACGCCCTACATTTACAAAAGGTCTATATCTTTGGGGAGGGGTTGGTAGGGGTAAGTCTATGTTAATGGACTGGTTCTTTGATATGGCAGCGGTAAAAGATAAAAAAAGAGTACACTTTCATTCTTTTATGCTTCTTGTGCATTCTCGTATAAATCATTGGCGTAAATTTGGTAAAGGTGACCCTATTAAGCCGGTGGCTAAAGAAATAGCTCGGGAGTCCAAATTATTGTGTTTTGATGAATTTCATGTCACGGATATCACTGATGCTATGATATTGTCACGACTTTTTGAGGTTCTCTGGAGAAAGGATGTTGTTGTTGTGGCCACATCAAATAGAGCGCCTGAAGATCTTTATAAAGATGGACTAAACCGGTCTCTTTTTTTACCTTTTATACCAATGATGCATGCTCATTTAAAAATTTATGAATTCGGGGGAGATACAGATCATCGATTAAGGCAACTACAGGCTGCACCTGTATATTACACGCCTTTAGGTCCAAAGTCAGAGGCAGCTATTGATGAAGCTTGGCAACGATTAACAGGAGCAGCTAGGGGGCACGAAACAACTCTAAGGATTCAAGGGCGTAATTTAGTAATCAGTCAAACTGCTGCTGGAACAGCGAGAACAACATTTGACTATCTCTGTGCCCGTGCATTAGGATCTGCGGATTATCTTAAACTATCTCATGCCTTTCAAACATTAATTTTAGAAAATGTACCTAAGCTTGGTATGCACAATCGCAATGAAGCCAAACGTTTTGTAACATTAATAGACACTCTTTATGAAACAAAAACAAAATTAATAATTAGCGCTGAGGTAGAGCCGCATGAACTCTATAATAAAGGTGACGGAGCTTTTGAATTTGAAAGAACATCCAGTAGACTAATGGAGATGAGAAGTGCAGAATACCTGAGTCAAAGAAGAGTGCTTATTGAAGGTCAAGGCTAATTAAAATAAACTCTATTTATTGGTTATATTTATTGCGACTCGCTTGGTTACCCGTTAAAGGACCATCAATTACAGATGAGAGGAATATTCATGGCACGAGCTAAAATCGCCCTTATAGGAGCCGGTATGATCGGTGGAACACTTGCACACATAGCTGCTCGCGAAGAGCTTGGTGACGTGGTTCTTTTCGATATTTTCGAAGGAACAGCTAAGGGTAAAGCGTTGGATTTATCTGAAGCAGCTCCAGTATTTGGAAAAGACTCACAATTAAAAGGTACTAATAATTATGCAGACATAGCAGGTGCTGATGTTTGCATAATAACTGCCGGTTTCCCGCGCAAGCCTGGGATGGATCGTAAAGACCTAGTTGGTAAGAACTTAGGCGTAATAAAACAGGTTGCAGAAGGCATAAAGCAATATGCCCCAAAAGCTTTTGTTATTTGTATCACCAATCCTCTTGATGCAATGGTCTGGGCGTTACAGAAGTTTTCTGGTCTTCCACCGCGCAAAGTTGTTGGTATGGCTGGGGTTTTAGACTCAGCCCGTTTCCGCTATTTTCTAGCGGATGAATTCAATTGTTCAGTTGAAGATGTACATGCCTCTGTTCTTGGAGGACATGGCGATACAATGGTTCCACTGACACGTTATTCAACAGTAAATGGTGTCCCTCTACCAGATCTCATTAAAATGAAATGGACAACCCAAGAGCGTATTGATGCAATCGTAGAAAGAACTCGAAAGGGAGGTGGTGAAATTGTGGCTTTGTTAGGTAATGGTTCTGCATTTTATGCTCCCGCAGAGTCTGCTATCGAAATGGCTACTAGTTATTTACGTGATAAAAAGCGTATTTTGCCATGTGCAGTCAGACTTTCTGGACAAATTGCTGGCGTGAGAGGTCTTTATGTAGGGGCTCCTGCTATGATTGGCTCGAGAGGCGTTGAAAAAGTAATGAACTTGCGTCTGAAGAGTGATGAGCGTGAGATGTTTATGAACTCTGTGGCAGCTGTTGAGAATATAATCTCTGAGTGCCAAGAAATGGAGCCTAGCCTAAAAGATTAGTCTGCTTCCCAAAAAATAAATGTTTTTGTACTGTTTAATAGACCGTAATTTTCTTTAGTAAATATAGTGTTTATTTTAATTACTTCGGCCTGTGTGTCCTAAAGTTAGCATTTGTTTACCGATGAACGCTATTAGCTTTCATTTTTTTAATTAAAATATGTTTTCGGCTGTTGCTAGTGAGAAATAGCACCCTTATAGACACTATCAAGTTAAGATTAAATTTAGCACTGATCATATAAAACAAAAGTTGAAAGAAGTTCTATGAATATCCATGAATACCAAGGTAAATCTGTGCTTAAACAAATAGGCGCACCGGTATCTAAGGGCATAGCAATATTTGATGCCTCCGAAGCTGAAGCAGCCGCTAAAGAATTAGGCGGACCCCTATGGGTTGTTAAATCGCAAATTCATGCGGGTGGACGCGGAAAAGGTACTTTCATAGAAAAATCTGCTGGTGAAAAGGGCGGTGTCAGATTAGCCTGGTCCATAGACGAGGTTGTAGAAAATGCGCATCAAATGCTTGGATCACACCTTGTGACTGCTCAAACGGGCGAGGATGGCAAGCAAGTTAATAGATTATATATTGAGGATGGTTCGGACATTGACCGAGAACTTTATCTCTCTATCATTATAAATAGGGAAACCTCGCGTGTATCATTTATAATTTCAACTGAGGGGGGTATGGACATAGAGGCAGTGGCCCATGATACTCCTGAGAAAGTTATTAATTTTGATATTGATCCCGCCACTGGGTTTATGCCTCATCACGGCCGAAGGCTTGCTAAAGCATTAGAGCTGAATGGAGATTTAGCAAAACAAGCTAATGCACTTGGTCGCACCTTATATGAAGGCTTTCTATCCAAAGACATGAGTATGCTAGAGATTAATCCATTAATTGTTACGAAGGACCAAAGATTACATTGCTTAGACGCGAAGATAAGTTTCGATGAAAACGCTCTTTTTAGGCATAAAGATATTCAAGAATTGCGGGATATCACAGAAGAGGACTCGAAAGAAACTGAGGCAAAGAAATTTGATTTATCATATGTAGCACTTGATGGAAATATTGGGTGTATGGTCAATGGTGCAGGACTAGCAATGTCAACCATGGATATTATAAAATTATATGGTGCAGAACCTGCAAATTTCTTAGATGTGGGCGGGGGCGCTACTAAAGAAAATATTGTAGCCGCTTTTAAAATTTTGACATCAGATTCCAAGGTGAAGGGAATTTTGATTAATATCTTTGGCGGAATTATGAAGTGTGATGTTATCGCGCAAGGAACTGTTGATGCAGTCAAGGAGGTGGGACTTGAGGTTCCGTTAGTTGTTAGACTTGAAGGAACAAATGTAGAAGAAGGTAAGAATATTATTAACAATTCAGGTTTGAACGTTATAGCTGCTGATGACTTAGATGATGCTGCACAAAAGATTGTAACAGCGGTTGGAGCAATATAATGTCAGTTCTAATAAATAAAGATACAAAAATTATTACTCAAGGCATGACGGGTAAAACCGGTACATTCCACACAGAGCAAGCTCTTGCATATTATAACACTAAAATGGTTGCTGGCGTCACCCCTGGTAAAGGTGGAAGTACTCACATTGGTTTGCCAAATTATGATACTGTTGCTGAGGCTAAGCATGCGACTGGTGCAACAGCTTCAGTAATTTACGTTCCCCCTCCCTTTGCAGCAGACTCAATTCTAGAGGCTATAGAGGCTCAGATGGAATTGATTATTGCAATCACTGAAGGGGTTCCTGTAACTGATATGATACCTGTAAAAAGAGCGCTTCAAGGATCAAATTCTAGATTAATAGGTCCTAATTGCCCAGGTGTTTTAACTCCAGAGGAATGTAAAATTGGAATTATGCCAGGTAAAATATTTAAAAAAGGAACTTGCGGTGTTGTATCGCGTTCAGGGACACTAACATATGAAGCTGTTTACCAAACCTCACAGGTTGGTTTGGGGCAGACTACTGCCATTGGCATTGGCGGAGATCCCATCAATGGGACAAACTTCATAGATTGCTTAGAATTATTTTTTGACGACTCGGATACCAAGCAAATAATAATGATTGGTGAAATTGGAGGATCCGCTGAAGAAGAGGCCGCTGAATACGTTTCGCATATGGCCAAAAAAGGTATTAAAAAACCGATGGTCGGCTTTATTGCAGGACGTACTGCTCCTCCAGGTCGAACCATGGGGCATGCCGGGGCAATAGTCTCTGGTGGAAAAGGCGGTGCTGAAGATAAAATAATGGCAATGGAGAAAGCAGGTATACGTGTTTCTAACTCGCCTGCAAAGCTCGGCGTTACAATGATGGAAGTTCTCAACGGATAGGAGCTTAATTGCTCTGAAAGACGGTATGTTATGGCTGACAAAAGTCGTAGTAAAAAAAATAAAGAAATGCTTGAGACATTATTTCTCGATGGCGGAAACGCGTCTTATCTTGAAAAAATGCAAGCTAGATTTTTTGCTAACCCCCAAAGTGTTGACCCTAGTTGGCAACAATATTTCTCTTCTCTTGGGGAAGACTCTAATAATGCTAAACTAAATGCAGATGGCCCAAGTTGGAAATCTACAAATTGGCCCAAAGACATAAACGGAGAAATGACTTCAGCACTAACTTCAGATTGGGATGAAAATGTTACGTTAGAAAAAGAGATTTCTAAACGTATGCCTAATGCTTCTATCAAAGATGTTAGGCAAGCAACTAAAGATAGTTTACGTGCTCTAATGTTAATCAGAGCTTTCCGTATGCGAGGCCATTTAATAGCTAACCTTGACCCACTAAATATGGTAAAACCAGAGGTACACTCAGAGCTAGAGCCCTCAACATATGGGTTTACTGATAACGATTTGGATAGAGAGATTTTTATAGATGGAGTTCTGGGACTACAAACTGCGTCCATTAATAGAATATTAGAAATTCTTAAGCGGACTTATTGTTCGACTTTTGGAATGCAATTTATGCATATATCCGACCCAGACGAAAAGAGTTGGCTACAACAGCGTATTGAAGGTCCAGATAAAGAAATTAGTTTTTCTAAAGAAGGTAGAAGAGCAATTTTACAAAAACTTATTGAAGGTGAGTCGTTTGAACAACTTATTCATAAGCGATATCCTGGTACAAAACGTTTTGGCCTTGATGGTGCTGAAAGTTTGCTGCCAGCATTAGAGCAAATCATTAAACGAGGTGGGCAATTAGGACTTGAAGATATTAACTTTGGCATGCCACACAGAGGGCGTTTAAACGTAATGGCTTCTGTCATGCAAAAGCCCTATTCTGCTATCTTTCATGAATTCTTAGGTGGAGTATCATCAGGAGGTGATGACTATGGTTCTGGAGATGTAAAATATCACTTGGGCGTATCTAACGATCGCCAATTTGATGGAAATAATGTTCACCTTTCTCTCGCGCCTAACCCTTCGCATCTTGAGGTTGTTTCGCCAGTAGTTATTGGTAAGGCACGAGCAAAGCAACAAATGGCCTCTGGGACATATCAATCGCATAATCCCGAAAAAGTTATGGCAGTCATTCTTCATGGTGATAGTGCTTTTGCAGGTCAGGGTGTTGTTATGGAATGCTTCCAAATGAGCCAATTAGTGGGTTATAGAACTGGGGGTACGATTCATGTTGTTGTAAATAATCAAATTGGTTTTACAACTACACCAAGTGAGTATCGCTCTGGTCAATACTGCTCTGATGTGGCGTTTATAGTTGAGGCTCCAGTATTCCATGTTAACGGAGATGACCCAGAAGCAGTTGTTTTTGCTGCAAGGGTGGCAACTGAGTATCGCCAGAAATTTGGAAAAGATGTTGTACTTGATATTATCTGTTATAGAAGATACGGGCACAATGAAGGCGATGACCCCTCTTTTACCCAGCCTTTAATGTACAAAGCAATTGAAGGAAAAAAGACAACAAGAGAAATTTATGCTGAGCGGTTAATCGCAGCGGGCGATATAACTGAAGAGGAACATCAGGTTGATGTAGCGAGTGTTTACGCGCAATTAGACTCTGAATTTGAAAAAGCAAAGACATTTAAAACTCAACCTCCAGACTGGTTACAAGGAGTATGGCAAGGTTTATCTCAGCCTGAGGAAAAAGACGAGAGACGCCAAGGAGATACATCAGTGAAGTTAGATGTGCTTAGAGAAATTGGTCAGAAAATAACTTCTATCCCTGAGTCCGTTAATATCCACCGTACTTTAAAACGGATAATAAATGCTAGATTTGAGAAAGTTGTTGGAGAAGAAAATATTGATTGGGGGCTTGCTGAACATCTAGCTTTTGGAACCTTAATATCTGAAGGACACCCTGTTCGGTTGTCTGGTCAAGATTCAGAAAGAGGTACTTTTTCTCAAAGACAGTCGCATATAATAGACCAGTTAACTGAAGAAAAATATACACCTCTAAATAATATTTCTGATAAGCAAGAATATTATCAAGTATTAAATTCACATTTATCGGAAGAGGCTGTCTTGGGGTTTGAATATGGTTTTTCAGCCGCATCACCTAAAAGCTTGACTATCTGGGAAGCACAATTTGGTGATTTTGCTAATGGTGCTCAAGTCATGGTCGACCAATTCATTTCAAGTGCTGAACAAAAATGGTTAAGGATGTCTGGCCTTGTTATGCTTTTACCGCATGGATATGAGGGTCAAGGTCCTGAGCACAGTTCCGCAAGGCTCGAGCGTTATTTGCAAATGTGTGCTGAAGACAATATGCAGGTTACTAATGTAACCACTCCTGCAAATTATTTCCATGTTTTAAGGCGCCAGGTTAAACGTAATTTTAGAAAGCCTCTTATAAATATGAGTCCTAAGTCTCTACTGCGTCATAAGTTATGTGTCTCTACTTTCAAAGAAATGACAACAGGTTCTGACTTTCATAGGCTTTTGTGGGATGATGCAGAGTTTAGACCAGAAGTAACAAATATAAAACTTTGTTCTGATAATAAGATAAAACGGGTTATTATTTGTTCTGGTAAGGTTTATTATGATTTATTTGAAGCAAGAGAAAAACTTCAAAGAAATGACGTTTATATTCTTAGAGTGGAACAATTGTACCCTTACCCTGAGCATGCAATGAATAAAGAGTTAAAGAGATTTAGGAATGCAGAATTTGTTTGGTGTCAGGAAGAGCCCAAAAATATGGGTGCTTGGTCTTTCATCAATCCGCTGATTGATGAAACAATACTATCTATAAATGTAAAACGAGACCGTATACGTTTTATAGGTCGTCCTTCTGCAGCTTCGACTGCAACAGGTATTGCAGCTAAACACAAAAGAGAACAGCAAAGCATTATTGATAATGCTTTTGCAAAATAGGTTAGATATATGACTGATATTATTATTCCAAATGTTGGTGAAAGTGTTTCTGAGGTTACAATTGCTCAATGGTTTAAAAAAGTAGGCGATATTATAAAAAAAGATGATCCTATTCTCGAGCTTGAAACTGATAAGGCTGCTCAAGAGATTGTTTCTCCTGCAGACGGAATTATGGAAGAAATACTAGTAAGCGAGGGTGATAATGTCGCTGTAGGAACTTTAGTGGCACGTATAAATTCAAATAACTCCAGTTCTTCTCTACTCAAAGAGACACCGGCTTCTAGTAAAACCCCTTCAACTCAAATTTTAGTTCCAAATTTGGGAGAGTCAGTATCAGAAGTTACCGTGGCATCTTGGAATAAAAATATTGGTGATACTGTATTTAAAGATGAAGCCATAGTAGAACTCGAAACAGATAAAGCCTCTCAAGAGATTGTAGCGCCCGTAGCAGGCATAATTAGTGCTATTAATATTATTGAGGGTGAAACTGCATCAGTAGGTCAGGTTCTTTGTGAGTTAAACCAAATTGACGTGGATAAAAAGGTTGATAATAATAAAGGAAGTACAGTTTCTGATGATAAAGCTGAAACTGTGAAGCCTGATAAGGCTCCTATGCCAAGTGCAGAGAGACTTATTAAAGAAAATAATCTTGATAGCTCCTCCATTAAAGGTCATGGTAAGGATGGCAGAATAACCAAAGGCGATACTTTGTCTGCAATCGCAAGTGCAAAATTAGACTCCCCAGTTCTCACTGAAAGCAGTACTCATCAAGGTGGAGTAATGGTATCAGAACCAAGAGAAGAGAGAGTGCGTATGTCACGGTTGCGTCAAACCATTTCTCGACGTTTGAAGGATGCTCAAAATACTGCTGCCATGCTTACTACTTATAACGAAGTAGATATGAGTAACATAATGAGGATACGAAATAATTATAAGGAAATTTTTGTTTCAAAACACGGGGTAAAGCTCGGCTTTATGAGTTTTTTCGTCAAGGCATGTGTACAGGCGCTCAAGGATGTTCCAGCTGTTAATGCCGAAATAGATGGTACTGATATTATCTATAAAAACTATTATGACATTAGTGTAGCTGTTGGTACCCCAAAAGGACTTGTAGTGCCAGTCCTGAGAGGTTGCGATAGTCTCTCTCTTGGTGGCATCGAAAAAGGTATAGGAGACTTAGGGGCAAAGGCTCGCGATGGATTGCTTTCAATGGATGACATGATGGGCGGAACATTTACTATTTCCAATGGGGGAGTTTATGGTTCATTGATGTCATCACCAATACTCAACCCTCCGCAAGTTGGCATTTTAGGTATGCATAAAATAGAGAAGCGCCCCGTTGTTATAGATGATAAAATTGTTATCAGACCTATGATGTATTTAGCATTAAGTTATGATCATCGTATAGTCGATGGCAAAGAGGCTGTAACTTTTCTTGTACGAGTTAAAGAGTGCTTGGAAGACCCTGAACGTTTATTGCTAGACCTCTAATGTTACAATTGTTTATAGCCAAGCTGAGATTAATTAAACTAATGATAATTGATTAACTACGGAGTTTTCATGTCAGATAATTATGATATAATAGTCATTGGGGGCGGGCCTGGCGGTTATAATTGCGCCATTCGTTGTGGACAGTTAGGCCTAAAGGTTTTATGCGTGGAAAGTCGCGGAACGCTTGGCGGGACATGCTTAAATGTAGGATGTATTCCATCGAAGGCATTACTTCACTCTACTGAAATGCTGGAGACGGCTCAAAATAATTTTATGGATATGGGCCTAGTGGGGGATATAAGCTTTGACCTTAAAAAAATGATGTTAGCTAAAGAAAAGACAGTTAATGGGCTAACATCAGGAATAGAATTTTTATTTAAAAAAAATAACGTTAAGCACAAAAATGGGACAGGTAAAATTATTGATGCTTGTACAGTTGAGATTGATGGTGAGCCCCACATTACAAAGAATATTGTTATTGCTACAGGTTCTAGTGTTGCGCAGTTACCAAATGTAGAAATTGATGAGAAGAATATTGTATCTTCGACTGGTGCTTTAAATTTAGACAAAGTCCCAAATAAATTAGTTGTTATAGGGGGGGGTGTTATAGGTTTGGAACTTGGGTCTGTTTGGCGTCGTTTGGGTTCAGAAGTAACAGTGATAGAATATCTCGACCATATTATGCCAGGTATGGATTCTGAAATCCAAAAACAATCTTTACGAATTTTTAAAAAGCAAAAAATGAAATTTGAACTTAGTAGGAAAGTTGTAAGCGTCAATAAAATAAATAATGGTTTAGAAGTTCAAACCGAAGCAAGCTCAGGTGGAAATTCAAAGTCTATTAATGCCGATGTTGTATTGGTATGCATCGGTCGAAAGCCA
This sequence comes from Hellea sp., assembly GCA_042093735.1. GTDB lineage: Bacteria > Pseudomonadota > Alphaproteobacteria > Caulobacterales > Maricaulaceae > Hellea. Next base: position 65,024 of record JBELEM010000004.1, on the reverse strand, counting down.
AATACCGATAATCTTGGTCTAGATGCTATAAATCTTGAAAAAGATGAACGGGGTTATGTAATAACTGATGATTTTAAAACGAATATACCGAATATTTATGCAGTAGGTGACTGCACAAAAGGCCCAATGTTAGCTCATAAAGCTGAGGACGAAGGTGTTGCGGTAGCTGAAATTATTGTTGGAAAGGCTGGCCATGTTAACTATAATGTAATCCCCGGTGTAGTTTACACATCCCCAGAAATTGCCTCAGTCGGCAAGACAGAGCAAGAGTTAACTAACGCTAACATACCTTTTAAGCGCGGTAAATTTTCCTTTTCTGCGAACTCTAGAGCTCGAGCAAATCATCAAACTACGGGTTTCGTAAAGATTCTTGCCCATGCTGAAACAGATCAAATTTTAGGTGCGCACATAATTGGCTCTCATGCCGGAGACTTAATTGCTGAGGTGGCTTTAGCTATGGAATTTAAGGCTTCAAGCGAAGATGTAGCTCGTACATGTCATGCTCACCCAACAATTACAGAGGCTGTACGGCAGGCGGCTATGGATGTTGAAGGTTGGGCAATGCAAAGCTAATTTTTATTAATCGGAAAGTTAATATGTTTGAGTATTCATAAGATTATAAGCTTTTCACAGTATAACTAATAGTAACATTCACATTGTCAGCATCTCATATTGAGAAAACTTCTCATTTTAAAATAAATGAAGTTGACAACCTCTTAAACAGTGCCGTTAAGAGGACTAAAAATGAGTAAACAATATAAGTTAAAAGTGTATTGTTCTATTATATGCATCTAATACAGCCTCATGCATCATCTCAGATAAAGTGGGATGGGGGAAAACTGTTTCCATTAACTCATGCTCTGTTGTTTCTAGTTTCTGAGCAATTGTATAGCCTTGAATAAGTTCAGTGACTTCAGCTCCAATCATATGTGCCCCTAGTAACTCGCCTGTTTCTTCATCGAAAATAGTCTTTATTAAACCCTCAGGCTCTCCCAAAGCTATTGCTTTACCATTACCTACAAACGGAAACTTGCCGACTTTTATAGTGAAGCCTGCTTTTATTGCTTGTTTTTCTGTATAACCCACGGATGCAATCTGGGGGTGGCAATAAGTGCAGCCAGGAATAGATATAGGATTAAGAGGCTCTGGGTTTCTGCCCGCTATTTTTTCAATGCATATTATGCCTTCATGGGATGCCTTATGAGCTAGCCAGGGAGGTGTAGTCACATCACCTATAGCGTATAATCCTTTAATACCAGTTTGGCTAAACTCATTAATAGAAATGTGATTTTTATTAACTTTAACACCCAATTTTTCAAGTCCTATATTTTCAGTGTTTCCTACAATACCTATTGCAAGAATTACTCTGTCATAAGTTTTTGTATTACTTTCACTTATATTTTCGAGGACTGCCTCAACTCCATTTTCTACAACTTTTAAAGTTGCTTTTGAGTTTGTTATAATTTCTATTCCACGTTTAGAGAATGCTTTTTTAGCCAATACAGATATTTCTTCATCTTCTGCAGGTAAAATTCTATCTTCCATTTCAACTACTGTAACTTTTGAGCCAAAAGCATTATAAAATGAAGCAAATTCCATACCAATGGCACCAGAGCCGATAACCAGAAGTTTGTTTGGCATAGTGTCAGGAATCATTGCCTCTTTTGCAGACCATATATACTTTCCGTCTGGCTCTAAACCAGCTTGTGGTATGGTTCGAGCCCTTGCTCCTGTTGCTAATATAACATGCTTAGCATTGTATATTTTTCCTTCAACATGAACTTCTGGTGCTGCTTTTCCGGGTTGTAGAGATGCAAAACCATCTATAATTTTTACATTGTTTTTGCTCAATAGATGCTTAATGCCTCCCGATAGCTGATTAGCAATATTTCGAGATCTTTGAACTATACTTTTTAGATTAAATTGTGGTGAGGCCGATAACCCATAGTCCTCAGCGTGCTTCATATTACTATATACTTCAGCTGATCTGAGGAGAGCTTTGGTAGGTATGCAGCCCCAGTTCAAGCAAACTCCGCCTAGACTATCTTTTTCAATTATAGCTGTTTTAAAACCAAGTTGACTTGATCTGATGGCAGTTACATATCCACCAGGACCTGATCCTATTATGATGACGTCAAAGTTTGTATCAGACATTTTTTGATCTACTTTTTATATGTTAAGTTAATATGAAAGCTTTTGTTTAAAGCATCATTGTTATTGGTTTTTCAATGTATCTCTTAAAGTGTTGCAACCACTTTGCCCCCAAAGCTCCATCTATTACTCTATGATCACATGTTAAGGTTACTGTCATAATGGTCGCTACATCTAAAGCCCCTTCACGAACTATTGGTCTTTGATTACCTTCGCCTACGGACAGTATCATTCCATGCGGTTCATTGATTATTGAACCAAACTCTTTAATTCCCATCATCCCAAGGTTAGATATTGAAAATGTTCCCCCTTGGTACTCAGTTGGCTTGAGCTTACGCTCTCTGGCTCGAGAGGCTAAGTCTTTCATTTCTGTAGAAATTTGTGATAAGCCTTTATTATCTGCTTGTCGAATAATAGGAGTTATTAAACCGCTTTCGATTGAGACTGCAACTGCGATATCTGCATGTTTGTGTATTGCTATTCCATCCGGTGTATAGCTGGCGTTAGCTTCTGGGCAGTGTTTCAATGAAAGCGCTGAAGCTCTTATGAGCATATCATTTACACTTATTTTAACAAACTCACCCGCTTGTTGGTTTAGCTCTTTTCTAAGTCTAAGTAATTCATCAATCTCACAATCAATTGTCAATGGAAAACTAGGTACATTTTGAGATGAATCAACTAATCGTTTAGATATAACTTTTTGGATATTATTTAGAGGTATTAGGTTATAGGACCCCGTTTCTATTCCTAATTTAGTTAGCTGTTCAGCACCCCCATATCTAAGCGCCCCTATTTCCTTTGAGTCAGAATTTGTGGTAAAGTCTGGCTGATCCAGTTGCGTCGGAGCGATATTTGACTTTGAGTCTTTTATATAGTTTTCAATATCTATTTTTATAATTCTACCGTTAGGCCCAGAACCAGAAATTTGATTTAAATCTATATTTAATTTTTTTGAAAGACGACGAGCTAGTGGCGATGACTTTATTCTTTCTGGTTGTTCAATTATTTTTTCTTTTTGAGCGCCTAAATCACCGATGGTTGCTTCCCCACTTTTCTCTGTGGCATTATTGTTGGGTGTCTGGTTGGTAGTATCCGTATAATTATTTAGTGAACTTATGTCTTCACCTTCTTCAAGTAATATTGCAATTGGCTTATTAACCTTAACATTAGAGTTCCCTTCAGGTACTAGTAGTTTTACTATTGTGCCTTCCTCTACTGCCTCAATTTCCATTGTAGCTTTATCTGTTTCTATTTCAGCTAGAAGGTCACCTGAGTTAACCTGATCTCCCTCTTTTACTAACCACTTAGAAAGTGTTCCTTCTTCCATTGTGGGTGAGAGTGCAGGCATGAGAATTTCAATCGGCATATTTAACCTTTAATTTTTATAGCAAACTTTTTTTGCTGCTTTTATAATATCTGAGGAACCAGGAAGGCTCAGGGCTTCGAGGTTTGCAGCATACGGCAAAGGAACGTCCACCTGAAAAACTCTTTCGGGAGGGGCATCTAGAAAATCAAAGGCCTCTTTGGTAACCCGTGAAACAATTTCAGCACCAATGCCACTCTGTCCCCAGCCTTCTTCAGCACAAACAAGCCTATTTGTTTTTTTAACACTTTCTATAACTGTTTTACTATCTAGTGGACGGATAGTTCTTAAATCCACTACTTCACAATCAATGCCTTCATTTATAAGTAGATTTGCTGCTTCAAGACACCTGCCAACCATTCTGCTATGCGCCACAAGTGTTACATCTGAACCTTTTCGTCTAACTTTAGCTTTACCAATGGGTACAATAAGGTCATCGACATCAGGTATTTGAAATATTTCTCCGTACAGAAGTTCATGTTCCAGAAACACAACGGGATTGGGGTCACGAATTGCTGCCTTAAGTAAACCTTTTGCATCTTCCGCATCATAGGGTGCAACCACTTTTAAACCTGGGACGTTAGCGTACCAACTAGAGTAATCATGACTATGCTGGGCTCCAACACGAGATGCAGCACCATTGGGCCCTCGAAAAACTATTGGGCAGCGCATTTGTCCGCCAGACATATAAAGAGTTTTAGCTGCTGAATTTATAATATGGTCAATCGCTTGCATTGCGAAATTGAAGGTCATAAATTCAACAATAGGTTTTAGACCCCCCATTGCCGCACCCACTCCAATTCCCGCAAATCCGTATTCAGTTATGGGCGTATCTATAACTCTTTTCTCTCCAAACTCTTGAAGTAATTCACGCGTAACCTTATAGGCACCCTGATACTCTGCTACTTCCTCTCCCATTATGAAGACATTCTCATCACGCCTCATTTCTTCTGCCATTGCATCTCGCAATGCATCTCTTACAGTAATTTCAGTATGCGTAACACGGGAGCCTGAATCTCGTTTTTCATCTAGCCCTTCTCTTGAAGGGATGGTTTTTTTAGCAGTCTGATTTTGTTCGTAATTTCCGGGAGGGGTGATCGGTTTGTCATGAGGCTTCTTAAGATCATTTACTTTTTCGCCACTTTCTAATAGTTGAACAATGACTGTTCCTACTTTAACGTTTTCAGTTCCTTCGGGTATAGTAATCTTACCTACAATACCTTCATCTATACTCTCAACTTCCATAGTTGCTTTATCTGTTTCAATTTCAGCCAGTATATCACCAGAGGTGACAGTATCACCTTCTTTTACGATCCACTTGCTGAGTGTCCCTTCCTCCATAGTGGGAGAAAGGGCTGGCATTTTTATATCGATTGCCATTAGTTGATTAGCTCCAGAAAGATCATTAGCATCCCAATGATAGATACAAACCAAGCTATAGTCCTAAACCAAGATACGCCTAGCCAATAGCATGGAGTGAATGCTAACCTACCCCAGAAGAATAAAGCAGCTCCTAAAGCAGTTAGTTCTGTGGAGCTTTCCGTGATAATAGTTATCAAGACCAAAGGTGCAAACATTATAAGGCTTTCGATAAAATTTGCCTGCGCACGTTTTGTTCTTCCATGTAACTTGGTAAGGCCTTCTTTAGGTAAATTGTCCCTATGGCCAACTAACTCAGAAACGGAAGCTTTTCCTGAAAAGATTGATGATAATGATTGCGCCAAAATCATTATAAAAAATAAGGCTATGCTCCATAATAAATATTTTAGTTCAATAGGCATAATATTCTCCTTTTTAAATTGTGTTTAACTTTTAATTAAGCATCTAGTAGAACATCTGTATAAAGTTCAGAAGCATCTGGTTCTGGCGATGTCTGTGCAAATTCTGCGGCATCAGCCACTACTAACTTAATCTCTTTATCAATTGATTTGAGTGTATCATCCGTTGCCCACCCCTCTTCAATTAATCTATTCTTTACCATATCAATTGGGTCTCTTTCACTTCGGGTTTTTGTAACCTCGTCACGTGTTCGATACTTTGCGGGATCTGACATTGAATGGCCGCGATATCTATAAGTTTTCATTTCCAATATCATAGGACCTTTGCCGTCTCTTGCATGCTTAATAGCTTTTTTAGCTGCATCTCTAACTTCCAGAACGTTCATGCCGTCAACCTGAATGCCTTTGATCTCAAAACTAGAACCACGTTTATGTAATTCTGTTTCTGCAGATGACCTAATTACTGATGTTCCCATGGCATATTGGTTATTTTCAATAACAAAAACTACTGGCAAGCTCCATAGTTTTGCCATGTTAAATGCTTCATATACCTGTCCTTGGTTTGAAGCACCATCTCCAAAAAATGCCAAGCTAACGTTTCCATTGCCTTTGTATTTATTCGATAATGCCAACCCTGCTCCGATAGGGACTTGTGCCCCTACTATGCCATGGCCACCATAGAAGTGCTTTTCTGTTGAGAACATGTGCATAGAGCCTCCTTTTCCTCTAGAATAGCCACCAGCTCTTCCAGTTAGCTCAGCCATAACGCCTCTGGATTCCATGCCGCAGGCGAGCATGTGCCCATGATCTCGATAACCTGTTATCATTTGATCACCGTCAACCATGCTAGCTCGCGTTCCTACAACAACGGCTTCTTGACCAATATATAAATGACAAAATCCTGCTATTTGACCCATACCATATAGTTGACCTGCTTTTTCTTCAAATCTGCGGATGAGTAGCATATCCTTATAAAGACTTAGAAGTTCATCTTTTGAAGTCTTAAGAGGATTAACTTTTTTATTATTTCTTTTATTCACATCATTTCCCAAATTATTACGTATACGAAATAAAATTATATTTGATTACTTTTACATGGGGGGATATGGACTATTTTATTGTCTACGGTCAAGCCAAATCGTCTTTTCATTCGGATCCGAAACAAATAATAACTGTCGCGCCTTTATATCTAACTTATCGAGGTCTAATGCAGACGAATTTAAACTTAGTGCATGTTTTTCTAACTTTTTGCGATCTTCTGACAGCTCAAGTAAAGTTTTTTCTTTGAACGCAATTTTTTTTTCATGCTCCAAGTAGCCTATAATGCCTTCAGACCCTGAAACTGCATGGAATATCAGATACATATATAATACTAAAAGTGAGATTAGTGGCCACTTATTTTTTATACTTTCAAGACGTTTCATATTATGGTTATGAACTTAGTATAGTTAGCAATCGGTTAATGTCTTAACTTTTATTAGTATGGAAGCACTGACCTACCTGCGAATACGGCATTGGATCCTAGCTGCTCTTCAATCCTTAAAAGCTGATTGTATTTTGCGAGCCTGTCAGAGCGAGCTAATGATCCAGTTTTTATTTGCCCACAATTTGTGGCAACCGCAAGGTCGGATATAGTTGTATCGGCTGTTTCTCCTGACCTGTGACTCATAACGGCTGTCATACCAGCGCTGTGCGCTAAGTTAACTGCATCCAATGTTTCACTAAGTGTGCCTATTTGATTTACTTTAACTAAAATAGAGTTAGCGGCTTTAAGGTCTATTCCAGTCTGCAAACGTTTTTGGTTAGTAACAAACAGATCATCACCAACAAGCTGACAATTGTTACCTAATTTATTATTTAATGCTACCCAGCCATCCCAATCGTCTTCTGACATGCCATCTTCAATAGATATTATGGGATAATTAGTAGTTAGGTCAAAAAGGTAATCCACCATTTGCGATGATGTGAGAACTTTATTTTCTCCTTTGAGTTTATAATGGGTTCCATCGTAGAATTCTGTGGATGCTACATCCATCGCCAAATAAACATCTTTACCAGGTTTATAGCCAGCATCGATAATTGATTGCATTATATATTCTAGAGCCTCTTTGGATCCGTCTAAATTTGGGGCAAAACCACCTTCATCACCAACATTAGTATTATGACCATCAGACATTAGTCTTAGCTTTAAAGAATGAAAAACTTCTGCACCACAGCGAAGAGCTTCACTAAAGCTCTTGGCACCAACAGGCATGATCATAAATTCCTGAACATCTATTTTATTATCAGCGTGCTCTCCTCCATTGATAATATTCATCATTGGAACTGGTAGTAAGCAGGATTTATTATCACCAATATATGCGTAAAGAGGAATATTTTTAGATACTGCCATTGCTTTAGCTACCGCCAGCGATACGCCTAATATAGCATTAGCACCGAGATTGCTTTTGTTTTCAGTATTATCAAGTCCTATCATTAAGGAATCAATTTCACGTTGATTACCTGCGTCAGAGCCAATTAAACTTTGAGAGATGTGTTTGTTAACGTTATTGACGGCTTTTAAGACACCTTTACCTAAATATCTTGCTTCATCATTATCTCTGAGTTCTACGGCTTCATGTTTACCTGTGGATGCCCCGCTAGGAACAGCTGCTCTACCAAAGGAGCCATCTGATAAGACCACGTCAACCTCAAGAGTGGGATTACCACGACTATCAAGTATTTCCCTAGCAAAAACCTTCTCAATCTTTACCATTTAAAATTACCCTAATAAGTTTAAGAGTGCTAATCTTTGGAGGCTATAACTTGCCGACCTCTATACATACCTGATTTAAGGTCTATGTGATGTTGGCGGCGTAACTCTCCGCTTTCTTTGTCTTCTACATAGTTAACTGCAGCCAGTTTATCGTGAGCGCGACGCATTCCGCGGCGTGAATTCGAGATTTTACTTTTAGGGACAGCCATCAGGGCCTCCATTTGAATAATAAAAAGATAAAGTAGATAAACTACCTGTTGATTGACGGCCTAGTAGCGTAAACTGATTTGGGTTTCAAGCTTAATATACAGAGATTATTTTTGCGCCTGTTAATTAATTTGATCTTTTAAAATGATATGTCTTTATATCAATGTGTGAATATGGTTTATGTTACTATCATTCTTTTATTAGCCGCCGCCCATACCCTTGGAACTCAAGACAGACCATCCACGTTCTGACATACATTCATCAACAATTCCTGCTGGCCCAAGTTTTACGAATCGTCGAGTGAAATCTACTTGTTCAGCTCCTGATGCTACGCCAACTGCTCCTCCAATAACCGCACCATCTGCCGCGCCGTCACCACCATCAATTACAGCACCTAAAGTAGCACCCAATAAGGCGCCAACAACTGCATTACCTAATGCTTTATTCTTTTCTTTTTCGCGCTGTTTTTTATACTGATCACGCGCTTTCATGCCTAAATAACGACATTCCTTTAAATCCCTTGAATGAACTTCATATTCACCTTCTCTGACATCCATTACTGGGGAATAAGATGAAATATCAAAAGAAGCCGTTGCACATGAGGTTAGTGATATTGCAGTAAATAATGATATAATTTTTTTCATTTTTAACTCAGTGGTTTATATCTGATGCAGATATATTTTAACGTTATTGATAACAAAAAACAATTTTTTCCAGTCCTATTAAAATATAGTTTGCTGTGAAATTCAAATGTAATTTTATTACAAATTAGTAAGAAAAATAATTTTATTCACCTATTTCAAATGAATACCCAGCAGATCTCACAGTTCTTATAGGATTATTGGCCCCGTTTTCATTAAGTATTTTTCTCAGTCTTCCAATATGAACATCGACTGTTCGTGCTTCTACAAATATATTTCGACCCCATACTGCATCGAGTAATTGCTCGCGAGAATAGACTCTACCAGGATTACTCATAAAGTGTTCAAGTAACCTAAATTCAGTAGGTCCTAGGTGAACTTGTTTTTTATTAATACTGACTCTCAGTGCCTTCGTATCAATTTCAATATTACCCATGTGTATGGTCTCCTCAACTATGGAGGGGTTTGTTCTTCTGAGCAAAGCTCGCGTTCTGGCGAATAGTAAAGGCAGAGAGAAAGGTTTGAGAACGTAATCGTCAGCTCCATAGTCTAGCCCTGTTATTCTATCCGTTTCATCACCCCTTGCAGTCAACATAATTATGGGAATTTTCTTTTTTTCTTTACTTCTTCTCAATGAACGACAAACTTCTATTCCTGATAGTTTTGGTAGCATCCAATCTAGCAATAATACATCGGGAGTTCGCTCTTCTATCATAATAAGGGCTTGTTCCCCGTCATTGGCTACACCTACCTCAAAACCTTCTTTTTCAAAATTGTATTGCAAAAGAGTACTGAGTGAATCCTCATCTTCAACGACTAATACGTAGGGTTTCATTTTGCTCTCTTAAGTCTTCCATAAATTAATTAATTTAAGAATTTTAGTTTATGGTCTATGTTACATCTCAAATATGACAGTTTAATGAATAAGAATTTTTTATTTAGCAGCCGGTAGTAATATGCAAAACTCTGAACCGACACCCTGTACTGTTTGGAGTTCTAATCCTCCACGATGGCGCATGATTATGTGTTTTACAATTGCTAGACCAAGACCCGTGCCCTTCTCGTTTGAGCCTAGGTCACCAGCGATTCTGTAAAACCTTTCTCCAATTCTAGGAATGTGATCTTTTGCAAACCCTGGTCCATTATCTTTAATTTTTAAGCAATAATAAGTGTTATCCGGTTCACTGATTTCTACTATTACTCTTTTGTTACCGTCATTTGTGTCTGACCCTGCACAAGATTTATGCTTTTCATTGCGGTCTATAGATATATTTATTTGTGTGTTTTGTTCTGAAATTTTTAGCGCATTATCAACTAAGTTTAACACTACTTGGACTAGCTCGTCGCTATTTGCTTTTACGATGTTTGGACCATTTGATGAAAAGTTAATGCTAATATTTCGTTTCATTGCCAGTGGATTTAGGGCTTCAAGAGCGGTTTCTACTGCATGAGACAAATCAACCGACTCTTCTGGTATAATATGTTCTATTTGCTCAATTCTTAACAAAATAAGTAAATCATTAATTAAGTGTTGCATTCTTTCTGCTTGGACATGCATAATTCCTAAAAATTTTTCACGAGCTTTCCCGTCATGTTTTGCATGACCCTTTAATGTCTCGATATACCCTAGAAGTGAAGCAACGGGTGTTTTGAGTTCATGTGATGCATTTGCTAAAAAATCTGTACGCTGACTTTGCATGAGTATATATTCAGTAATATCGTTTAGAAAAATTATCGCTGAATTTTCTTCACCTGATTTGCTATTCACCGGAAGTGGCGAGAATAGTAATTTAATACGCCTATTAATTGGTTTATCTATTGAGTAAGTGATAGGGCTTGAGAGGCCTTCATTCAAAGACTTTTCTATCCAAGATTTTATATTTGGCTCTTTTATAAAAATAGATAACTGCTTATTGTTAATCCGGTTCCCAAATATTTCATTGGCAGATTTATTTGCATATTTAATATTTTGATTTTTATCAATTATGATAGTCCCATAGCTGACGTTATCCATAATATCTGCTAGGGTATTAATGGTTGAAGTGCTTTTTCCATTTATTGCTAGGTTTATACTTTTTTTGTTCCTCACACCTTCAATGCATAATATCATAAATATGTGAAATAAGATTATGATTAAAGTGAGCCAAATTGGTGAACTAGACAACGTAGCTAAAATTACGATACTGAGTGTACTAGTAAGTAAAATAGGGTTTAAATTTTTGTTGTAAGCAATCATGATTTTAATCTACTTTAATTTATTTTAAAAAAACAGTTCTACATTGCTTAAAGACACTTAACACATTACAAAAATGTAACCTTTACTTCTCAGAATTTCTAAACTAAGTAGACGCTTCTAATACATTAATAAAGTGTAATCTACAACTTTAGATGTTGTATGAACTTTTTGGTGTAGTTAAAGCGTATTGTAGATTACTACTTTTCGAATAGTGTTCGGAAACTAAACAACGAAAGTGTTATTGAAAGGAATGAAAGTGTTTTCTAAATCTTTTTCTATATTCCTAGTAAGTGCTGTTTTAACAGGTTGCGCAAGCATCAATAACTTTCAGAAACTAAACGACGAACCAAAAGATGCTTCATCATTGAGCAGTAGTTTGATTCCTGAACAGTGGACTGTTCCTGCACCTATTGATTTGCCAACAATATACTGGGTGGATAGTTTTTCAGACCCAATTTTGAAAAGTTTAGTTGGTGAGGCTTTTGTGTCCAATCCCAGTATGCTAGCAGCACAATATAGAGTTGATGCCGCCAGTGCAAGAGTTGACATATCCCAATCAAATCTTTTTCCATCCTTAAGTGCTAGCTCTAGGGCTAGTAGAAACGAAAATGCAGGACCGCAGCCAAGTTCAACCAATATTTCTGCAGGTCTTTCGGCCAGCTGGGAGTATGATTTGTGGGGACGCATTGAAAACAGCGTTGAAGCAAGCAGATTGGACTTGCGGGCTGTTACTGCAGATTATGATAGCGCACGACTTTCTGTGGCTGGACAAGTTAGTTTAGCATGGTTTGATCTCACTGAGGCACGACTACTTTCTGAATTAGCCAACCGAACTGTTGAAACTAAGAAAAGAGCCTTGCGTTTGACTCAGCGTCGCTTTGAGGGAGGGGTGACCGGATCATCAGATGTGAGGCTAGCCAGGTCATCTTTGGCAAATGCAGAGGCGTCGCAGTCACTGCAACTGCAAAGATTTTCATCATCCACAAGGCGTTTGGAAATACTGCTTCGCAGATACCCTTCAGCTGAACTTCATGCATCATCGGACTTACCTTTACTTCCAGAATTAAGCGGAGCTGGATCTCCGGATTACGTAATGAAAAATAGGCCTGACTTGTTGGCTGCCGAATACCGTTTAAAATCCCAGGGTTTCCAAATTGAAATTGCAAAGAAAAATTTACTTCCTCGTTTCACATTGGATGGTAGTGGTTCTTTAGCTTCGCGAAACATGAGTGAGTTTTTCGAAATTGATGCATTGGTGGCTTCTTTGGTTGGGGGAATATCAGCTCCTGTATTTCAAGGGGGTCGGCTCAAAGCTAACCTTGAACAGCAAAAAGTACTAATGAAGTCTCAATTAGAGTCATATGCGGGATTGATTTTAAATGCATACCTCGAAGTTGAGAATGCGATCGGTAGTGAGAAAAGGTTACGTGAGCAAGAAAAAGCACTACGAATTTCACTAAATGAAGCTCAGAAAGCTGAAAGCCGATTAGAACTTCGTTATACCGAAGGTTTGGCTACGATATTACAACTCTTAGACGCACAATCACGAAGCTTAACTGCCGAAGGGCAGCTCATTAGTTCAAGAAAAGAAAGACTTTCTAACAGAGTGAGGCTGCATGTAGCTCTTGGGGGAGGAGTAGAATTACTTAAATTGTCCCATAGCAGAGATGCGCAAGCCTTCGAGATAGAAAAGAAAGAATAATTATGACGGCAGAGTATAATACTATAAAACCATCAAAAGCCGGTTTTTTGAAAAAATCCTTAATCTATACCATTCCTTTTCTGTGTATAATTGGATTTATATTTTTGGGATCTATTATAATTAAGTTAAATAACAAACCTGAAGAAAAAAAGAGAGCCTTTAACACTTTAGCAGTCCTTGCTGATCACGCAGTTTTAGACGATGTACAGCTAAGCGTTAAAACCCAAGGTGAAGCACGGCCGCAAACCGAAATTGACTTGGTTCCTGAAATTGGTGGAAAAATTGTTTATGTTTCCCCAAACTTTATTGAAGGCGGCATTATCAAAAAAGGGGAAGTACTATTAAGAATTGAAGATGCTGATTATAAAGTATCTGTTATAAGAGCCCAAGCTCAAGTTGCTCAAGCAGAACAGTCTGTAATACGCGAAAAGGCTGAAGGTGAGATTGCTAAACAAGACTATCAAGAATTAGGAATAGGTAAGGCTAGCCCATTGGCATTGCGTTTACCGCAGCAGGCCCAAGCACTCGCTTCTTTGCAGGCCGCTGAGGCTGAGCTGGCTTCAGCTAACCTTCAATTAAAGCGTACTGAAGTTCGCGCCCCCTTTACCGGGCGTGTGAAGACAAAGAACTCTGATATTGGACAATTCGTATCCCCTGGCCGTACATTAGGGCGTATCTTTTCAACTAGTATAGTTGAAGTTCGTCTTCCATTGAGCGATAGTGATCTATCTAAGATAGATCTACCTATTGCTTATGTAGCAAAAAATAGAGCCTCAGCAATCGACGTGGAATTAAACGCTATTATTGCAGGTAAACGTAGATACTGGAGTGGTAAAATAATGCGGACAGCAAGTACATATGATACTCAAACCCGTGCTTTATTTGCAATTGCTGAAGTGGTTGATCCCTATGGTTCAGGGGCATCAGAAAATGGCTACCCACTAGCCCCCGGTCTATTTGTTGATGCAGAAATCTCTGGAAAGATATATCAAGAAATTATTGTTTTACCCAGGGACGGATTGAGGCCAGATAATGAAGTTTATGTGGTTGATGATAAAGGTAAAGCTGATATCCGAAAAGTTAAAGTACTCGACTCTGACAGTGAAAGAGCACTACTTCTTGGGGGTGTAGATGAGGGCGAGTTAGTTGTACTTTCTCCAATGGAGAAGTCACGAACATCTATGTCTTTGAGAGTTTTGGATGTGAATAACCCTGAAACTATTCTTGTTGATCCACCTAAACCAGATTGGATGAAAAACCTTGAAAAGAAAAGTAAAGAAACTAAAAAAAACAAAAATTCTTAGCAAATAAGGAATAATATCTTATGAAATCTTTGATAAGTTGGTTTGTTAAGAACCCTGTAGCTGCAAATTTAATGATGTTCACAATGTTTGTGATCGGAGTCTTTGGCTATAGTAATTTGGACAGAGAGTTTATCCCAAAAGTTACAATTAACGGCATGACAATCTCATCAGGTTGGCCGGGTGCGTCTCCTCGCGATGTTGAAGAACAAATTGTAGTGCGAATTGAAGAAACCATAGATGGTTTGGATGGTATAGATTATATTGAGTCTACAGCCCGAGAGGGAAGCTACACTGTAAATGTAAGAACTAAATTAGGAATTGATTACGATAAACTTTTGGATGAAGTGCAATCACGTGTCGATGGAATTCAAAATTTACCGCCTAATGCATACCGACCTCAAGTTTACAGGTGGGATGCACGGGAAGATACCTTCTTTCTTGCTCTTCACGGTAATGTTGACAGATTAACCTTACAGAGAGCGGCGACTGACTTACGTTTTCAAATAACTAAACTCCCTGGGTTGCAGTTAACTAATCAAATGACAAAAATTGATGAGCAAGTCACGATTGAAATATCTGAGGACGCATTACGTCAGTACAACTTAACTTTTTCAGATGTCTCGGCCGCTATTTCTCGTTCATCGGTAAACTTATCTGCCGGTACTGTTGAAACTGCAGCTGGTAAACTTCAGTTAAGAGCGAGATCTTTGGCAAATGATAAAGAAGACTTTAATGATATTATCATTCGTCAAACATTAAATGGGGGCGTAATTCGTGTCAGGGATATAGCTAATGTAATAGACGGCTTCGACTCAGCTAAATTTTCTGCTAAATTCAATGGCCAAAATGCAGCAATATTTCAAGTCCAATCTCCAGATAATATGAATGTTACTGAGGCTGGGAGGTCTATTCGAAAATTTGAGGAAGAAATTAACACCAAATTACCTCCCGACCTTACTTTTTCAATATGGTTTGATGGGTCAGAAATGTTTGATAGTCGAATGGAGCTAATAGGAAGCAATGCAGTATCGGGAATGATTTTAGTTCTTATAATTTTAATGCTTTTCTTAAGGCCTGCGGTAGCATTTTGGGTAACGGCAGGAATTGCTGCTGCATTCATGGGTGCAATAGCGATAGCTCCTCACATAGGTATCACATTAAACATGATATCGCTTTTTGCCTTTTTACTTGTTATTGGAATTGTGGTTGATGATGCGATTGTCGTCGGTGAAAGTATTCATTTTCATGTGGAAAATGGAATATCAGGAAACAGAGGTGCTATAGCTGGTGCTGGTATGGTCGTTAAGCCAGTCTATTTTGCTGTTGTAACTACTATATTAATGTTCATACCCTTCTTATTAATGACGGGTCCAATTCAAGCCATGCTTGGCCAGATAAGCCTAGTAGTAATCGCAGTATTGATATTTTCATTACTAGAAGCCTTCTTCATTTTACCTGCTCATTTAAGGCATCTAAAGCCAGTTAATATCAATGAGCAGGGAAAATTGATGCGTTTGCAAACAAAAATTGCGAATAGCCTGGTTTTATTTGCTCAAAATATATTCCGCCCGATAATAGCAGCACTGATAAAGTTTAGGTACATAACCATCTCAGTTTTTGTTGGGTTATTTGCAATGTCTATTATGCTACTACAAGCTGGTGTGGCTCCAAC
Organism: Hellea sp.; assembly: GCA_042093735.1. Classification (GTDB taxonomy): domain Bacteria; phylum Pseudomonadota; class Alphaproteobacteria; order Caulobacterales; family Maricaulaceae; genus Hellea. The sequence goes on along the minus strand of JBELEM010000004.1, from coordinate 49,215 downwards.
GGCATTCATACCCGTAGTCGAAGGAGATATGATAGAATTTAATGCTCGCTTTCCTGAAGGTACAAATTTTGAGAGAAGAGAGCAGGTTAGACAGCAAGTTGAAGCTGGGGTAGAGGAGCTCAATAAAAATTCCAAAAAAGAATTTAATGTAAATTCAAATATTATAGAAAGAGCCGGAACAGTTACAGAAAATCGTGGTGTTCAGGGTTTCTTTTCTTTATCTGACCCCAGAACTAGACCTACTGTTTCAAGTAAAGATATTGCTGATAAACTTGAGCAATATGTTGGGGAAATTCCTGATGCTTACAGGGTTCGATACGGTGTAGATTACGGCCCCGGGGGCCAAGGAGGAGGCGGGTTATACTACGGAGTTGCCTCCGCTGACCCAGATGCACTAAAGTCTGCAATATTAGACCTTAAGTCTGAAATTGAAAGCTTCAGTGCTGTATCAGGTGCATGGGATGGTTTAGAAAGTTCTGCCCGTGAGATTCAATTTACATTAAAGCCAGGCGCAGAAACTTTGGGTATTAAACTTTCGGATGTTACTAGACAGGTTCGTGAAGCATTTTATGGAAAAGAAGTACAGCGGTTACCTCGTAACGGTGAAGATGTTAGGGTTATGGTTCGTTACCCTGAAGATGCTCGTGAATCTATAGATAGTTTGCAAAAATTAAGAATAAGATCCGCAAGTGGTGTTGATGTTCCTCTATTTTCAGTGGCAGATGTTTCTTTTGAAGAAGGTATAACTAGAATTCAGCGCCGTGACAGAAAACGTGTTGAATATACAGGTGCTCGAATACGCGGGGAACAAGCTGAGGTTCAGAAAATAAGTACAGACATTAAAGAAAATTTCTTACCTCAGTGGGAAATACGTCATCCAAAGGCGACACGTATTGAAGTTGGTCAGGATGAAATAGAGCTTAATTTCATTGAAGAAATCCGTCTTTCCTTGATAGCAGTCTTATTTATTATGTATGGTTTACTGGCTATTGCATTCAAATCATATTCACAGCCTTTATTAATAATGGTTGCAATACCTTTTGCGCTTGTTGGAATGATATTTGGTAATATTGTAACTGGAGTGCCCTTTGGTATGTTGTCTCTGTTTGGTTTTTTCGCTGCCGCAGGTGTCGCTGTTAATGATAACCTTGTTTTACTTGATTATGTAAACCGTCTGAGAGCCAAGGGTGTAGGAGCTTATCAAGCACTACTTGATGCTTGTGTCGCACGCTTTAGACCCATTCTCTTAACTTCAGTAACAACCTTTATTGGCATTATGCCAATTCTTTTTGAGACATCTGCCCAAGCTGAATTTTTAAAGCCTATGGTTGTAGCATTGGCCTTCGGAGTTTTATTTGACTTTTTCCTTACACTAATGTTGGTTCCTGCAATGTATGGTGTAGGTGTAGATATCTCACGATTTTTTAAGGGAATATTTAGAAGAGAGAAACAACCGCCATTAGGATCAACATATAACCCTGAGATAGCCCTTGCTCTTGATAATATGGAACTTGGCTAAAAAAAACTTTAAAAAAATTTCTGAAAGGTAAATAATATGAGTATATCACGTTTATTAGCACCAAGCATTATTGCTTTAACAATTAGCTTGACGTCTTGTAATAGTACAAGCAATTTAAATGAAAGTAATACGCCTGAATTAGGGTCATATGGCATTGCAACCGAAAATATGGACCTTAGCGTAAAACCAGGGGACAACTTTTTTAAGTATGTAAATGGTACATGGCTTGCAAATACAGAAATCCCTGCCGATAAATCTACTTATGGAGGCTTTTCAATATTAGCTGACCGCTCTGAAGAGCGTGTCCGAAAAATAATTGAGGAGGCTTCATCTGTAAATGCAGCTATGGGTTCTGATGAACAAAAAATAGGAGATTTCTTTGCAGCCTTTATGGATACCGACGCAATAGAAAAAGCCGGACTGCTTCCTGTTTTGGCTGACCTCGAAACAATAAAATCTGTTTCTAATCATGAAGGTATCGCGCGACTCATGTCGGAGCCATCATTAGGCTTGAGGTCGGTGGTTTCCCCTTTCATTGGTGTAGATCTCAAAGATGTAACGAACTATATTGTTTACCTCACTCAGTCTGGTCTGGGGATGCCAAACCGTGCTTACTACCTAGATGAAGATGAAAAGTCGCTTGAAGTACGTGAAGCTTATAAAATATATCTTACTTCTTTGCTTGAGATGGTTGCTGAGGAAAATATTACAGATCGTATTGAGGCTCTAATGGAGTTTGAGACAAAAATTGCCAATTATCACTGGACGCCGACTGAAAGAAGAGACCGTACCAAGACATATAACAAGCGAAGTTTAGAAGAATTGAAAGCTTTATCCCCTGGGTTGCCTTGGGATGCAATGCTGGACCAAGCTGGTTTGCAGGGACAAGTAAGTTTTGTTGTGAGGGAAATTGACGCGATAGAAGGAACGTCAGAAGTATTTAAAGAAACAAGCTTAGATACTCTTAAAGATTATTTGCTGGTGAATTATTTGGGAGGAAAATCTTCTTATTTACCCAAATCAATAGACGATGCTAGTTTTGAGTTTTATGGTAAATCTTTGAGAGGAACAGAAGTTCAGCGTGAGAGATGGAAACGTGGTGTTAGTCAAATTGACTCATTCATGGGTGAAATGGTTGGAAAAGTGTATGTCGAAAAATACTTTCCTCAGAAATCGAAAGATGAGATGGATAAGTTAATAGAAAACTTAAGAGCTGCATTTAAAAATGGAATTGATAATTTAGATTGGATGGATGATAAAACCAAAGTAGAGGCCCAAGATAAATTAGCTAAGTTTAATCCAAAAATTGGTTACCCTGATAAATGGACAGATTACACTGATTTGTCAGTCGATCGGTCTGATTTAATAGGAACAGTTAAATCTGCTTATGCCTGGTCCTGGAACAATGAAATTCAAAAGCTAGGAGGTCCGATAGATAAGGACGAATGGGGCATGAATCCTCAAACCGTTAATGCCTATTATCGTCCTGACTTAAATGAAATAGTTTTCCCTGCAGGTATATTACAAGCACCATTTTTTGATGTAGCCGCAGATCCCGCCGTTAACTATGGCGGAATTGGGGCTGTAATTGGCCACGAAATGGGGCATGGCTTTGATGACCAAGGCAGAAAAACAGATGGAGACGGAGAGCAAAGAGATTGGTGGACAGAAAAGGATGGTGAGGCCTTTGAAGCAAGGTCTCTGGCTCTAATTAAACAATACAACGAATTTGAGCCCCTACCAGGAGAATTTATAAATGGTAAATTTACACTGGGGGAAAATATAGGAGACCTCACAGGTCTTACAATGGGATATGCTGCTTATAAGAATTCATTAAATGGTGAGGAGGCTCCTGTTATTGATGGTATGACAGGGGATCAAAGATTTTTCTTATCATACGGTCAGATATGGCAAAGAAAATTCAGAGATGAGGCACTTAGAAACCGTTTAAAAACAGATTCACATAGTCCTGGTGAATACAGAGCAAATGGTATCGTTAGAAATTTTGATAAATGGTACGAAGCTTTTGATGTACAGCCTGGCGATGCGCTTTACCTAGCGCCCGAAGAGCGTGTAAAAATTTGGTAACTAATATTGGCTCCGCATTAGCGGAGCCATTTTTATTTGGAGATATCTAATAACCAGGAATTTCAAATAATGAAAAATGAAAAGAATTTAGTTAATTTAGTTACTCAGGTTTCGCATGAATTTCGCACACCTTTAAACTCCATTGTTGGATTTTCTGACATGATTAGATCTGAGATACATGGCTCTTTACCTGAAAAATATACTGAATATGCTAAAGCTATTCATGAGAGTGCATTGTTCATGCTAGAATTAGTGAATGAAGCTTTAAATCCAATAAATATTGATGCGGTCAAAATAAAATATAATCCTAAAAAATTTGATGCCTCTGAAGTGATTTCAGGAATTGTAGAAATTGTAAAGCCCCTAGCTAAGAAAGAGAATGTAACTATTTCTACAAATATTGATCAAGTATTACTTCCAGTTTTTCTTGATAAAACTAGCCTAAAGCAAATAATATTTAATCTATTATCAAATGCCATTAAATTTTCTAGTAGCGGAGGAAGTATAAAAATATCAGGAAATATAGAAGACAGTAGTCTAATAGTTTCGGTACATGATTCTGGTAAAGGTATTGGAGCCTACCATAATTTAAATGGAGGTAACGGTTTAGGTTTGTTTATCGTTAAGTATTTACTTGAGCAACAATCTGGTAAATTAGAGATGAAATCTAAGAAGAATATAGGCACAAAAGCCATAGTTACTTTGCCATTTAATATAAAAAGCTAAGACGTTCCTATTAATACCAAGAACTATTATGCTTTGAGTGAGTTAATGGACTTTATAAATGACAAAATTAAAAACTAAAATATGGGTTTCCGCACTTATCAGACGTGTTGAGATAGCGGGTTCTTTTTCTGCTATTTTGAAAAAAGGTGATGTCGATGCAGGTGTATGTTTAATCAAGGTCTGTGACCTTGAAGGCCATGCGACTATTTATAAGCAAATAAGAAACACCCAAGGCGAGATTGCTTGGCTACCTAAAGGCCCTCTAAAAGAATGTATTATTGATAAAGATTTAGAAAAAAGAGTTCGCCAAGACCCAGATTTATGGGTTATTGAAATAATTGATAAAAAAAGAAATCATTTTTTAACGGAACCTATCGTAAGTTAAATATTTTCATTTAATTTTGATATAAGTCTGCTGCCTAATAGTACTGAAGCTAATGCCAGACCTGCCATCAGACCATACCAAACACCATTGGGTCCAACATTAGTTTTTAAAGCCAGAATATAGGCAATAGGGAAACCGAAAAGCCAATAACTAATACCTGTTAATAACATAGGCCAATTGACATCTTTTAAACCTCTTAAAAGCTGATTAGCGGCAACTTGAACGGAGTCAAAGAACATAAAACCTGTAGCAATAGGTAAGAAGCCAACAACTAAATTTATTACATTACTGTTAATCTCCTTATCTAGATCAAGAAACAAAGAAGCAGTTATTTCTGGAAATATCGCGACTGGTATTGCTATTGTCATTATGGCACATATGCAGGCTACAACTGTTGTGCTTGCAGCCCTCCTAGCAGCTTTGTTATTTCCTGCACCTGTAGCTAATCCTATGCGTACTGCTCCTGCCATTGACATGCCATATGGCAGCATGAACGCTAGAGAAGCTATATTGAGTGCCACTTGATAAGCAGCTGCTTCCATAACGCCAATTAGGCCCATAATAATTATTGCAACATTAAAGAGCATTCCCTCAAAAAGTGTTGTTACGCTTATAGGGCCTCCTAGCCTTAATATTTCAATCAAATGAATAAATTTTATAGAATAAAAATTTTGAAATACTTTAAATTCATGAGCGCGTTTGTCTTTACTGATGTAGTAAACAAATATTAAAAACCCTATGCAGTATGATAATGATGATGCAATACCAGCTCCTGTAAGCCCTAATGGAGGCATACCAAAATTACCAAATATAAAAATATAATTTAACAAGGCATTTAAAGCTGTAATTAGTGTAACTAGAAGTAGTGGGATAAAAGTTTTTTCAAGAGCTGCCAGAAAGTTTCTCAATATCATAGTAGCCAATGCAAATGGTAGTCCAAAAGCAAGTACAAAAACATACTTCCCAGCTTTCGCTGATACGACTTCATCTTGGCCTAAAAAAATCAATATATTTTCAGTAAATGAAATAATGAAAATAAAAATTGGCATTAGTAAAAAAATAACCCAAATAGCCATGCGAACATAATATCGAGTTTTTTGAATATTATTCTTATTTTTACCAAGAGTTTGCGATATTAGAGGGGTAACTGCCATAACTGGACCCGAAAATAGCATCCAAAAGCCAAAATATATTACCAATCCAAGGCCCGCCGCAGCTAAGTCTTCGGGACTTATTCGCCCAATCATTATTGTATCTATGAAAAATATAAAAAATTGAATGAACTGCGCCAAGGCCATAGGAATTCCTATTCTTAGCAATAAAACCATCTCTTTTGACCAAGCTTTTGATACTTTTGTAGGTTGAATATTGTGCATGTCTTTTTTGTTCAACATTATTGACTCGGGTTCGATTTATGATGATAGAGATAGTAAAAATATCATTCAATGCGATGACAGATGCAAGGCACAAAATCAACTACAGTGATTTAGTTTTATATTTGAAGTTTATGTAATGGCTGGTGTTCTATTCATGGGGAAAATAAAATGCTTACACCAAAAAATGAAACACCTTTATCTCCACAGTTGCTTTCAAAAAATGAAATTATTAAATTTCTATTAGCACTGGGTTTTTTGGTTGGGGTATACATTTTTGTAACTGGTTCAGGTATAGCTAATATTCCTAATTCATCCGGCAGGGTATTCTTAATTATTTCTGCTGTTGTAGGTGCTTACATGGCACTCAATATAGGTGCAAATGATGTTGCTAACAATATAGGGCCTGCAGTTGGTTCAGGTGCGCTAACATTATCAACTGCTATATTTCTCGCGTTCATATTTGAAAGCTCAGGTGCTCTAATTGCTGGCGGAGATGTGGTAAAAACAATCAAGAAAGGTATAATCGATCCCTCCTTGATCCCAGATGCCCAAACTTTTGTATGGGCTATGTTGGCTGCATTACTAGCAGCTGCTGTTTGGTTGAACATTGCAACAGCCTCTGGTGCTCCAGTATCAACAACACATTCAATAGTAGGAGGTGTTTTAGGTGCAGGAATAGCGGCAGGAGGATGGGCAATTGCGGATTGGGTAAAGGTTCAGCAAATTGTGGCTAGTTGGATTATATCCCCTGCTTTAGGGGGGCTAATTGCAGCTAGCTTTCTGTACATTATAAAAAAGACTATAATATATAAAGACGATATGATTTCAGCAGGTAAAACGCGAATTCCATTCCTTTTAGGAATTATGGCTTGGTCATTTACTACCTATATAATCCTAAAAGGAATAAAAAAACTTATTAAAGTAGATATGCCAATAGCTCTATCTTTAGGCTTTTTAGTTGCAGTTATAACTGTCATAATTACACGGCCATTAATTGCTAAGGCTTCATTGAGGTTAGAAAATAACAGTAAAAGCATTGATAAATTATTTGTCATTCCACTAATTGTAGGAGCGTGTTTTCTTAGTTTTGCTCATGGTGCCAATGATGTAGCCAATGCAATTGGTCCATTGGCAGCAATTAATGAGGCAGTTCGTTCCGCAGAAATAGCTACAAAAGCTGCAATCCCACTTTGGGTTATGGGTGTAGGAGCATTAGGTATTGCTGTTGGATTAGCATTGTATGGCCCTAAGTTAGTGAGAACTGTTGGCTCAGAGATAACTGAATTAGATATGATGAGAGCTTTTTGTGTATCTTTAGCTGCTGCTATCACTGTTATTATTGCCACACATTTCGGATTACCAGTGAGTTCAACACATATAGCTGTGGGTGCAATATTTGGTGTAGGGTTTTTGAGAGAAGCATTAAAGTACCGTTATAAACAAAGATTAGAACTTGTTCGCGAGTATATGATTGAGAAAAAAGGTAAAAACCCTGAAATGGCCGATGCTTTCGTAGAAGAATTTGATAAAGCTTCTGTAAGTGAAAAACAAAGAATCTTAAATGAACTTAAAACCGCTAATGGAAAGCGCGGACGAAGAAAAAAATTAAAAAGGGCATATACAGAGCAGCTTGTACAGAGATCACTGTTAATAAAAATTATTGTTGCTTGGGTTGTCACCGTACCTGTTTCAGGTGTTTTCGCAGCGGCTTTATTTTATATGCTTCGAGGCTTTATGGTGGGTATTTAGTAGTTCTAGTTATTAGAAGAATAAGTTAATGAAAGAAATACATCTTCTAAATCAGGTTGTTCTGTTTTTAAATCAGTAATTAAAATACCGGCTTCTTTAACCTTTTCTAGAATTGAAGAAATTGAATTTATTCTGCTTTCATAGTTTATTGCTATAGCCCCATCTTTCTTGATTGAAATATCGAATTCTTTAAGTTTTAATGGTATTTGTATTATTGGACTGGAAGGGTTTATTAGTAAAGTTCGCTTATCAAGACGAGACATTAGACTAGACTTACTTTCATTCGCTACAATTTCACCGTGATGCATAATTGCTATTCTATCACAAAGGGCTTCTGCTTCTTCTAAATAATGAGTTGTAAGAATAATTGTTGTTCCACTTTTATGTAATTCTTTAACATAAGCCCATAATTGTCGTCGCAACTCTATATCTACTCCCGCAGTTGGCTCATCTAATATTAAAACGGGCGGATTATGCACAAGTGCTTTTGCAATTAATAGCCTACGTTTCATACCGCCTGATAATTGTCGAACATAAGCATTTTTTTTATCTAGTAGCCCCAGCGCCGATAAGATTTCTTCACTACGCCTTTCTTTCTTAGGGACGCCATAATAACCTGCCTGAAGCTCTAGGGCTTGCAATGGCGTAAAGTAAACATCCATGGCTATCTCTTGAGGTACTATACCTATTGAAGCCCGAGCCTGGCGAGTCTGACTTTCAATATTATAACCACAAATTTCAGCAATTCCGTCTGTTTTATTAACTAAACCTGCCAGGATATTTATTAAAGTCGATTTACCTGCCCCATTAGGCCCGAGTAATCCAAAAATTGATCCTTTAGGAATAGATAGATTTATCCCTTTTAATGCAATTTTTGGAGGTGACTTTTTACTTTTAGAATAAGTTTTTTGGAGATTATTTACTTTTATAGCGGGATATTCTTTCATATACGAAAGATAGCTTATTTATTCATTTCAAGAAAGGCTAAATCGACACCAGCTTGCCAAGGTTCCATAATATGCTGGAAGTCTTTTTCGAAGTCCTTTATATTTAGCATTGAATTTTTAGGACGTTTAATAGTGTCAAAAAACTGATCATTTACTCGATTAATATGATTTCTGGCTCCAGTATTTATGAGTATTTTCTGAGCAAAATCAGCCCAATTAGTCTCCTTTCCGCCATTTGTAATATGGTATATTTTTGGAGAGTTTGGAAGTTTTTTGAATGTCGATAAGCAGGCTTCTGCTAAATGCCCTGCATAGGTGGGTCGTCCTACCTGTGTTGAAACAATATTTAGGCTTTCTTTGATTTTTGATTGTTTTAAAATATTAGTAAGGAAATTTTTACTAGTACCATCGTACACCCAGCTCGTCCTAAGTATAAGGCATTTACCACCAACAGCCATTATTGCTTTTTCTCCCTCTCTTTTACTTAAACCATATTTATTCAAAGGATTACATTTATCATCAGGTATGTAGGCAGTTCGTTTTAATCCATCGAATACATAATCTGTGGAGAAATGAATGAATGGAATATCTTTTATTTTGCAAACTTTAGCCATAAATTTTGGAGCTTCTGCATTCAATAAAAAAGCTGAGTTTTTGTTTTTTTCTGCCCCAATGACATTGGTATATGCAGAGGCATTTATTACAATACTTGGTTTAGTTTTGTTAATTACGCGACTTAAATGTCCTTTGTGATTTAGTAAATCTAATTGCTCTTTACCATAGCACTGGAAATTAAGCTTTTGTGCAACAAGAGATCTTTGAAGGGCTTTTGCTAATTGTCCATTTCTACCAAATATTAGAACAGTCATTAATTTATTTTCTTTTTAGAACTGTCATTACCTATTTGAATTGGTATCCACCATTCTTTGTTTTTAACATACCAGTCTACAGTTATTTTGAGACCTTGTTTTATCGATACAGTAGGTTTCCACCCGAGTTTATTTCTTATTTTCGAAGCATTTATTGCATAACGTCTGTCATGACCTTTCCTATCGGCTACAAAGCTAATTAAATCTGAATAATTACCATTAGATCTAGGATAATTTTCATCCATTATTTCACAAATCATATTTACAATTTCAATATTTTTAAGCTCGTTACCGCCACCTATGTTGTAAGTATCTCCGACTACTCCTTTATCTAATACTTCCAATATGGCTTTGACGTGATCACTAACAAAAAGCCAATCGCGAATATTATCACCTTTACCATAAATTGGGATTTTACGTTCCTGCATGCAGGCTAATATAACTACTGGAATTAATTTTTCTGGGAACTGGTAAGGGCCATAATTGTTAGAACAGTTGGTTATCAAAAATGGTAAATTATATGTTTTCCCCCATGCCCGGACAAGATGGTCGCTTGCGGCCTTGCTGGCTGAGTACGGAGAGCTTGGTGCGATTAAGCTTTCTTCTGTAAATGCTGGATCTTTTTCTTTTAAATCTCCGTAAACCTCATCAGTCGATATATGTAAAAATTTACATCTATATTTCTTTGCGATCTCTAACAAATTAAAAGTGCCTATCACATTAGTATTAATAAATTTTCCGGGACCATTGATTGATCTGTCTACATGTGACTCTGCCGCACAATGAATCACTGCAGAGGGTTGATGCTGGGAGAAAACTTTTTCAAGGTTAAGTCGGTCACATATGTCTATGTGTTTAAATTCATAGTTGTCTAAGTGATTTATTGAATTTAAATTATTTTGATTTGCAGCGTACGTTAATGAATCAATATTCAGAACGCTTCTTCCTTGATTAACTGCTTGTCTTACGACTTCGGAGCCGATAAATCCGCATCCGCCTGTTATTAGTAGTGTCATAGAAAAGGGCTCTCAAAAGAATTGAATTTTTTACCATTTTTATCTTTTTCTGAGACTATTGGTTTATCTATACCCCAATTAATATTTAATAATTTATCGTTCCAGATTATCGTGGTTTCTGATTTAGGGCAGTAATAATTTGTGACTTTGTAAGCTACTTCACAATTGTCTTGTGTAGTTATGTAGCCATGAAGAAAACCAGGTGGCACCCATAATTGATCATAACAGTTTTCATTTAACTCTATGGAGATATATTTACCGTACGTATCAGAACTTTTCCTAATATCGACTATAACGTCCAATATAGAACCCTTCTGGCAGCTTACAAGTTTTCCTTGGGCATGCTCTGGCATTTGGAAATGTAAGCCTCTCAATGTTCCTTTATTTAATGATATGGAAATATTATCTTGAACAAATAAAAGCTTAGAGCCTGTTATCTCTTCAAAAGTATTTTGTTTGAATGTTTCAGCAAAAAATCCACGTTTATCAACATGTTTTGTTGGCTGGAATAGTAAAGGCCCAAGAATATTAAATTTTTTAATTTTCATTTTTTAATCTTGTATACACTTTTGCTTTTATGCAAGGTTCTGTTAAATTATTTATTTTTTTGGGTTTTCCAGATTGATATTCCATGTGGGTCTATTTTGGATCCTCCATAGATAAATCTGTTCTCAGGGGTCATTTTACTGATATCCAGTACTTCATCACCGTAATTAAATGCAAATGTTAAATCATTTGTATGCCTTATTCGTATATTTTCATCAAGACAGGTGGTTTTAATTCCAATTTTTTCTGTTAAATTTAAGAGTAAATCTTTTAAGAGTTCATACGTAGGCCATGTTGCTATATAGTCGTAATCGATATGATGTATATATGCGGGGTGTCCATCAGAGAACTTTATGTTGTTTATGCCTTTGTATTCAATTATGTCTCTCCAGTTTTTTGAATAATATATTTTATCATTCATATTAATCTTAATAGAGGCGCCCTCACGAAGGGATTCAGACTTAATAAATTGAAAATTTTGATTGAAGGGATATTTATTAGGTATTTGATATTCTGAAGTTTTTGAGCCTGACCTGGGACCAAAGAGTAATTTAGTGTTTGCAATTTTAGCACTCCGAAGTAGATTTGCTGGAATTACCGGTAAGCTTGGCGCTACAACGAGTTTGTATTTTGAAATATCATGATCTGGACTTATAATATCAATGGATAGTCCAAGACGTCTTAGCGTTGTATAGAATTCAAAACATAATTTTTCATAATTCCACTCTTTGCCTTGTGGTTGTATGTCAAGCATCCATTTAGTAGGGTAATCAAACATTAAGGCAACTTCACTATTGGCAGTCTCTAGCGATTTTAATTTCCCTAATATGGCGCTAACCTCTGCAACCTCGAGTGCTCCCTGAGAAATTTCATTTCGTGAATCAAAAAGCCCTGCATGGTTTTGTTCTTGGCCAAAGGGAACTTGACGCCAACGAAAATATGAGCAGTATTCTGCGCCATGTGCAGCTGCTTCAAGCGTCCATAACTTAACCATTCCATTTGCTGGGGCTGCATTATTTGGGGCCCAATTTACTGCTCCTGGCTGTTGTTCCATAACTCCCCATTGCCCTTTTGAACAATTTCTATATAAATCATGATGAAAAGCTGCAAAGTCTGGATGCCCAGAACGCATCCATTGTAGTTTTTCTTTTTCGGTTGACCAGCCTTGATCTAAAAAACCTAAAGGATAGCTATCCCATGTCATTATATCGAGGCTCTCTCCAAGCGCAAAGTGATCAAAAGACGTGAAATGGCCCATACAATTGTGAGTTATAAGTGCATCAGAGTGGGCCCGAATTATGTTAACTTGTTCATTATTAAAACTGATTACTTGATCCGAACTAAAACGCCTAAAATCTAAACTGTGTGCTGGGTTGGCTTCAGTCACGGCATTATTGGGTAGTAGAATTTGTTCGAATGTATTGTACTCTTGAGACCAAAACACATTGCCCCATGATTTATTCAAGTTTTCAATATTAATGTATTTAACTCGAAGCCATTTTTGGAATGCTTTTTCTGCCATGGGCGAAAAACTTATAACTGTATTATGACAACCATACTCATTGTCTGTTTGCCATGATAAAATATTAGGGTTTTTCCCGTACCTATTTAAAAGAATACTAGTAATACGGCGACTCTCTTTGCGATAATTTTTTGATGAAAAACAATAATGGCGTCTAGACCCAAATTTTCTTGTTTGATTGGCTTCATTCAATGCCAGTATTTCAGGTATTTCATCAATCAACCATTTTGGAGGGGTAGCTGTTGGCGTGCACATTATTATTTTTAAATTATGGTTTGAAAGAGTCTCTATCGCTTTATCAAGCCATTCCCACTGAAATTCATTACGCGAAGGTTCAATTCTTGACCAAGAAAACTCACCTATCCGAACTTGGGTTATACCAAGTTTTGTCATGATGCGGGCATCATTGTCCCACATGCTTTCTGGCCAATGCTCAGGATAATAACAGGTACCTAATCTCATAGTAAACTTTTGGGGTTTTGGCTGTATTACGTCAATATTTTATTTGAAAATTAAAAATTTTCCTGCATACGTTTCATATGAAAAAATTTACCTTTCTTTTCTTTTTTATACCTATTGCTTCCGTAGCTCAAGCTTATGAAAAAACAAATAATATTGAGATGTTTCCTAATTCTGAAGAGGAAATTTTTGTTGAAGGTATTTATGACCTATCAAAAAAAGTAAACGCGTTACCAGCTGCAATAAGTATTCTACCCTCTAGCAGATACACTAGCATATCTCCAATTCATTTATCTGAGGCTTTAAATGGAATTTCAGGTGTTAATATTCATCGCGGCAGTGGCCAGGAACACCTCACATCAATTAGGTCCCCAGTTTTAACAGGCGGCTCTGGTGCCGGCAGTTTTTTATACATGGAGGATGGAGTGCCTTTAAGGGCTGCCGGTTTTTCAAACGTAAATGGATTGTTTGAGGCGGCACCAGAGTTTTCAAATCAAATAGAGGTTTTAAAGGGACCTGGACCTGTTCAATATGGTTCGAATGCAGTTCATGGATTAATAAATTTTCAAAATAATAGTATTAATAATGATAAACTTACCTTTTTACTTAGTGAAGACGGATATAAATCTATAACAGCAACAACCTCGGCTTTACCGGTTGATGTTTCAGTTTCAATTTCCCACGATAACGGCTTTAGGGAAGAATCAGGTTTTGATCAGCAAAAAATCCAGCTAAAATATTTTAACAACTTTAATAGTTGGAACATAAATTGGCTTTCTTCTTTTAATAATTTGAACCAAGAAACGGCTGGTTTTATTACGGGTGATGATGCTTACTTAGAAGATAACATTCGTTTTACTAACCCTAATCCTGAGGCATTCAGAGATGGAGTTAGTTATAGATCTCAATTTAGAATTGAAAGAAATTATAATAACGGTACCTCATTGGCATTTACGCCTTATGCAAGATACGTAAATTTACGATTTCTTCGTCATTTTGTTCCAGGACAGGCATTGGAAAAGAATAGACACACTTCTGTAGGTCTTCAAAGCGCCTATTATAGTAAAAATTTTAATATTGGCGCTGACTTCGAGTATACAAAGGGCTCTTTGTATGAGTACCAAGAAAATGAAAGCCGTTTTTCCTTCGTTAGAGGGCTGCATTATGATTACAGTACTACCAGTCTTGTGGGTGCTTTATATGCTCAGAAAACTAGTAAATTATCAGAACAGATAACAATAGACCTCGGTGCTCGCGCAGAATTTACTTCTTATAATTATGATAACAATGCTTCAGTAGGCCGATCAGGGCGTTTTATTCGTGTTGCAGATAGAATTGATAACTTCTTAACAATTACACCTAAAGCTTCTTTGAGTTATGGTTTTGATAATGAAAATATGATTTATATCCGTGCAGCGCGAGGTTCTCGTGCCCCGCAGGTTTCTGATTTATATTCAGTACAGCAAAACCAGGTTGCTGGTGAGGCAGAAATTGAGACATTAGATAGCCTTGAGTTAGGATTTAAAGGAAATATCGGGGGTTTTGATACTGATTTCTCTGCTTTTACTATGTGGAAAGATAATTTTTTCTTCAGAAATTCTAACGGATTTAATGTTGTTAATGGAAAAACAAGACATCAAGGTATGGAGTTAAGTTTCATTGGCTATTTAACTGATTGGATATCAATTTCTGGTGATGCTACTTTAGCAAAACATACATATAGTTTTAATGAAACTGTAGGTTCTGCTGAAAACAATATAACTTCTGGTTCAAGAGTCGACTCAGCACCGGATACTTTATCGCATATGCGTTTAACCTTTTTGCCGACTACAAATGCTGAAGTAGAATTAGAGTGGCGCCATGTCGGGAGTTATTTTACAAACCCTGGAAATACAAATAAGTATCAAGGCCATAATATATTTATTACCAGAGTGAATTATGCCCTTGAGGAAAATATAAACCTATTTGGTAGGGTGGATAATATTTTTAATAAAAAATATGCTGATCGTGCCGATTATGCTTTTGGTAGTGAACGATATTTCCCTGGTCGGCCAAGGACTTTATTTTTCGGCTTGTCGACTTCATTTTAAAAGCCTATCCCGCGTATATGAATATTCCAAACATAAAACTTGTTCAAGTTGTTGATCGTTTCGAGCAAATTGAGTCTAGGCTTGGTGTTGCTACAGACAGTACTGAAATTGTTCAACTAGGCAAGGACTATGCAGAGTTAAAGCCTGTTGTAGAAGGCGTTCGAAAATTACAGTCTATACGCGATGATATTGACGAGTTAGAGATAATGTTGGACGATCCAGAGATGGGCGCAATGGCAAAAGAAGAGATGCTGTCACTTAAAAATAAATTACCTAAAATTGAAAAAGAAGTTTCTTTGCTTTTACTTCCCAAGGATAAAGATGACAATGCTTCCGTTGTTTTAGAAATTCGAGCTGGAACTGGTGGAGACGAAGCTGCTATTTTTGTTGGTGATTTGTTTAGTATGTATTCGCGTTATTCCCAACTACAAGGTTGGAAAGTAGACGTAGAAAGTGATGCTTCAGCTGATATGGGGGGGTATAAGGAAATAATAGCTTCAGTTTCTGGTACGGGGGTTTATGGAAAATTAAAATTTGAGTCTGGGGTTCATCGAGTACAGAGAGTACCGGTAACAGAAACACAGGGCCGTATCCATACATCAGCAGCAACAGTAGCAGTATTACCTGAGCCAGAAGACATAGATATTGGTTTTTCGATGACTGATGTAAGGGTTGATACCATGCGAGCTTCTGGTGCTGGGGGGCAGCATGTTAACAAAACCGACTCCGCTGTACGAATGACTCATGTGCCAACTGGAGTGGTTGTTGTTTGCGATGCAAAGTCTCAGCATATGAATAGGGCAAATGCTGAACGATTATTAAAAATGAAACTTTATGATATTGAGAAACAGAGAATTGATGCTGAGAGAGCGAATGAGCGGAAAGGTCAGGTTGGTTCAGGTGACAGATCCGAGCGCATAAGAACATATAATTATCCTCAAGGTAGAGTGACTGATCATCGAATCAATTTGACTCTTTATAAGTTAGATAAAATTGTAGCAGGTGATGAGCTTGATGATGTTGTAAACCCGTTAATTGCCGAGGATCAAGCTAGCCGTCTTGCCGCAATGGAAGGTAATTGATTTTATGAAGAACTTGAAGGCTTTGGGTTCTTGGTTTTTTGCTATTTTCTTTTTTTATGCCGGTTTAATGCATTTTGTTCAGGAGGAGAGCTTTACAGCAATTGTGCCTCCATCTATTCCTTTTCCTAAACTTATTGTGTGGATTACGGGTTTTATGGAATTAGTTTTTGCAGTTTTTCTTGTACTACCTAGATATAGAAAACTCGCCGGACTTCTACTAGCCCCTTTTTTATTGGCTGTTCTTCCTGCGAATATATATATGGCAATGAATAATGTTCCTTTTGGAGAAATGTCTGCAACTCCAACTATACTTTGGTTAAGAGTTGTTCTTCAGTTTCCATTAATTGTATCTATTTTATGGGTTACTGGTAACATATCAAGGTCATATAAAAGTAATTAATATGGACCAATATGAAATCAACATTTATAATTTCTTCCATTTTAATATTATTTTTTCTTTTGAACGGGTGAATTAAATTATGAGTAATCAATTAGAGATCGTTTTATTTCCTTGTTTAAATGATAACTATGGTTTTCTAATTCATGATAATGGTACCGGTGAAACCGTTTCTATTGATACGCCTGAGGTGGATAAAATTGAGGCCGCATGTTCTGAGCGATCTTGGAACTTAACTCAAATATGGAACACTCATCATCATGCAGATCATACTGGGGGGAACTTAGATCTAAAAAAGAAATTTGATACTAAGATATATGGACCTGGAATTGTGAAGGGCAGAATTCCAGGCCTTAGTCACCCACTTTTCGGAGGAGAAACTTTTAGACTTGGCGCTCATGCGGTGCATGTATTCTCAACGCCTGGTCATACAGTAGACCACATAATTTACTATATCCCAGATGCTAGGTCAGCTTTTGTGGGAGATACATTATTTGCATTAGGTTGCGGTCGATTATTTGAAGGATCAAAAGAGGATATGTATAGCTCATTAAAAAAAATATCTAACTTTCCTAATGATACTAAATTGTACTGTGCTCATGAATATACACTATCTAATGCAGAATTTGCTTTGACGGTTGAGCCTACAAATAATGATTTAAAGAATTATATTTCAAAAGCCAAAGAGTTAAGGGCAAGTGGTTTACCCACTGTACCAACAACTGTTGGCGCAGAAAAAAAATGCAATCCATTTCTTAGGGCTGTTTCAGCAGCGCGATTAGGAGAAATCCGTGCTGCTAAGGACGTATTTTAATAACTAAGCTGCATTTTCAAATTGATTCATTGTATTATGCTTACCTCCAGCTTTTAAAGCTTTTTCTCCTCCGGTCATTTCTTTAAAATTATCACCAAGATTGGATCCAACTTCATGCTGATGCTTAACCGCAGAAACATTTGTACGTATTTCTTCTCTTTGTATGTTTTTAACATAAGCTAACATTTTTTGATCGCCAAAATAACCCTCCGAAAGATCATTCATTACTTTTGCTGTACCGTGGAAAGTAGGTAGGGTGATAAGATTATGGAAGACCCCCGCCTCACGGGAGATATCAGTTTGAAAGTTTTGTAGCCTTAAGTCAGCTTCAAGTCCTAATTTGTCTTCGTCATATTTTGCGGACATGAGCTTTGTATCGCTTGGGTACTCATCCCCGTTTATTACACCTGATAATACCCACTCTTCTCTTACTTGTTTTCGTAAATTTAATGTCCAGTTAAAAGAAGGCGAATTATTGTATGCCAATTTTGCGTGTGGGGCTTTTTCTCTTATTTTAGAAACCATTGACGCTATTTGAGCAACATTAGGAGTAGCAGTTTCTATCCATAGAAGGTCAGCTCCTCCATCATTCAAGCTTGATATACAGTCTTCAATAACTCTTTCCTCGCCTGTATTGGGCTGAAACTTATATAAGCCGTTTGGAAGTCTGACAGGTTTTTGCAACTTATTGTTAATGAAAAGCGCAATGTCACCTTCAGAAAGTGGGTTATTATCAGTTATTTCTTCAGTTTCTAACCATTTAGTATATTCATATGCAGAGTCTCCAACTTTTTTTGAAACCGGTATTTTTTGTGTCAAACCAGCCCCCAAACTATCAGTGCGTGCTACGATTACGCCATCATTAACCCCAAGTTCTTCAAAGGCCATTCTGCAGGCGCGCAACTTTTCAATAAAATCTTCACGTGGAACTGTTACTTTTCCGTCTTGATGGCCACATTGTTTTGCATCGGAAACTTGATTTTCAATTTGCAGACAACAAGCCCCAGCTTTGATCATTTCTTTTGCTAGCAGATAAGTTGCGTGTACATTCCCAAAGCCAGCATCGATGTCAGCTATTATAGGTCTCACGTATGTTTCATGAGCGTCAATCTTAGTAATAATTTGTACTTTTTCTTTATCGTTTTCAGCTAGTTTCAAGCTAGAGAATAGATCATTAAGTTCAACTTCATCTGCTTGTCGTAGAGAGGTGTAGATTTCTTGTATTAGATCAACAACAGAAGTTTTCTCATGCATTGATTGATCTGGTAAGTGACCAAATCTATTTCTTAATCCAGCAACCATCCATCCAGATAAATATACGTAGGCGCCATCAAGTGAACCTTTTTGTCGTTTTATGGCACGCATCATTTGCATAGCATGAAACCCTGACCAACACCCCAAAGATTGAGTAAATTTACTCGTGTCTTTGTCATATGCGGCCATGTCTTTTCTCATTTGTGTTGCCATAGACTTCGCAATATCAAGATGAGTTTCAAATGTATTTTGTACTTTGAGTTGCGCTAAATTATCTAAATTAATACCAGCCGGAGCTCCATTAGGGTATCGTTTCCTGAGATCATTTAGTATTTTTGAGTAAGCCATGATTAATTCTCCAATATTTGATACGCTGGTATGGTTAAAAAATTAGGTAATACCTGAGCAGTTGCTGACTTTGTGAACAGCTCTGCTGCCTCTGGAAAGCGGCCGTTATTATAACTTTCAACACCTAATTCTTCGGTGATTTTCATTATTTCCTCGTTGTATAGGCGGTCATATAACCTTCGGGTAAGTGTTTCAGAATATCCACCTTCCATTTTGACAGTTGCCCGATGAGTTAACCACTGCCATATCTGAGACCGAGATATCTCTGCTGTAGCAGCATCTTCCATTAAGTTATGAATGGGAACTGCACCTTTTCCTGAAAGCCAAGCAGCTATGTATTTAATTCCAACTTCAATATTAGTTCTGACGCCCTTTTCAGTCACACTTCCTCTGTGTGGAGACAGCATTGCTTCGTCCGTTATTCTTGGGGATTGGCGTTTTTTTAGAATTTGATGTTTAGATGGCATTTCTTTATTAAAAACATTCATAGCTACTGATACTAAGTCCGGATGTGCTACCCAGGTACCATCATGGCCAAGCTTCGCTTCGCGCTCCTTATCCTTTTTTACTTTGTCAAAAGCGGCTTTGTTAGCATCATCATCATTTTTTACAGGTATTTGCGCTGCCATTCCCCCCATGGCATGAGCGCGTCTTTTGTGACAAACTTGTATTAGACGCGATGCATAAGCAGATAAAAAGTCTCTATCCATTCCCACTTGATCTCTGTCTGGGAGTAAATATTCTTTGTGATTGCGAAGAGTCTTTATATAACTGAAAATATAATCCCAACGTCCACAGTTAAGTCCAGTTATATGATTTCTCAGAACATAGAGAATTTCTTCCATCTGAAAAGCGGCAGGAAGTGTTTCAATCAATACAGTTGATTTGATTGTTCCATTAGGTATGTCTAATATTGCCTGTGAGAAATTAAACACGTCATTCCACAACCTGGCTTCTTGGTAAGATTCTATTTTGGGTAAATAATAAAAAGGGCCCTTTTCATTCTTTGCTAATAATGAGCCATTGTGGAAAATGTGAAGACCGAAATCTACAAGGCTTGCGCTCATAGGGTGGCCATCAACTGTTATGTTAGTCTCTTCGAGATGCCACCCCCGTGGTCTAACAAGCATAGTAGCTGTAGTTGGATTTAACTTGTAAGATTTTTTTTCAGTATTTAATTTTAACTGCTCTCGTGCATAGTCATACATGTTTACCTGACCATTTAACATATTATAAAATGTAGGACTACTAGCGTCTTCAAAATCTGCCATGAACATTTTTGCACCTGAATTAAGTGCATTAATCATCATTTTTCGATCAACAGGACCAGTGATTTCAACTCTTCTGTCTTGTAGAGTTTTAGGACTCGGCGCAACTTCCCACAATGAATTTCTAACATGGGCAGTTTCTTTAGGTTGAGTAGGTAGTTCACCGTCGTCATACCTCTCTTGTTGAAGTTCTCGGTTATCAAGTAAAATTCGACGTTGTGGGCCAAATCTTCTTTCTAGATCTGCCAAAAATAAGAGTGCATCAGGGGAAAGTATTTTTTCAAAGTCTAATTTTTTTGAATTAATAACTTTTGCTAATACCCTATGCCTAGGAATTGGACGTGAATTTATATCTTCCATGACAAGTACCTTTATTGTGACTTTATGTTTTTACTATATTTACATAAAAATATTTTTTCTATAATTAGTTGTAAAATCTAGGTATTTTTGTAAACTATGTTGAATATATTTAGTAATTTTTGTAAAACTTGTAAAAAGAAATATTATGCCTAGTAATGAAAAGCTTCTTATTGGTCCTCGTATCGCCAGATTTAGAAAAACTCTGGGATTAACTCAATCGCGTATGGCTGAAGATTTAGGTATATCTACATCCTATTTAAATCTAATGGAACGTAATCAGAGATCGCTATCTGCAAAAGTTTTACTTCGTATGGCTGAAATTTATGATTTTGATATTGCTAGTTTTACTGGAGCTGGAGATGCACACTTAGTTGCTGAAGTGTATGAAACTTTAAGGGACCCAATTTTTAAAGGTGACTCTCTTTCAAAAAATGAAGCAGAAGATTTAGTAAGCGTGAGTCCAAGTGCTGCTCGGTCTTTGATTAAATTATATGGAAAGCATCGTGATGCAACTTTGCGTGATAGTGAAAATAAAAATGATGAAAATGTAGAACTACTGGAGCAATCGTCGCAGGCAGTTGATTCTGTAAGGCGTTTTTTACATAAACAAAAAAATTATTTTCCTGCATTAGACGCTGCAGCTGAAAAGCTAGCTAAAGAATTGGGATATAATAGGGCTCAAACTGGAACGACATTAACCAAGAGGCTTCAAGAAAAGCATGGTATCTCAGTGAGAGTAGTCCCTGTAGATATTATGCCGCAAATGCTGAGATATTTTGATCGCCATTCTAAGCGAATAAATCTTTCAGAACTTTTACCTCAGTCTGGTCGCCGATTTCAGCTAGCCTATCAAATTAGTATATTAGAGTATCGCGATTTAATTGATGAAGTAGTTGGCACTGCTGATTTAAATGGATTGGAGGCTGAAGGCCTTTGCCGTACGACATTAGCAAATTATTTTGCAGCTGCCATTTTAATGCCGTATGACCAATTTCTTAAAGAAGCTGAAAATAGTAAATACGATGTTGATCTTTTATGTCATAGATTTGGTACTAGTTTTGAGCAAACTGCGCATCGTCTTACAACACTCCAAAAGCCCGATGCACGTGGTATACCTTTTTTCTTTGTTCGTATTGATGTTGCAGGCAATGTTTCAAAAAGGTTTAGCGCGGGACGTTTTCATTTTAGTAGATTTGGGGGAGCTTGCCCAATATGGAACATACATGAATGTTTTTTAACTCCAGATAAAACAGTTACTCAAATTATACAAATGCCTGATGATACAACTTATTTCTCTATCGCTAAAATGGTAGTAAGAAGTAACGGTACCTACAAAAACCCTCTTCAAAAATTAGCGATAGGTCTTGGTTGTGACATAGCTTATGCACCAAGATTAGTTTATGCCGAAAAGTACAACCTTAATAACCCGCGGCCTTCAAAAATTGGTGTAAATTGTCATTTATGTGAGCGTCCCCACTGCAGACAAAGGGCACACGCACCACTAAATAGAATTATTAGTTTTGATGAAAGAAGGAGAGGGATTAGCTTGTATGATTTTGATGAGACTTGAGGTCTTGGTTATACGAAAATATACTGACAGACTAGTTTTACAAAAATAAGTACTATGTTTATGGTTATTTTTTAGTATTAGTAGTTTAACTAAAGAAATTAAGAAGCGATATTTAAATATGCCAAAACCTTCAAAGTCTCAATCTCAGATTACTATTGTAACATCAAGGCGAATAAGCTGCGATGGCCCTGGGGGGGCATTAGGACATCCAAGAATTTTTATAGATATGGGTCAGAATAATACTGCAAAATGCAAATATTGTGATCAGATCTTTAAACTAAAAGTTGCATAAAGGGTTTATTTCAAATTTATTAAGTTAAATACAACCCTTTCTATTGAATAAAGTCAATTGGGGCCCCAAAAGAGAATAAAGAAGGATTCTCAATGCGTATTACGGCCCCAGTCGATAAAAATTCACATGTCGTTTTAGTTGACGGGTCTGGGTACATATTTCGAGCTTACCACGCACTTCCTCCCTTGACCCGCAAGTCAGATGGCATGCCAATAGGAGCAGTTGCTGGATTTTCGAATATGATCTTTAAATTATTAAGGGATCAAAACAATGAAGATCGTCCTACGCACTTTGCTGTAATCTTTGATAAAGGAAGTCACACATTCAGGAACGATATTTATGATGAATATAAAGCAAATCGTTCTGAAACACCAGAAGACTTAATTCCCCAATTCCCCCTAACTCGTGACGCAACACGTGCTTTTGGAGCTCCTGCAATTGAAATGGAGGGCTATGAGGCTGATGATATAATAGCAACTTATGCCAGACAGGCTGAGGCTAAGGGTGCCAGGGTTACTATTATTAGTTCAGATAAGGATTTAATGCAGCTTGTATCGAATAAAATATCAATGCTTGATACTATGAAAAATAAAAAGATAAGTATTCCTCAAGTAATAGAAAAATTTGGTTTGCCACCTGAACGAGTAATTGAAATTCAAGCATTGGCTGGAGATTCTGTCGATAATATTCCAGGAGTACCAGGTATTGGAGTTAAGACTGCTGTGGTACTTCTCGAGCAGTTTGGCGACTTGGAGACATTACTTCAGCGTTGTGATGAAATCCCCCAAAAAGGGCGAAGAGAAAAAATGATGGCTAATATTGATAATGCTCGAATTTCATTGGAGTTGGTCACCTTGAAAACTGATGTTGAGTTGGAGTTTCCATTAGAGGATACGGCTGTAACTGATCCAGATATACCTGTTTTATTTGATTTTTTAGAAAAGATGCAATTTAACACATTAACTAATAGAGTGCGATTGGCTTTAGGTGAGGGTAAGACAGATGGTATACGTAAGGATGATAGTCAGCCGAATTTTATAACTCCTGGATCCCTTAAAAGTCCAAAAAATATTATTTTCGATTTAACAAAGTATGAATGCATCCAGTCAGAGGAATTACTCGAGAAGTGGATACACCGTTGCCTTGATGCTGAGGTATTAGCTGTGGATTTGGAAACCAATAGTTTAGATAGTTCTTCTGCTGATTTAGTTGGTATAAGTTTATCTATTAGTGACAATGACGCTTGTTATGTTCCTTTGGGTCATATTGGAACCGGAGACATGTTCGGGGATGACAAGCCGCAGCAAATTGAACTATCATCAGCGATTAAAATGTTGAAGCCTCTGCTAGAGTCTGAGTCAGTTCTAAAAGTTGGGCAGAACTTTAAGTATGATATAGGTGTGCTGCAAAGATATGGAATAAATGTTGCACCTTATGATGATACAATGTTGATATCTTATGCTTTAGCAGCTGGATTGCATAATCATGGAATGGATGGCCTTTCGGAGCTTCATTTTGGTCATAAACCAATTTCTTTTAAAGAGTTAGTGGGGACGGGGAAAAATAAGAAAACCTTCGATGAATTATCTCTTGAAGTTGCTACTCCTTATGCTGCAGAGGATGCGGATATTACGCTGCGTTTATGGAAGTATTTAAAGCCTAAGTTAGTAACTGAAAAGGTGAAAACAGTTTATGAAACTCTAGAACGACCTTTGCCATCGATAATAGCAGATATGGAAAATAATGGTATTAGAGTTGATAGAGCTGAGCTCGCCCGCCTGTCAGCGTTATTTGCCCAAAAAATGGAACATTTTGAGGCTGAAGCTTATTTGCTCTCTGGGCAGCAGTTTAATTTAGGATCGCCTAAACAATTAGGAGAAATTCTTTTCGACAAGATGAAGCTGCAAGGAGGTAAGAAAACAAAAACTGGAGCTTGGCAAACAGGTGCGGGTGTTCTAGAGGGGCTTGCGGAAAAGGGAGAAAAGCTACCACAAATCATTCTTGAGTGGCGACATTATTCCAAATTAAAATCGACTTATACTGATGCTCTGGTGCAAAAAATTAACTCGAGAACCGGAAGAGTTCATACTAGTTTTTCACTGGCAGCAACTACGACGGGCCGGCTGTCCTCGTCAGACCCTAACCTGCAAAACATTCCCATTCGAACCGAGGATGGTCGTAAAATTAGAGATGCATTTATAGCTGAGCCTGATCATTTATTAATTGCCGCCGACTACTCGCAAATTGAGTTACGTTTGTTAGCACACACTGCTAATCTTCCAACTATGAAGAAAGCATTTTCTGATGGTGTAGATATTCATGCGTTAACGGCATCTGAGATTTTTAATGTAAAGCTATCAGACATGGATGCTTCAACTAGACGGCGAGCAAAAGCTATAAACTTTGGTATTATTTATGGAATTTCTGCATTTGGCTTAGCTAATAACCTAGGAATATCACGTACAGAAGCGAGTGAATATATCAAAAATTACTTTATAAAATTTCCTGGTATCAAAGATTACATGGAGAATGCAAAGAATGAGGCTAGGGAATATGGTTATGTTAAAACCCTTTTCGGCCGTAAATGTCACATTAAAGGAATTAAAGACAGGAATCCTGCTATTAGGGGTTTCGCTGAGCGACAAGCCATAAATGCCCCAATTCAGGGTTCTGCAGCAGACATAATACGTCGAGCCATGATAAGAATACCTAATAATATAAAACCTATAGATGGTTCAAAAATGCTATTACAGGTGCATGATGAACTTATCTTTGAGGTGCCTGAAGCAAATGCAAATGAACTAATTGAAATAGTTACTACAACCATGCAAAATGCGGCAATGCCTGCTGTTGATATATCTGTTCCATTGGTTGTAGAAGCGCATGCTGCAAAAAACTGGAATGATGCTCATTAAGGAATTTACAATATGGCATTTATTGTCTTAGTCCGTCATGGACAATCAGAATGGAACCTTCAAAATCGTTTTACCGGATGGGTTGATGTTGGTCTCACCAATACAGGGGTAAACGAGGCTATTAAATCAGGAGAATTAATAGCTAAAGAAGGTATTGTATTTGACCGAGCTTTTACAAGTCTTCAACGCAGGGCTATCAAAACATTGTGGTTGTCCTTAGAGGCCGCAAATCAATTTCATTTACCTGTAATCAAAGATTGGAGGTTAAATGAGCGGCATTATGGAGCCCTTACTGGGTGTAATAAGCAAGAAACAAGATCTAAATACGGCGATGATCAAGTCCATATCTGGAGAAGAAGTTTTGATATACCGCCTCCAAAAATTGACAAACAAAATAAGTATCATCCAATTCATGACTTAAAATATAGTAATGTAGACCCTGAGGTGCTTCCGTCTGGAGAGAGTTTGAAAATGACCTGCGACCGCGTATTGCCATACTTTTCATCTTCAATTGCACCTTTCATAAACGATAAGAAAAACTTAATTATTTCAGCACATGGAAATAGTTTAAGGGCGATATTAAAAGACCTTTTTAAAGTTAACGATAAAGAA
Organism: Hellea sp.; assembly: GCA_042093735.1. Lineage (GTDB taxonomy): Bacteria > Pseudomonadota > Alphaproteobacteria > Caulobacterales > Maricaulaceae > Hellea. The sequence continues at coordinate 23,011 of JBELEM010000004.1, read as the reverse complement.
ATTCCTAATTACGAATTTCCCACAGGAAATCCTCTTTTAATTGAATTTGGTTCTGACATTAATACAATAGTATCTGCTCGATATTTGGATTCTCATCGCGCTAAAGTACTACCGGAGATTTAAACTGATTAATCATGTGAAATGGATGAAAATTGCGCTTGATTTGTCAAAAAAGCAGTTGGGTAAGACTGGAGAAAATCCATCAGTAGGCTGCATTATAGTTAAAAATAATAGAGTAATTGCAAGCGGGGTAACATCAGATGGGGGCAGGCCTCATGGCGAAACAAACGCTCTTCAGATTGCTGGAGATAAGGCGAGGGGCTCAACGGTTTATGTAACTCTAGAGCCATGTTCTCATTATGGACAGACTGCACCGTGTGTTAATGCTTTAATCTCAGCAGGTATAAAAAGTTGCGTGATTGCAATTATTGATCCTGACACTAGAGTAAATTGGCGCGGAGCGGCGCTTCTTCAGGAAGCTGGAATAGATACTATTGTAGGCATTTGTGAGAATGAAGCTTATAAAGTCAATTCTGACTTTTTTAAAAGACATAATATTCAAGAACCAAATTGATTTATGCATCCATAAATTTTTTATAATTTAATTTATATATGGTCAGTTTGCCTTTCATATTCCTAACTTTATTAAGTTTTCATTAACTTATTTGTGCAAAATCTTTATTATGGGTACAAAAGCTATTGAAATGCTAATCGAACCAGGTGCTGAAAAATTAATCAGGCAGATGGGGAGACGTTTAAAAACAAAAGCACGTTCAAAGGTAATCAATTTAATACTAAATCATATAAGAGAAGAATATCATAATTCCGAGATAACAGAGTGGTTCTCTGAAATTCGACTTTCAACCAATAAAAGAACAACTATTCGCATTAGTTTAGAAAATGCAAATTATTTAAATTTCATATCTCAGGTGGTATCTCAAGGTCGTCCTACCGTAACATTAGAGTTAGTTTATTTCGCAGCTGCTAATCTTTCTCGCGAAGATTTAGAGAGTTTAGTCTAATAATTTATAGTTATGTTAAAGTTTAACTAATACCTAGGCTTTCTTTAAGGGCTAGCTCTTGGGGCATCCCTACTGAATGAAAACCCCCATCAACATGATGTGTTTCACCGGTACAAGAAAGTCCAAGATCAGAAAGAAGATACAAAGCCGCACCCGCAACTCCCATGGGATCTGTGTTGTCCTGAAGTGAACTAGCAGCCTTGTTAAATCTGAACATGTGTCGCCCAGATCCAATACCCGCAGCTGCAAGTGTTTTGATCGGTCCGGCAGATATGGCATTTACCCTAATTTGTCTGGGCCCTAAATCAGCCGCCATGTAACGAGTACTCGCCTCTAAAGCAGCTTTTGCAACTCCCATTACATTGTAGTTAGGGATAACTCTTTCAGAACCAAGGTATGTAAGGGTGATCATAGATCCACCGTCATTCATAATTTCAGCAGCACGCCTTCCAGCATCCACAAAACTGTAAGCTGATATGTCTAGAGCTGATTTAAAGCCTTCTCGCGTTGTATTTTTTATAAAACTTCCAGCTAATTGATCTTTACCGGCGAATGCAATGGCATGAACTAAAAAATCAATTTTACCCCATTCTGTTTCAAGTTTTGAAAAAGTTGAATCCATTGTTTCATCGTTTGTGACATCGCATTCACAAAGTATTGATGAGCCTATGGACTCAGCAAGTGGTTTCACACGACGTAAAAGTGCTTCTCCCTGATAAGTAAAGGCTAGCTCCGCTCCTTGAGAAGATAGCTGACGCGCAATAGCCCATGCGATTGAATTTTTGTTAGCAACTCCCATGACAAGGCCGCGCTTTCCTGCCATTAAAGTACCAGTTGGAAAATGTTGATCTGCCATTGTACTATCCTTTATAGTTGTAGCTGCTAAATAACTAAAAATAGCAGTGTCATAGATAAATTATTATTTAACTTTAGTAAATATTACACTTCCATTAGTACCACCAAACCCAAAACTGTTTGACATCACTGAAGTCAAATTTGTTTCGATCATCTTAGTTACAATGTTGACCTTTGGAAGTTCAGGGTCCAGCTCAGTTATATTGATAGATGGTGCAACAAACCCTTTATCCATCATAATCAAGCTATAAATGGCCTCTTGAACCCCTGCTGCACCCAAGCTGTGCCCAGTCAAGCACTTAGTAGCTGATATGTAGGGACAATCGTCTTTGAAAACCCGATGAATTGCACCTGTTTCAGCCACATCTCCAACTGGCGTCGAAGTTGCGTGAGGATTAATATAATCGATTCTTGTAATTCCTTTTGCTTTAGCGTCATTTAATGCCATTCGCATTGCTCTTTCTGCACCTTCCCCTGATGGAGCAACCATATCATATCCATCAGATGTTGCCGCATAACCTGTTATTTCTGCATATATTTTAGCACCTCTTGCAAGAGCATGCTCATAGTCTTCTAAAACAACCATTCCTGCACCACCTGCTATTACAAAGCCGTCACGACTAACATCAAATGCTCTTGAAGCAGTCTCTGGAGTGCTATTATATTTGCTACTCATAGCACCCATTGCATCAAACAAAGAGGACATTGCCCACTCAACTTCTTCACCTCCTCCGGCAAACATAATATCTTGTTTCCCCCATTGTATTTGCTCGCAAGCTGCACCAATGCAATGCAATGATGTGGTGCAAGCCGATGTAATGGAATAATTCACGCCTTTAATTTTGAAGTGCGTAGCCAATGTAGCAGACACAGTTGACGACATTGCTTTAGGAACTGCAAAGGGCCCAATGCGTTTAGGTGAAGTATTTTTACGTGTTATATCAGCTGCCCTTACAATTTCTATTGCACTTGGTCCGCCCGAGCCTGCTATTATACCCGTGCGGTCATTAGACACTTGTTCCTCATTTAATCCAGAGTCATCAATAGCTTGCTGCATTGAAACCGCACTCCATCCTGCGGCATCACTCATAAAGCGGTATGACCTTTTTGGTACATGATCCTTTGCAACAAGTGTTGGTCGACCTGATATTTGACTTCTAAAGCCTAGCTCGGCCATTCTTTCATCTTTTGTAATTCCTGAAGTCCCGTTTTTTAGACTTTTCGCAACTTCGTCTTTGTTATTACCAATGCATGAAACTATTCCAATGCCCGTTATTACAACTCTTCGCATTACAATACCTCTTTTTCTGAATTTTCAGGAACAAACAAACCAACACGTAAATCATCTGCTTTGTAGATCAAATTGTTATCAGAATACATTCTTCCATCAGCTATACCGAGCACAAGTTTTCTGCGAATTACTCTTTTGAGATCTATTTCATATCTAACCTTCTTTACATCTGGAGTTACTTGCCCTGTAAATTTTACTTTCCCAACACCAAGTGCTCTTCCGCGCCCGGGCGACCCTGACCAGCCCAACCAAAAACCCACTAGTTGCCACATTGCATCTAACCCCAGGCATCCCGGCATAACGGGATCTCCTTTAAAATGACAATCAAAAAACCAGAGACCTGGGTTTATTTGAAGTTCTGCGATTACACTTCCTTTAGAAAACGGACCGTCATCAAGTCCTATGTGACTAATTTTATCCAACATGAGCATTGGCGGAGCAGGTAATTTGGCGTTCCCTGGACCAAATAGACTTTCCTCTCCGCTTATTATTAAGTCATCATAACTATATTCTGATTGTATTTTTTTCATGCTAATAATGCCTTGTTTTCTAGTGTTTTATGTTAAAGAAGTGAACTGTAAACTCAAGCTTGAATAAGACTTTTATTTACTTTTAGTAATTTTACTATTTTTATCATATAGTGAAATCATATTTGTGGCTGGCGGCCAGTTGGGTCGTATTTCGAGAGCTAAAACTAAATCTGCTAAAGCTTTTTCTGATAATCCCAAATTATCATGAGCTATAGCTCTATTGTATAGTGCTTCAGGCAGTTTGTCTGTTCCCATCTCTATGGCCTTAGTTGCCGCTTCAATGGCATGCATATAATTTTTAGTGTAAATTTTACTTGCCGCTAAATTAATATATATTTCTGATAATTCAGGCTGAGCTCTCGCTGCTTTAGTATATTGCTCTTGTGCTTTGAGATATTCGCCTCTTCTCATCAATAAAATACCGAGATTAACATGAGTTGCAGCTTTGTCTTTTTTTGACAATGGTTCTTTAAGTGCTTTGTAACAAATATTAATTGACGTTAACTTGCTAGTGCTTTCTAATTTTGTATTTTTGTAGCAGTCATTGGCTATGCCACCACCCTGAACGATTATTTGGGCTAATAATGTGTTGGAAAATATAAAAATAAATAATCCGGCGCAAATGAAGTTTTTGATCAATTTAATCTTTCCTTTAAATAACTAAATCTTGCTTTAAGGCCACTTAACAACTGGAGGCAAAGAGCTTAAGATGGTTTTAATATTCCCGCCTGTTTTTAAACCAAATGTGGTCCCTCTATCCCAGAGAAGATTAAACTCCACATATCTGCCCCTTTGTATCAGCTGTTCTTCCCTATCTTCATTTGTCCATTCATCAAACATTCTTTTTCTTACAATGTTTGTATATGTATTCTTAAAATGGACACCTAAATCTTTTGTAAAGGCAAAGTCTGCTTCCCAGTCACCACTATCTAATCTATCGTAAAATATACCACCTACTCCTCGTGGTTCTGAGCGGTGATGTAAAAAGAAGTAGTCATCACACCAGTCTTTAAATTTGTTGTAATCAGCTACTGAATGCTTCTCGCAAACAGTACGCATCCCGGCATGAAAATCTAGAGCATCTTCAGAGGTTTGAACGCGATCTTTAGCTTGAGTAGGTGTTAAATCACCACCTCCGCCAAACCATCCTTTGGTTGTGACTATGTACCTAGTATTAAAATGAACACTAGGTACATGTGGGTTGCGCATGTGAGCGATAAGCGAAATTCCTGCCGCCCAAAACCTTGGATCCTCTTTTGCTCCAGGAGTTTTTTCTCTCATTTCTCCTTCAAACTCTCCATTTACTGTTGAAATATGAACTCCGCATTTTTCAAAAAGCCGCCCTCGAAGCATTCCCCCAGTTCCACCACCTCCATTTTTTTCATTTCGCAACCAATCCTCATAGATAAATTTACCAGCTGTATTTCCGTATAGTTCTGCAGGTGCTTCCTTTTCAAGTTTTTCAAATTCATTACAAATTATATCTCTGAGTTCTTTGAACCAAACAGTTGCCTTAGTTTTTTTTAAATTTTGCAATTTATGAGCCTGTCAAAGTAAATAGGTTTGTATTTTGATGTTTACAGCTGAAAAAATCTTTGGTCTATGAGAAATTTTCTTAAATGATATGTTATTAGCTGGGTAGGCGGTTCAATTGTCGTAATCCCTCATAAGCAGCGATTACAACCGATGTTGCTAAGTTAAAACTTCTCATACCTGTCGCAATAGGTATAATAATTTTTTCGTCTGAGACTGAGTGAACTGTCTCAGGAACTCCGGCACTCTCTTGCCCAAAAATTAAACGATCATCACTACGGAACTGAAAGTCGTTTAAGGGTGTTGCACCTTTTGTGGTAAGTAATATCAACCTTCCTGAGTCGGGAATATTCATAAAGCTGTTCCAACTTTTATGCCTAATAATTTCTTGTGGTGATCCGTAATCCATAGCTGCTAGACGAATTGCTTTAGAGGTAAGAGGAAAACCGCAGGGTTCAATTACTTCTAAACCTATACCAAAACATGCACAAGATCGCATAATTGCTCCAAAATTTCCAGCCATATCAGGTTGGTAGAGAATAATTTTCATAAATATGTACCCTAATAAAATGTGTCGCATTGCGTCGTTTTAGCGCGAATAAACTATGGATGTTCTTCTCATATGTATATAGAACGCTGTACGTAATAACGCTATAGAATAATATGAAATGCTATCGCACCGAAAAGGAGTGGACAGATTATGTCCGATGATCGAAAATTAGATGTAGTCACTGCAGTCGATGATGAAGGCAAACGAGATTTTATTTTTATAGCTACAGGAGCAGCAGCAGCAGCTGGTGCTGTTTCTTTGGGTTGGCCCCTGGTAGCGCAGATGGGTAAAGCCGCTGATACATTGGCTGCGGGATCAATAGAAATAGATGTATCTAAAGTGGCGGAAGGGCAACAGCTTAAAATGTTATGGAGGGGAAAGCCTGTCTTTGTCAGACACAGAACTCCTGCAGAGATAAAGATTGCTGAAGACACGCTCATAAGTGATTGTCCAGATCCCGAAGAAGATAGCGCACGATTGATTGCCAAGCCAGACGGAACTGTCGACCCACGTTATCTTGTGATGATTGGGGTTTGTACGCACTTTGGGTGTATTCCAGTTGGAGAATCTGGCGATTTTAATGGTTGGTATTGTCCTTGTCATGGCTCTCATTACGATACATCTGGCCGTATTCGCAAAGGTCCGGCCCCTAAGAACATGGCAATTCCAGAATATAAATATGTTTCAGATACGGTTATTAAGGTAGGTTAAATATGAGCGGACACCCTTCTACATACGAACCCAAATATGCTGCCACAAAATGGCTCGACACCCGTCTTCCTATAGTTCGCATGGGTGCAGACTTCATGACGTTTCCATCTCCTAGAAATCTAAATTACTGGTATACATTTGGAGGAATTCTGACGTTATGTTTAGTATCCCAAATAATAACAGGCATAATCCTCGCTATGCATTATGTTCCTCACGTCGACCTTGCTTTTGACTCTGTTCAGCGTATTCGACGAGATGTACCATTTGGTTGGCTTTTGCAGCCTATGCATGCAGTTGGTGCCTCAATGTTTTTTCTGGCAGTTTATGTGCATATGTTTAGAGGCCTTTACTATGGATCTTACAAAGCGCCGAGAGAAGTTCTGTGGATAATTGGTTGTTTGATTTATCTAATAATGATGGCGACTGGATTTCTTGGGTACACGCTCCCATGGGGACAAATGTCTTTTTGGGGTGCAACAGTCATTACTGGTTTTTTTGGCGCAGTACCTGTTGTCGGAGAGAGTTTACAACAGTGGCTATTGGGAGGTTATGCAGTAGATAATGCAACCTTAAATCGTTTCTTTGCTCTTCATTATCTTCTGCCTTTTGTAATTGCAGGACTTGTAGGCTTGCATATCTGGGCCTTACATCATGTTGGCCAGAATAATCCGATAGGTATTACAACAAAAACAAAACAAGACACACTAAGTTTTCACCCTTACTACACCATCAAGGATGGTTTTGCAGTTGTAGTTTTTCTACTGATTTTTGCTTTTTTTATATTTTACCAGCCTGACGCGTTAGGTCACGCCGATAACTACATCGAGGCTGATGCACTTAAGACGCCCCCACACATTGTACCAGAATGGTATTTTTTACCTTTCTACGCAATACTACGTGCTGTACCGGATAAGCTTCTCGGGATTGTACTAATGTTGGGAGCTATAGTTGTTTTATTTGTACTGCCGTGGCTTGATACTTCAAAAGTTCGATCAATGAGGTTTCGTCCGGTAGCAAAATGGTTCTTTTGGATTTTCCTATTTTTCTGTTTCATACTTGGCTGGTGTGGAGCTGAAACACCTGATAACATTGCCATACCTTTTGGGACAGATGCAACGGGACAAGTAAGAGGACTTAATTTTACGTGGCTTTCACGCATTGCAACTATTTATTATTTTGCATATTTTGTCTTAATATTGCCCATACTAGGTCTTGTAGAAACCCCAAAAGACCGTCCAGATTCAATCACTAAGGCAGTACTTGGCGATATTAAACATACCGCAATTGTGCCAGCTGAATAGGGGGTTGAGATGTATTTTAATGCTAAGCTAATTTTCGTCGTAGTAGCTCTTGTAATTACAACTTTCACGGGGGTGGGTCATGCCGCCGGGGACAGTAACACAGGCGACTATGAAATGAAGCATAAGCACTGGCATTTCAATGGTGCTTTTGGAACTTACGACAAGGCATCTGCCCAACGCGGATATCAGGTATATCGAGAAGTATGTTCATCTTGTCATCAACTTAAGCATCTATCGTTTAGACACCTAGGCGACCAAGGGGCTCCTTTTTACGATGAGCGTTATCCAAACCCTAACGATAACCCTCTTGTAAAGAATTTTGCTGCTGACTGGAGTATTGAAAGTATAGATGGAGAAACCGGTGATATTTTAGAGCGCCCGGGTGTTCCTGCGGATAAATTTCCAGCTATATATCCGAATGATGCTGCTGCCAGAGCCAGTAACGGAGGTGGTCTCCCTCCCGATTTATCGGTGATAGTTTCAGCTAGAAATGGCGGCGCGGATTACATTTATAATCTTTTGTTGGCTTACGACGCTGAAATGCCAAAAGATATGGTTATGGGTCCAGGTTTAAGTTATAATCCAGTCATGGATGGAGGAGCCATTGCTATGGTTGCCCCTTTAACTGAAGATATAGTAGAATATGCTGATGGCACACCTGCTACGGTAGAACAAATGGCTGCAGATGTTACTGAATTTTTAGCGTGGTCGTCTGACCCAAAAATGGAACAGAGGAAAAGTGCTGGACTAATGACAATGCTCTATTTGACTATTCTTGCAATATTACTTTGGTTTTCTTATAAGCGAGTCTGGAAAGACGTTGAGCATTAAATATTTTTATAGTTTTATAAATCAACCGCCGTTTCATTACAGGCGGTTTTTTTATTTGGAGATTTAGAAGATTATTATGAGTGAATGGATTTTAGGAATAATTGGAGGTTCTGGTTTATACAATATAGAAGGGCTTGAAAATAAAGAGTGGATTTCCATTGATAGCCCTTGGGGACCACCCTCTGACTCTATTTTATTCGCTGAAATAAATGGAATTAAACTTCGATTTTTACCTAGGCATGGTCGAGGGCATAGCCTAACTCCCAGTGATATTAATTATAGAGCAAATATAGATGTTTTAAAAAGAGCTGGGTGTACTGACCTTATTTCACTGTCGGCTGTTGGTTCTTTGCGCGAAGATTACCAACCTGGAGATTTTGTTGTAATAGATCAATTTATTGATAGAACTTTTAAACGCGAAAAAAGCTTTTTTGGAAAAGGGTTAGTCGCGCATGTATCTCTCGCTAATCCAGTCTGTGACCGGCTTGCAAAACTTGTTTTTAAAGCAGCTAATTCGACTGGAGTAAAAGTTCATAACAGAGGAACGTACTTAGCGATGGAGGGACCTCAGTTTTCCACTAAAGCTGAAAGTAACCTTTACAGAAGTTGGGGTTGCGATGTTATTGGAATGACAAATATGCCAGAAGCAAAGCTCGCTAGAGAAGCAGAATTGCCATATGCTTCTGTTGGAATGGTAACAGATTATGATTGTTGGCGCGAAGGTGAAGACAATGTGGATGTCGCGGCTGTTATTAAAATTTTAAATGAAAATGCCCTCACGGCTTCAAATACTGTGAGCGAATTTTCAAAAATAATAAAGGACTATGGTCTTAGAGATGATGGAACTCAAGGTATTGAAAGAAATCTAGATTTTGCGATAATAACCCCTCAGGAAAGTCGTGATAGTCTTTTGGTTTCTAAACTTGATGCAATAGCTGGTAGGGTATTAAATTAAACTCTAAGTCCGCCATTTTAGTGTTGTTGCTTTTACCGGATTTTGAAATTTACGACCTTTCTCATTGCAGTCATTCCATTCCTTTTTTATCGCATAATACCATTTTGCTTGGGTGTTAGCATCATCAATAAGCATCATTTTAGGGTTGTAAGCCAGACCTAGCTGTTGAAGTTTAATAATACTCGCATCTTGTTGGATAAATTTTTTGGTAAAGATCTGTAATATTGGCGATAATATTTTTATAATTCTCAGGTTGGTAAAAAATATTTGGCGTATTTCAGTTTTATTCGCACTAACTGGGGTTACAATAGTGATTGACAGAAGAGTTTTTTTACCAATTTTTATTTCCTCGGTTCTGAAACCAGGAATTTGAAAGATAATTTCAGTGACTGGATTTCCTCCAAGTAACTTGTAGGCGAAACTGTTTGCAGATGGAGAGTGCGGTTTCATAGTAAAGCCTAGTAAGTAAGGCTCAAAATATTTTATTTTATCTTGTATCTTCTTAGGTGATCGCCACCACCATTGTTTATGAACATATGGGCCATGTGCTGGGTCTATCAAGCCAATAACAGCATGATCAATATTGCATTCTAATATGCAGCTGTAATCGATAATTGCTTTTTTTGTTGAAAATGGAAGCTTATAAGGTTTTGTGCTCGGCTTATTCGTGCATTTATTGTTTGCTAAGTAAACCCATATTAAATTGTCTTGCTCTTTGGTTATATATGTCGGAACTGAAATTCTTTCTATTTTTAAATTTTGATCCGAGGTTAAAGAAGGTATAGTTTTACAAATACCAGAGTCTACATCAAACCTCCATCCATGGTAGGGGCATTCAACTGTATTTTTTATAATACAGCCTTTTGAAAACGGGGCGGCTCGATGCGGACAAGTGTCTCTTAAGGCGAAAATAGAACCATTTTTACGCCTTCCAATAACTATAGGTTGTCCTGCAATAACTTTTCTTTTCATTTTCCCTGAATTTATTTCTGAGGAAGTTCCAATGAAATACCAAGTATTGAATAAGAAATTATTTTCATGAATTTCTGTCATAAAGTTGCCATATCTAATACTTGCTTCGCGGTTAAGCCATTACTTCGTAAAGATCTAATTGTTGTATCTAATCCGCGTTTTGAAAGTTTATCACCATATTCATTATTTAGAACTGGATGGTGATGGTATTTTGGTGTTCGCCAATTGCTTAGTTTTTGAATTAAGACATGTAAGTGTGTTGATTCATACAAATCATATCCGCGAACTACATGAGTAATTTTCTGATAATGGTCGTCATGTGTTACGGCTATATGATATGATACCCCTATATCTTTTCTTGCAATAATAGGATCAGGTTTATTGCTTTCTACAGCATCCATCAACGCAATTTTTGAATTTACTTTATTTTCTGTTCCAGAGCTTGTTTCTATAAATATGAGCTCTTGATCTTTTACATATTGCAAAGACTTTCTCAGATCCAACCTAATGGAGTTTGTTATTTTTGGCTTACTATTGCCGTCTTTAAAGTTATCTAAATATCCTTTAACGCTTATTCCTTTGTTTATTGGTAATAAGCCGTCTCTAATATTCGCTCTTGTTAATGGGCATTCATAAGCAAGCCCTAAATTACAAAGGTTTTTTATGGCTTTAGCGTAATCATAATAGTGTTTACTTTGTACCCTCACGGGCAACGGCCAATTAAAACCAAGCCAGTCCAACTCTTGATATATTTCCAGTGTGTATTTGTTTGTACAGCGGGTGTGATCAATATCTTCAATACGAAGTAAGCAATTAAAGTTCTGATTTTTTGAAAAATTAAAAGCTACTTTGGCTGCAAACGCATGCCCTAAATGCAACCTTCCCGTTGGTGATGGAGCAAACCGGGTAACCATGATACGAATCCTATGTTTTAACCAAGGGTGAGCCTTGTAACTACAGCTTTATTTTTTTATTCATATCCACCTATTGGATATTTAATTTTAATGCAATGTTGACGTAATTGATAAAAGAGAGGATTAAAGTGCTATGGATACTACAATACGGTCATCACTTTTAACTTTAACTTTCCTTGCTGTGATTACATCTTTGTATTTTACTCGTGATTTAATATCCCCGATAGCATTGGCTGTATTTATCTGGCTTATAATTGATGCTTTTGCGAGTTGGATAGATAGCTTATCAAAGAGGATACCTTATTGGGTAGCGCTCATTATTGCAATTATGACTGTTGTAATTTCACTAGCAGGAATAACTGTTGTTGTTATCGACACTGCAGGTGACCTAATTGAACAGGCCCCGATTTATGAGGCACGTCTAGATGTTCTATTTAAGTGGGCTTCAAGTCTAGTGGGCTATCAAGAAGAGAATATTGCTAATTTCATATCTGGTTTGAATTTAGAGGCTAAAATTAATTCTAGTTTAATTGGTTTTGCAAATTCAGTACAGAGTGTTTTATCTGATTTTGTTACTATTTCAATTTATGTGGCTTTCCTCTTTGCAGCTCAAGCCTCTTTCCCTCAAAAAATTGAGCATTTGTTTACTAAAAAATCCTCGAAATTAAAGGCAATGAAGATTTTTGAAAGTATCCGTAATTCAGTTAAGAGGTATGTGAGTGTTCAGACCATTATAAGTCTAATTCAAACAATACTGTCTTTTGCCATAATGTCAGTTTTAGGACTGGAAAACGCATTATTTTGGTCGCTCGTTATTTTTATTTTAAATTATATACCAATCGTGGGTGGTTTGGCGGCAATTATCTTACCTGTGGCTTTTGGTGTTATGCAGTTTGAGTCCATAACTCCAATTTTAATTCTAACTATTGGTTTAGTTGCAGTCCAATTTATTATTGGCAATACAATACAGCCAAAAATGATGGGAGATAGCTTAAATCTATCTGCCCTCGTTGTAGTGTTATCTTTAACCTTATGGTATGCATTATGGGGTGGGGTAGGTGCGTTTCTTTCTGCCCCTTTAACGGTTATAGTTATGATTGTATTTGCACAATTTTCAACAACACGTTGGCTAGCAGTTTTATTATCTGCTGATGGTATGCCTAGTACTGGTAAAAAAATATAAATTATATGATTTTTTAAAACTTTCATTGCTCATATGATTCTCAGGGCGTAAAGCACCAAAATGAGTAGTATTTTATATGTAGCACTCGGAGGTGCTCTAGGAGCCAGTGCACGTTATTCTTTGAGTTTGTTTATTTCGAAGTTTTATGTATCTGACTATCCGTTGGGTACAATTACCGTAAATATCGTGGGAAGTTTTTTTATGGGTTTCCTTGTGGGTTGGGTTTCATCAAAGGTTAATGATGTAAGTAATCTTATGCTTTTTCTCGGGGTGGGTCTTTTAGGTGGATTTACAACCTTTAGTGCTTTTTCTCTAGAAGCCTTCACTATGTATGAAAAGAAAGATTATGGCTTATTTATTTCATATATTGGTTCCTCCGTTTTATTTTCTGTGGGAGCTTTAATTTTGGGCCTAATTTTGGCACGTAAAGTCTTAGGCTCATGAGTTTAGTTCAAAATATAACTGTTGATGCTGTAGATACAGGATCACGTCTTGATCGGTGGTTTAAAAAACGGTTTCCACATGTTCCGCATGGTAAAGTTGAAAAGTTGCTTCGTACAGGACAGTTGCGCGTGGATGGCAAACGCTCCAAGGGAAATCTAAGGATTGTAAGCGGCCAAGTAATTCGGATTCCCCCTTTGCCTGAACCGTCTAAAGTAAAAATCAAACATCAGGTAAGTTCTAAAGAAGCTGATTTTTTAAGATCAATTATAATATATGAAGATAGTGATTTAATTGCTCTAAATAAACCTCATGGGGTAGCTGTTCAGGGGGGAACTGGTACGTCTCGACATATTGACGGAATGCTGCCTTCTTTGGGTGAGGGCTGCAGGTTAGTTCATCGCTTAGACCGGGATACATCTGGAGTTCTTGTGATTGCCAAAAACTTATCTGCTGCAAAGTCAATCGGTAATGCCTTCCAAAGCAGGAAAGCTGATAAAACTTATTGGGGAATAACTAATGGGGTCCCAAAACCATCAAGTGGTGAGATTAGAGGCTATGTTGCAAAAGGACGCTTGGACAACAGGTTTGGAAATAAGCATGAAGGCAAAGAAATTATGGAAGCTGTTCACCATGGTGCTAAAGGTGCGAAATATTCTAAAACATTATACCATACTGCTGCAAAAGCTGGCCAACGTTTAGCATGGGTTGTGATGAAACCTCTGACGGGTAGGACACATCAATTACGGTTACATATGCAATTACTTGGTGTACCTATCGCGGGTGACCCCAAATATATGACTGATAGACCATTGCCTGGAGGAATAGAAAATTCATTACATTTACATGCTCGTTCAATAACCTTACCAATTGAGGGTAAAGAAAGCCTATATATAGAAGCTCCGCTCCCTTCGCATATGGACGATGCATTTGAAACTTTGGATTTTTACAAAATAAATCCCGTTGTAGATTGGGATGACCTTTTTGATGGCTAAGAAATATTCGAAACGCTTTTATAAAAATGTTTCTACTGAAAAATCAGAAGACGGATGGGTTATTAAGCTTGATGCTTTTATTTTAAAAACACCTGGTAAAAAAAACCTTTATCTGCCTAACCAGGACTTGTCTTTATTGGTTGCAAATGAATGGGACAAACAAGACGAATATATCCGTCCGTCATTAATGCCATTAACAAGACTTTTCAATGTGGCTGTAGAGCAGACTCCTAATAATAGGCAGATATTGATAGCAGAGGCCAGAAAATATGGGGAGACTGATACACTTTGTTATCGCGAAGATAAGGTAAGGCTTCATAGAGAAGAACAAGAAAAAAAATGGAGCCCTATTCTTGAATGGGCGGCGTCAAGAAGTGTTTCTTTAAAAAAGACGACAAGTATACTAGCTGTAAAGCAAGAAGAAGCATCTTTAATAGCAATAGAAAAATATGCATCAAAACTTTGTAATTTAAAACTAACTTTATTTCTTCATTTAGTTTCTGTTTATGGCTCGGTTATTTTAGCCATGGCTGTCATGGAAGATAGATTAAATGGCGATGAAGCATTTAATCTTTCGCGTTTAGATCAAACCTGGCAACAAAAATATTGGGGCGAGGATGAGGAAGATGCTGAACGTATTATTAATTTACGTGCTGAAATAAACGATTTATGCAAAATATTAAAATTTGTTTGAGTTCATAAAATATAAGGTGCGGCCTTTGTGACTATTGTTCCAAGTTTACTTAAGGGTTAGGTCGTCTTATGATTACACCAAGAAAAATGTTATTATCACCTTCAGGCCGAATGGGCCGAAAAGATTTTTGGGTAGGTTTAATTATATTAACCTTGCTTTCTTCGCTTTTTAACTTCGCTTTGCAAAGATTAGGAAATAGTCAGCTTGCTTTTCTTATTTCTATTCCTTTTCCATTTTTGGTTCTTCACATGACTTACTGTGTTTATGGAAAGCGTTTGCATGATATGGGAAGAAGTTTTTGGCCTCTTACAGGTATGATAGTTCTATTGATTTTTGTTGCTATTGTTGTGATGTTGGCATTTGGAGGTACTGAATACTTTAGTGAATTTTCTCAATATGATAGAAAAGAAGACATAAACCCTGAAGAGATTGAAAGAATAAAAAACGCATATCAAAAAAATCTGTCAGAGGGCAATGCAACTGTTTATAATGTTATGGCTTCTATCATATTCATTTTTACGCTTTGGTGTGGCATATCAAAATCTGACTCAAATATTAATTCTTATGGCAAGCCAAAATAATTAAGTGATTTCGTATATTTAAAAAAACTTCTTGTTTTCGATTTAAAACTTTTACTATAATCACAATCGTAAAAGGGAGTTAATAATGTTAAATACTTATCTATCACCAGCAGGCAGAATGAATCCTAATGATTTCAAAAAGTCAGCTTTAACGCTTATTGTTATAGGTGTTATTTTTAGTATTCCAGAATTATTAGGAATGGATAGCCTTGGTGCTTTGGCAGGAATAGTTTCTATTGCACTCCTATACCCTTGGATAGTAATTTGGATTAAACGTTATCATGATGGCGGAAAATCTGGTTGGTCAAGTTTATTGCCTATTATAGTATATTTATTGGCTACTATAATTCTGATGATGACAATGCTTGGTGATGGTTTTATGGCTATTATTGAAGCCTCATCCACGGGTGCATCGCAGGCAGACACAGAAAAAATGGCAGAAGAAATGGTGGCTGGTAAAGAAATGATGATTCTTTTAGCTAATACAGCTTTAAGCGCTGTTGTTGCTTTAGGGTTTAATCAATACCTAATAAGCAATGATGACCATGAAAACCAATATGGGCCTGTAGCTTAATTATTTAAGTTTTTAGATGGGGCAGTGGGACCAAAAATTATTTCAAAATTGGATTTTAATGCCTCGTCTAATTCGTCCATGGCTATTTTCTTTCCAAGCCTGTGTAAGCTGGTAACTCCAAAGTCTTGGATGCCACAAGGTACAATTCCTTCAAAATGAGATAGATCTGGATTAAGGTTTATACTAATACCGTGAAAGCTAATCCATTTCTTTATTCTGACACCAATTGCTGCTATTTTTTCTTCTTTTCCATTTTCTTGTATAACCCATACTCCCACGCGCCCGCTTCGCCTTTCTGCAGTAATATCAAACACCAGAAGAGTGTTTATTATCCATTGCTCTAAGTTACGAACAAAAGCTGAAACGTCTCTTTCTCGTTTACGCAAGTCTAGCATTACATATGCAACTCTTTGACCTGGTCCATGATATGTGTATTGGCCCCCGCGACCGCTGTGAAATACCGGAAACTTATTAGGATCAATTAGATCTGTCTTATTGGCACTTGTGCCTGCTGAATAAAGCGAAGGGTGTTCCAAAAGCCAAACTTTTTCTGTTTCTGTGTGGGTAGCAATAAGCTTTGCCCGATTTTCCATATAAACAACTGCATCTTCATAGGGTATTATATTATGACTTTTTTTCCACTCGATAGTATCATTTACATTTTTCAAATTATTATTTTCCATGTTCGATAACTGACCATAAAATAAATAAAAATCAAGAACTCTAAAACCTAAATTCTTTCTTCACAAATTTTTATATCCTGCTATAGCCCCTGTTCTTAACGTGCGGCCGTGGCGGAATTGGTAGACGCGCAGCGTTGAGGTCGCTGTGGGGTAAAACCCGTGGAAGTTCGAGTCTTCTCGGCCGCACCATTATTTCTTTGAATCAATTCAAAATCATGAATTCAATTATTTTGCACCCATTATGCGAATAATGGGAGCATTTTTTTCAATCATTACATTTTCGATTTTTAAATAGAGTTCACGGTATTTGTAAAAGGGTACTTTTGGGAAAAGATGATGCACGCTATGGTAATTTTGAAATAACCACATCCAGGTTATGATGCTGTCTGAAATTCCTGGGAATACGAATGTTGACGTATTCTCATACCGCTTTGATTTATTGTAAGGACGATGTACAAGCCAAGCAAATAAAATTACAAGCATAAAAGCACCCATTTGTGTTGCTGCTAAAGAAATTAACCCGACTTTCCAATAACCAAAAATAAATAGAGCGCCTCTCCAGCTTAACATTAATAGTAGCTCGATAATCACTATGGTTTTATCACTTCTATTGGCTTTGCCCCAGCAATGCTTGAAATAATATTTATATTGCTGTGGAAGTGCCAAAAACGATCCTTTAATAACACCCCATAGAGTGTCAGACGTAATGTATAAATCAGGATCTTGATCCGCGATATTTGTATGCTGGTGGTGGGCTAAATGCTCTTTTTGATGAGCTTTAAAAGAAGTAAATAGTATTTGACCTGCTAAATAACCAAGTAAGTCGTTAAGCCATTTCCAAGATTTGTGCTTACCAGTTATACTGCCGTGTACAGCATCATGCATTACTGTGTAAATTCCATATGTAATTAAGGATGCTAAAAGAAACCCTGTCCAAAGTGAAATAATTTTTGATATCATGCCTATATAGGTCAAAGAAAAAAATATCATTAGAACAAAAGACAGAATAATGGTTGGGCCTGCGAAGCCACCCATTAAAGATTTCGCCTGTTTAATAGCAAATAAATCAGGGTCTTTTGTTATCGACATGAGAGATACCAACGCTTAATTAATAGGATTTCGTGAATTGAGGATGTTCATTTCCTCCAATAGGTTATTGGCTTTGTCCACTTTTTCCATAACCCAAAGCATGTAGCGGCTATCGACGTGGATAGAGCGAGTGGTGCGCGGGTCGAAGTCCCAATCTGAATTAACGCTTTCAATTGTACCGTCAAAGAGCAAACCGACAAGTTCACCCCGTGCATTCAGGGTTGCAGAGCCTGAGTTTCCGCCTGTTGAGTCAAGATCTGTTAAAAAGTTCACGGGAACGGATTTAATTGACTCCAGCTCATAACGACCATAATTTTTGGCCATAATCAGGTCGATTTGGGATTGAGGTGAATTAAACGGATTTTCTCCCGTATCCTTTTCCGTAATGCCTTCAAGGGTAGTGAAGGGATCATAGCGCATCCCGTCCCTAGGTGAGCCCCCCAAAACATTGCCATATGTTACGCGCAAAGTTGAATTGGCATCAGGATAGGCTGTTAGGCCCTGATCTTTTTGCCAAGCCATAATGGCCTCCATATATTTTGGCTGGAGAGCCGCACGATGACCCGCGCGGTCTTTGCTGGCCGCTTCCATGGCAAGTTCATGGTCGTAAAGTGCGACTGCGAGGCGCATGAAAGGATCGGAATTAGCTTCCAATTCTTCTGGTGTCGCTTCCATCAAACTAAGACGTTTATCGAGTTTATCCAGTTGTGTTGCCGCGTAATAATTGTCCAATTTGGCTGATAGTGCGTCAACGCTTATACTATCGTGTAGGCCTAAGGCGCCATCTAAGGCGCTCACACGTTCGCTTGCAGGCTGGGTCATATAACCCTTGAGAAAGACCATCCACTCCGCTTTGTCTACAGCTGTCTCATAGCGGCGGCCCATGGCAGTCATGCTTTGTTTCATGCGGTCCATATTCCGTTCCTGATAGCCACTTTCACGCTCAGAATTTGGTTTCATACGTTCATGTGAAAGACGGTAAAGGCGCTGAGCAATACCGAGAAGCTGCGGACGTGTGGCATTGTTATACCAATAATTTGACCGTGTGGCTGTGGCAGTTTCTGTACTCAACGCATCGAGTTTCTCAATTGCCTCGGCATATCCCTTATTAGGGGCTTTGGCCGCGATCCAATTATTGAGACCTTCTTCGCGGGTTGCACGCCGCTCGATGAGGTCAACGCGTCTTGCGCCTTCTATCTGACCACCAAGATTTTTGTTGAGATTGTTAAGACTCGCCAAGCGTGACTCATATTTAATACGAGCATCACTACCTGGCTTAGACGAACCTTTAATGGCTTGAATCCAATCGTCTAGCAGGCTTTGCCACGTTGAATATTGCCACTCGAATGTATTTTTGACTTGCGCCAAGCGCGTGTAGCGGGACGTATTTCCTGGGTATCCTGCAACCATAACAAAGTCACCATCATCTAGCCCTTCAGAGGAAACTTTCAAATTGTATTGTGGCTGGTACGGCACGTTTTGTTTGTTGTAATCAGAAGATTTTCCTTCAGGTGAAACATAGGCGCGATAAAAAGCGAAATCGCCCGTATGACGCGGCCATTGCCAATTATCGATGTCACCACCATATTTTCCGATGGGTCCAGCGGGTGCATATGTCAGGCGAACATCTTTGATTTCTAATTGTTTAACCAGCTTATATTGGAGCCCGCCATAAAACGATGCAACCCGGCAACGGTGGCCTTCATCTTCTTCGCATTCTGCGACGACACTTTTTCGGTTGCTATCAATAG
Source organism: Hellea sp. (assembly GCA_042093735.1). Classification (GTDB taxonomy): domain Bacteria; phylum Pseudomonadota; class Alphaproteobacteria; order Caulobacterales; family Maricaulaceae; genus Hellea. Next base: position 3,555 of record JBELEM010000004.1, on the reverse strand, counting down.
CGCTAAAGCGAGGTTCGCCAGACATGTTTGATGGTAAACCGCCTGTTATCAAGTCTGTTACATCTGTTAGCTTTACTGTGACATAAATACGTGATCCGGGTGCTGCGGGGAGTTCGGCCTCAAGGTTTTCTGCTAGAAAACCTTTCTCTAAGTAATTTTTTTCTTTTGTTGAATTATACTGAATCGAGCCATAGGCGCAGTGATGGTTTGTCACGACGAGGCCTTGCGGCGAGACAAATGATGCTGTGCATCCACCGAGTGAAACAACCGCACCCATTGGAAATCCTACCAGATCAGAAATTTGACTGGGCTCCATTTTGAGGCCTTTGGCACGGAGGTCCATCGCAATTTCTGGTAATTGGTCTGGAGTAAACATGCCCTCAACGGCGTAAGCTGCGGGCATCGAAGTTAAAGCCAAAAGTGCGTTGGTAAGTAATATATGTTGAAAGGATGGCTTAAGCATTAATATGTCTTTCACTGAATTACTTTTGTGTATACACAATTTTAAATTCATAGCATTATAATAATAATAGGAAACACACAATGCGCAAAACTTTAAATGAGCAACTCAATTGGCGATATGCAACAAAAAAAATGGATCCTACGAGGACTGTAGCTCAGGAAAAAATTGAAGCCATTATTGAAGCAATAAGGATGTCACCTACATCAAGCGGAACCCAGCCTTTTGAATTAATTGTTGTCACAAATAAAAATATACGGGAAGAGATTTGCAAAGCGGCAAGTAATCAGACACCTATTATTGATGGGTCTCATCTTTTGGTTTTTGCCGCTTGGGATAATTACACAGAAGCACGAATTGATGAAGTAGCTGACTTGAATGTTAAACTTCGAGGAGACTTACCTTTGATTGGACAATATTATGGAAACTTAAAGTCCAATTATATTCCTCGTGACGCCGAGGTAAATTACGCTCATGCAGCTCGACAAGCCTATATTGCACTCGGAATTGCTATGGTTGCAGCTGCTGAGCAAGAAGTAGACTGCACACCAATGGAAGGGTTTTCCCCTGCTGCGGTAGATGAAATTTTAGGGTTGAAGGAGCGGGGGCTTCGTTCTGTTGTGCTTTTGCCTCTTGGTTACCGTGATGAAGAAGGCGATTGGTTGCTAAATATGCCTAAAGTTAGAAAGTCGCGTGAGACTATGATCACCTTTATTGATTAGAAGGTTTTTGTCGTTCATTTATATTTTTTCGAGCAAGCGACGCAATTTAAATCTTTTGGCAGCTTTATAGTTTTTGATATCATTTCTAATCCTTTAAAAATTAATATTTTTCCGTTTAGTGTATTTCCAGCCTGTGTGATTATTTTTATGGCTTCTAATGCCATCATGGAGCCTATTATGCCTGCTGTCGCTCCAATCACACCTAATTGACTACAAGTTTCTGCGTCGGGTGGTATTTCTGGTACAAAACATCTATAGCAAGGGCTATCCTTTGTATTTAAAAAAGTACTCACTTGACCATCAAACTTACTTATTGCGCCTGACACTAAAGGTATTTTTAAATCCAAGGCCAAGTCATTAACTATAAACCTGGTTTCAAAGTTATCGACACAATCTATTAGTATATCATGGTCAGATAAAATATTTTTCGCATTTTCCTTGTTAATTCTTTCATTAAAGACCTTGCAATCGAGGCTTGGGTTGATAGCGACCAGTCTTTCCGAAAGAGATCCAGATTTTTCTTTACCTACTGTAGAAGTTGAAAACTGTATTTGCCTTTGTAAATTGGAGGTTTCAACGCAATCACTATCTATGATAGTTATACTGCCCACGCCTGCGGCTGCTAGATACATGCTAGCAGGTCCGCCTAGTCCGCCTGCCCCTATTATGGCTATTCGTGCTTTTGATAATAAATTTTGTCCTGGGCCCCCAATCTCTTTAAGAATTAGTTGGCGAGAATAGCGTTCAATGTAACCATCATCCATTAAGAGTTTTTTCTCTCTATCGTTTTTACTTATTGGGTTCCAGTCGAGCCAAAACCACCTTCGCCCCTTGCTGTATCAGTAAGTTCATTAACAGATATGAACTCAGGTTGTGTTATTGGGGCAATAACCATTTGAGCTATTCGTTCGCCTCTTGAAATTTTAAACGGAATATCACCGTGATTGATTAAGAGTACCTTAACTTCGCCTCTGTAATCTGCATCTATTGTGCCTGGTGTATTCAAACAAGTTACTCCGTGTTTATAAGCAAGGCCAGACCTTGGTCTTATCTGGGCTTCATAGCCTGCAGGTAAAGCCATCGCGAGCCCTGTTGGCACTAAAGCTCTGGCTCCTGGGTGCAGGATTAATGGTGCATGTTCCTCTACTGCGGCACGCAAATCCGCCCCAGCTGCAAGAACTGTTTCATATTCTGGTAGTTTTAAATCCCCAAAGTGAACAAGTTTTTTAATTTCAACAGATAGCGTCATTGAAATATCTCCACGTTATTTAAATGCCTAATATTTGTAGATTCGTTTTGAATGTCATTACATATAAAACAAACTGAATGAGATAATTTGTTTTTATTCTCATTTATTTTTTTCTTTTTCAGAAAAATCATATGATTGCGAATTGAAGAAATTAAGATTGATTTTCATTTTTTCTATGTCTCTATCTGATAAATTAGGCCCGCTATAAGTATAATTAAATTTTCTATTTTTGTAGTAAATCTTTGTAATTCCTGAGGTAGAGCTATCAAAATTTTGAGATAATATAAGCGGTATTCCTGATTTGAGAATAGGGTAGTCTATTTTTTTGGGAATAACATTCATGCGCCTGCACATTAGTGCTCTAATCTTAAAACCATTTATAGTGCGTATAATTTCCTTATCTTCATTATAAATACTTTCGATAAAATTTATAGCTGGGTGAAAGCTCGCAACTTCCATTGTCTGTTTGTTATCCTCAGGGTTATATTTTTCCATGATCACAACCTCGCAATCCGCTATGTTATCTGCATGGGATTGGAAAGATATAGATATTAAGAGAAGAAAAAGTAAAATTCTCATATTACTTTTTGAGCTATTTTTCGAACCAGTCTTTCCGCACTTTCTTGTTTTGTAAGTTCAGGCCAAGTTTCAATTTTATTTTCCATGATAACAATCATTTTATTATTGTTGCCACCCATGACATTTCCTGAAACATCATTTGCTATTATCCAGTCACAATTCTTTCGGCTTTTCTTTTTTGTAGCGTTTTCAATAATGTTGTTAGTTTCTGCTGCAAAACCAATAACAAATTTAGGGCGATTTTTAGAGCTTGATATTGTTTTTAGTATGTCAATGTTGTTTTCTAATTCCAGAGGAGCAGGGGCATTTCCATCTTTTTTCAACTTTTTGTCAGAACAAGATTTTGGACGCCAGTCTGAAACAGCTGCCACTGATATAAAAATATCTGCTGGGAGTGATGACTGACATGCTTCAAGCATTTCTTTGGCAGTCGTTACTTTCACGAGCTTTACTAATGGCGGTGCATCAACGTTTACTGGACCGGAAACTAAAGTTACTTTTGCTCCTAGTTTAGATGCAGCTTCTGCCAATGCATATCCTTGTTT
>JBELEM010000003.1:97804-104245 GCA_042093735.1 Hellea sp. | reverse complement strand
GATAGCGTAGTTGGAGGGGCGTTCAGAGGGATATGGACCCGTGAGGGTTCCACGGTAAAAATCCGTCAAATTGTTCAAATTAGTGATGGTAGCCAAAATCTTGATATGATTGATATTGATATGCTCAAAGATACTTTTGTAATTAAAGCATATACCTTAGAATAGAAGCTAAACACCTAAAGGGTTTATGCTAATGGCTATAGACTTTAAAAATAAGAGTTTCTTCAAATTAAAACAAAATGATGAGTATGCATCAAAGGTTTCTCACATTCTTATTGATGGTGAAAGCATTCTAGATTCATATAAATCCATGCGCGACGGGGTTGTGTTCACAAGTAAAAGAATAATATCTGTGAATGTTCAGGGAATAACCGGAAGTAAAAAAGATTTTACATCATTGCCCTACAAGAATATTATTGCATTCTCTATCGAAACGGCGGGAACATTTGACTTGGATGCTGAACTTGAAGTTTGGTTTTCACAACTCGGAAAATGTAGATTTGAGTTTAAAGGAAAAACCGACCTTGCTACAATATCAAAATATATCGCTGAAAACACTCTTTGAGTTTATCTGCCGCTATTGATAGACCGGTTTATTGTCTTTTTCCGTTAGCCCTTATCCTCTTGACTGCCCTCATGTGAGTGATCGTCTCTTAGTGAATGGGAGTTTAAATCTTCCCCTTTGTTCTTTGAGAATCTATCAATAAATTTTGTTTGAAAGAAATAACCCGACAGTAAACTTAAGATGGCCCATGTAAGCATTACAAAACCTAAATTGGTAGAAATGCCAAACAGCCCAATTTTATACAAAACACCTATTATAAATGCGCCTAACCCAGTGGCCACAAAATAGCCAAAACCAGTACCCGCGACTGTAAAAAGGGTTATTTCACATATAAATAAAAAAACGCCTAAAGCTATCCATCCAGTAGAGCCAAGGTTTGAGATAAAATCAGGTATCACTTACTTTTACTCCCTTTAACCGATTCCGCCAATAATTCAATTCCTCCAAGAACTTTAGTTATCTCTGAAGGCATTATTAGCGTTTTTGTTTGGCCTGAAGAAGCGAGTTCTGTCAGACCATCCACTTGCCTTTTCATTATTTCAAAATTAACGGCTGCTTGCCCGTGCTTCTTAATGGCATCACCAACAACTTTAGTTTGCTCTGCCTCAGCATCTGCTAAAAGTTTTACTTTATAAGCTTCGGCATCAGCTTTTACCTTAATTGCATCAGCTTCTTTTTCAGCTTTATATAAGTTCGCATCCGCGTTTAATTCAATAGTTTCTTTCTGGCCCTCAGCCTCAGCTACAGTAGCTCTTCTTTTTCTTTCAGCATTTAGCTGTTGCCGCTGAGCTTCTTTCGTTTCTTCGTCGAGCTGGACATCTAATATCTCGGCTCTTGTTACCTCAATACCCCATATCTCTGCTGCCTTTTTTAACTGCTCATATACTTGTATATTCATTGAATCTCTGGAGGATTGTAATGCATCCAAATCTAATTTTCCGCCCTCCGATCGTATTATAGATTTAGAGGTTTGTTCAATTGCGTTAGCTACATTGTCAATTCTATATACCGATTTTTCTGCATTTGTTACGCGGTAGAAAACAGCAGAAATTAAGTCAACTTCTACGTTATCTTTTGTTACCACTGATATTCTTAATTCCTCTAACTGAGTCTCAAGAATATCTACTTTACTGGACACTTTATCTATAACAGGGACAATAAAATTTAGGCCTGTTCTAAGTGTTTTAGTATATTTACCAAACCTCTCAACTACGTACTCTCGAGTTTGGGGTACTATTTGAATTCCACTTTTTATAAAAAAAGCAATTAAAACTGCCAAAGCAATAAATGTAAATGAGGGCATGATTATCTCCTTAACTTTGTATATTTTTGTTGTCTATTTATGCAGGAAAAGTACTAAAAATCAAATATTTTACTGATTTAAAATGGCTACCTTAAAGAATTACATCTCATCAAAAGTCTTTTCCATTTCCTTCAAGCCTTCTTCCATTTCTTTTATGCTCTCAAGCATATTGCTCACGCAACCAACATAATCATTTTCAACCGCAAATGCTTCCATATCTGCTGCGGTCATACCATTAAAAGGCTCTCTTACTAAAGCAGCGATTTCTTCCTTAGTTTTATCAAGATTAGCAAACCCCACCTTCATGCCATTACAAATAAGAGCATCAATTGCTGGAGGTATATCGGCTCCCTCTGGTAAGTTATCATCATCAAAAGAAATATCTGGAAACATTGCTTGAAGTGAAGCTTCAGCCGTTTCTTCAGAGGTACTATCAAACGTTGGCTCACTAACCGAGCAACCGCCGATTAACGTTATCATTAAAATACTACTTGTTAATTTTTTAAACATGAACTTTTTTTCCTAAATCTACGACTAATGAAAAATAACTAAATTAATATTACTATTATTTCCATGATTAAATTGACAAAGTGTTAAAGATCTTTTACATATGTAAAAAATATTTAACAGAGGTTTACAATGAACTTATCATATAAAGAAAAAACTCTAATAGCGTCGATAATAACAACAATCATATTTTTTGGATCTTATCTTTATATCGGTTTCAAAAATTTGACTAATTGGCCAACTAAGTTTGGTGAATTATTTGCTTTAGTAATCTTATTTATAGTTTTTGAAATTATTATCCAATCTGCATTAAAATTAGGAGACAAATTAAGTATTGAAGATGAGAGGGATAAATTAATAGAATTAACTTCATATAAGTATAGCTACTGGACTCTTACGGCCGCTATATGGTTTGTAATATTTCAGCTTTTATTAAATACCCCATTTTCCAAATTCTTCAATACTCCTCAAGGGCTTTTCTATTCGTTAGTTTTATTTGTTATTTTAGCTGAACTCATTAGTTTTATCTCCCAACTTTATCTTTCGCTCAAAGGAAAATAATGTGAAAAAACTAATATATAACAACATTAAAGTTCTTAGAGAAAATAATGGAGAGATGTCGCAGCAAAAATTGGCGGAGGCCATTGGAGTAACCCGGCAAACGATAATTGCAATTGAAAAAAATAAATATTCCCCGTCACTAGAAGTTGCCTTTAAAATAGCGCTTAAATTTGGCGTTCCTTTAGAGAAAGTCTTTGTTTATAAGTGAAGCATAGCCTAAGAAATACTATGATAGCAAATAAGAGTACTGTTGATGAATGAGGCTTTATTATTCCTAATAATTTTAGGTGCTATAATTACGAAGCCAGGAAGGGTCTTAATTAAAGGCTTATTCAGCGCCGCCTTAATAGTCATTGGTACAATCTTTTTTAGTTTTTGGATGTTTCTGATCCTCTTGCTACTCATTATTACTATAATTGCCATAATAGCACTGGGCTTAGTTTGATGTATGAGAAAAATATGAAATTAAAACATCTGTTTCAAAGTGTTCTAATTTCTGCGGGGGGGTTAGTAATAATGTCCTGCAGCGGAGGCAAGAACACAGAAACCACATCACCGCCGCCAGAGATGCCATCGCCCAATCACATACAATCGACCGAACTTATTCAGAGGGGCGAGGCCTTTTATGAAAAGTTTTCCGATACGCCCTTCACAGGTAAAGTCATAGGACGTGAACAAGGTGCTATGAAAAATGGTATCAGGGAAGGAAACTGGTTGTTTTATTACGATTCAGGCCAGCTTCTGCTCAAGGGGTACTACATCAACGGAAAGAAAAACGGCGAAGAAATAACCTATTATGAAAATGGTACAATTCTATCCAAAGGTGAATATAAAGATGATAAAAGAGTATTACCTACCTGGAAAATATATGATGTAAATGGAAAACCCATTTTATGAATAAATTTAAATTACTTGATATTATCTTAATTATTTAGGAAATTGTATAAATATTAGGTCATTTCTTTTTTTAGATAAATTAATGAGACAGTTGCTAATAAAGCCACCATCATAATAGCGAACTGTTTTTCTTGGACTATTGAAACAACCAATATCGCTGCCGCCCACATTATTGATTGGGAGATAACTACTTTTTTACTCATATTAAAGGTCTCCATATGTGATTATTACTAGGTTTAAATAGGACTAATTTATTTACGTTTAAACCCATCAATAAGAGTTCGGTGATCATCCGTGAAGTCCGCCATAGCAAGTTTCAATTCTTCACTAGATTCCCCTAGAACTTGGAAATTGGTAATTTCAAAAGTATCTAAAAACTCATCCCGGTGAACTGCTTTTAAAAAACTTCTTACATGAAACAACGCAGCCGCATCATCCTGATAGACCTCCAATAATGAAACTTTAGTTTTATCAGCAGAAATAAAGTATTTATAGTAAGTGGTTCCTGGTTCTGTTCTTTCAACAGTTTCTGACAAGTATGCTACAAATTTATCTAAGTTTTCCGCTTTTTCTGATGCCACATTCATATCGAGATAAAATATAATTGATTTATCATGATGATGGTCTGCATAACTCGACACAGGCAATATCAACAAAACCGTCACTAGTATCAAAAATATTTTCTTCATAATTATCCTCTACATTCGCATATAATTTTTTAGGAAACATAATGACCATTCATTTATAAGGTCAATAGTTTTTAATTTGGCAATAAGAATATGTCCTCAACCTTACATTTCAAAATCTTTGATATTTTTAACGCAAGCACGGTGGAGGGAACATAAACTCCATTTTCAATAGCATTTATACTTTTTCGTGAAACGCCTGCACGTTCAGATAAATCTTTTTGTGTTAGTCCTGCAGACCTTCTCAACTCTTCCAGGTTGTTTAAAAGGTTTTTATGGTTTTTACCCATTGCGTGCCTCTTTGAAATCTCCAATAGAAAAACATACCAATAGGACGCCAAATATCAGCCAGGCAAAAGATGCAATCTGGTAAATCATTGTATTAGCCGTTTGAAGGCTCCAATTGGCATAATCTTGCGTAGAGAAAATTAAGAATATACCGATCCCGTTTATTGCATAACCTATGGCTCCAAGCTTATAATACCTTATTGCAGTATATTCGTCATAGAGTGCACTATTATTTTTTTTATCACCAAAATAATATGATGCTGTAAGGTAACCCGAGGCTAAAAATATAATTATACCTGGTATAAACATTGCTTCAGAAGGTAATTGAATAATGTTTATATTTGCTATTTTTAGTAAAACATAGAGTGCAAAAAAGATTTGAGTTGCGCCAGAGGTAAAAACTAAAAGCGACCGTTTCATATGTGTCATTGTTCTAATTCTCTTATTTCTCAAAACTTTCAACAGCTTTAGTTATCTCCTCGCTCTCATTTGGATAGATATAGCCAGCCACCAGAAGACCAATACCGAGAGAGGAGACCAAAAATCCGACTGACTTTAAAATAGGTATACTTAAAACGCCAAAACCAGCTAAACCGATTCCAATAAAGATTAATATAACGCCAGATTTTCGTAAATCTGTGGGTTTTTTCTTTTGATTTAATTGATCAACTATTTCTCTGACTTGTTCTGGATCATTAATTGTTTTGGCGATATTCAACAAGGTTTCATTTTTATTTTTCTGTATTTTACTTACATGGTGAAAAACCACCCAAATAATCAACGCTGGACTTAGTATGGCTAAATAGCCTGTTCCAATAGCTAACACCCCTAAAGCTCCTTCCATTTTATTCTCCTACAATATTATTGACATATGCCCAAATTAAAATGTAACGTATACTTACCATAAATATTAAGAGAAGTAAAGGTTACATTTTAAGTAATTAATGTTATTATGAAAAAAATAAAATTCTTTTTATTCTGGGTTTTTGGTTTTTTTCTACTTCTGTCTTTTGATCTTTTTATTGAAGCCTTTGTTTTCGAATGGCTGGAGTGGAACGGAACAAATAAAAATGATTGGTTTTTTGCTTTATGGTGGGGGACAGTAGTTATATGGTTTCTTTATGGCCTTATTCATTTTTATAAAACTTTTAAGAAGTAATATACCTCATCAGATCTCTAAATTTTATTAGGAAGTTCGCAATGATTACAGCAATAGACCACATTATTATTGCCGTAAAAAACCTTAAAGAGGCTGAAGTCAACTATGAATTATTGTTAGGTCGCCCCCCTGTTTGGAGGGGAACCCACAAGCACCTAGGAACAGAAAATTCATTATTCATCTTCAAAAATACATATCTGGAATTGCTGGCACAAAAAGGCGGCGGCATGGGAGCTGAGTTAATAAAAAATACTCTGAAAGAAAAGGGAGAGGGCTTATTTGGACTAGTCTTAAAAACTGAAGATATTGAGCTAGCGGCTCAAAAACTAAAAAAACATGACTGTATAGTTGGCCCGCCATTGGAAGGAAGGGGTGAAAACAATAGAGATAGTAACGTGAGAACGTGGAAAAATCTTTTTTTAACTGATAAAATTACCCGGGGGGTATTCTCTTTTTTAATCGAACATAAAAACGG
>JBELEM010000003.1:12128-97704 GCA_042093735.1 Hellea sp. | reverse complement strand
ATAAAGGTTTCGTCCATAAAAAAAGGCGTTAAAGAGAGAACACTTGTAGCAACAGTCAAATCAAACACACATGATGTACCAACATTATTAATAGAGCATATAAAGGAAAAATAAATTTATCTTTTATGGCAACAAAAAGATGCTACACACATTAGTATAAAATTTAGGATGAGAAAATGATCTCTCGAATAGAACGCTTATTAAATATTGATACAGAAAAAGCTGAAATTTTAGCTTCAAAAATTAATCAAAGAGTTGTGGCTCTTGAGGGCAGTTCAATGGGTAAAAAAAAGAGATTAAAGACCGTCCTTAAAGAGCTTGGTTGGTCAAATAAAAATATAGAGCATTTTGTTTATGGTCCGCCTAAATAATCAGGAATATTTTCAAGAAGGTAAATGCGAATTATGAAAAAAATCCGAAAAGCAGTTCTGCCTGTGGCGGGTTTTGGTACAAGAGTTTTACCTGCCACAAAAACAATTCCGAAAGAAATGCTACCAGTAGTCGATAGGCCAGCATTACAATATGTCATAGATGAAGCAAAAGAGGCTGGAATTGAACACTTTATATTTGTCACAGGTCGCAACAAAGGTGCAATTGAGGACTATTTTGATCGAGCTTACGAACTAGAATACAGTCTGCGTGAAAAAGGCAAAACAGACATTTATGATCAACTAAATAACGATACACCAAAGCCTGGCTCTATGTCGTTCGTCAGGCAGCAAAGCGCTAAAGGCCTTGGCCATGCCATATGGTGCGCAAGAGAAATCATAGACAATGAGCCCTTCGCCATTTTACTTCCTGATGTACTCATAAAATCAAAAAAATCATGCTTATCGCAAATGATTAATGCATATAAAAAAGTTGGTGGAAATATTGTTGCAGTCGACGCGATTCCAAATGACCAAGTTTCAAAATACGGAGTTATAAATCCACAAAAGAGAGAGGGTAATATTATTCAAATGTCTGGAATGGTTGAAAAACCTAGCCCTACCATAGCCCCCTCGAATTTGAAAATAACTGGCCGCTATATTCTACAACCAGAAATTATGAATATATTAGAAAACCAAGCAGCGGGTATTAATAACGAAATACAACTCACAGACGCGATGGTGAGACTTATGCAAAATCAAAAATTTCATGCGTACGAATATGAAGGTAAAGATTACGATTGCGGAAGTAAGTTAGGCTACTTTGAGGCAGTATTAGCATATGCAAAAGATCATTCAGAAATAGGTGAACAAGCTCGGTCAATGATAAAGCGCTTCAGCCAATAAAGTCTCTTCACGTTTGCAAAGTACAAAACTTAATAATTCTTATACCAATCCACAAAGTTTTTTATTCCGTCTTTAAGCTCAACTTTCGGCGCAAAACCAAAATCTCTCTTGGCCGCACTTATATCAGCAAATGTATGACTTACATCCCCGTTTTGCTTTTTTAAGATCACTTTTTGAGTTGATGCCTCGCAAGCAGTTTCAACAGCTTCAACTAATTGTGTTAATGTGTTCGGATTGGAGCTCCCTAGATTATATATTACATGCCCATTACTAAGAGTAGATCCCATAATTCGGGGAAGCACATCTATAATATCATCTATATAAGTAAAATCACGTGTCATTTCTTGAGGTGAAAAAAGCTCTATAGGTTCCTTATTAAAAATTTTATCCGTAAAAATATAATATGCCATATCAGGCCTGCCCCAAGGGCCATATACAGTAAAAAAACGGAGACCCGTCTGCTTGATACCGTAAAGTTTACTATAACTTTCCGCAATCATCTCACCACTTATTTTTGTTGCTGCGTAAAGAGATGCAGGTGAGTCTACAATGTCCGTCTCTTTAAATGCAGACTTTCTTTTATCACCATAAACAGATGAAGAAGATGCATAAACAATATGTTTTATTGTTGGTGTATTACGTGCTAATTCCAATATATTTAAATGCCCCAAAACATTCGATCTTATATAAGAACGAGGCATCTCTAATGAATACCTTACGCCGGCTTGTGCAGCTAAATGTAATATATAAGTTATTTCCTTATCTTTGGTAATATCTGCCAAAGCATTATAATCTGCTATATCGACTTTATAAAATTCAAAGTTTTCGTGACACTCGAGACGACTTAAACGGGCGTTCTTTAGCGATACTTCGTAGTAATCATTCAGACTATCAAGTCCAATTACCTTATATCCAAGCGATAAAAATCTTTTAGCTGCATGGAAACCAATAAATCCCGCTGAACCTGTTATAAGAATTAGCATGTTATGCATCTTTTAATTACTATTATTATCACTGCATCTATTAACTGTGTTCATATTTTTATCCAAAACTTCTAGTTTAATATATCTAACATCCATAAGTTTTTTTTTGCCCCCTACGCCAGGCCATATTCCTAAATAATCTATATCTGGTTCATCTTGTGAGGGAGTAGGCGTAAAATATAAAACGTAATCTCTCCAAACATCAGTTAGTTTACGAGTTTTCCATCCGCTATCACCTGCTCCTGCTGTAAAATAACCCATATCAAATTCATCCAATGAGTTTACTTTGTTCTTTCGTGCGCTGACGGTCATTGATAATGCTCTTCCACCTAAAACTTTTTCATAATTAGGGCCTAAAACAGCAAAAATACCTGCTGAAGCTTGTGCTTTCCTCCTAGGCACATGTGATAAAGCTGTAATGTATGCTGCAGAAGACTGTGTAGAGGGCATAAATGTAAAATTTGTACCCGGGGATGAAGTAAGGTTTTCTAATTTTTTTCCCTGAACAATGTAGCCATTTTCTATAATACATTCGTCACTAACTTGAGGCCCCGTTGATTGCATCATTGCAATCGCAATGCTAACAGCAACAAAGGAAGCTGAAAGCGTATAAAAATAAAAGTCTTTCATTGTCATTATCTAATGCCGAAAAGTCTTTTTGTTAAGCATTTATTGAGACGAATGAATTTGAGGCTTTTATATAGTCACTACCTGATGTAGATAATAAGCATGCTCGATCTGCGTCCTGTATTTTTTATTGTCGGCTTAATGGTATCAGCGTTAGGGATAGCAATGTTTATTCCGATGATTGTAGATCTTTTATATAATGACATCTCTTGGAGAGCTTTTGGCATTTCAGGCATCCTGACTGCACTTTTTGGAGCTTCATTGGCTCTAGCGACTTATACTCCCAATCCCGACATGCGAGCACGTGAGGCTTTCTTATTAACCGTACTAAGCTGGGTGTCTTTATCTATATTTTCTGCAGTTCCCTTCATTATGGAACCATTAAAATTGAGTATTACAGATGCTTTATTTGAAGCAACTTCCGGAATAACAACAACTGGATCAACCGTATTACTAGGACTCGATGATATGCCCAAAGGTATACTTATGTGGAGGTCTATCCTCCAATGGATAGGCGGCATAGGTATAGTTGTAACAGCTATGGCAGTCTTACCCATGCTAAAAATTGGCGGAATGCAACTTTTTCGTCTCGAAAGCTCAGATATGGGGGAAAAAATACTACCCAAAGCAGCCTCCCTTGCTGCTGGCATAAGCGGGATTTATTTAACACTTACCATACTTTGTATGTTTGGTTACATCGCAACAGGTATGAATGGTTTTGACGCCATATCTCATGCGATGACAACATTAGCAACTGGAGGATTCTCGACCTCAGATACATCAATGGGTGGTTTCATGGATAATGGAGCGGATCTTGTTTGCATCTTTTTCATGATGGCAGCAGCAATTCCATTTGGTGTATATTTATTGATTATTGCAAGAGGTGACTGGGTAGCACCATTGCGTGATAGTCAAGTAAGAGCTTTTATTGTATTAATGATGACACTTATAGCATTGGTTACTTTATACTTATGGCTAAATTCTGAATTTACTAGAAGCAGAGCTCTAAGGTTATCAGCATTTAATGTTATATCAATTGTTACTGGTACAGGTTTCGCCACTGCGGATTACAGCACCTGGGGGCCGTTTGCAGTTAGTATTTTTTTTGCATTTATGTTTATTGGTGGTTGCGCTGGCTCTACAGCCTGCTCGATAAAAATTTTTCGTTATCAGGTAGCATTCGAAGGATTAAGGTCGTATCTTTTCAAAATGCCTCGGCAGCACTCCGTAAAACCATTAAGGTACGGGGGGAAAATTTTACCAGAAACAGTACTATTCTCAGTTATGGGATATTTCTTTTTATTTTTTGTTACCTTTGCATTTGCCGCCATAACGCTTTCTATTATTGGGCTCGACCCGATAACGGCATGGTCTGGTGCTGGAAGCTCACTTGCAAATGTTGGCCCAGGACTAGGTGATGTTATTGGCCCGTCTGGGTCGTATCAGACTTTACCCAACAATGCTAAATGGGTTTTAATGACGACAATGATTATAGGGCGCTTGGAAATTGTCACAGCCCTTGTTGTTTTAACTCCAAGTTTTTGGCGGAGCTAGATTTCCACCAAGGGAAAGCTATAAGTAGTATCACAAAACTCACAATTAGCATTTATAACTCCAAATTCAGCCATGTCCTTCAATGCAGTCTTGTTAAATGATCGCAACGTTCTCTCCAATCTTTCTCGTGAACACTGACACCTAGCCTCCACTGCTGCGGTATCAACAACACGGACACCGCTTTCATGAAAAAGCCTATAGAGTAATGCTTCTTGGCTTAAATTCGGATCTAATAATTCTGTGTCAGTAACAGTACGGAATAGTGCCCTAGCAGTATCCCAGTCCTCTTCAGTGTGTCCCCTATTTTCATCCCCAGCAATTTTTTGTACCATTATCCCACCTCCGCGCCGCTTAAGACCCGAGCTTGGCTCTTGAAGGGTGCCGCAGGCTAATCTTATTTCAGTAGGTATTTGTTCTGAATGTTTGAAATAATGCTCCGCACAATCAGATAGTCTTTCACCTTCAACTGAAGTTAATCCTTGATATTGGTCCATATCGGTTCCTTGATCTATAGTCATAGAGAAAGTGCCGCCTCCCAATAATTTACTCGCACCGCGGTTATTGTTATCCAACATTAATTCTTCAAGCTTATCATCATCCCACCTTGAATACCCCCTTATGTGGCCATCAGTCGTACAGTCACTCATAAGTAGACTAACCGCGCCTACATTTGTTCCATGACACTGTATTACAAGTCGTCCTTTAAATTTTAAAGATTGAGCTACCAGCGCTGACAAAAGCATTGCTTCCCCTAACAAGTTTGCAACCGGGTCCGGATACCGGGCCCCTAGGGCTTTGTCTAAAGCAGTACCTAATTTTACAATGCGTCCGCGAACAGGCTGAGCATCAAGTTGGTATACAGTTAAAAAATTATCTGGTATTTTGTTCATAAATTGCAAATGACGTATGCAAGAGGGCTTTGCAAGCACTTAAGAAATCTTATAGGTAAATATTTATAAATTAAGAAGTGTAACCTCTTTTATTATCGAATTAATTATAAGGCTTATGTCTCTCGCAAGCGCTGTGAAGCCAGGTTTTTTGCCCAAAGTTATAGGATTGAGGTAAAGATCACGATTAATTTCAATTTGTATCGCATTCGTACTTTCACAAGGCTTGCCATAATGTTTAGTGACAAACCCTCCTGCGTATGGATAATTACGACTAACGCTATAGCCCAAATCATGAAAAAGCGTTTCGATCAACGTAACTATTTCCGGAGAACAAGATTTTCCAAATCTGTCCCCCAGAATTATATCAGACCGTCGGGAGCCCATTGAGTTGAAGCCCGGCATAGAATGGCAATCTATTAACAAAGCTTTTCCAAATAGGGTGCGGGCTTCGTCAATCAGCCCCTGTAAGGCATCATGATACGGGTGATATAAATCTTTAATTCTTATTTTGGCTGCAGCCAGGGATAATGGCTCTGAGTAAATATTTATATTTTCAGAAAGCATTGTAGGCACCACACCCATACCTATCTCCGCCCTCGGAGAAATTATAATTCCGTCAGCTCGCCAAAAGCTTGGTAGCTCATCTGAAGCCCTATTTACGTCCACAAAACACCTAGGAAAGTTAGCTGCTATAAGCGGCGCCCCGAAGTCAGAGGCAGGGGAAAAAAGATCTGTTATAAAAGCGTCTTCATTACGCCTCAATTGCTTAATAGCTAAATCTGTCCTCTCTGTAAATGCATCTGGATATATACTGCCAGAATGGGCCGATGCAAAAATAATACCGCCCTTCCATTCGGCCGCGCGATTTATAACGGCCGGTGGGTAAAATTTATTTATACAATTTTGTTCAAATTGATTTTCTTTTATCTGAGCATTCATCATATCTTTATATTATATAAATACTTTTTTAATAAGAATTAAATTAAGTGTTAAAAATATACTTGGGGTAAAAATGGCAACTATCTTGTACGCAGAAGATGATGACGCAATGAGAGCTTTTTTTGAAAAGGCGTTGGAGAAAGCTGGGCATCAGGTTATTTCTTGCTCTGACGGTCAGAAAGCCTTGCGCGCCTTGAAATTTTCAGATGGCGCTTTTGACTTATTGCTAACCGATATAATGATGCCCGAAATAGATGGAATAGAGCTCGCTAAAAAGGCAGCAAAGATATCACCAGGGATAAAAATTATTTTTATTACAGGTTTTGCTTCAGTCGCAATAAATGATAAAAACATAAATGAACAGATTGTTCTTTCCAAGCCGGTGCACTTAAATCAACTCGTGAATGAAGTTAACAGGCTTATCGCGGCATGAACTATTCAATTAAGTCTTGAAAACCCCTATAAGCAACTCTATAGCCCGAGGCATATAAACTCAAGGTTAGCGCGATTAGCTCAGCGGGAGAGCACTACATTGACATTGTAGGGGTCACTGGTTCAATCCCAGTATCGCGCACCACCAATGAAAATAGTTTTAGGAAAACTAAATGAGCCAATTACTAAATTCAATTCGAAACAATAGAATTGTCCCGCTCGTACAATCTAACGATTCAACAACCGCCCTTAAAATTTCAGAAGCCCTCATTAAAGGAGGCTTAAATGTTTTAGAGGTTGTACTACGTACAGACAAAGCGTTAGATTGTTTAGAGGCCATAGCAAAAGAATTTCCACAAGTGCATGTCGGAGCAGGTACCGTTCTTAATGGGGATCAAAGTCAAGAAGCTATACGCCGCGGCGCTGGTTTTATAGTTTCTCCAGGACTGGACCTTTCTTCAATTAAAGTAGCGCATGCCGCAGGAATTCCTATACTCCCAGGCATTGCAACAGCCACCGAATTACAAAAAGCCTTCAACTTAGGACTCCACACGGTAAAGCTGTTCCCAGCATCTCTCGTAGGTGGGCCAAAAATACTTAAGGCCTTCTCCTCTGTTTTTAGGGATATGCAGTTTATGCCGACAGGCGGAGTTAATCCAGATAACCTTCTTGAGTACCTTTCTATACCATCAGTACTGGCTTGTGGTGGCTCTTGGTTAACCCCTAAGGATGCGGTTGAATCTAAAAACTATGATACAATAACGCGGCTAGCTGCTGAGGCTATTGAGCTTTCTCATTTGGGATAAAAGATTATCGAAAATTAATGGCGCGCTTGGGAAGACTTGAACTCCCGACCTTTCGGTTCGAAGCCGAACGCTCTATCCAACTGAGCTACAAACGCTTTCACTGATTATTTCTTTGTTGATTAAACCCCTAGAACACCAAAGTCTACAGCTAAAATGCTTATATTATTTTAAATAATAAAATCTGAAATATACGAATAGAGATTAAGCAACATAAACCTTTACACAAAAAGAAGTTTAGAAAAGTATTGGTTTTTGACGTGACCTTATTAATGCGTCAGAGCGTTTTTATTATAGTTTTAAAATAATGAAAATTCGATTCTTAGCTAAAAAAATATGAAATTTTATATATTTTTTACTATCATTAGTGATAGTTATTTTAACAATAAATATAATATGAAAAAATCAGGTGTACGCTTAAAATTTTTTTCTTTATGTAAAAAAGTAAATGTATTCAGTAGCTTATAAGAAAATACATTTTGGATCGCTATTCTAAACTCTTTTTCCTCACTAAAAAAATCTTTTTACTTTTTGAATAAGAACCCAATCTTTACGTATCACCGTTGACAGGTCAGAATGTCGCGCATAATCTATTTTGATTACTATAAAACAAACGGGAGATCCTTTAATGGAAAAATCAATGTTAAATCCGTCAGATTTTGTCGGTGTATCCTTCTGGATAATGTCAGCTGCTATGTTAGCAGCCACGTTCTTCTTTTGGGTAGAAAGAGACCGCGCAGAAGGTAAGTGGAAAACTTCACTTAGTGTTGCTGCGATGGTTACAGGAATAGCATGTCTGCATTATTTCTATATGCGCGGCGTATGGATGGAAACTGGCGAAAGCCCAACTGTATTTCGTTATGTTGACTGGCTACTTACTGTTCCACTACAAATTACTGAATTCTTCTTAATCCTCTCAGCTATTGCTGTTGTAAGAGCTCAGCTTTTCTGGAAGTTACTCGTAGCTTCAGTTGTAATGCTTGTTACTGGCTATTTAGGTGAAGTAGGTCAAATGGAAGGCGGAAATGCTGGTCATCTGTGGCCAATGTTTATAGTTGGTACATTAGCATGGTTATACATCATCTATGAAATATTTGCTGGTGAAGCTTCTAAAATTAATGCTGCTTCAGGAACTGCTGCTTCACAAAAAGCGTTTAGTGCTCTACGCCTAATCGTAACTGTGGGCTGGTCTATTTATCCTCTTGGATATATATATGGCTACGCAGGCGGTGGAGATGTAGATACACTTAACCTGATCTATAACCTCGCTGACTTTGTTAACAAAATTGCATTTGGTGTAGTGATCTGGGCCGCGGCCACATCAGCTCCTGCAAAGAAAGCAAAGAAGTAAACTCAGCTTCAGCTAAGTAGTTCAAAAAAACTGCTTGAAAACAATGGTGAATGCGTGAAAATGCATTCACCTTTTTTGTATCAAGAACTCATTTGTTAAAAATGTAGAATAATATGCCTGAAATAATTCCTAATAATTATCTTGCAGCCTTACAGCACAAAAAATATGAGTGCCTTATTGGCCTCTTACTAAGTATTTTCTATCTAGCTCTTTATCAATATAATATAACAATATCGATCTGGGCTTCTTTGCCTCTTTTTTTATTAGGGATCCCGCACGGGGCTATAGAAACACAAGAGAGAATAGCTCATATACCAGGTCTACATTATACATTCCTATATATTGTTTTTGGCATTCTCGTGTTTTGTTCTTGGTTAATATCGCCGCATTACACATTAGCATTATTCCTTATTTTATCGGCCTACCATTTTGGGCAATCCGAAAAACACTACCCTCTTATAGGTCTATGGGTTATAAGCGGGTCAATGTTACTTTACCCCGTTGAAACATTGAGCATATTTTCATACTTAACCGGTGAAGACTTAAATACCAAGGGTTTGCTAACGGCAGGTCGATTAATAGCGGGAGCAGTTGCTACTCTATTAATAATCCAAATAGCGGTTAAACGAAAAGAAAGTGCGCGAGCATTAATGTTAATACTCTTAATTTCATTATTGCCGCCAGTATCTGCAGTCGCAGTGTATTTTTTTATATTTCATAGTCTTGGAGAGATGGCAAAAACCGCAGATCAGCACAATAGAGTGACTTTAGATATACTTAAACTCTATACGCCGGCTGGAATTCCAGCCTTAATCGGAGGTATGATTGGCATATACTTTTTTTCAAACAATTTAATTTCTATATTTATACTTTCAGGTCTAGCCGTTAGCTTTATAGTTCCCCATATGTGTCCTGTCGAAAAACTAACTAAGAATCTAGTTTAAATTTAAGTTAACGTGAACATTACTTTAAAGAAATATATATGCTTTATTCAGAATCAAATGCCTTAAAAATTCTTTCTGGCATAAAAGACCCAAGGACGAGTAGAGATATAGTCTCTGCTGGAAAATTAACTGATCTGATTTATAAAAATGGTGTTCTGCAAGTAATACTATCTATTGAGCCCGCACTCGTTGAGGGGTTTGAACCAGTAAGAAAATTAATAGAAGAATCGCTCAGCATAATTGATGGTGTTGATAAAGTTCTAGTTTTGCTTACCTCTCACAAAGCTTCGCCACAAATTAAAAAGGTTGAAAAGAAACCAGCCCAAAGTAACCCTCATAAACCTAGAAGGCCCCAAGGGTATCAGGGTGATAGTGAGATTAAATCTGTTATAGCAATCAGCTCAGCTAAAGGCGGGGTTGGGAAGTCAACAGTGGCTGTAAATTTAGCGATAGCACTAGCAAAGCAGAATAAGAAGGTAGGTCTTCTAGATGCCGACATACACGGACCAAGTATTCCTATAATAATGGGAATGCGCGGAACAAGAGCGTCAACTGAAGAAGTAGAAGGAAGAAGGTTAATAAAACCCAATCATCAATATAATATTAAAGTTATGTCTATTGGTTTTTTGACAGATAATGAAGGGCCAATAATATGGAGAGGGCCAATGGTTCAAGGAGCAGTCTCTAAAATGCTGTGGGACGTAAATTGGGGAAAACTTGATTTTCTTATAATAGACATGCCCCCTGGTACCGGGGATGTTCAAATAGGCCTATCACAAGATATTAAACCTAATGGTGCCGTGATAGTTTCTACCCCCCAAGATCTAGCTTTGGCAGACGCCCGAAAGGGTGAGGAAATGTTTCGAAAAGTTAACATACCAATATTAGGAATAGTTGAAAATATGGCCTCTTTTAGTTGTCCTGATTGCGGTAGCATTCATTATATTTTTGGAAAGAATGGAGCAAGGGATGAAGCAAAAAAAATGAAAATACCCTACCTTGGCTCTGTTCCATTAGAGATCGGCATTCGTGAAAGTGGGGACTTAGGTACGCCAATTGCTCACTATAATGAAACTGGATCTAAAGTATTTTCTAAAATTGCTAAAAATACTACGAAAGAACTAAATAGTTTGTAAGCCTTATTTAGCTAACTTGCCGCTCAGAATCCTTCCAGTAAGGCTCGCGCAATTGACGGCGCAATACTTTTCCTGATGCGTTACGAGGAAGAACATCTACAATATCAATTGATTTTGGGCATTTATACCCTGCTATCTTTGTTTTAGCATATGCAATGAAGTCTTTTTCTATAAAATTAGCACCTGAATGCAATACTAAAATAGCCTTTACGGCCTCACCCCACTTTTCACTAGGCACGCCTATCACCGCTAAATCTGCAATGCCTGGGTAATCAAAAAGACTATTCTCAACTTCAGCAGGATATACATTTTCGCCGCCAGAAACTATCATATCTTTTAATCTATCGTGAATATAGAGATATCCATCTGTATCAAAGTAACCAACATCTCCTGAATGAAACCAGCCATTGCGTATAGCATTTTCAGTTGCTTCTGGTCTTTTCCAGTAGCCTTTCATGACAAATTTAGACTTAATAATGATCTCACCAACTTCGCCCTGTGGTACTTCATCACCCTTATCATCTATACATTTAATTTCAGCGTTAGGATAAGGTATGCCGCATGAACGAAGTTTTCCCATTTTAGGGTCATGAGCTTCTGGAAGCATATAGGTAGCAGCCCCTGTCGTTTCTGTGAGCCCATACACTTGAGTAAATTTACAGCCAAATATCTCCACAGCCTCCAGCAATAAGCATTCTGCAATAGGAGATGCACCATATGCCATAATATGGAATGATGAAAAGTCTCTACTCCTTATGTTTGGAATCTGCACAAGCATTAAAATTACGGCTGGCACAAGAAACCCATGCCGAATTTTCTGTTGCTCAATTAGATCTAATATATGATGGGGGTTAATTTCCCTTAATATTACGGCCTTTGATCCTTGGATTAGACTAAGTAAGCCTATATTAACTCCAGCAATATGAAAAAATGGCATTGCATCAAGAACCGGATCACCAACCTCATAAGCCGCCCAATCTAGCTCTTTTGCTTGTTCAAAAAAACTCAAGAAGTTATTATTTGTAAGCTGCACCCCTTTGGGAAGCCCTGTTGTGCCTGAAGTATAAAGTTGTAAAACATCGTCATTACCTCGATGAGTTAAGCAAGGGTCCTTTTTGCTTCCTTCATCACGCCATGTCTCAAAAGAAAGCCATTCACTATGTTCTCCATCCAATATAAAAATATTTTTCAATTTTGGGCACTCTGCTATAATAGAATGAATTACTTCAAAATACTCTTTGCTAACAAATAGGGCAACGGCATCACTGTCGCTTAAAATAAATTTTAACTCGGGCGCAGCGAGCCTATTGTTAATTGCAGCCATAGTAGCTCGACAT
Organism: Hellea sp.; assembly: GCA_042093735.1. GTDB lineage: Bacteria > Pseudomonadota > Alphaproteobacteria > Caulobacterales > Maricaulaceae > Hellea. The sequence continues at coordinate 85,434 of JBELEM010000003.1, read as the reverse complement.
TTATTAGCTCCGAATAAAATCTCCCAGTATAAATCTGTATTTTTACCCAAATAGGCAATTCGGTCATTAGGAAGGACTCCAAGTGCAATTAATCCATTTGCTACTTTATTAGAACGAATATCAAGAGCAGCATAAGTTATCTCACTCCCCTCGAACCAAATTGCAGTTTGTTTGCCCCTCAACTGCGCTTGATGCCTGGGAATATCTGCCAGGAATGGCATAGAATTTGTATCTATCATAAAAACTTTCTGCTGATCACCTCAACTTAACCAATAAATGCTATAATATCAATAATGGTTAATTGAGGCTAACAATAGAAGTTTTAAACCAATACCATAATACGTGTAATAATTTAGCTATGTATTTATAGTAAATATAACCCTTTTGAAAAATAGCGATCATATAGCTACTTCTTTTGATGCCCTTCTTACTAATTGCTTTATTATTATTTTTTAAAACCAGCTTTGGTAGGGCATCGATACAAACACCTAGACCGCGACAATTCCCCCTTGCTAAAACCTGCTTAGCAATAGACTCTCTTATAGGAGATCCCGCGCAAATAAATGTATACCGAGCTTGATTTTTATAAATAAATTCCGCGGCAATATTTATCGCTTCGTCACTGTTGTAAATATCAATGCTGAGTTGGTGATAATTCATCCTAGCCGAAAAATCAGATGATTTAAATTGCTTTATAGAATTAGAATTACAATAAATTATATTAATAGTATCATTTTTTGAAATGACGTTATCAAAGATTTGCTGAACTAATTCATCACTATTTATTTGACCAATTGGCATACCTGATAATTTAGCTAAAAAGTCTACGGTCCTGGAATTGCAGATATTCAACCAACAAGTAGAATGTATCTTTTCATGCCTGTCGGGATGCTTGTTAATTTTAACAATCTGGTCCATCCCAGAAGTAAGAATATAACGAAAACCATGGTCTTGTGAAATACATTTTATTTTAGTCAAAAGCTGCAAAGCAGTCAGAGAATCAAATGAAGCCCCCAGAAAAGAGTAGCGCTTCTGATTTATCATCCAGTTGTCTTGCTCTAATATAGGCTGAGATATCCTATTTATACCACGAGGTTGAGAGGGTAATATTTTTTTAATTGCGCGCATGTCTCTCCGTTATGATAATTATAGATAACATGAGACACATTAGATTAAATATGTTTATATTAAGTTTACAAATTAGCGCTTCCTTAGATTTTAAAAAATGAATAAATGACAAAAAAAAATTTAAATAGAATTAAAGAGCAGGCGATTGGCTACCAATTAAAAAGTTTTGGGCGCCTGTGGCCTTATCTGTGGCCTCACAGTAAACCTTCTTATAAAATCAGAACTTTATTTGCTATAACAGCCACCATAGCCGGCCAATTTATTATTGTTGCCGCCCCATTCTTTTTAGGCAAGGCAAGTGATAACATTGAGGTCCAAATAACTGAATTAGGTTTAGGCGCAGTAATAGGAAGTTCCATTCTTATTCTTATACTCGCCTATGGGGGCTTAAGGCTAGCATCTATTATGCTATCTGAAGGACGTGAGTATATATTCGCCCCAGTTGCCCAGCATGCACAACGGTCGATAGCGACCTTAACTTTTGGGCACTTACATAAACTTTCACTTCGTTATCACCTTGAAAAACGTACAGGTGGCATCTCGCGTGTGATAGAAAGAGGAATACGTTCAATCGATTTTCTTTTTAGGTTCTTGCTGTTTAATATAGGGCCAACTCTTTTGCAACTCACCCTCGCGGGGATAGCATTCTGGGTAGCCTACAGCTGGGAATTTGCTCTAATTGCAGTTGGTGTGGTTGTAGCTTACATCTGGTTTACCGTTGTTACTACTGAATGGAGACTTAGATTCAGAAGAGATATGAACACAAAAGATACGGAAGCTAACTCTAAAGCCATAGATAGTCTATTAAACTATGAAACTGTAAAATATTTTAATGCCGAGCAATATGAAACTCGTAGGTATGATAAGGCTATGAAAGGCTACCAAAAAGCAGCCATATTATCACGAACATCATTAGCAACTGTAAATATTGGCCAAAGCTTTCTGATGAATATAGGCCTTATTGGTTTGGTTCTTTTAGCTACTCAAAGGGCCCTTACGGGTGAAATGACAACAGGTGACATTCTCACAATCACTTTAGTTATGATGCAAGTTTATAGGCCACTAAACATACTTGGTTTTGCTTACAGGGAAATTAAGCAGGCTCTCACTGATATGGAAAAGATGTTTGCCCTGTTGGACCTACAGCCAGAAATACAGGATTGTCCTGACGCAATAAAGCTTAATGGTGACCAGGCAGATATTAATTTTTCTGGCGTATGCTTTCGTTACGAAAGTGAACGATCTATACTAAAAGATGTTTCTTTTACAATAAAACGAGGGGATACAGTGGCAGTTGTAGGGCCTACTGGTGCAGGTAAGTCTACACTGTCGCGAATATTATTCAGATTTTACGACATAGAAGCAGGGTCAGTACATATTAACGGACATGATATAACAAAAATTTCCCTTGAAAGCCTTCGCAAGTTTATAGGAATAGTCCCGCAGGACACTGTTTTGTTCAATGATACTATAGGCTATAATATTGGATATGCTAACCCTGCAGCCTCACAGGAAGATATTGAAAAAGTAGCTAAAAATGCACAAATACACGATTTTATCAAAAGTCTTCCTAATGGTTATAAAACATTAGTAGGCGAAAGAGGATTAAAGCTTTCAGGCGGGGAAAAACAACGGGTAGCAATTGCGCGAACTTTATTAAAGAATCCTGCTATTCTAATTCTGGATGAAGCGACATCAGCTCTCGACAGTGTAACTGAGGAAGGTATTCAATCCGCTCTTGAGGCAGTTTCGGCAAACAGAACTACGCTTGTTATAGCACATCGACTGTCCACTATAGTGAATGCTGATAAAATAATAGTTATGGATAAGGGAAAAATAGTTGAACAAGGAAAACACACACAGCTTTTGAAAAAAAACAGACTGTATAAAGAACTTTGGGAGCAACAAAAAAGTAAAAATTAAAGCTTTTCGATTTTACTCAAGCTGTCTTCAATACGCTCTATATTATATACTTCAGTGTGAATTCCCATCTCTAAAACTATCAGTTTCCCCTTTTGGGTTAGATCTAAATTTTGACCATCATAATATTTTTCTTTGATTCTGTAATATCTGTTTAATAAATCTTTATGCTTGTCTACTCTTATTAACAATTGCTCCTTAAGAGCACTTATATCCATATTTTCTAGCGCATAAAACTTCACCATAAGATCGTCTTTTATTGATGGCTGATTTACAGGTTTTTTAGACCACGCCCGCAAAAAAAGTTTACCCTCTTTAGTCAGAGTGTGTATAATTCTATTGGGCTTTCCTTCTTGTGAAACCTCTCTACTACTAACGAGACCCTTCTCACGAAGCTTGCCAAGTTCACGATATATTTGTTGGTGCGATGCTCTCCAGAAATATCCAATCGAAGCATCAAAGTTTTTTGCTAAGTCATAGCCACTCATAGGCCGTTCAGTTAAGCAAACTAATATTGCTTCTGCTAATGCCATGATGAGTTTTCCTTGTGACTACGTTGTTTATTACATATAATATGGGTAAAGAAAACAGGATTTAAGATGACACTTCAAGGTAAAACAATATTTATGTCCGGTGGTTCAAGAGGCATCGGGCTTGAAATTGCAAAAAAATGTGCTTCTGATGGAGCAAACATAGCGATTGCAGCTAAAACTGCTTCACCTCACCCTAAACTCAGCGGTACTATATATACAGCAAGCAAAGAAATAGAGAGTTTAGGGGGAAAAGCATTACCAATAGTTTGTGATATACGAAATGAAGAAGCAGTGGATAATGCAATAGACTCTTGCGTTGAAAAATTTGGGGGAATCGATATTTGTATAAATAATGCAAGTGCTGTTTCACCAACCCCAACTACATTAACTCCGATGAAACGTTACGACTTAATGAATGAGGTGAATGCACGGGGTACTTTTATGTTAAGCCAAAAATGCCATCCTCATTTAAAAAAAGCTGAAAATCCGCATATAGTTAACATAGCGCCCCCTTTGGATATGGATAAGCGTTGGTTCAAGAACCATACAGCCTATACAATGGCTAAATATGGAATGAGTATGTGCACATTAGGAATGGCAGAAGAATTTCGGAAAGATGGAATTGCAGTAAACTCCCTATGGCCCATGACATCAATAGATACTGCGGCTGTGAGGAATATATTAGGAGGAGATAGCATGGCAAAAATGAGTAGACTTCCTACTATTATGGCAGATGCGATGTACGAATTAATTACTAAGCCCGCAAATGAGATTACAGGAAAGTTTCTTATAGATGAATTCGTATTAGCTGAATCAGGAGAAACTAATTTTAACAAATACAATCAACCCGGCCATAACGGCCCTTTGGCAGCTGATTTTTTCATACCCAGCGAATGGGTAAGTAAATCTGCATCAAACGTCATGGAACATCCAGGATACTTATAATGACAACTCTTAACGCTATAGAGCCTACACCAGAACAGATTAAAAAATTTCTATCAGATAAAAAAGCTGGAGAACCTGTTTATATGCTAAACCTTCTAAAATTTAAAGATAGAGCAACCTATAAGAGTGGGGAAAACGTCTCTGGCCGTGAAGCCTATGCGCGATACGCCTCTGCTTTCTCTAAACTTGTTAAAGATAAAAAAATCGAAGGAGGCGGAACATGGGGCGGAAACATGAACTCTTGGCTCATTGGGCAGGGAGAAGGAGAGTGGGACGCAATTGGTATATTCAAGTACCCAAGTGCTGAAATAATGATTGAGACTGTTAGCTCTGATGAGTATCGAAAAATCCATAAACACAGGCGAGCAGGTTTAGAAGGTCAATTATTAATTTCCTGTGACAACAAAGGCGTATTCTAATTAGAAGATAACCCCTCACCAATAAAACTTGAATTTAAATAAAGGCTCTGCAGTGAAGTATAAGTGTTTTGAAGTTTCTATTAAAGATCATGTCGCCCATATAATACTGAGTCGGCCTGAAAAACGTAATGCAATGATTAAGGATTTTTGGGTGGAGTTACCAAAAATTATAAACGATATCGATGATAATTCTAAAGCAAGAGTAATAGTTATATCATCTACAGGGCCAGTATTTTCTGCAGGAATAGATATTGGGATGTTTGTTAACGATATCGGAGGCAGTAGTGATAAAAACCAACCTCATTACGGAGTAGATTTTTACAACAATAGCGTATTACCCCTGCAAAATAGTTTTACCGCAATTGAACAATGCAGAGTACCTGTAATTGCAGCAATACAAGGGGGGTGTTACGGCGGAGGAGTAGACCTTATAACTGCCTGTGACATGCGTTATGGCACAAGTGATAGCTTCATAACAATATTTGAAATAAATGTTGGTATGACTGCAGATGTTGGTACTTTTCCTCGCATACTTAATCACATGCCCGAAGGTGTAGTGCGTGAACTAGCATATACGGGCCGTCAAATGCCTGCAGTTGAATGCAAAGAGAGAGGTCTATTCAATGAGGTCTATGAAAATAAAGAAGATATGATAAATTCAGTTATGGCCATAGCAAAAGAAATAGCATCTAAACCCCCACTAGCAGTTTACGGTTGCAAACGGATTATAACTTATTCACGTGATCACAACACATTGGATACTTTAGATAATATAGCTATTTGGAACATGTCCATGCTAGTACCGTCTGAGATGGAAGAAGCAATGATCTCAAAAAAGCAAAAAAGACAAGGTAATTTTTCAGAACTCCCAAAAAGAAAGAGTCTTAATAATTGAGCTAGCTCTCTTTGGTGCTGTTTATGAAAAGATCAATTAACTTTGATGTGCTAATGTCATGCTGGCCTTTTATGCCAGTTTGCATTTCTGTTAATATATTAGAAGCAAGTATCTTACCTAGTTCCACACCCCATTGGTCAAAACTATTTACATTCCACATTACTCCCTGAACGAAAACTTTGTGCTCATAAAGCGCAATTAAGTGCCCAAGAGAAAAGGGTGTAAGGTCATCTAAAGTAATTGTCGTAGATGGACGGTTGCCTGGAAATGTTTTTTGCCGCGCAATAGCGCTTATATTATCACTTCCGCCCATTTCTCTGAGTACCTGACCTGTTGACTTACCTAACATTAAGGCTTCTGATTGAGCAAAGCAGTTCGCTAATAAAGCAGCATGATGCTCAGGTCTTCCACTAGCGTCTTTTAAAACAGCAATAAAATCAACTGGAGCTCCTGGGGTTCCTTGATGAAGCCACTGAAAGAAAGCATGTTGCCCATTTGTGCCTTCATCACCCCATATGATAGGACAAGTTATTCCTGCGGGCGCTCCTTCGCGGTTTATATATTTTCCATTAGATTCCATTTCAAGCTGCTGTAAAAATGCAGAAAATTTTCGTATATTTCTAGAGTATGGTATTACAGCAAGAGAACTATAATTTAAAAAATTTCGATTCCAAATGCCTATAATCGCCATCATAACCGGTAAGTTCTCATGCAATGGCTGGTCACGAAAATGTAAATCCATCTTAGATGCACCCTCCAAGAACTCATCAAAAAGAGAAGTACCAAATGCAATCTGTAAAGATAGACCAACTGAACTCCAAACAGAATAACGCCCGCCGACCCAATCCCAGAAATCAAAAATTTGCTCTTCAGGGATCATAAAGTCGATAGCACCCTGTCGATTTGCTGTGACTGCAATAAAGTTTTCTCCAGCATTAGCTCCGAGATCAGTCTCAAGCCAATTATAGGCAGCTTCAGCATTCATACGAGTTTCTTGAGTTGTGAACGACTTAGAAACCACAACAATTAGAGTACTCTTAGGGCTCAGGCCATCTAAAGCATCGTTTATTGAGGCACCATCAATATTTTCTGCAAACCGCAAATCTAGTTTCATTTCTGCATTTGCACTGAAAGCATCCGCCACTAAACGTGGGCCAAGATCAGAACCTCCAATTCCAATATGAACTATAGCTTTGTACTTTCCATCGCCTCTAATTTTATTAGAAAAAACTTTCATCCGGTGCCGCATAGCTTTAACGTCTTCTTGTACACTCTTTGATCCACCAACACCCCTTAAGGCCATGTGAAGAACGGCACGACCCTCAGAGTTATTTATTTTTTCACCACTAAATAATTTAGCACGGTATTCTTCGAGGCCACATGATGCCGCATATTCTTTAAGTGCACTCAAAGATCTTTCGCTCACACGTTGTTTAGAAAAATCAGCTCTTAATGGACCCTCTCGCATTACGAAGTTTTCAATGCGGTTTGGTTCTGTTTTCATCAAATCAGTTATATTTAAATTTGTTTGAGCTAATACTTCGAGGTTCTTATACTTTTGCTGACGATGCTCAGAATTAATAACCATAGTTCAATCTCATATCCTTTTTTTATACTATTTGACTATAGCGTTTTTGATAACATTATAACTCAATGTTTGCGGTAGTATTACTGGCGTAATCAAGGTGTCGCTATATACTAAATATAATGGTACTCCTGCCCGTCCATGAGCTCTTAATTCTTTTGTAATTTTAGAGTTTTTATTTGTCCAGTCTGCGACTAGAAATGTTGTGTCAGTATCTTTAAACAACTTTTTTACTCTAGGGTCATTTAACACAACTTTTTCATTGTACTTACAGGTAACACACCATGCTGCCGTGAAATTTACAAATACGCTTTTTCCTTCATTATTTAGGTCCAAAACTCTCTCTGAAGACCACTCCTCTGCGTAAGACCCGTATAGTGTGTTATTATCTTCTGCATTATAATCTCCGTACAAAGGCAATATTAATGCTATTATTAAAAAAATTGGTGCCAATAACTTCCTGGCTGAAATATTATTCTTTACAAACCAAATTGCTATAACGAAGAACAAAAAGGACACCAATACTTTGGCTACTCCGTCTGGACCTACTTGTTGATCAAGAACCCATAACAGCCATATTGAGGCAGCAAACATAGGAAATGATAATGCCTCCTTAAAATATTTCATCCAAACCCCTGGTTTTGGTAATTTAGTAATTATATTTGGAAAACAGGCTAACAACAAAAAGGGTGACGCAAACCCAGCTCCTAAAGATAATAGTACGGTTATTGTAATCAAACCTGTGGATACAAAAGCATACCCAAGAGCTCCAGCCATTAATGGAGCAGTACATGGGGTCGCAACCACAACTGCAAAAGCACCTGTAAAAAATGAATTAGTCATTTTATACTTTTGCATTACTCTACTACTGAAATTTTGAAATACGGAACCCGTTTCAAATACACCCAATAAACTTAATCCTGCCAGGAAAAGTATTATCGATAAGATAGAAACCACCCTGGGTGACTGAAGGTGGAAGCCCCACCCAATTTCAGCACCGCCTAATTTCAGCAATATAATTACAATGGCAAAGACCAAAAATGTAGTCATTATTCCTGCTGAATATAGTAACGCATCACGCTTGATTGCTGATTTTTTTTCACTCACTAGTTTTGCTATTGAAAAGGCTTTCATTGAAATTATGGGAAAAACACAAGGCATAAAGTTCAATATAATTCCCCCTATAAATGCACCAAATAAAGCACTAACGAAGGACAAATTAGTGGGGGTTTTTTTGAGAAGTTTTTTTTCTTTTAGTTTTAATTTACTTGTATCAAGATCAATAACTTCACTGTTTGGTATTCCGTTAATTTTATAAGTAAGCACGCCTCTCACATTACTAGGAAAAATTTCCTTGCGCCTTAGGTCGGGTATTAATTCTAATACTAATCTATCATTGTTGTTTCTTGAAGATTTCCTGCTAATGTTTTTAAAGTATCCATTTTCATATGGGAAAAAATAAAGTTCGGAAATATTCCCAAGGGAAAAATTTTTAAACCCTACTTTTATAGTCTCGCCCTTGAGTTCCAACGTGCTCTCTATATCCCCTTTTTTAGGAACCATATTAAGTGCAAAATCAATTTTCGTTTTTTGCAGCATGTCCTCTATCGATGGACCAATGGCAATTGACAAGTTTGCACTGCCGTTTTCCGGAATACAAATATCCTTACATACTAGGTAACTAAAATTTGCAGTTATGGTAACAATTGACCCCGGTTCTACGTCCTTTCCCACAGAAAACTGAACAGGGAATATTGGTGAGCCCTCAAACCCATAATTTACTATTGGGCCTGTTTGAATAACTTTGGGAGAGGGCCAATTGATTACTCCTGCTTCAATCCCAATAGGTAAAGCCCAATCTATATAGACAGGCTCTCCACTATCGCCTGGATTTTGCCAATATGTATGCCAATTTCTATCAAGTTTAGTCTGAAGTGCGATATAAAATTTTTGACCCGGCAAAATACTATCATGACTACTTATCAGAGTAGCGGTAGCTCTACCTGTATCGACGGGAGAAGATTTAACCGCCAATGCAGGGAAAGAAATAAGCATCATTATTAAAGATAAAATAATTGTTCGCATAATCTCTCCTTTCTGGCTATCTGCACTATTATATACATTACCTATAAATCTATAAACATTCATAGCATATGTTATATCTACGAAACATAAAAATTTATGATCAAGGAAGCACTAGTTTTATAAATTATTGTACAAAAAAACCCACAATGAAGTGGGTTTTTTTAATAATTTAAGGGTAATTATTTTTTTTCAGCTGCCGCCGCATCATTAACACGTCTCAAAGTCTTGTTAACAAGTCGTTGCCAATTACCCAGTGAAACCATGTGTGAATGAGCTACAGCTAGGTAACCGTTATCAGTAAACTCTTTAAGTTTTTCAGCAGAAAGCCCCTTTAATTTATCCTCAGTGATTGCATAGTAGTCTGCGATTCTTTGTTGCTCCGCAGGAGTGCCATCAGCATTCTGCCCCTGAAAGTTCATTTCTTTCTGCTCAAATAAATCAAGCTCCTTAAATACTCCAATCATACGTTCAGTTGCTTGTCTGTCACGCTCAAAATTTTGTAAAAATTGAAAAGCTTCTTTGGTGAATGCGGATGTATCGTCACCTTCAAAAAATTTCTGCTGTGGTTTTTTATTAGTAACGCACTTTGCACCCTCATCAACACATACTACAAAACGACCATTTGGCTTATCATTAGCTAATACAAAGGGAAAACGGCGAGCAAAAGCTGGCAAGTAAAAGTCTTGCTCAAACTCACCATCATTCACGAATAGATTCTCACCTGTCCTAACGCCCATTACAGCCAAAGGATTGCGCTCTTCGCCTGCGAATATTATAGGATATGATGCTGCAGCTGCACCAAACTCAGGTGCAGTAAGTGGCATAAAATGCTGATCAGCCATAAACTCAAAGGGCTTTGCTATGGGACTAACGCCAAACTTCTGATGCTTGTCTTTTGTAAGTGGTTGTGGGTTCTGATAAAACATTACATTTCCAGATACAGTCGTATTTTCTTTTTTATCTGCCATTGAAGTCCCTTATTTAAGTATATTGATAGATATGAGGTTAAAAATATCAATTTCAAGGGCGCTTTATACAATTTAATTAAGTCTATCAACAAATGAATTCTAATAAATTTTTTTTTGATGTTCCCATTAAAAAATAGATAGTTTTAGCAATCTAAAATATATAAAGAAATTCCATGGATAATTTTATGAAAACGTGGGCAGGAGAATGCTCAGCATGGGAGTGTGATGGACTAGGACATCTCAATATGCGTCACTACATGACGAAAACACAACAGGCTCGGCAAATGTTTTTTATTCATAACGGACTACACGGTGCCTTCAAAAAAAATGCCCTAACAACTTTAATTGTAAAAAAATACCATATAAAGTACTTAAGCGAAGCTAGGCCAGACAACCCTTTATACATCGAGACTGGGTGTCTAGAAATTTCAGAAAAGACAGCAACTATTTGCCATATGATGTACCACAGGGACGGCAAAATTGCCGCCACTGTAGTAGAACACCTTGAACATATATACTTAGAAACTGAAAAAGCAACTATTTGGCCTGTTGAGTTTATTCAGTCCGTCAAACAGTTTAAGGTACTTGAACCAGAAATATGTAAACTACGGAATATAAAATATACGACAAAATCGTGGAATCCACATGAAAATGAAATTTTGAAATTATCTACAAAACAAATAGGGTCTGGGGTCTTCCAACCACATGAAGTAGGTATATGCGGAAAAGTAACGCCGCAAGCTTTGATGGGGAGAACAACAGAAACGCTAGCGCATATGGTTGACGGCTATCCTGAATTTAAAGATTCTTCATTTAATAACGGGTCTAATTCAGGTGCATTATTAGAAGCACAAGTTTTTTTACATAAGAGTCAAGTTGCAGGTGATGCCTATCGATTTTACTCTGGGTTATTGGAAGGTAATAAGTATACGCGCAAATTAGTTCACCATGTTTTTAATTCTGCGACTGGAGAGTGCATTTTTTCTATGATTGGTGCAGGGTGTCTTTTTGATTTAAAAACCCGTAAATTAGTGAAAGCAAATGATGATCAAGTTGCAGAACTACAAAATAATATAGTTCTTGGGTTAAAAGTTTAAGGCTGCCCTACTTAATGCTTTACGCAAATTTTCAATTGCGAATTCTGGCTTATTAATGGGAAACATATGATCTAAGTTTAAATCAAAAGACACACTAGACTGGCCTAACTCTCTCTTAAACGCGTTTCTACCAGATTTAAAACTAACAGAGCCTCCTTTTCCGGCAAATATAATGTTAGAATTACTTTTTGGTAAATACTTTATAAATTTAAAAACATTGTGGGCTTGCGCAACAAATATCGCCTGCTCTGTAAGTGGTTCGCACGATAGCTTAAACCCCTTTCCGTTAGGTATTAAGCCTCCAGTGAGGTAGTCTGATAACGCGTCATCTGAAAAATTTCTGAACGCACCCCTCGCTTTATACCTGTTAAAAGCCGTCTCAAAACTATCGAACTCAAACTTTCGTCGTCCAGCATGCCTTGCTATTGCAAGCCTCTGCTTGGTTATGTCTCTGAACCACGAAAAATGACTGAGATACCTTATTGGCAAGCGCAATAAAACAGGGTCAAAGCCGACAAATCCGCTAATCTTATTTTTTATTTCAGGCATGGCGAGTATACCCGTGACTGCTCCATAGCTATGACCCGCAAGTATTACTGGGCTCTTTATATAGCGATCAAAAAATTCGACTACATCGTCACGAAAAATATTCCAATTTTTTAAAGCATCTATATTTATTGGTAGATTGCTCATACCATGACCTCGCATATCAAGCGCGACTGCATGAAACCCTAAGGGCGTGAGTATTGATTTATAGCTATAAGCATTAAAACCATTAGCGTTGAGCATAACTAATTTAATAGGGTTTGAAACAAAGCCGAAGTGAACAGCTGACATTTCACCATCCCGTAATAAATATTTTTTACGTTGTGGGTCTGGTTGCAAAATCCAATTACCTTACATTGCGTGAACTTTTTCAGGGTCAAGGTCATCTAAAATTGCTTTATCAAGAATTTTAAATATCTCCTTACGACTACGGAGTTTAGTCTCACGAAATGCTTTAGTATTTACTTGGCTAAACAATTTAGCCGCCATAGGGATAGAAGACTCCCATTCATCAGCAGAAACAACTTTATCAAAAAACCCTGCATCGACAGATGCCCTAGGACCAAAAATTTCACCATTTATAACGCAGCGATTAAAGTAAGACTTTGACAAGTGATACCTTCCCATCTCAATGCCAAAATTATGCATTGTCATGCCGATGAGTGTTTCATTGAGGCCTACCTTGTAGCCTCCGTCCTTTATCATTGAATAATCGCATGCAAGGGCAAGAAAAGCCCCCATCGCGATTGTATGTCCGGAGGCTGCCATTATAACTGGCCGTGGAAATGACATTATCCTTCGCGCAAACTTAGAGCCCTTAGATGTTAGCTCTAAAGCATCCTGAGGCCCATCACCCATTTCCTTTAAATCAAAGCCACCAGACATTATTCCTTCTCGTCCAGTTATAATTACAATGGCGTCTTCCGCCTCAGCTTTATCCATTGCAGAGTTTAAATCTGCCCACACTAAAGAGCCTAAGGCATTAGCCTTACCATCATCAATAGTAATTATTGCAATGCCTTGTTTTATATTGATCGTAACATTTGACATAAATTTTCCCTCTTAGTTTTAAGCAAAGTTAGATGAATGTTCATAAATAAATTATCGGCTAAACTTATTGTAGAATGTCTCATCTGTTTTTGACATTTCTCGAAGTAGTGGAGGAACCTCATATTGTGGTCCGTATGCTTCAAGTAGCTCATCGGACCTAGCAACAAAAGCTCTAGCACCTATAGTGTCTATAAAGCTAATTGCACCACCAGTGAAAGGGGCAAACCCCCAACCGAAAATAGAGCCTAAATCAGCCTCGCGTGGATCGTGAACTATTCCCTCGGCCATAGTTCGAGCTGCTTCAATCGCTTGGGCATACATCAGTCTATCTTTTACATCCTGTACATCCGGTTGCTGTGGCAAGATGCCATCTAGTGCGAATTGATCCAATTCATCCCAAAGGTACTTTTCACGGCCTTCGTATACATAAAATCCTTTACCATTTTTGCGACCAAAACGTTCGGCCTCATACATTGTCTGCACAATGGCATCGCCTTTTCCTTCAACATATTGACTTCCTAGATCGTGCTTACTTTGCAACATCACTTTATGAGCAAGATCTATTGCCACTTCATCTTGCAGGGACAATGGGCCAACTGGCATGCCCGCCATTTTAGCAGCATTTTCTATTAACGCAGGTTTTACGCCCTCAGACAACATATTAAAGCCTTCCTGTATATATCTCATTACACACCTATTGGCGTAAAAACCTCTAGTGTCCTCGACTACAATAGGGACCTTTCTGATTTTAGAGACAAAATCTATTGCCCGAGAGATAGCATAATCGCTTGTTTTTTTACCTTTAATAATTTCCACAAGCATCATTTTATGAACAGGGCTGAAAAAGTGGATGCCTATAAAATTATCGGGACGTACCGATGCTATTGCGAGATCGGTGATAGGAATTGTTGAAGTATTTGATCCAAATATCGCTGTTTGGTCAATAAATTGTTCAGCCTTTTCTGTAATGTCAGCCTTTAGCTCTGAGTTTTCAAAAACAGCTTCAACAACTAAATCCACACCAGTAAGCTTGGAGTAATCAGTTGTCGCGCAAATGCGGTCTGCTACAATAGCAGCCTTTTCTTCAGTTGTTTTTTTACGCTTTACCCTTTTCGCCTGTTCATTAATTGCGAACTGCTTCCCTTTATCGGCACTTTCTTGATCACGATCTATCAGAACTACCTCAATACCAGCTAAAGCAGATACATAAGCAACCCCAGCACCCATAAAACCTGCGCCTATGACACCTACTTTCGTAATATCGCCTTTGATTTGTCCTTTAGGTCTGGCCTCTCCTTTTTCTAAGGCTTGCTTAGAGAGAAATAATGAACGCACCATATTTCCTGACTCAGGCCTTAACATAAGGTCACAAAAATAACGACTTTCTATTCTAAGTGCAGCGTCCATTGGGACAAGAGATCCCTCATATACTGATGCAATGATATTTCTCATAGCCGGGTAGTTTCCGAAGCTCTCTTTACTAACCATTGCATTAGCACCAGCAAACATTTGATAGCCTTGCGCTGTGTAAGGCGCCCCTCCTGGAAACTTGAAACGATCCATATCCCAAGGCTGTTTCGCCTTTGGATTCGCTTTAATCCATTTTTTTGCTTCAGTTATCAGTTGGTCGCCGGGTACTGCTGCATGAAAGATACCCATCGCATGAGCTTCAGAAGCTGATAATTGTTTACCCTGTAGAAGCACAGCGGACGCTGCCATCAAGCCCACAAGTCGTGGTAACCTCTGAGTTCCACCTGCTCCGGGTAGTAGTCCTATAAGTGCCTCAGGTAAACCAACTTTAGCAGTTTTATTATCGGAGGCAATAAAACGGCCAGTACATGCCATAACAAACTCGAAGCCACCTCCTAAGGCGAGGCCATTTAAAGCAGCGGCCACGGGCTTCCCGCAAACTTCTAAATCACGGAAAAGCTTATTTAACTTATAAACATTCTTGAAGAGTTCTGCTTTAGCCGCCTCAGGATCTTTTTTCATTGCTCCGCGTGCACCAGAAAGATTGCCTCCCATCTCCTCTAGGTCAGCACCTGCGCAAAAAGCCTTCTTTCCCGAAGTTATAACCGCACCATTGATACTGTTATCAGATTTGATTATCTCCGTTAATTCTGCAATCTCACTCATCGAGCTAACATTAAGGACATTCATTGAACGCCCAGGCATATCAAATGTTACCACTAAAATACCGTCTTCATCTTTATCTATACTAAAATTTTTCATCTTTATCTCTACTCAAATCTGTGAAGTTAAATACGCTCTATGATTGTAGCCGATCCCATACCGCCGCCCACACATAATGTAATTAATGAAGTCTCTTTGTCAGAACGTTCAAGCTCGTCAACCATTGTTCCCAGTATCATAGCTCCAGTCGCGCCAAGGGGGTGACCCATTGCTATCGAACCGCCATTTACGTTTATTTTACTGTGATCAATGTTATGGGCCTGCATAAAACGAAGAACTACAGAAGCAAAAGCTTCATTTAATTCGTATATATCAATATCATTGACTTCCATACCAGCGCGCTTAAGCGCCTTTGCCGCTACAAACTCAGGGCCCGTTAACATTATGGTTGGTTCGCTTCCTATTTCAGCAAAGCTTTTAATTCGTGCTCTAGCTTTTAAGCCTAGGGCTTGCCCCATCTCCTTTGTTCCAATAAGCACTGCTGCGGCTCCATCTACAATTCCTGAACTATTTCCCGCATGGTGAACATGTTTTATGCTCTCCAACTCTGGGTATTTTTGTAAAGCAACAAAATCCATACCTGGCATAATTTTACCCATAGCCTCAAATGACGGGTTTAAAGAACCTAATGACTGCATATTTGTTTCAGGTCGCATATGTTCATCATGAGATAACAAAGTTACTCCTAGCTGGTCTTTGACTGGTACAATTGAATTTTTAAACCGGCCCTCATCCCAAGCTTTTTTTGCTCGCTTTTGGGACTCCACCGCATAAGAGTCGCAATCATCACGCGAAAACCCAAATTTAGTAGCTATTAAGTCAGCAGATATACCCTGCGGTACTATCTGATGGTCAAAGGCAATAGCAGGGTCTACACCCATAGCACCGCCATCACTGCCCATTGGAACTCTAGACATGTGTTCGACTCCGCCGCCAATTGTCATATCTGCCATTCCGGCCATAACTTTAGAAGCTGCCATATTTACAGCTTCCAATCCAGAAGCACAGAATCTGTTAACCGTAACTCCTGCGGCTGTTTGATTGTAATTAGCAGTTATTGCAGCTGAACGCGCTATATCTGCGCCTTGGCCTGCCACAGGCGATACACAACCCATAATTATGTCATCAACCTTCGAGGTATCGAGATTATTACGCGTTTTTATAGCTTCAAGCTGCTGAGTTAATAAAGATAAAGCAGTAATCTCATGCAAACTGCCACTTTTTTTTCCTTTTCCTCGCGGGCTTCTAACTGCGTCAAATATATATGCATCTACCATGGTAATCTCCTAAATATCTTATTAATTTTTATTTGGGCCTCATCAAAGACTTCGAGCAATCACCATTTTCATGATTTCATTTGTACCGCCATAAATTCTCTGAACACGACTATCTCTATACATACGGCCTATTCGGTATTCATTCATAAAGCCATAGCCACCATGGAGTTGTAGACAACGGTCAATTACCTCACACTCCTTATCTGTTACCCAGTATTTTGCCATAGAAGCAGTAACTGTATCAAGTTCGCCCCGCAAGTGCTTGGCGGCGCAGTCATAAACAAACGTTTTAGCTATCTGTACTATAGTTTTACATTCAGCCAACTCGAACTGAGTGTTCTGAAAGGATATAACCGGCTTACCAAAGGCTTTGCGTTCTTTAACATATTCAACCGTCAATTCCAATGCAGCTTCCATTTGTGCAACGCCTTGAATGGCAATATTTAGCCTCTCTTGAGGCAGCTCTTTCATTAATTGAATAAATCCATGCCCTGTTTCTGAGCCTAGCAAACTATCAGCAGGAACTTTCATGTCATCAAAAAAGAGTTCGGCGGTATCTTGGGCATCCATACCTACTTTGTCTAGTATACGCCCCCGCCGGAAGCCCTCCAAGCCATCAGTTTCAATCACAAATAGGGACTTAGAAAACTTACCTTCCCCCCCAGTGTCGGCTACAACAACAATCAGATTAGCAGTACCGCCATTGGTGATGAATGTTTTAGAGCCGTTTATGACCCACCCATTTCCGTCTTTTTTAGCATTAGTTTTAACATTTTGGAGATCAGATCCGGTACCAGGTTCAGACATTGCGATAGCACCCACAAGTTCACCTGTTGCCATCTTTGGTAACCATTTTTGTTTTTGCTCTTCTGTGCCATAGTGAAGGATGTAGGGCGCAACTATGGCATTATGCAAAGAAAGACCAAAACCATCAACGTTTGCCTTGATCAACTCTTCTTGAATGATCATCTCGTGGCGATAATCTCCTCCGCCACCACCATACTCCTCGGGAATGGCACAATTCAAAAGTCCCATCTCACCTGCCATATTCCAGTACTTGCGATCTACTTTTTTATTCTTCCTAAACTCTTCAGAATGCGGTGCCATTTCTTTAGCATAAAACTTATGTACAGCATCTCTGAACATATTAATGTCTTCTTCAGCATACCAATCAGGGTTTTTAAAATCTAATACAGGCATAATTTTCCTTTCTTTAAAATGCGCCTGCTTTAAGTGCCATTATCGGCTCGGCGCCTGTTTTTATTTTTGCAAAGTGGGCGTCCAGCATTGGCAGCATCCGCAAAACAAAATACCGGCCCGTGATTATCTTATTAGAATAAAACTCATCATTTGAACCACCATCAATTTTTGATTGCGCCACAACCGCCATCTTAGCCCACATGTAAGCAAGTGTAGTAAGGCCCATCATGTGCATATAATCAACAGAACCAGAACCAGCATTATCAGGGTTTTGCATTCCATTTTGCATTAACCACATGGTAGCGTTTGAAAGACTGTCTTTTGCTTTCTTTAGCCCCTCCATGAATTCTGATAAGGTCTCGTTCTCAGAATTTTCACTCAGGAAATCATCCATTTCAGCGTTTAAAGTCATTAGTGCTCTACCGCCATTTTTTGCCAGTTTACGTCCCACTAAATCTAATGCTTGAATACCATTTGCCCCTTCATAAATAAGGGTAATTCTGGTGTCCCTAACGAATTGGCTCATCCCCCATTCTTCAATAAAACCATGCCCCCCAAATATTTGTTGGCAATCAATGGTAGTAGCTAAAGCTTTATCCGTTAAGTAACCTTTAATCACAGGAGTGAGAAGACCTAGATAATCATCAGCTTTTTCCCTAAATTTTTCATCCGGATGAACAGTTTCTAAGTCTTCCATCAAGGCAGACCAGTAAATCAGTGCTCTTGCGCCTTCGTTAAAAGCCTTTGTTTCCATCAACATTCTTCGTACATCAGGATGAACTATAATTGGATCTGCTGGTCCATTCGTATTTTTTGGGCCCGTTAATGACCGTCCCTGCGTCCTTTCTTGGGCATAGGCCACTGCATTTTGATAGGCGACATCCGATTGAGCGAGCCCTTGCATTCCTACATCAAGCCTAGCGCGATTCATCATTACAAACATAACACGAAGGCCCTTGTCTGCCTCTCCCACAAGATAGCCATCCGCTTCATCGTAGTTCATGACGCAAGTAGCATTTCCATTAATGCCCATTTTATGCTCAATAGCACCGCATGAGACTGCATTTTTAGCTCCTACCTCACCCTTCTCATCTAATTTAAATTTTGGAACTATAAATAAAGATATACCCTTTACACCCTCTGGAGCACCCTCAATACGGGCTAAGCAGAGATGAATAATATTTTCGGACATGTCGTGTTCACCCGCTGAAATAAATATTTTTTGGCCTGTTATTTTATAAGATCCGTCTGATTGCGGTACTGCTTTAGTTTTTAACAATCCAAGGTCAGTACCACAATGGGGTTCGGTTAGATTCATTGTGCCGGTCCACTGACCAGAAACCATTTTGGGAAGGAAAGTCTTCTTTTGTTCTTCTGTGCCTCCAATCTCAATTGCTTTTGCCGCTCCATTCGTTAGCCCTGGATACATAGAGAAAGCTGTATTTGCTGCAGATTGCATTTCTCCAGCTGCTATGCTCCAAATTCCCGGCATGCCCATGCCGCCATACTCAGGGTTAGCTGACAGTCCCAGCATCCCGTTCTCCACCATTTGAGCATATGCCTCTTTAAACCCTGAAGGCGTTGTTACAGAACCATCGCTATGGCGCGTACAGCCCTCTTTATCACCTACTACATTTAAAGGAGCTAATATTTCTGAAGAAAACTTGGCCCCATGATCAATAATAGCATCTAAAGTTTCTGTATCGGCTTCAGAGAATTTTTCATATTTTGTTAGATCGCCAACATTTAACATTTCCTGCATTATAAATTTTATGTCGCGGACGGGTGCATTATATGTAGGCATCTATATTTCCTTTTGATTGCTATTCTCAACCGAATAATCATCGGTCATTGTTTCTTTAAATCTAGCCTCATATGCTGCAGCGAGGTCAAAAACCCCATTGCTATCATATGAACTTTCAATGTTTTTTGTAATAACTAAACAAATGTCTTTTAAGTCGTTTGTTATAACATCAATATCTTTTCTTCTGCGCTTTAATGAACTTATTGCTTTTTCGAAATTGTTTTTCCGTTTTAGTAGTTCAGAACGGCTTGTAATTTCTCCGTCGGTTACATCGAGAACCTCTTTAATATCGTCTAATCTGAAACCGATTCTTTTAGCTCGCATTATTCTCTCAAACCGAACGTAGTCTTCATGGTCAAATATCCTAGCACCTGAATTTCTCGAAGGCTTTAAAAGCCCTTTATCTTCATAAAAACGTATTGTTCGTGGCGTTACGTTAAAGTTTTCAGCAAACTCTCTAATTCCCCACTTATAGTTTTGAGTGTTATTATCAGAATGATTACCCATGGAGGCGATTTAATTAACGTTAACGTTAACGTCAAGTAAATAATAAAACACATTAAGGTGGCTTATCAAAAATTTTTGATCCCATAGAAACTTGTTTGCAATGCAGTTTATGATAAAGTTGTATAGTGCAAGATATAAAAATAATTAGAGCGAAGACACCTGAAGATATAAATTCAGTCAAGTCAATATTTCTAGAGTATATAACTTTCATAGAAGGCTATCTTGAACATTCCCTCAATTTCCAAAATACGGCCGAAGAGTTTTCAAATTTCCCTTCGGTTTACAAAACGCTATTGTTGGCCAAGTTAAATGATGACCCCGTGGCTGCATGCGCCTTAAAGGAATTGCCAGATAATACTTGTGAATTAAAACGCTTATACTGCAAGCCTTCTGGTAGAGGCCATAAAATTGGAAAGAGTTTAGTAATTAGAGCCATCAAGGATGCAAAAAAAATAGGTTACAAAAAAATGTACCTTGATACAAACAAGGGCCTAAAGCATGCCAATTCAATTTATGAGGGCCTTAACTTTAAGGACACGGATAGCTATTATGCCAACCCAATGGCAGAAACGCGGTATATGTCCCTGATATTATGAATGTCTTATTGATTAATTCTCATATCACAAATAACTTCCATCGCTGCTTTTTTGGGGTTCACAGCCTTGGTAATTGACCGGCCAACAACCAAATGTGAAGCACCCGAGGCTAAAGAAGCGCCGGGGGTTGAAACTCTTTTCTGATCATCTTTGTTATCGTTCAGCATTCTTATACCTGGAGTGACAATCAAAAAGTCCTCTGGAACTAACTTCCTTATTGCAGAAGCTTCAAGAGGGCTAGCAACCACGCCGTCAACACCGCACTCTAAAGCTTGGTCAACTCGCCGTAAAACAAGTTCTTGTGGATTTTGGTGGTATCCAATCTTTTCTAAGGACTTCTTATCTAATGAAGTTAATACAGTAACTGCAAGAATCTTAAGGTCGCTACTTCCTCTACCTAATACAGCTGACTTCATGACCTCGGGTCTAGCATGAACTGTAAGTAAATTGGCATCTAATAAGCATATGGACCTAGTTGCCTTTTCAACAGTTGCTCCTATATCGTGAAACTTATAATCATAAAATATGTTTTTCCCCATGGCCTTTAGCTCTTGGCCAAGCTCTACGCCTCCAATCGGGAGGAGCTGCAGGCCAATTTTATAACTTTCTATATGCTCGCCGAGAGTTTTAACTAGCACTCTGGCCTCATCGACATTAGGCAGGTCTAAAGCTACATATAATCTTTCATCTGATATTTTTTTTTCTAACATAATTAATTAATCTTACGATATCTTTGTGAATTTTTTGACATAAGTTTTTGTGCGAGCTTGTTAGGTAAAATCCTGCCCAGTACAGAAATAAATTTATTTACTTTTCCGCTTACGTATACAGCATGGTTATTTTCACAGGCCCTTACACCCAAACGTGCGCAAGTGTCAGCATCCATGAGCATAAAGGAAGGCAGTTTATTTATTCCTTCTCTTGTGCCATTAACGTCATGAAACTCAGTCAGAGTAAAACCGGGACACAAAGCTGACACATTAACGCCACTCCCGTAAAACTCAGCATTTAAACTTTCAGAAAATTTAATCAAAAAACTCTTAACACCCGCATATAGTGTGTGCCCTTTAGAGCCAGGCAGGTGTCCCGCCAATGAAGCAACGTTTATGATCCTCCCAAATTTATTATCTACCATTTCTGGGGCCAGCGCCCTTACAAGTTCACAAGGCGCCGTCATCATCAACTGAATGAACTTTTCATGATCTTTCCAATCACTATCAAGAAAAACCCCAGGATGGCCGTAACCTGCATTATTTACGAGGCCTGAAACTTTAAGACCCTTTGCCTTTATTTTTTTAAATAATTTTTGTGTGGCGTTCTTTTCAAAAAAATCTACTTTAAATATGTGACTTATGGTGCCGTGTTTTCTTTCTAATTCCTCTGCTAATTCTATCATTGGTTTAGTCCGCCGGGCCGTTAATATAAGGTCCCACCCCATCTCAGCATACTGGATAGCAATAGCCCTTCCAATGCCTGCTGAGGCTCCAGTTATTAAGCAAATATATTTTTCCATCTGTGAATTATTTTGAGTCATGTCCACTATCTTTTTTTAACCGCGCTTTAATATTTTGATACTTTACAATTTTATGGTAACTTGAATTGTCATTAATGTCTAAGGCCAATTATGCGTTGTATTGCTTTTATTCTAAGCGTTTCCTTAACTGCTTGCGTCACTGCTCCAAACCCTGAAAAATACCTTGAGTTAACATGTGAAAATTTATCTGATCTCAGCAGAGCTTACTCAGATAATATATCTCAGTATAAACTTTTTAATGATGATGATATTAACGAGTGGGGGAGAACCAATAAAAGGCAAGAGGACGACAGGACTACAGGAAACGGGCTGACACCAATTGATCTGGAAGTAAGAGAAGAATTAAGGTCCATACGTGCCGCAGCAGCAATGAATGGCTGTTAATATGGATATGCCCGTAATACGAATTAGTTTGTTTCTTTTTATTTTGGTGTTTTTTGCATTACTAGAAAGCTTTTATCCGCGGCGAAGACCGGTCTGTAATACAAAAGAAAGATGGAGAACAAATTTTTCTATATCAATAATTAGTCAGATTTTGTTGCAGCTTATGCTTCCATTGACTGCTGTATTAACTGCGGTATTAGCATCCGATAATAATTTTGGCCTTTTCAATAACATAACGTGGCCAATTGTTATTGAATGTATTTTAGTGTTCTTATTACTAGATTTTTCAATCTATATTCAACATGTATTAAGCCATAAGGTACCGATCATATGGCAAATTCACAAAGTGCATCATTCAGACAGAGAAATAGATACAAGTACAGCCGTGCGCTTTCATCCCTTAGAAATTTATATATCAATGCTTTATAAAATTAGTGTAATATTAATTTTAGGCCCAAGTGCCGTGTTGGTTATAATATTTGAAATTGTTTTAAGCAGTTCGGCAATTTTCAACCATGCTAATTTAAAGCTGCCAACAAAAATTGATCGGCTGTTAAGAAAGGTAATTGTAACCCCTGATATGCACAGACTTCATCATTCAGTAAGAGAATGCGAGAGTAATAAAAATTATGGGTTTAATTTTTCATTTTGGGACAGGGGTTTTGGCACCTACTTAAAGCTTTCGGATGAATATCACAAAAAAATGACACTTGGACTTGAAAGCCACCAGTCAATTAATACCAACCGTTTAATATGGAGCCTTTGGCTGCCGTTTGTAAAAAAATAAAACTCTTATAGCTTTAATAATAGATATTAGGCTATAGCCCCGCTGAATATGGAGTTGCACATGGATAAAATTAAGAAAGTTGTTTTAGCCTATTCCGGAGGGCTAGACACTTCGATTATTCTAAAATGGTTGCAAGAAGAGAAAGGTTATGAAGTAGTAACTTTTACAGCCGATTTAGGACAAGGAGAAGAACTTGAGCCTGCCAGAAGAAAAGCTCAGGCACAGGGCGTTAAAGAAATTTTCATTGACGATTTAAGAGAAGAATTTGTTAAAGATTACGTATACCCTATGTTTAGAGCGAACGCACTCTATGAGGGACTATATTTATTAGGTACTTCAATAGCACGGCCGTTGATATCAAAGCGACAAATTGAGATAGCCCACCAAGTTGGGGCTGATGCTGTTTGTCATGGCGCCACAGGCAAAGGAAATGATCAAGTTCGGTTTGAACTAAGTTATTATGCGCTTGATCCAGAAATAAAGGTCATTGCACCATGGCGAGAATGGGATCTCAACTCTAGGACAAAGTTAATAAAATATGCTGAAACTCATGGAATAGAAATTGCAACTGACAAGAGGGGCGAAGCACCCTTTTCTGTAGATGCCAACCTACTCCACACATCATCTGAGGGGAAAGCTTTAGAAGACCCATCCGTTGAAGCACCTGAGTTTGTTTATCAGCGAACTGTTTCGCCAGAAAATGCCCCGGACATACCGACCTACATCGAAATTGGTTTTGAACGTGGTGATGCAGTGTCTTTAAACGGCAAGACTTTTTCTCCTGCAGAAATGCTAACACAACTAAATGAGCTCGGCGGTAAAAATGGGGTAGGGCGTCTTGACCTACTTGAAAATAGATTTGTAGGGATGAAATCAAGGGGTATCTATGAAACCCCTGGTGGTACAATATTGCTTATGGCTCACCGTGGGATAGAACAAATTACGTTAGACAAGGGCGCAATGCACTTAAAAGATGAGCTCATGCCAAAATATGCAGAATTGATATATAATGGTTATTGGTTTTCGCCCGAGCGTGAAATGCTCCAAGCTGCTATTGATAAATCTCAGGAAATGGTAGCTGGGACTGTGCGACTAAAGCTATACAAAGGAAATGCTACAATCGTAGGGCGAAGTTCCCCTTATTCTCTATATTCACAAGAACATGTAACTTTTGAAGAAGACGAAGTTTATAATCAAGCCGATGCTGGAGGCTTCATAAAGATTAACGCCCTTCGCTTGAGACTCCTTAAAGATAGAGATAGAAAAGCAGGAAAAAACAGCTGAGGTGAATTAAAATAAAATTCTATGATTTGATATAAAAAGAAAGATTTTTCCCATGGTTTCTTTGTATTAATAAAAACTACATTAGTAGGATTGTATCTTCTTCAATGGGGTTAAAATGAAAACAGCCTTAAAAAGAGACTGGAATTTTCGTCAAAGTGTTGACTTGATGTATGGTCGTGCAGCAAGTTTTACAGATATATCTCCAAAATTAATTGAAAAAATTAAAGTATGCAATGCCACTTACACCGTTAGATTTGGAGTAAAGCTAAGGGGTGAAGTTCACACGTTTACTGGGTATCGGGCTGTTCATTCAGAGCATATTGAGCCTGTCAAAGGCGGTATACGTTATTCTTTAGATGTGAACCAGGACGAAGTAGAAGCTTTGGCGGCCTTGATGACATTTAAAACAGCGCTTGTGGAAGTCCCGTTTGGTGGCTCAAAAGGGGGTCTTTGTATACGTCCAAAAGACTGGAATGAAGAAGAATTAGAGAGGATAACACGTAGATTTACCTATGAACTAGCAAAAAGAGACCTCATTCACCCCTCACTTAATGTTCCAGCGCCAGATATGGGAACGGGGGAACGGGAGATGGCATGGATGATGGACGAGTTTCGGCGCCTAAATAATACCAATATTGATAACATTGCATGTGTAACTGGAAAGCCTGTCCACCTCGGAGGAATAGAGGGTCGTGTTGAAGCTACAGGTCGTGGGGTACAATATGCCCTGCGTGAGTTCTTCCGACATACAGATGACATTAAAAAAGCAAAATTACAGGGCTCGTTAGATGGTAAAAAAATTATCATTCAAGGCCTTGGTAATGTTGGGTACCACGCCGCTAAATTCCTAAGCCAAGAAGATGGTGCAAAAATTATTAAAGTCATAGAACGAGGTGGTTCAATCAGTAATAGTAGCGGAATAAATATCGAAGAATTGAAGCAGCATTTAGACAGCGGGCTACCATTAAAAGACTATAGAGAAGGTACATTTGCAAAGCCTAATGTAGAAGAAATTGAATGTGCTTGTGATATATTAATACCAGCAGCTACTGAAGGCGTGATAAATATAAAAAATGCTCATAAAATTAAAGCAAAAATGATAATAGAGGCCGCAAACGGGCCTGTGACAGCAATGGCAGATAGCATATTAAGGGATAATGGTGTTTTTATTATACCCGACCTCTATGCAAATGCTGGCGGGGTAACAGTTTCTTATTTCGAATGGGTAAAAAACATTGGCCACATTCGGTTCGGGCGGCTCCAACGAAGAAACGAAGAAAGTAAAAATCGTTCCCTAATTGATGCCCTAGCAAACCAAAATGGTCTTAAATTTAATGAACGATTTAAATCTGAATACATTGAAGGGGCAGATGAAATTGACCTAGTAAGAGCTGGCCTAGACGACACTATGCGTACAGCATATGTAAACATTAAGACCATATTAGAGAACAAACCTGAGTTAGGCGACCTCAGAACGTCAGCCTTTTATAGTGTTATCAACAATATTGCCCTGCATTATAAATCAATCGGGCTGTAGCCATTTACTCGGCTCTAAATATTACTCTATAGATACCCTTTTAATAAGGGAAACTCATGACTTTACCAAATAAGTATTACCAAATGACGTCAACTGTAACCAATGACGCGCAATTGAAAATGAAATTAGTACAAAAAGATTTTCCGATACCAAAACCTCACGAGGTCGTTATTCGCGTCGAGGCAAGTCCTATTAACCCTTCTGACCAAGGAGTGATGTTTGGGTGGTCGAATATGGCTAATGCCTATCATGAAGGCGTGGGCCCAAAAAGAGTATTAACTGCGCCTATTTCAGATCAAGGCATGCGAATTATGAAAGCAAGAATTGATCAAAATTTACCCGTCGGCAACGAAGGCGCAGGCACAGTTGTTCTAACTGGAGATAATCCAGAAGCAAAAGCACTTATGGGAAAAACAGTGGCAGCACTGAGTGGGAGTATGTATGCAGAATATTGTTGTATACCTGCAATGACATGCTTACCTCTTTTAAATGAGAATGATGCTAAAGATGGAGCTTCTTCTTTTGTAAACCCCTTAACAGCCTTATCAATGGTAGAAACTATGAAGCTTGAAGGACATCAAGCTCTAGTTCACACAGCTGCAGCTTCTAATTTAGGCCAAATGTTAAATAAAATTTGTTCAGCAGATAAAGTAGCTCTCGTAAACATTGTTCGCAGAGAAGAGCAAGCGGTAATTCTAAGAGATTTAGGAGCAAAATATATATGTAATAGCAGTAGTGAATCATTTATGTCAGATTTAACAGATGCAATTCATGAAACGGGCGCGACATTAGCCTTTGACGCTACTGGCGGCGGAAATCTGGCAAGCCAAATTCTCACAGCAATGGAGGGAGCAGCTGCTCGTACCCCCGGGGCATATAGTATCTATGGTTCAATTAAGCATAAACAAGTTTATCTTTATGGGGGCCTAGATGTTTCCCCTTCAGTTTTATCCCGCGGCTATGGCATGGCATGGGGTGTCGGTGGCTGGTTACTTCCAAATTTCTTAGCAAAAATAGGCATGGAAGCTGGAAATAAATTGCGTATGAGAGTTGCAAGGGAACTTAAAACGACGTTCAGGAGTAACTATACGAATGAAATTTCCCTATCTGACGCCTTAGAAAGCAATAATGTTGCCAAATATTTTGCAAAAAAGACCGGTGAGAAGTTTCTGATTTGCCCGCAACTATAATGCTTGAAACTTAGGACGCCAGGATGCTTTTGCTTAACTATCAACTTCAGCATCAAGGGCGTGTTCGATTATAAAATTTCGCCTAGGCTCCACTATATCACCCATTAGTTTAGTAAATAGGTCATCTGTCTCATCAGCAGCCTCCACCTTTACTTGGAGCAAACTTCGAGCATTTGAGTCTAGTGTGGTTTCCCAAAGTTGGTCGGGATTCATTTCGCCCAGCCCTTTGTAACGCTGGATTTTAAAACCTTTCTTACCTCCGGCAAAAATTACTTCTAATAGCTGGGCCGGTCCATTTACTACAATTGGTTCGTCGTCTCCACGTTTAAAGGAAGCCTGTCCTGAGTATGTTTCGGCTAAAGAGGGTGCTAACTTATGAAGTCTTCTAGCCTCTGAACTATCTCTAAACCCATATCGCAATATCACCCTATCGGTAACACCCCTTACGTTTCGCTCAAAGACTAAGTCGCCATCTGTGTATCGCCCTGACCAACCATCTTCACCTTCATCGGCAATCATATCCAACCTTTTGACGCCTTCTTTTATTAACTTATCGTCTTCTTTGACTTGAAGAGCTCCAGCGATTGTAAGCTGAGAGATTACACTATCTGGGGCTCTATGCTTCATACGATCTATGATGCCTTGGGCTTGTAAGGCTTCTTTTGCAATACGTATAAGGTCTTCGCCAATTACTTTTACCCCCCCTTCTAGCGTCAATGAAGCATCTTTAGACCCGGCTTCAATCAAATAATCATCAAGCTCTTCTTGGTCTTTAATGTACTGGATACTTTTACCTCTTTCCACCTTATAAAGGGGCGGCTGGGCAATATATAGATAGCCGCGTTCTATTAGCTCAGGCATCTGTCGATAGAAAAATGTAAGAAGTAGAGTTCTTATATGCGCGCCGTCAACATCCGCATCTGTCATGATTACAATTTTGTGGTATCTCGCTTTATCTACATCAAAATCATCGCGACCAATTCCAGTGCCCAAAGCAGTAATCATAGTGCCTATCTCTTGGCTTGAAAGCATGCGATCAAAACGAGCTCGCTCAACATTAAGTATTTTACCTTTTAACGGAAGAATAGCTTGGTTTTGTCGGTCTCGTGCTTGCTTAGCAGAGCCGCCGGCTGAGTCACCCTCCACAATAAATATCTCAGATAAAGACGGGTCTCGTTCTTGGCAATCGGCAAGTTTTCCTGGTAATGAAGCTATATCCAGTGCTGACTTTCTTCTAGTAAGGTCACGAGCTTTTCTCGCTGCTTCTCGTGCAGCTGCAGCTTCTGCTATTTTTGTCATTAACATTTTTGCTTCTGCGGGGTGCTCCTCAAACCATTCGCCAAGGGCTTCATTCATCGCTGACTCAACTATAGGCCTTACTTCAGAAGAAACTAATTTATCCTTTGTTTGCGACGAAAATTTCGGATCAGGAACTTTTACTGAAAGAACGCACGTCAAACCCTCGCGTGCATCATCGCCTGAAATAGTTACTTTTTCTTTTTTGGCTGTTCCAAGACTTGCGGCATACTTATTTACAGTTCGGGTAAGGGCACCCCTAAAACCCGCTAAATGAGTCCCTCCGTCACGTTGAGGTATATTGTTGGTAAAACATCTTACATTTTCGTGATAGCCGTCATTCCACCACAAAGCAGCCTGTACTGTAATTCCTTCAACTTCCTTGCAAACTGAAATGGGGCTATCAAGTAAACCTTCTTTATTTGCGTCTAAATGCTTTACAAACGCTTCAATACCTCCCTCATAATAAAGTTCTGTAACTATGTTATCTTCCGGCCTTTCGTCCGTTAAGATAATCATCACGCCCGAGTTAAGAAAGGCTAGCTCCCTCAAACGTCTTTCTAATGTATTTCTATCAAACTCAACCATGGTAAACGTTTCTTCAGAAGGTAGAAACCTCACTTTAGTACCTGTTAACGTCTTTACACTTCCATCTCTCCTATGGTCCTTTGGGGCATCTGCCACAACCTTCAGAGAATTCACTGACTCCCCATGACTAAATTCCATCGCATGCTCTTTTCCATCTCGCCAGATGGTAAGCTGCAAAGAAACAGACAAAGCATTCACAACAGACACGCCCACCCCATGAAGTCCGCCTGATACTTTATATGAGTTGGAATCAAACTTTCCACCGGCATGCAATTGAGTCATTATGACTTCAGCTGCCGATACACCCTCTTCCTCATGAATAGCTACCGGTATGCCACGTCCATTATCTTTTACAGAACATGAACCGTCTGGATGCAAAATAACTTCGACGCGGTCAGCGTGACCAGCGAGACTTTCGTCAATAGAGTTATCAACAACCTCATATACCATATGGTGTAAACCAGATCCATCATCTGTATCACCGATGTACATTCCTGGTCTTTTTCGAACTGCATCCAGACCCTTCAAAACTTTAATTGAGTCCGCACCATATTCGGGCGTATTTTCAGCGGCTTCAGACATAAATATTTCTTTCGCGAATCACTCCATTTATAGAATAAAATATAGTAGAAGAGTTCAAGAAATGCACGCCCAAATAAAATTTCATAAGTTACAAATATCGGTAAATATTAACTAGTCATTAGTAAAAAAGGCTATATATCTCTAGAAAATGTAGTTTAAATGAGATAAATATAATATATAATTTATCTCTTCTTTAGGGTTTATAGTAAAAATGAAGAAGGTTAAAACCATATCCTTCGCAGGTGCCTTAATTTTATTACTAGTTATAGGTATAAAGATATTTCTGAACCCTGACAAAGTCTTGAAATCTGAAATAGATCCTTACCCATATGTTACGCAAAGCAATCAACCAGAGATTATAATAGCAAAGCTTGAGCAAGATGACTTTTTAATAAGCCTTCTCGAGAAAAAAGGTCTTACGTCCAACGAGGTATACGGTATTTCAAGGGCAATTGATAAGGTGTACCCAGTCAACTTATTAAGACCGGGAAATGAATTTTATCTTTATTTGCGTAATAAAAAGCTAGAGCATTTTGTTTTCAGGCCAAATTTTGAAAAAACTATTTTTATAGATGTGACTGATGGTAGTTATAACACAAGAGAAGTAATATCAGAGTATAAATCACAAAGAGTTAGTATATCCGGAGAAATTTCTACCTCCCTTTATATAGATGCAACAAAGTCAGGCATTCCCGATCGTATTGTAGATCAATTCACAAAAATTTATGAGTATTCAGTAGATTTCCAAAGGGACATACGGCCTGGCGATAAATTTACTATGTATTTCAATGCATATAAAAACCGAAAAGGCAATATAGTAAAAACAGGTGACCTTTTATACACCTCGTTTAGTCCAGGGGACAAAAAATCAGAATTTTGGCTATTTTCAAACGAAAAGAAAACAGAAAATTTCTACGATGAAAACGGTAAAACTGCTAAACGCAGGCTAAGAGCTACCCCAATAAATGGAGCACGAATATCATCCGGATTTGGCGGAAGAAAACATCCCATATTAGGTTACAGGAAAATGCATACTGGTGTTGACTTTGCAGCACCAACAGGCACACCCGTGCTCGCTGCCGGGTCAGGGACAGTTGAATATGCAGCATGGAATGGTGCGGCTGGAAAGTATATACGCATTCGTCATACAGATGGATATAAAACAGCGTACTTCCACTTGAGTAAGATCAATGTTTCTGCTGGCAAATATGTAAAGCAAGATCAAATAATAGGAAAAGTTGGCAGTACGGGAAGATCTACAGGGCCACATTTACATTACGAGGTGATTTTGAATGGAAAAAAAATTAACCCAAAAAGGCTTTCGCAGCTTTCTGGAAAGCCTCTGGGTAAGGCAGAAATGAATAAATTCAACAAACGGCGTGAAGAAATTGAAAGAATGAGGGCTTCTGATTTAAATTCGTTGTCTAACCCTATTTAAAATTAATAAGCTGATAGTTAGTAATTTGATTTTAGGTGCTCACTCGGCGGCATCAGACACTGAATCTATTTTTTTTCTTGCGGGGGCCTTTCGCCTCCGGCGGGGTAGAGTTTCGTCCAACGAGGCAGGTTCTGACAATTGGTTTCCTTCAGGTAATTCCCCTAAGTCTTCATCCGATTTTGATGCAGTCAAATCATCGTCCAGCGATTTAGCGTGTTTGTTTTGAGGTTTCCCCGCTTTACCATCAGGTGCTTCGTCGTCGATAGGGTTCTCATTTCTTGAGGCTCTTTGAGCATCACGTTCAGCTTGTGCAGCAAGCCTAGCAGTTTCCATTTCATTCATTAACCTCAAATAATGCTCTGCATGTTGTTTTAAATTTTCAGCATTTACTCTATTTCCGGAGCTTTGTGCATCACGGGCTAAAGCTGAATATTTTTCATAAACAGTGCTAACATTTCCACGGACCTTAACTCCAGGCCCATTACTATCCAATGACCTGTTAGGGTTTGAATTATTACTTCTGTTATTATTATTGCGATTACGGCCACGTTGGCGTTTCATTATTACGTCCTTAAGTTCCCTAAGCCTGCAGTGTTGCAACGGCTTCTCAATTTTGGGCTAGTGAGGGGGCTACCAAGCCTCAAACATCTCACAGTCAGTTACTAGCAAAGCTATTTCAAAAGGGAAAGCTTTTTTTATCTACTTTTATAAGCTTTTATTACCCTATTATTTCCAGACAGATCGCGCGCTACTGAAATATCTATAAATTTGTTTTTTAATAGTAAATTGGTAACTGTATCAGCTTGCAAATAGCCAATTTCCAATATTATAACGCCTTTCGGGTTTAAATATAAACCTGCATTATTTATTATCTCTCTATATGCCTCCAAACCATCTTCTCCTCCATATAAAGATACAAATGGATCAAACTCCCTGACACCTAAGCTCAGTAAATTCATTTCCTTTTTTGATATATACGGGGGGTTTGAAATTATAATATCATAACTTTCAGATACGGTCTCAAACCATGAGCTATTTAAAAAACATATGCTTTGGCTTACACCATGAGCTTGAGCATTGTGTCTTGCAATTATCAACGCGTCCTCGGATATATCAACTGCCGTAGCTTTCGTGTTTTTTGTCTCTGATATAATAGATATTATGACTGCACCCGTACCTGTCCCAAGCTCTAATAGACTTTTACTTCCAGACTTATTGATTTCAGAAATGGTTATATCCACCAGTTTTTCCGTTTCAGGCCGCGGGGATAAAACATTTTTGTTTACTTTGTATTTTCTTCCATAAAACTGCTTATGACCTACAATTTTATCAACAGGTTCGCCTTTAATGCGTCTATTCATAAACTCATTTATTTTAGTAATAGTACTCCGCTCAGGGGTAGAAGAGTTCTTAATCAGCAAGTCTGCATGTGATAGCTGTGAAGCCTCCATAATTAAGACACGCGCATCAAGTCCAGGAGTATCAAGGCCCTGCTCAGCGAATAGCTTTAATAAAAACCTTCTTATCGATTTGTAGGATAGGTCCTGAAGGGACATTAAATCATATTTATTTTTTTTAAGCATGTTACCTATGAATAAATATTCTGTATTAAACTTTGCAGCTCACAACTTAAGCGCTCTAAATCAGTTGGGGTAGACAGACTATGATCTCCATTTTTTATTAGAGTATATGATACATTTCGGCTTTTCACATTCTCTATTATTTTATATGAATAGTGCCAGGGTACTACTTCGTCTTTCATGCCCTGTAAAATTCTGATAGGCACTTCAATATTAATTTTACTATCTAATACCATGTTATCTTTGCCGTCAGATATTAATCTGGAGCTATACTCATAGTCTTCTCCATACTCTGATGGAACAAAAATGCTTTTTCCTGCTAAAGAATCTTTCTTTTGTTTATCAGTCCACTGATCCCAAACTAGTTTATGCGTAAAGTCTGGTGCTGGCGCTATTAAAAAAAGGCCCTTAACTTTATCGGCTCTGGAAATAGCCGCTAAAATTGACGTCCACCCCCCCATTGATGACCCCACGAGGACTACATCATTATTGATTAATTCATCTATAACCATCATGATGTTTTCGGCCCATTTAGTGACGGTACCGTCTCGAAATTCGCCATCGCTCTCCCCATGACCAAAATAATCAAATCGAATAAAGTTATAATTTTTACTTGCCGCCCAATTGTGCAAATATGTTGCTTTGCTTCCGTCCATGGTGGACTTTAGTCCGCCACACCACAGAATAGTAGGTCCTCTTCCTTTATTAAATTTATAGGCTATCTTTTCATCACCCTGTAAGGGTAAATAATTAATCAATGCTCTATCTTGCATCTAAAGGGTCCTTATGAGAGTTTATAATTTATGATTGTGCTTCAAGTAGTTCCAGAACTCAATGCCGGAGGCGTAGAGAAAACTACACTAGAAATTGCAGAAGCATTGTCAAACAAAGGTTATGACACCCATGTTGTCACCAGAGGCGGGCGACTTGAGAAAGATTTTTTACGTCTGGGCACAAAATTACACAAAGCTAATATTGGTTCTAAGAACATAATATCGTTATTTTATAAAATAAATTTTATACGAAAAGTTATTAGACTACATGGCATCCAATTAGTTCATGCGCGGTCCCGTGCGCCTGCATGGCCAGCATATTATGCGGCTAAAGCAGAAGGAATACCCTTCCTGACTACATATCACGGAATATATAACAGTAATTCATGGTTAAAAGATCAATATAATTCAATCATGACAAAGGGTGAGCATATTATTGCTAATTCAAATTTCACAAAAGATCATATAATTAAAAAACACAAAGTTCCCCCAAATAAAGTTACTGTAGTTCCTAGAGGCGTGGACATGGCAGTATTTGATCCAAAAAAAATAGAAAATAAAAGAGTAAACCAACTATTACACGAGTGGAAAGTTCCATTTAAAAATAAAATAATTCTTCTCCCAGGTCGTTTAACAAGATGGAAAGGACAGCTCATTGCTGTGGATGCCTTAAGGTATTTGCCAAAAAATTATACATTGGTGCTAATGGGTGACTCACAGGGACGAGAAAGGTATAAAAGTGAAATATGCTCTAAAGTAGCTAAGCTCAACTTAAAAAAGCAATTCGTGATTCTGAATCACCAGATGGACGTTGCTTCAGCCATTGCCGCTGCAGATATAGTAATTTCAACCTCTACAGATCCAGAGGCCTTTGGACGTGTAATGGTAGAAGCTCAAGCTATGGGAAAACCTGTCGTTGCCACAGCACATGGCGGGTCTCTTCAAACAATTTTAAATGAAAAAACAGGGTTTCTAGTTCCCCCAAATGACCCTGAAGCTCTCGCAGTGGGAATAAAAAAAGCTTGCTCGTGGTGCAATTATGATCGAAATTTCGCTCGCTCACGCATCAAAGCACAATTTTCAACTCAAAATCTTAAGTCAAAAACACTTAACGTATACAAACAACTCTTGAAATAAAGCTCAATGGCGTCCATATTGTGGGCGCTTAACATTATTAGGAGAATTTAGCATCGCAAACCGCCCACTAGCAGCAGCGCCCAAGAAACCAAAAGGTCCACGAACTAATCGTGAAATTACAAACTCACAAGTACTACTTATAACAGATACAGGTGAAAAACGCGGTGTAGTATCGCTTGATGAGGCTATTTCCGTTGCTCAATCTGTAGGTTTAGATTTAGTTGAAGTTGCCCCAGGTGAAACTCCTGTTTGTAAAGTTCTTGATTATGGTAAACTGAGGTTTGAAAACCAGAAAAAAAAGGCGGCCAACCGTAAAAACCAACGGACAACGACAATCAAAGAAATTAAAATGCGGCCTAATATTGATACACATGATTACCAGGTAAAAGCAAAAGCTATGATGAAATTTTTCGATCGAGGTGATAAAGTTAAAGTTACCGTACGTTTCAGAGGCAGGGAAATGGCACACATGGATCGGGGCATGACCTTGCTAGCTCAAGTTAAAGAAGATTTTGAAGATACTGCTAAAGTAGAATTTGAGCCTAAAACTGAAGGACGTATGATGACTATGGTTCTCGCGCCAAGATAAGTTTTTTAAAGCGTTAGTTCTTTTTTCGTTTCAGCAAAAATAACCCTAGGGTTATTAAAGCCATCTCAAATATTATTTCCATATAAGTTTGAATAGGCCCTGATCCGTCTAACAGAAGGCCTAGCACTCTGCCAATTAAAAAAGCTAAGGTTATAAATATGATCGACTTTAAAACAACTTTTTGATCAGCACTTTTTTTGGTCGCCAAAAACATTATTATGCCAAATGCGGAGATAGAAAGACTATAGGCGCGCATTTCATGTTGTCCTAAATGAGTAAGTTCCCAACCTAACACACCGGCAAGGGATAAGGGTGCGAATGCTCCAAACAAACCGTAAATTACGTAAAAAATACTGTTACAATAGTTAAAATATTTCATGATGAAATTTTATCCAGATTATAAAAATATTCAACTAACTTCTCATATTTAAATTGCACGGCACAGGCTTGGTCGCTACACAGATATATATGACCAAAAAAATAGACATTGGAATTCTTGGTGCGGACGGAAGAATGGGCCAAGCAGTAATGCGGTCCTTAGAAACTGACTTACATCTTAGGTTGACAGTGGCTATTACATCGGATGATTCACCCAACTTAGGTAAAGATGCACATAAAGTTGCAAATCTCAGACCTGTTGGCTTGATGCTATCGAGTAATATCAGTGAAGGCCTCGATTTATGCGATGTACTTATTGATTTCTCTCACCCGGAGGCCACATTAAATGTGCTTTCTTTAATGAAGCAGTCTAGGTGCAATACACTAATAACTGGCACTACAGGTTATAGCAAAAAACAAGAAAAAGAATTCCGAGTGGGGGCCAAAGGCCATACTGTATTACAATCAGGTAATTTCTCTCCTGGAATTAATATACTACAAGCTCTTGTTAAAATAGCTTCTGAAAAATTAAATGATAAATGGGATATTGAAATTCTCGAAATGCACCACAATAAGAAAAAAGATGCACCCAGCGGAACGGCACTTATGTTGGGCTCTGCGGCCGCAGATGGACGGAAGGTAAAGCTCGAAGAAAAAATATCCACATCTAGAGCGTCACATTCAAAAGCCAGAAAAAAAGAAGAAATTGGGTTCGCTGTTCTCAGGGGAGGTGGGGTAATTGGTCAGCATGAGGTAAGAATTGCAAATGATCAAGAGATGATCACCTTGAAGCACGATGCCTTTGATAGAGATATATTCGCAAAAGGGGCAGTTAACGCAGCTGTTTGGGCCCACAATAAAGAGCCAGGGATATATTCTATGAAAGATGTCTTAAATATCGATCCCTAATTATTACCATTCACCAAAATTTTCCATTTTTGACCAAGGGGCCTTAATCGGAAGACTCTTTCCTTTTTGTAGCAGCTCTACGGAAACATTATCTGGGCTTTTTACGAAAGCCATTCTTCCATCACGTGGAGGACGATTAATCATTACCCCCCTCTTTAAGAGTCTATCGCAAGTGTCATAAATGTTATCAACTTGGTAAGCTATGTGACCAAAGTTTCGACCCCCTTTAAGGAGCTCGGCGCCAGATTCTGCCGAAGGCCAATTAAAAGTTAATTCAATCATTGGTAAGCCAATAGGAAATGTAGTTCCGTTCTCAAAAACACCCGCTCTATCAATATCTTCGTAGCTTGCTAAAAATAATAGTGTAAAACGGCCTTCCTCATTTTCATATCTACGTAATTCCTTCAGCCCTAAACCACCGCAATAAAAATCTAGGCTTTCCTTGATATTAGTTATCCTAAGCATTGTATGCAGAAAATTCATTTTATTAACCTGTTGCAATATAGTTTATTACTTAATTATAGGCACTTAGATGGTGTAGTCAGTTTTTTTAGACTATTTATTACTTCCTTTTTTATTAACTAACGGCCCAGTTGCTCTTTTATAATATAAAGTGACTATACAATATGCTGCGCAAGACCATGATAAAATAATACCAAAAAATATACAAAACTGCCAAACTAAAAAACCTGGTTCGAACACGCGATTTTGTCCAGTAAACTGATAAAGGCATTCTAACAAATAGGATATTATTGCCATAATTGGCCATGTTGAGGCCAATATAAAGAAGGAACCTAAAGCTATATATAAAAACTTTCTAGGCTTATGCTTCTGGGTAAATAAACCTGTATACTCTGCCTTAGTAACAGATTCATTAATCATGCCATTTAGACTTTTATACAGATAATCGGCTTCTGCATCCTTAGCGATTTTATGTGTTAATAAAAAATAAGCGAGGGTATAAATAACCCCCAATATAGCCAATGAAAATGTTGCCCATAAAAAAGAAATTCCGCTAAATTGCTGCATTAATCATAAATAGGTATGGTATTCTTGCTAGGCAAGCAATATTATAAAAATCATTAATTTTAAAACTAAAATATGTAATATAAGGCTACACAATGCATACTCCCAAAATTGCTTTTATCTGCGCCTCCCTTAGAGATGACTCAATTAATAGAAAGCTTGAAAATAGCATAAGTCGATTGTTTGAAGAAAAGGGCGCAAAAACACAGATAATCAACTTAGGTGAATTTCATATGCCTATTTTTCACGGTGACTTAAAAACTCCAGAAAATGTTAAAATATTAACCGCTCTATTAGAAAAATTTGATGGAATTGTAATTACAACCCCTGAGTATAATGGCTGCCTACCCCCCCTATTAAAAAACATGATAGACTGGACCAGCACCGAGAGTACCGATTATATTAAAAACGCTGTTTGGGGGATTGCTTCAGCTACTCCGGGACCCATGAGCGGTATCATGTGTATGAGACAGTTAAGCTTTATCCTTAGACGTTTAGGTGGGGATGTTTTAAGTCAGCAAGTAGGTTGTGGAAATGCCTCGTCTGCTCTTGACCGTGAGGGTAATTTAATAGCTCAACCCACCTTAAATTTTGCTAGAGAAATGTGTGAAATGATGATCAAGCGCATTAATCAGAAAAGATGATATCATGCATGCTAAAGAAAAGTTGTATAAACACCTGCCTAGGCCTAGATTAAATCGAACTAAAATAAACGAAGTATACCGACGCCTACAAAACTTAGATCCCAAACCTCGAACTGAGCTGAACTACACCAATGTATTTACGTTAGTGGTAGCTGTTGCTCTATCTGCGCAATCAACTGATGTTGGTGTAAATAAAGCCACAAAAAGATTGTTTGAATTAGCGGATACCCCAAAAAAAATGATACAGCTTGGGGAAAATACAATACGCGACCATATCAAAACTATAGGGTTGTATAAAACCAAAGCTAGAAACATTGTTGCTTTATCCAAAATGCTAATTGAGGAATTTAACTCAAATGTACCCAACACAAGAGAGGATCTTATTAAGCTTCCGGGGGTTGGACGAAAAACAGCTAATGTGGTTCTAAATGATTACTTTGGACAACCAACTATGGCGGTTGACACGCATATCTTTCGTGTCTCAAATAGAACGGGCATGGCACCAGGTAAAGACCCTGTTGAAGTAGAGTTAAACTTACTAAGGGTTACAGAGCAAAAATATATCGATCATGCGCATCATTGGCTTATACTGCTAGGCCGGTATACATGCATTGCTAGAAAGCCAAAATGCTATAATTGCCCAGTCAAGGACCTTTGTTCCTATAAATCTAAGACTTTAAATCCAGAGAGCTAATTTTTTAGGCTCAATTTGTTTTTTAATGCTGAGGCTAATTTTTGTGCGCCCACGTTATTTTCTTCAATACCCTTAGAATGACTAAGATAAAGATATGGTTCAATCATTTCTAATTCTATCAACTTTAAATGACCATCGTTGCCTCTTAATAAATCAACTCGTGCATATAGTGGTTCAAAAGGTAAGATATTGATAATTTTTTGCGCAACTTCTATTTCATTTTTAGTTGGACTGTATGTTTGTTCAGTTCCGCCATAAAGCGACTGAATTCTATAATCCCCAGACTTAGGCTTTTTAATTACTGCATGTGAATAATCGTTTCCAAAAAATAATAATGAATACTCTCCTTCCTCTTTTACACTTGGTAGAAAAGGTTGTATCATAGTGGGTCCTGGTGGTAACAGTTCGCGGCTGGGAAAAGTATCGCCTTTATTATAAAGTACTTGTCTCCATGCACCAGCCCCTATTAGCGGCTTTATAACAAGCCTATCGGTTGAAAGAATTTCAAAAGCTTTTGAAATATTAATCGGTGAGGCAGAGTCAACATTAATAGTTCTTATCACGGGGGCACCCCTTTTCTCTAACTCATTCAAGTAAGACTTTTTTGAATTCCATTTTATAATATCAATAGGGTTGTAAAGATTAGTTGTCGTATCTACCTTTTCCATTTCTTCAATAAACTGGGCTTCGTTATCATCAAAGTAGTCCCAAACGAAAAGGGGAAGTATTGCGTCATAATGCTTAGCTTTACTGGCAGCCGACTTCCAGCTTATAATATCTAAAAGCATATTTTGGGCAAGAAAAGCTGGATATAATTTTTTTATCTGCTCATCGCGCTCGTGTGAGTCGTCTCGCTGGATTAATGACGATGGCATCATATTGTCTGAAGCAAGAATAGCAATTTTCTTCATATATTGTCCAAATTATAGAATTTTAGAGATTGAATTTTTTACTTTTTTATCTATTAAGCGCCCTAAATCAAGGTATCAATTTATGACAATTCAGTTTGACGTACTTGGCATAGGAAATATCCTTATGGATATTATAGCACCTGTCTCAAATGATTTTCTTAAAAAAGAGGAGATTGAAAAAGCATCAATGTCACTTATCGGTGAAGAGAGGGCAACTATCTTAACAAATTCATTTTTGAGTCACGGAAAAGTTCAGGAAATTGCTGGGGGCTCCGCGGCTAATACCTTATTTGGAATCAATGCTCTAGGATTAAGGTCAGCATTTATAGGGAAGGTGAAAAATGATAAAATTGGAAACCGAATAAAAAAAAGCATGATTGAGGGTGGGGTTGATTTTTTTTCATCGTTAAATATGTCTGGTCCGGCAAGCGGGAGGTGTCTAATTGCAGTGACTCCAGATGGTGAAAGGTCAATGAGTACTTTTCTTGGTGCTGCATGTATGTTTACAAAGAAAGATATTATAAAATCTAAAATTGAAGCTGCATCTTGCGTGTATTTAGAGGGATATCTTTTTGACACCCCGCCAGCTAAAGAAGCATTTATACAAGTCGCAAAAATTGCAAAGTCCTACGATAGGAATATTGCTCTAACTCTCTCAGACAGCTTTTGTGTTGATCGTCATCGTTCAAGTTTTCAAAGTTTTATAAATGACCATGTTAACATATTATTTGCCAACAAAGACGAGATATTAAGCTTATATAAATGTGAGGACATCGAAACAGCACTAAATAATTTGAGCTCAAAAAAATTAACTGCCTGTATTACAGACGGTAAATCAGGGTCATTAATTCAATCTGGCACTGCAAGACATTATATTAATGCTAGCCCCGTCAAAGATGTTGTGGACACCACAGGTGCGGGAGATCAATATGCTGCTGGTGTATTGGCGGGGAGAGCTTTAGGTTTAGATTGGCCTGATTCTGGTTATCTCGGCAGTATAGCAGCATCAGAAGTAGTGTCTCACTACGGCGCAAGGCCATTATCAAACATTAATGAAGGTTTAAATCAATTTATACCTAATTATTAAATATAAGTAATAACGGCTTTCCATAAGAAAATCTGGTAGAAAGCATGTAAAATTTCATATAGTCTCACAGGATGTATAAGTTATTATTTTTCATAGCATATTTCACTTTAATAACTTTTCCGTCATCCGGTGAGATAACTCGAAAGATAGAAGAGTCTAACCCTGCGGCACCTTTTACTGATGTTAAAAATTTAACCTCAGACCTAGAACTAATAAACAACGCAATGAATTCCACTATTCACATAGAAGGAAGATTTGTACAATATGCTCCTGACGGATCTATTATGGCTGGAAATTTATTTATAAATAGACCAGGGAAATTACGTATAGAATATGATAGCCCCAACTCATTTTTAATTATTTCTGACGGAGTAAGTCTAATACAAAAGGACGAAAATCTAGGCACAACAGATCGCATTCCCCTATCGTCGACCCCAATATACTACTTCTTGAAAAAGAATATTAACCTCGACAAGGACGTGAAAGTAACCGGTCTTATAAAAAAAGAAAAAGAGTGGTATATTAGCATTGCTGATCCATCTGATGAGGCAATTGGAGTTTTAACTATTATACTCGATGCAAATAAATTACGAATAAAAGGCTGGAGTATTATAAATGGCTCAAAAAGCCCAACTTATGTTAAACTCACAGATATTAGATATCCAAAAATATTAAATCCGCGCTTATTTCTCACAAGAGAAAAAAGAAAGAGGAAAACAAGAAAAAATAATTAACGAACAAATCAGTTTTACTAAGGTTATTTATATGCAAATTAAGCTTGCAACATGGAATATAAATTCAGTTCGGTTAAGAATAGACCAAGTTTTACGCTTCTTAAAAGAGGAATCGCCCGATGTCTTGGGTCTACAAGAAATAAAGTGCGAAACACATTTGTTTCCAAAAGAACCCTTCATTAATGCAGGCTATAAATATATAGAGGTTCACGGTATGAAGGGCTATCATGGGGCAGCAACTATTTCAAAACTTCCCCTTCAGCGCCTAAACACCAAGTTTTGTCCATTAGGTCACTCGCGCCATGTGAGCACATTGGTGTCACATAAAAGTTTAAGTTTTGAGTTTCATAATTTTTATATACCTGCAGGGGGTGAT
The DNA here is from genome assembly GCA_042093735.1 of Hellea sp. GTDB lineage: Bacteria > Pseudomonadota > Alphaproteobacteria > Caulobacterales > Maricaulaceae > Hellea. The sequence goes on along the minus strand of JBELEM010000003.1, from coordinate 43,228 downwards.
ATCGCCGACCCTGAAGAAAATGAAAAGTTTAAGCATAAATTAGATTTTATTGAAAATATGAGGTCTTATTTCTCTATGCGGTATAAAAAAGTGCCTAGCCCGCAAGTCCTTGTTGGGGACTTCAACATAGCGCCACACGAAAATGATGTTTGGAATCATAAACAACTTTTAAAAGTTGTAAGTCACACTCCGGTCGAGGTTTCTATTCTTAAAGGCTTACAAAAAGCACATAACTTTATTGATTGTTCGAGGGCTTTATATAATGATGAAGATAAATTGTTTAGTTGGTGGAGTTATAGGGGGAGAAACCCCCTTGAAAGCAATAGGGGGCGGCGCCTTGACCATATATGGGTAAGCTCAGATTTAAAAAAGGCTATAGAGTATTCGGGCAAAGAGGGGCATATTATTCATACTCCATGTAGAATTTGGGAGCCAAAGCCAAGCGATCACGTTCCAATGACCCAGATTTTAAATTTAATCTAAACTGAAACGCTGAAGGCAAATAATCCCTGGGCCGCAAAATATAGAGGAGTAATCAATAAAGCATTTTTCGTTGAGCGCTTTATGAAACGATCCTTAGCAACAAAAATATCTGATAAAACAAAAAATGTGGCTGCTATTAAGATAAGTTTTTGTTCGTACATAAAGGTATAAGCGGAAGTAATCATCATAAATATAGCTAAACCATAAAGTAATATAAAAGGTTTAAATTTATGCGGCACTCTAGGTAGTAAATACATAAAGTTTATGCATCCTAATATCATAATTAATGGTAAAAATGTAACTAATGAGGCAAAGTCAAACGTACTGCTTTTGATAAATGCTAATGAGAATAATAGATGCGCAATTGCAAAAACAAGCATTCCACAAAAAAAAGAAATTTTTAATTTTCTGTTAAGTAATAATATATCCCCTACAGCACATAACGCCAGTGAAAACAAAATTAAACAGCCATAGCCACTTTCAAGTGCCCCAAGTTTAAATGAAATAAACACGAAGCTTAATGCCGCTACCGGTTTAAATATATATTCACCAACTTTGAAATTATAATATTCAGATACTACTAGTCCTGATACGATTAAAATATAAGCTATAAAGATAAAAAGCCCCAAATTGTTTATTAATTGCCCGCCTGTAAAACCACACTGTATCCATCTTTTGAGGTTTTTATAGAAATAAATTTAGAGGCCTTTGGCTTAAGCTTCTCTCTTAAACGATAAATATGAGTTTCTAATGTGTGAGTAGTAATGCCAGATTTATATCCCCATATGACTTCTAACAGCTCTGCGCGAGAAGCAAAGCCGCCCTCCGATCTTAAAAGATAATTTAATATACTAGTTTCTTTCTCAGTTAACTTAATGCTCCGTAATTTTTTTTTATTTATAAGAGAGGCTGGCTTTAATAGGCCTTTAATTGGGTAAAACTCGTAAGGACCCATTCTGTAAATAAGGTCATTGTTTTTTTTAAATCGACTTATTTCTGTTCTAACTTTTGCCAATAGAGTAACAAACCGAAACGGCTTCTTAAGTATTAAATACCTCATCGTTAAGCCACTTGTAGTGTTTTTTGTTAGTTTATCTGTATTGCTTAAAATTATATAAGGAATCGAAGTTTCAGTGTTTATTTGTAGCTGTTTTTGTATGGACTCATTATCAACTAAAGGTTGCTCATCAATAATCACAATATCATATATACTTGTAGTTGATAGTGTCTTCCTTTGTTCCTGAATTAAGAACACATCAAATTCTCCTGTAGTAGAAAAATGCTCCAAAAGTTCTTCTTCTAAGTATTGATCTTTAACGACTAATAAAATTCGCTTTTTAATAGGCTCTGCTCCACCACGGTAGTGACAATATATAGAAACTTCTATCTAATACAATTTATAAAATAATTAAGGCTAGATAAAATGCAGATAGACAATTTAGAAATTTGTGTAAAAATTTCTGATAGCACCATCAATTTTAATAAGGCCAGTTATCCATGCCAACTCGGAATAGAGGGAGGCATTCATTATACTAAAGGGGCCGAGGGTGATAAAAAAACTCCGATTGGCAATTATAAAATACGTTTTGGGTTTTATCGTAAAGATCGAGTACCAAAGCCACACTCTGCATTAAATTTTATTTCAATAAATAAAAATGATGGTTGGTCTGATGATACTATGGATGTGTCTTATAATAGATACATACGGTTACCGCATAACAAAAGTCATGAACGATTATGGAGGGAAGACAGAGCCTATGATATAATACTAGTTATAAATCATAATGACAGCCCTCCGGTTGCAGGCTTAGGAAGTGCTATCTTCATACATCTAAGCCAAATTAACAAAAGGAAAACACAAGGGTGTGTTGCTATTGAACCATTAGTTATGTCCAAACTATTACCTTTAATAAAAAATGGCACAAAACTATCTATTACTCCCTAATTAAATTCGGGAACCAAAAAGAGCTGAGCCAACCCTTACATGAGTGGCGCCCATTTCAATTGCGACTTCAAAGTCGTTACTCATGCCCATTGACGTTGCCTCCATTCCATAATCTTCGGTTAGCTTTTTCAAAAACCAGAAATGTGGTGATGCCGCTTCCTTTAATGGTGGTATGCACATTAAACCGGCTGGCTTTATATTATATTCTTTTTTTAATTCGGAAAGAAATAATGGTAGACGACTCGCACTCACCCCTGATTTTTGTTTTTCTTCGCCCGTATTAACTTGGACTAATAGCTTGGGTAGGCTTCCGTGTTTATCGGCAGCCCTTACTAGTGCTTTTGCTAAGCTCATTCTATCAAGTGTCTCAATCACATCAAATAATTTTACTGCATCGAGAGCTTTATTGCTCTGAAGTGGGCCTATTAATCTTAACTCAACATCTTTTCGAATATATTTGAAGGTTTTGCCCCACCTAATCTGGCTTTCCTGCACACGATTTTCCCCAAAAACTTTTTGACCAGCAGATATTATTTCTTTAATTTTAAAATCTGGCTGCATTTTGGATACTGCCGTTAATACTTGATTGTTGTTTAAACCTGCGCGCTTGGCAGACGCATCCATACGCTCTATAATTAACTTTCTTTTATGTGAAATAGGAAGCGTATCACTCATGAAGCTTAATTACCCTGAATGGAGTCATAATGAAAGTAATATCGTTTCAAATGTAGCCTTACAATTATACAAAAAGCGCAACAGCCCAAGTAAGTTATCTCCTTTAGTATTATTAACAGACCCGTTAAGAATGGTGGATATAAACAGTTCCATAAAAAAGTTACCCCGCGGATCAACGCTTATTTATAGACATTTTGGTGAGATGGGGTATCAAAAAAAAGCAGAGGGGTTAAGGGAATTAACTCTAAAACAAAAAGTCCAATTTTTAATTGGAAACGATCCAAATCTGGCGCTTGCCGTTAACGCTGATGGCGTTCATTTTTCACGTGATCCTGAGTTAGTGGCGCCCAATACTTGGAGAGACAAGAAACCAGACTGGCTTATCTCTATGGCAGGTATAAAATCAGGTTCTTATAAAAGCGATCTAGCCATACTTGATGGGTTATTAATATCTTCCGTATTTCAAAGTAATAGCCCTAGCGCGGGGCCCCCAATCGGCATTGAGGGCCTCAAGAGAAAAATGAAAAACCTTTGTTGCCCTGTTTTCGCTATGGGGGGTATAAACAAAAAAAATGCTCATGAATTAATTGGTGTGGGCGTCTCTGGGATAGCGGGTATAAGTTTTGGTCTTTAAAATTTATACCCCCCCTGTATGAATAGTTTTATTGATTTATTGATGTCAGGCTCATTAAAAATTAATTGTCTTCGCTTAGCACGCTGCAGCCCAGTGCTTAAAATGTAGTCATCAAATTTATAAGAAACCCCCACTGACGAATGGCTTGTTTTTCTATTTATATTTTCATCAAGGGAAGCCCCAGATGACAATGAAACCCCTATTCTTCCATTTTCCCATAAAGCAACTCCATGACGCGCTTTATAGTTACCTCCTTTAAGGCTATTGTTACTTCTTAAATATGAAGAGTTAAAAGTAAAATTATTGTAAGTGATTTTAGAGCTAATATTCCAAGTTTTAAGGTTGTCAAAAGAGCTGGTCATATTAATATTATTTGCAAATGCATAGCTCATTGCTGCTTCAAAAATTACTTTATTTTTAAAGTTTCTATCTATTGCTACACCCATTTCTATTATGTCTTTTAAGTCTGGTCTATCTCTTGTTACTGAAGAGTCTCTGGTTTTTTTTTCGCAGTACTCGATACCACATGCAATAGAATTTGGTGCGTATGAAACACCAAACTCAAGGCCAGCCCCTATGCTATCACCTAATAATCGGGGGCTTGTATAAATTATTTTTTTTGCTTTGCCTGTGACGTTATTTTTAGTTCTTATTGAATTTAGACCGGTGTAATCTATCGCAACACTCGATGCTGTTGAATCATATAGGTCAATGCTACTTATTGAAAATAAGTGTGCCGCACCCATATCGGCTCCAATAAAAAAGTCGCCGTATGGTGAACTAAGGTAAAAAGATGCTGTTTCTAAAGACGTTTGTAATTTATTATTTAAATTGTTTCTGTTGTAATAAAATTGTGATTCATGTCCATTATTCAGTCCTGTTAATGAGTTTTCATTAAGACAATCTACTCCTGAGTTTATACAAAAAGGTATTGGCTCTTGTTTAGAGTCTACTATAGGCCTTTTATCAGCAACAACTTCAATTATGCTGCCATACTCTATGCCGCTATTAGAGATAGTATTTACATCAAGACTAACTAGCGCTCTACCATAAATGTTACTTTTATTCTTAAGATTTGGTAAACTATCAATCCCAATTAGCGCGAATCCATTCAAGGTAGTTTCAATTTTTTTAAAACTATTACAGGTGTCCGCCTTCAGGCTTTCGATACACAAGTTGTTTTTTTTATCAAGTTTTCTAATTGTGTTTTTGTATATATATAAACTTTCATTGGTATAATTAGAAGGTTTAGTTTCATACGGGTGGGCTTCGGGTAAATTAAAAAACCCATTAAATAACAACATTAAAGTTAGTATTATAGCCCTTAAAAGCAATTTACCTGTTCCTTTCCTGGATACTTAACACTTCAGTTGTCTTTCTATCTTATAAGCTTCATTTATAATTAACCTAGATAACAAATAAAAATTTTTAATGTAGTTAATTTAAAATAAATTAAGTACAGAAGGCTATGCCTAATCGATTTTAATGTTATAAGGCACTTTAATTTGTCGTTACTGGAGCCTCATTATGAAGCTATTGAAAAAACAATCCTCCCAATTAATTGTTACATCAGCCATGGCTGCTATTTTTTTAGTTGGGTGTGGGTCATTAGGTGCTGGTAAAAGTAGCTCAAAAAAACAAGCTGCTGCCAGGAAAGCCGCCACTGCAAATGCACCAAATATGGGAGTTAACTCTTATTTGTGGAGAGCGTCCTTAGAAACCTTAAACTTTATGCCTCTTGCTCAAGTTGACCCATTCGGAGGGGTTATAGTTACTGACTGGTACGCAAGTGCAGAGGCGCCAAATGAACGGTTTAAAGCAAACATTTATATTCTAGATACTAATCTGCGAGCAGATGCTTTAAAGGCTTCAATTTTTAAACAAAAACGTATCTCAGGAAGTTGGCAGGATGCATCTATAGATGCCGATACAGCAAGACAAATTGAAAATGCAATATTAACACGTGCAAGAGAATTATATATTGCTACAGTGGATGCCCAGTAAACATTATTCGATTTTATCTAGGGCTCTTTTTAAGAAAAACACATACAAATAAAGCTTGATTGAGTTTTTATGGTTGATGACATTAAAGTTAGGTATAATGCCGCTGAAGTTGAGCCTCGCTGGCAATCCATATGGGATAGTCAAAACATATATTGCGCTGATAACTCAAGCAATAAACCTAAGTATTATGCCCTTGAAATGTTTCCATATCCATCAGGGAAAATTCATATGGGACATGTTCGTAATTATGCAATGGGAGATGTTGTTGCGCGTTATAAAAAGGCACAGGGGTTTGAGGTTTTGCACCCCATGGGTTGGGATTCTTTTGGTATGCCAGCAGAAAATGCAGCTAAAGAATCAGGGGGCCACCCAAAGGACTGGACTTACAACAACATAAAAGCAATGAAAGCCCCAATGCAGCGACTTGGATTCTCCTTAGACTGGAGCCGGGAGTTCGCTACTTCTGACGAGAACTATTATAAGCAACAACAGCTTATTTTTCTAAAGTTTTGGGAAAAAGGTCTTGTCTACCGTAAAACAGCAAAAGTTAATTGGGATCCTATTGAAAGCACAGTTTTAGCCAATGAACAGGTAATCGACGGAAAAGGATGGCGTAGCGGTGCTATAATTGAACAACGTGATATGGACCAATGGTTTTTTAAAATAACTCATTATGCAGAAGAACTTCTTGATGGAATAAAAAGCTTAGATAGATGGCCAGAGAAGGTACGTACCATGCAGGAAAACTGGATAGGTAAGAGTAAGGGGCTTCAGATGAGGTTTGAGTTTGAGGGCCAAACTAAGCTTAATAACATTTCCTCTGTAGAGGTGTTTACTACGCGACCAGATACACTTTTTGGTGCAAGCTTTATAGCACTATCACCCGACCACCCAGTTGTGTTAAAATTACAAGAAGATAACCCCAAAATAGCAAGTTTTAGAAAAAAATGTAACAAAATAGGCACAACAGAAGAAGCAATAGCTAACGCAGAAAAGCTTGGCTATAAAACTGATCTTCGCGTAAGTCATCCATTTGATAAATCGTTATCAATACCTGTTTACATAGCAAATTTTGTTTTAATGGAATATGGCACTGGTGCCATATTCGGTTGCCCCGCTCATGACCAAAGAGATTTAGACTTTGCTTTAAAATATGACCTCAATATTCTGCCGGTAGTTCTTCCTGAAGGAGAAAATAAGTCAACATTCAAAGTAAATAAGAAAGCTTATACTGGCGAAGGGGTTCTATATAACTCAAAGTTTTTAAATGGTTTAAATAAAATAGACGGTATTACAGCGGCAATTCAAAAAATAGAGGATATGGGCCTAGGTAAAGGCACCGTAAATTATAGGCTTAGGGACTGGGGCGTAAGCCGGCAACGCTATTGGGGGTGCCCTATACCCGTTATAAAGTGCCCAACTTGCGGGCCACAACCTGTGAAAGAGAATGAGCTTCCTGTTTTATTGCCTTATGAAAACATAGATTTAACTATCCCAGGAAACCCGTTGGATAGGCACCCTACCTTTAAAAAAGGTTCAAAAGAAGAACCTGTTATGTGTTCTGTGTGTGGAAGCAAAGCAGAGCGGGAAACAGATACACTTGATACATTCGCTGATAGCTCGTGGTATTTCGCACGGTTCGCTGGAGGCAACTCCACAAATACGCCTATTGATAAAGAAAAAGCCAGTAACTGGCTTCCCGTAGATCAATATATAGGGGGTGTGGAGCACGCAGTTTTACACTTACTATATGCAAGGTTTTTTACAAAAGCTTTAAGAGATTGCGAGTTAATTAACCTTCCAAAAGGAGAGCCTTTTAAGGGGCTTTTTACACAAGGTATGGTGACACATGCTACATTTTCAGATGATGAGGGTAACTTTATATTACCCTCCTGCGTAAGCGAGAAAGACGGAAAATATATTAACGTTGATACCGGTAAACCGGTTATTAAGGGCGATGTTATAAAAATGTCAAAATCCAAAAAAAACGTTGTGGACCCTGAAGATATAATAGAGGCATATGGCGCAGATGTTGCACGCTGGTTCGTTTTGTCTGATTCGCCACCTGAGCGCGATGTAGAGTGGACCGAGTCTGGGGTAATCGGAGCATGGCGCTTTTCTAAAAAGATATGGTCAATTATAGAAAGTTCAGAAAACATTGACCCGCTCTCCATTGATATTAACGCTTCTGGTGATGCATTGAAGCTTAGAAAGTTTACACATAAAGCCCTCGAAAAGATAACAGCAGGAATTGAAGGTTTTAGATTCAATACGTCTGTTGCACAAATATATGAATTAACAAATGAGCTTAAGAAATACACCACAAACGATAAAGCAAGGGCTGAATCTTTAGGTATATTAATCCGCACTCTTGCTCCATTTATGCCTCATTTAGCAGAAGAGTGCTGGAGTCATATAGGGGGGGAGGGATTGTGTTATAGTGCTCCCTGGCCAATATATGACAAAGAACTATTGGTAGAAAAGAGTAAAATAATGCCTATACAAATAAATGGAAAAAGAAAAAGCCAGATTTCTATTCCATTAAATACAACAAATTTCGATATTGAAAAAATGGTACTGTCTGATGAAGTGGTTTCGAGAGCAATTGATGGTTTAGTAGTCAAAAAAATCATCATTGTGCCAGGTCGAATAATCAATATAGTGGCATCATGAAGCTTCATTTTTTATTTTTATTGATGCTATTTTTTATCTCCTCTTGTGGCTTTTCGCCAATGCATAGTCCAGCAAATACAACCAATTCAAGTTTATTTAATAATATCTCTGTAGAGTTAAATGAAATTGAGGATATTGGTAACAAAGAAATTGGTTTCTATCTAATACAAAGAATAAGAGACAGAATTGGAACAAATCTGGGAAAAGATGTACTGTTGCTTACTCCAGTGATACGCAGGTCTGGTTACGGTACTTCTTCTGATGACGTTGCCTCCCGTTATGATATCACTCTAATTGTAAATTATGAGATAAAGAACAGAAAAACAGGTGATCTATTAAACAGAGGCTCAGTAAAGGGCTCATCTACATTTGCCGCCCCTATTGATCCTTATGGCCTTATTGCGGCAAGCAATGATGCGGAGCAAGTTATAGCGAAAGATGTTGCAGACAGACTGCTTTTTAAGCTTGCTACGTACTACTCTGAAGAAAATAAGTGAAGATTACTGGTAGTAGGATAACCTCATTTTTAAACTCACCATATCATGACTCTATTGGTACCTTGCTTTATGGCCCTGACCGGGGTTTAGTTAAGGAGCGGGGGAAAATTTTAGCTAAAACATATTCTCTCAATAAAGATGATATATTTGGCGATACTGTGTTAACTTCTGATGACCTTACAGTAGACCCTGGAAAATTAGATGATGAAATCTCTGCCCTGTCTATGTTTGGGGGCGCACGTGTGGTAAGGTTACGGCTAGACCATGAGCGTAGTGGAGTCGCTATTTCCAAAATAATAAAAAAATATGACAGTAATCCTAAAATGGCAGAAGCTAGACTTATAGTTGAGGCAGGTGAACTTACGCAAAGATCTATAATAAGAAAAACATTCGAGACGTCTGCATGTTTTGCATCAATAGCATGTTACAACTTGTCTACTACAGAAGTTATATCGCTAATTAAGTCACATTTTAACGACCTTTCTATAAATATAGAAAAAAATGCTCTTCAATATTGGGCGCCCCTAATTGAAGGGGACCTCGCTTTAATAAAATCTGAAATCGAAAAAATGGCCATCTATATGGGGTACGGAAAGAAAAAGAACAGAACCGTTACAGTTGATGATATTAAAAAAGTTGCCGCAGGGGGTCAAGATATTACGATACCTGATGTTATAATGAATACTATGAGCGGAAATCTATCGGAAGCTGATAGTTTGTTTTACCGAGCAATAAAAGGAAAGTTAAATAGTGCCGTAATCTTGAGGGGGCTTCAAAATTACCTAGTAAGGCTTATCCAAGCAAAAACGCATATCAATAGAGGTGGGAGCCCTGAAAGCGCCATAAACAGCCTAAGGCCCCCTGTTTTTTACATGTACAAATCAACCTTTCTTAATCATTTAAAAGTTTGGCCCCTATCGGCTCTGCATAAAGCATTGTCCCAAAGTCTTATTGTAGAACAAAACTTAAAAACAGCAGGAGCTCGACAGGAAGCAATAATGGGACGGTTATTAATTGCGCTATCGAGTTATTCTAAAAGGAGAAATTAGCTATGGAAAAAATAAGTTCTGTTTTTTCAAAAATAAGCGCCAATGCGCCTTTTATATTTGAATTTTTACTTAATATCGCCGCTGCTTTGTTCATACTTATTATTGGTTGGCTTTTAGCTAAAATAATACGAAAACGACTAAGAAACCCCAGTTTTGGACCCAAAAATTTTGACCAAACTCTTAGGCCAGTAGTTGCATCGGGGGTTTTTTATGCAATTATGGGTATGTCCATTTATGCTTTTTTAACAAAACTTGGAATCCCAGCGACAAGTTTATTGGCTGTCTTTGGGGCTATGGGGTTGGCCGTTGGGTTGGCCCTTAAAGATACACTGTCAAATATAGCCTCGGGTGTTATGTTATTGTTTCTTAGGCCCCTACAAGTTGGTGATTTTGTTAATACAGATGCCTACAGTGGTAGTGTAGAAGAAATTGGACTTTTCGCAACTACACTAAAAAATATAGAGGGTATATATATATATGTTCCTAACAGTGAGGTTTGGAGTAGCCGCCTTCAAAATTACACTCGGCATACTGAGCGACAGTTTAGAGAAACCATAGGAATAGGTTATGAAAGCGACTTAAAAAAAACACAAAAAATATTAATCAATGTTCTTGAAGCCGCGCCCGGCGTAAAGAGTGGAGACCTTAAACCAGAATGTTATATTGCTAGCTTCGGTGACAGTGCTATTATGGTGTCATGTCGCTGTTGGTTGCCTGCGGATCAATGGATGAAGCGTACTTCAGACCTTAGAATAGAAATTAAAGAGGCTCTTGATAAATCAAAGATTGATATACCATTTCCTCAACGTGTTTTACATAATAAATAATTCTTTCAACATACAACAAGTCTTGAACCTTTAAATTTAAATACCATCTATACATTATGACAGATTTTACACCGCGAGAAATAGTCTCAGAGCTTGATAGGCATATAGTTGCGCAATCTGATGCAAAAAGGGCCGTTGCAATTGCACTTCGTAACAGGTGGAGGAGGCGTCGTGTCTCTGACGATTTACGACATGAGGTTACTCCCAAAAATATTTTAATGATTGGCCCAACAGGCGTTGGGAAAACAGAAATTTCCAGACGGCTTGCAAAACTAGCCCAAGCGCCGTTTATAAAAGTTGAGGCAACAAAATTTACTGAAGTAGGCTATGTAGGCCGTGATGTTGAGCAAATAATCAGAGACCTTGTTGAAGCCGCAATTAGTCTTCTTCGTGATTCAAAACGTGAACTTGTTAGGGCTCAGGCAGAACTTGCTGCTGAAAAAAGGATTATAGACGCTCTTGTGGGTGAAAGTGGTAGAGAGGCGACTCGTGATAAATTTCGTCAAAAACTTTTAAAGGGCGAACTAAATGAAACAGAGGTGGAGCTTGAATTAACTGATAACTCATCACCATTTCAAGGTTTTGATATACCTGGACAACCGGGCGCCTCAATGGGGATGATGGACTTATCATCGTTATTGAGTAAGGCAAAACGTACTAAATCTGTAAAAATGAAAATAGGTAATGCCCACGGCCCTTTAGTCTCTGAAGAAGCAGACAAGCTAATAGATGAAGATTCAATAAAGCGCGAAGCTGTAGAGTTGGCAGAACAAGATGGTATAGTTTTTTTAGATGAAATTGATAAGATCACAACGCGGTCAAACGCAAGAGGTGGGGATGTTTCGAGAGAGGGAGTTCAAAGAGACTTACTTCCGTTAATTGAAGGAACAACAGTTTCAACAAAATATGGCCCTATAAAAACAGATCATATTTTATTTATTGCAAGTGGTGCATTTCATATTGCAAAACCGGCAGACTTGCTACCAGAGCTCCAAGGTAGGCTGCCCATAAGAGTAGAACTAAGGGCTTTAACTGAAGATGATTTTATTAGAATATTAACAGAGCCAGAAGCGAGTTTGATAAAACAATATCAGGCCCTTATGGAGACAGAGGGGGTTACTCTTTCATTTACTAAAAATGGTATCGAAGAAATTGCCAAGATTTCTGCTGAGGTTAATTCCAGTATAGAAAATATAGGGGCCCGTCGCTTGCATACTGTAATGGAGAGGTTACTTGATGATATTAGTTTTAAGGCCACAGATAAAAGCGGCGATGAAGTGATTGTGAATAAATCGTATGTAAAGAAACATGTTGGTGAGTTAGCTAAAAATCAAGACTTATCAAAATTTATCTTATAGGACGCTTAATCTTTTAAAAAAACATACCATGCGCCGGTACCGCCATGTTTTTTATGAGCTGGTGCATATGTTGCAATTAAATCACGAACTTTAGTGTCATTAACCCATTCCACAAAGCTTCCTCTTAGCACCCCCTCGCCCCTTAAGCCTTTGCCTGTTATTATTAATATACATTTTTTATTATTTGTTTTAGCGGTTTTAATCATTTGGTATAATTTAATTCTGGCTTGTGATTGCGTCATATCATGTAAATCAATTTGAGCTTCAATTTGAACACGGCCGCGACGTGTTTTTTTATCTTGGTTTATCTCAACTTTTAATTTATTTTTTTCTTTAGGCCCCTTTCTCTCTACAGGAAGCCTCAACATGTTTTCAAATTCAAGTATGCTAAATGATGGCCTTGATGAGCCATGCCCCTTTTCGGATTTCCTTGGGGCTATTGTTCTGGCGACTTTTTTCCATATACTTTTTTCATCAGGAGATAAAACTCTAGGGTTTTCATTTTTATCTGTCACCTCTCGGCTCCGCTAAAACATTGGTTTTTTTTGGGATCAAAAACTTCCATTCCGCTTGATGCTTCATAACTCCCGCCTTTAAGCCCGCCTCTTCCCCTGATCCAAAATATAAATCGCCTCTAAAAGGTCCCTTTATTGCGCTTCCTGTGTCTTGGATTGAAGCTAGCAATCCGACTTTATGACCTACGTAATCACCAGGGGTTTTGGGGATCTTTGTTTCAAGCCAAACCAAGAGTCCGTATGGGTTGTGGTTTGGGTCAGATGCTAAAGAGGCCATATCTGTGAGAGCCACACGCATTGCCCCCAAAGGTCCTTTTTGATTTACTATCTCTTCTTCTTTAAAAAAAACATATCTAGGGTTTTTATTTATCAACTGCTTTGTTTTTTTATAGCCTGCTTTCCACATCCATTTTTCTATTGATTGCTTGCTTGCCTCAGTAGCTGATAATTCACCTTCATTAATTAATATTTGTCCTATAGATATGTAAGGCTTCCCATTGTTTCCTGAATATGCGGCTCTTTTTATTTTTCCGTTTTCAAATTTTATTTTTCCAGACCCTTGTATCTGCATAAAAAAAACATCTATCGGTTTAGCAAAGGCAATAATATCTGAGTCTATTTGTTTAATTTTAGATCTCGTTAGGTTTTTATGTTTTTCATTTGTAGGAAGCTTTAATATTGGTTCAGTATAAATATTGTCCCTTGTTTTTCTAACATCGATAATTGGTTCGTAATATCCAGTTAAAACACCCTTGTTTTTTAGTTGGGTGTTTTGAATGAGTTTAAATTCCCTTTCAAAAAAGCTTTTAGCTCCTTCATTACTTTTTTCTATTTTTTTAAGTTTCAGACAAATGCTTATCCAGTCACCGTAGGTTCCCAATTCTTTTTTTCTAGGGTGTATAAAAGTATCTTTATTTTTCTTAAAAAAGTGTTTGCAGCTTTCTTCGAATGCAAAAAGCGCTGGTAAAAAGTTGTGCTTAGCCCAATATGGGCTATTAGAAAAACTCCACCCTAATAAAATCCCTTCATCTTTAGTTGTGTCTTCTTTAGAAATACTTGGAGGCAATGACACTTTCTTAGGGGGTTTAGATGCTTGCTCAGTAGAGACAGGTATACTTGTTTTGTTTAGTTTTTTTGTTGATTGGCATGAAACAGTTAAAAAAAGCAATGTGGTAATAATTACACGTAGCGCATATAGCTTCATTTTATTTTTTTGTGTCAGGTGTTGGGTCAGCCGCCAGTATATCGCCTTTATTTGGACACACATCGGATAAGAGCCAATTATAATTGTTTGAGGTAAGGTCTTTTTTATATGACCATGTTTCGGAGATTAACGCTAATATATCAGGGTCTCCTTTTATTAGTTTGTTGTCATCATCAAACAGAGCGGATGATAATTCGGCCTTATAAACAACCTCTATAGTTGCTATCTTTCCGCTTACTTTTATTGACTTTATAGTAGCCTCTGATAACCTTACTAGGTCTGTTACTTGTTTGTACTTACTCTTTTCTCTTGTGTTTATTTCATTAATATAAACCTTATATACTTTGCTTGTAAGGAGTGACTTTAAAGTTTCTTTATCTCCTTCTGCAAAAGCTTCTATTATCATAGAATAAGCAGCTTTTGACCCACCAATAAATTCAGAGGTAGAGAAAGTTGGGTCTATTAATTTTATCTTATTTAGCCCATCGCTAACTTCTTTTGACATAGTTGTCTTATTCTTTACATCGATATGCTTGGTGCTCTTTTTAAGTTTGGGTCCGGTTTTTATGTTTAGTTTTTCGGAGGGGTCTTGTCCAACCGATTTTCCTAAAACTGAATATAATACAATGCATACTATTGTTGCAATAGCCGCATATAATATCACTTCATACATTATAGTTTTTCCTTAAAATACAAATTACTTATTATGAATATTTTTTTCTTTTCTTGTTTCAATAGAATCTAATTCTAATTGTAGCAATAACCAATTGCTCAGTATGCTCTACTATGTTAGCGAGCCAAGTAGTTTAAGTAACAAGAGAAATTCATTATGGCAAAAAAACCAAAAAAAGAAGAAGATATTAAACCAGAAACTAAGGAAGAGGCTTCAGAAACACAAAATGCGCCTATGCTCAGTGTTTTAGCACAATACACAAAAGACCAGAGTTTTGAAAACCCAAATGCACCAGATAGTTTAAGGTCTGGCCTTTCTGCTCCTGAAATTCAAATAAACATAGAAATAGGAAGGCAAATGCTAGAAGGGGACAATATAGAGGTAACCTTAATGCTTAAGGCTGAAGCAAAAAGAGGTGATAAAATTGCATTTATCGCAGAGCTTGAATACGCTGGCCTCTTTGCTTTTGCAGGCGTTTCTGCAGAAGAAATTCAACCCCTAATAATGATAGAGTGCCCAAGGCTTCTTTTTCCATTTTCAAGACAAATTATGGCTGAAATGACACAAAATGGTGGTTTTCCACCCATTATGCTTGAGCCACCAGATTTCGCGGGCATGTTTCGTGATGAGATGATGCGCCGAGCTGCTGAAAAACCAACAAATTAAAAGAGGTTTATTAATTATTTCTTTTTTGCAGGATCACAGTCTTGCAGCTAATTCCCTTGCTTTTTCGATATTATTTCGTCTCGCTGTTTTTGCAACTAAGAATAAGTCTACAATATACCAAATATAAAAACCACCAAAGGTAAAAAGCTTAAGTAGCCCAATAAATATTTGCCCCAATGCAAATCTGTCTGCTCCAAACATACCTAACATTACAGACCAGCCGAAAACAACTGTTGGGCTTTTTACTTGGTTGTTATGGCTAATTATGAATAGGTCCTTTTTGTCTTCAGGGATTGTATTAAATATATTTAATAGCTCAGTCTCATACTGCTGATGTTTCATAAAAGGCCTTTAAGTTTATGTGTTCATGCTTTCAAAAAAGTCTGCATTATTTTTATTGTCTTTTAGCTTAGATAAAAGAAACTCTATCCCATCCATTGTGCCCATAGGGTTTAGTATTCTCCTTAATACATATGTTTTTTGAAGATCAACAGGCCCTATTAATAGCTCTTCCTTTCTTGTTCCTGATTTTGTAACATCAATTGCCGGGAAAATTCTTTTATCTGCTACTTTCCTGTCCAATACTAGCTCTGAGTTACCTGTTCCTTTAAATTCTTCAAATATAACTTCATCCATTCGTGATCCAGTTTCGATTAACGCAGTCGCTATTATTGTTAGCGACCCTCCTTCCTCAATGTTTCTAGCTGCTCCGAAGAACCTCTTTGGTCTTTGAAGGGCATTCGCATCCACACCGCCTGTCAGTACCTTACCGGAACTTGGCACTACAGTATTATAAGCTCTTCCCAATCTTGTTATGGAATCTAAAAGTATAACAACATCTTTTCCGTGTTCTGTCATTCGTTTAGCCTTTTGAATAACCATTTCTGCTACTTGAACATGTCTTGTAGCTGGCTCATCAAAAGTAGATGAAACAACTTCACCCTTGACGCTTCTTTGCATATCTGTGACCTCTTCTGGTCTTTCATCGATTAAGAGGACTAACACGTAACATTCTGGGTGGTTTCTTTCTATAGAATGTGCAATATTTTGTAAAAGTACTGTTTTCCCGGTACGTGGAGGAGCAACTATCAGCGCTCTTTGTCCTTTTCCTATTGGTGCAATTATATCTATAATTCGGCCTGATATATCTTTTAATGATGGATCTTCTATCTCCATTATCATCCGCTCATCAGGATATAGTGGTGTAAGATTGTCAAAATGTGCTTTATTTCTTGCTTGTTCGGGTGTGCTAAAATTAATGGATAAAACCTTACTCATCGCAAAATAGCGTTCGTTTTCTCGTGGCGCCCTTATCTCTCCTGCTACCGTGTCACCGGTCCTTAAACCCATCTTACGTATAATTTTTGTGCTCAAGTATATATCGTCGGGTCCTGGCAAGTAATTTGCTTCTGGAGCTCTTAAAAAGCCGAATCCATCTTGCAGTACCTCAAGGACACCTCCTCCATGGATCTCTATGTCATCATCTGCTAAATCTTTTAATACTTGAACAAAGATATCTTGCTTTCTCATAGAACCTGCGTTTTCTATCCCAACTTCTTTAGCAAATTTTATTAATTCTGCAGGTTTTAGCTTTTTTAAATCATCAAGGCTTATGGATGACATATCATCTAACGATAGTTTTTTTTCAGACATAGTTTTTTTCTTATATGGGGTTTTTTAACAAATCTGTTAATTTAGTGACAGGACGCCACAAAAAATAATTTAATTTATTATGTAATTCAGGTCAAGTTATTTAAAAGGGTTTTACAACCACTAAAGTTACTATTATCAAAGTCATTAATGCAGGAATTTCATTTATTAATCTAAAGAATTTCTCGCTTCTAGGTCTTTCTCCTAATGCAAATAATTTTCTTTGTTTTGTTAAATATCCATTATAACCGATGAGTAATAATAATAATAATAGCTTTAGTTGTAACCATAATGAAGTTTGTAAAGTTTCTAAATTATACATGAGTAATAAAAGCAAACCCGTTATTAAAGTAACTATCATAGCTGGATTAATTATAATTTTAATCAAGTTTCTTTCAGCTTCTTGCATTTTTATATCAAGCTCACCCCCTATTTTTGATGTACTATGATAAACATATAATCTAGGTAAATATAATAGACCTGCCATCCAAAATATTACAAAGCTTATATGTATTGCTTTTAACCATTCATACATAGTTACCTTCACCTGTTCTAATATGGCTTATAACAGCCTTAATATTTTCTATTTTTACATCAGGCGTGACCCCATGGCCTAAATTGAAAATATGTGGGCCACTTGCTTTATCCAAAACATATTGCACCTGATTTTTTAAGGTCTTCCCACCAACTCTTAGGGCTAATGGATCTAAATTACCCTGGATTGCCATATTTCTTGGGATAATTCTTCTTATTTGATCAAGAGGTGTTTCTGTACTCACCGCAATTGCTGAAATACCTGAACTTTTTACATAATCTTTTATTGATAAGCCACAATTTTTAGGAAATCCAATTATAGGAACAGTAATTCCTGCGTCTCTAACACGGTTTATTATTTTTTTTGTTGGTTTAATAACTAGTTTATTAAATAAAATTGGAGATAAATCACTTGCCCAGCTTTCAAATATTTGAAGAACATCTGCGCCTGCCTCTGCCTGTTTAATTAAATATTCAGCGCTTATATGTACTAAATAATCTAGAAGATCATTTACAGCGTCTTCATTTTTATAAGCAAATGTTTTTGCTAGCTCTTTATTATTAGTTCCTTTTCCTTCTAACATATAAGTAGCAACAGTCCAGGGACCGCCGCAAAATCCTATTAAAGTCTTATTATTATGTAATTTTTTTCTTACTTTTCTTACTGTTTCATAAACAGGTTCTAAAATATCAGTATTGATCTGAAAATTACAAATATCTTTAATGGATAAAGGGTCTAATTTTGGGCCAATACCTTTTTCAAAAGAGACATTTCTCCCTAGTGCAATAGGAACGAGCAGGATATCAGCAAATAAAATCGCAGCATCCATATCGTATCTATCAATAGGTTGTAAGGTTACTTTTGCCGCTTTTTGTGAGTCAAAACAAAAATCTATAAAACTACTTGTTGTATTTCTTACTTTTATATATTCTGGTAAATGTCTTCCTGCCTGTCTCATCATCCATACTGGAGGTATGTCAGCCTTATTTCCAGAGAGTACATCTATTATTTTTTGCATTATTTTTTATACACCATTTTTATACAGAATATTACTCTTCTCTTATATATTATATAAAAGAAGTAATAGTGATAGAAAATTGTAAAAGTGTATAAGTTAATAATTAGTTAAGGAATGTTAATAAAAAGTTAACTTTTATTTTTAGACTTATAAAAAAATTAAAATAAAAAACAAATTAATTATAAGAATAAGTTAAAAAAAAGCAGAACTTACCGCTATTATTGTGTTAATATTTTTGTGAATTATATGGGTATAAGTTTTATCCACACAATTAAATTAATACAGATAAAAAAAACAACCTGTTATTATCTACATAAATTTAGATATAAATATTAACGTGTTACATTTTTGGGATTTGTATTTAATACAAAATGTGGACAAAAACTAATAACTTCCATTATAATGAAGAATGTCAGATAAAAATAACAATATATCATTGTATTTTCATATACACTTAGTTTCTGACTCAACAGGTGAAACATTAGTAGCTGTTATGAAGGCATCAGCGGCCCAGTTTAGAAATGCAACGGCACTAGAGCATCTACACACTTTAGTTCGTTCTGAAGAGAACTTAAAATCAACACTTGATGAAATAAAAAACAAACCAGGGGTTGTGCTATATACGTTAATGAACTCAGATAGAAGGAAAACATTAGAAAGTTTTTGTTCTAAAAATAAAATCCCTGCGATATCTGTTCTTGATCAATCTCTATCTATGTTGGGCAGATATCTAGGATCAAGAATGATAAGCGAGGTTGCAGCACAAAGAAATTTAGATGCCGAATATTATAATAGAATAGAGGCTTTAGATTTTGCAATGGCACATGATGATGGACAAAATGTTATAGGTCTTAACCGCGCTGATATACTTCTATTGGGAATAAGTAGAACATCTAAAACTCCAACATGTATATATTTAGCAAATCGAGGGTACCTTACAGGCAACATCCCTCTCGTCCCAGGTTCACCGCTACCCAAAATACTTGATGAGATAACAAAACCATTTGTGGTGGGTTTAATTGCTTCTCCTGATAGAATAGTGCAAATACGCGAACAGCGACTTGTGGGACTTAACGAAAATGATCAAACAGACTATATTGACGTGGATCGCGTAAGAGACGAGATGCGGCAAGCAAAGAGAATGTTCACAAAAAAAGGCTATAAAGTTATTGATGTTACAAGAAAGTCTATTGAAGAAACTTCAGCCCAAATTATAAAAGCATATAATTCTTACCAGAAGAAAGAAACATGAACATCACCCTTGCATCAGGCAGCTCAATACGGAAACAGATACTAAGAGATTCGGGTGTTATATTTGACGTAGAAGTTAAACCAATCGATGAAGCGGCCATTAAGCAGTCAATGATTCAGGAAGGTGCAAGCAATGTAAGTATAGTAAGCACATTAGCTGAACTTAAATCTATAAAAGTAAGTTCTGAAACCCCGGGGCTTGTTATAGGGGCGGATCAGATAATGATTTTAGATGGCGTGATATATGATAAACCTAAAACAAGAGAAGAGGCGAGAAAAAGACTTATAACAATAAGAAACAAAACACACTACTTAATGGGGTCTGTTGTTGTAAGCGAGGGAGGTGTCTCTGTATGGAGGCACAGTTCAAAGGTTGAGTTGAAGGTCAGAAACATTACAGATAAGTTCATAGAAAACTATATTGATCAAGAGGGTGACGCGTTATTGCAAACAGTGGGTGCATACAGATTTGAAAAAAGAGGATCGCAGTTATTCTCAAGTGTAAAGGGCGACTTTTTTTCGGTTCTCGGACTTCCTCTTCTGCCTCTTCTCGAGTACTTGCGAACCAGAAGTGCTATTTTATCATGAACAAAAAAGTTCAAATAGCAGGGGTTTGTGGGTACCCTGTGCATCATTCACTTTCTCCTCTTCTTCATTCCGCTTGGCTTAATGCATTAAATATCGAAGGGCTTTATTGCTCATATGAGGTTTTGCCGAGTGATGCTATACGGGCTTTTAGGAGCCTAAAAAAAACAGACATTAATGGTGTAAACGTAACTCTTCCACTAAAAAGGCATGCATTCCTTGCTTCAGATACACAAACAGAACAAGCTCAAATGCTGGGTGTTGCAAATTGCTTATATGTAAGGGACGGTCAACTTACGGCGCATAATACGGATCTTGAGGGTTTTTTAGATCCATTAGTTAACAAGCTAGGCATTGACGAAATATTAAAATTACCAGCAATTGTTATAGGTACGGGTGGCGTTGCTCGAGCTGCTATCTGGGCGTTATTATCAATTAATCACCCAGAAATCCGTGTCACAGGAAGATCAAACGATAAGCTTTTACATTTAATTCAAGAGATAGGTAAGAAAAACGTAAGGCCAGTGTACTGGAAAAAAAGAAAAGAAAACTTGCAAAACCCAATTCTTATTATCAATGCCACTTCTGCTGGAATGGTTGGAAAGCCCCGTTTAGATTTAGATTTATCCTGTTGTAGTAATAAAAGCTTTATTTACGATTTAGTTTATACTCCAATAGAAACAGAGTTGCTTATAAACGCCAAAGCTCAAGGCTGTAAGACATTAGGAGGCCTAGATATGTTAATAGCACAAGCACGTCCTTCATTCGAACTTTTTTACAATCAAGAGCCCCCAAGAAATTTGAATGTAAGAAAAAAACTCATTAAAACTTTGGAAGCTAGATTGTGATTAAGGTTGGCCTTACGGGATCTATTGGTATGGGTAAAAGCACAGTAGCAGATATGTTTAAAAACTTTGGTTGTCCTGTGTTTGACGCAGACAAAGCTGTTCACGGCCTTTACGAAAAGGGAGGTGCAGGAATAGATATCATTAAATCTTTTTACCCAGCAGCGGTTGTTAACAGTGCTGTTGATCGTGAGATACTCCGTTCTTATATAGCAGAAAACCCGGATAAAATTAGAGAGCTAGAAACATTTATTCACCCTTTGGTAAAAAAGTTGCGTGATGACTTTCTTAAAACAAACCAAAATAAAGAGCTTCTTGTATTCGATATCCCTCTTTTGTTTGAAACAGGACTAAATAAAAACATGGATATTACAGTCGTAGTTTCCGCGCCCTATCATGTACAACATAAAAGAGTTATGTCGCGTGAAGGAATGACTGAAAAAATATTCAGCGGGCTACTTGCTAAGCAGATAAGCAATGATGAAAAAAAAACTATGGCTGATATTATTATTAAAACAGACGAGAGCTTAAATATTACAAAAAGCAAGGTAAAAGAATTTATATCTAGTTTAGGTGTTAAGGTTAACTGACATGAACGGCATAAGAGAGATTTGTTTTGATACAGAAACTACAGGCTTTCATGCGAAAGGAGATGACCGGATCACTGAGCTTGGATGTATTGAGCTAATCGATATGATCCCAACGGGCAATCAATATCACGCCTATCTTAACCCCCAAAGAGATGTCCCCGAAAAAGTAACTCAAATAACAGGGCTTACCACAGACTTTTTAAAGAGAAATGGGCGGCTTTTTGCAGATGTTGCTACTGAGTTTCTTGAGTTTGTTGGAGATAGCAAACTTATTGCACACAATGCAAATTTTGATAAGGCATTTATAAATGCGGAGCTTGAAAAATCAGGTCATCCCATTTTTTCAGACGACCGCTTCATAGACACTCTTCAGATGGCAAGAGAGAAGTTTCCTGGCTCTCCTGCTTCACTTGATGCTCTTTGTAAAAGGTACGGTATATCTTTATCTTCAAGAGATAAGCACGGGGCTATCATAGACTCAGAGCTGTTGGCAGAGGTTTACTTGCAGTTAAAAGGCGGGAGAATGCATAACCTGGACCTAAAAACCAGCACACATCAAACTCCAAAACCTATCATACACAACGAAACAAGAGAGCGGCCCTCACCGCTGTCTAGTAACTTAACGACTGAGCAAATAAAAGCCCACAAACTATATATTAAATCATTAGGTGAAAAAATGGTGTGGAATAAATATTGGCGTTGAAATTACGCGGCTAATTACTATGAAAAACTATAAAAAACCTACCATATTTTCACTAAGCTCAGCACCCGGCAAGGCAGGGGTTTCAGTGTTTCGTATAAGCGGCCCTAAAGCATTAAAAACCGCAGAAAACCTCACAAAACAAACAAATTTCGAACCAAGGCGGGTGAGACTAAAAAAAATTTATAACAAAAACAATGAGCTAATAGATTCGTGTCTATTATTTTTTATGCAGGCTCCAAAAAGCTTCACAGGTGAAGATTGTGTGGAGCTTCATGTACATGGCAGTGTTGCTGTTATAGAAAAGCTCACAACAGAACTGTATGGTTTAGGCTTACGACAGGCAGCGGCGGGTGAGTTTACGCGCCGTGCTTTTGAAAATGGAAAAATTGACCTCACAGAAGCGGAAGGCTTAGCTGATTTAATAGATGCAGAAACGGAAGGCCAACATAAACAAGCGATAAAGCAGATGGATGGGGCCTTAAGGAACTTATATGAGGGCTGGAGGCAAAACCTATTAAATGCTTTAGCCCAAATAGAGGGTGAGATTGACTTTCCTGATGAGGAAGACGTCCCCAATAACCTATCACACAAGGCGCTTCCTTACCTTAATTTAGTTTTGGAAGGCAGCGAAAAGGTTTTAAAAACAGCTGAGATAGGTGAAGCGATAAGACATGGTTTAGACATAGTTATTATTGGCAGCCCTAATACAGGCAAATCTACAATATTAAACGGTTTATCAAAAAGAGACGTAGCAATAGTAACCCCTACCGCAGGAACTACACGTGACATAATATCAATTAATATGATATTAAAAGGAATTCCAGTCCGATTAAGCGACACGGCCGGCATTAGAAATACGACTAACGAAATCGAAGCTGAAGGCATTGATCGCGCTTTAAAGCTTTCAAAAAAAGCCGATATATTAATCTATGTTATTGACCTTAATGAAACCGGCTCAAGCAAAAACATCAATGACCACATATCTGATGATGACATAGTCGTTTACAATAAAGTCGATAAATATAAAAAACAGACAACACTAAAAAGTAGTATAAGCCCTAACGAGATAAAAATTAGCGCGCTAAAGGATGAAGATATCGACGATTTACGGCTATTGCTTGAAAAAGTAATATCAAAAAAATATACAATAGGGAGCGAGCCAACCTTGACTCGAGTGAGACACAGAAATTGTGTATCCGATATGTACTTATCTATAAAAAGAGCTGTCGGTTGTTTAAGTAGGAGCCCAGAGTTGGCCGGAGATGACATACGTAGTGCACTTCATTCGCTCGAAGAATTAGCAGGCATTAGCGACATTGAAAGTGTATTTGACCTAATATTTTCTAGGTTTTGTGTTGGAAAGTAGTTTTTAAATATTTTTGTGCCCCATACTTGTTCTCGACAAAAAACAATGAGACATATATATGGGCGTCAAAGAATAAAGTTTCACGTGAAACATATGGAGTGTGCTGTGTCTCAATTTTGGGATGTTATTGTTATTGGTGGTGGTCACGCAGGTTGTGATGCGGCGGCGGCATCCGCACGCATGGGAGCAAAAACCTTGCTTTTAACACACAAGATAAGCACGATAGGCGAAATGTCATGCAACCCAGCAATTGGGGGCCTCGGAAAGGGCCACCTTGTCAGAGAAATAGACGCTATGGATGGCTTAATGGGTGCGGCGGCCGATGCATCAGGCATTCAATTCAGACTGCTGAATAGATCAAAGGGACCAGCAGTAAGGGGCCCCCGAACTCAATCAGATCGCCATCTTTATAAATCAAAGATGCAGGATATATTGTTGAATTATGAAAACCTAACCGTGAAAGAGGTTTGTGTTGATGATTTGTTGGTTAAGAGCGGGAAAGTTAACGGCGTTGTTGATGAAAACAGACAATCTTTCTTGTCAGAGCGAGTTATTTTAACCACCGGAACTTTTTTGAGGGGTGAAATACATATAGGGCATAAAAGAATTCCTGCAGGCAGGGTTGGTGACAAGCCTTCAATTGGTTTAGCTGATAGGTTATACAAATTGGGCTTTAGTATTGGCCGGCTTAAAACAGGAACTCCCGCAAGAATATCTAAGTCGTCTGTAAATTGGGATGCATTAGAGCAGCAACCTGCTGATGAAAACCCTATGCCCTTTTCATTTTTAACCAATAAAATAACTATCCCGCAAGTAACATGCGCCATAACTCATACCAATGAATTGACACACAAAATTATAAGTGAAAATATAAAAGAATCAGCGCTTTATGGCGGGGGTATCTCAGGAAAAGGCCCGAGGTATTGCCCATCAGTCGAGGATAAGGTCGTAAGGTTTAAAGACAGAAACAGACATCAAATATTTCTTGAGCCAGAAGGGCTGCCAGGTAACCCCGACGGCGATACTGTTTATCCGAATGGGATTTCAACATCATTACCAGTAGAAATTCAAGACAAGTTCATGAGATCAATTAATGGATTAGAGAATGTTGAGGTTAAAAGGTATGGGTATGCTATTGAGTATGACTATATAGATCCTCGTGAGCTACAGCCAACCCTTGAAACCAGACGGCTACCAGGTCTTTATTTAGCCGGACAGATAAATGGCACGACGGGTTACGAGGAGGCGGCGGCGCAAGGCCTCTTAGCAGGATTTAACGCTGCTTTAGCTTCGGCTGGATCCAGTGCTTTTGTTTTGGACCGTAGTCAGGCGTATATTGGTGTAATGGTAGATGATTTAATAACAAAAGGGGTTACTGAGCCGTACAGAATGTTCACATCACGCGCAGAATATAGGTTAATCTTGAGGTCAGACAATGCAGACCAACGACTAACACCCATTGCAAGCGCCATTGGGGGTATTTCTAAACTAAGGAACACCAAATACACTTCCAAAATTGATAAAATTAAGGAGGTTGTTGATAGGGTGAGAGATCTATCTGAAACACCAAATACACTGAAAAAACATGGACTTAGTGTCAATCAAGATGGCATTAGGCGGTCGGTCATGGATTTGTTGGCATACCCAAACATTACAAAACAAAACCTAATAAGTGTCTGGCCAGAGTTAAGTAATATCCCAGACTTTGCTTGGGATCATTTAGAAACAGAAGCGGTTTATTCTGGCTATATTGAACGACAAGCGAGAGATATAGCAGCGTTCCGTAGGGATGAAGGGCTAAGGATACCTGAGAGTTTTAACTACCAAGAAATTGGAGGCCTATCTAATGAGGTTATAAGTAAATTAGAAAAAGTAAGGCCCTTAACACTGGGTCAGGCCTCCAGGATAGAGGGGGTTACGCCAGGCTCTTTAACAGCAGTTCTCGCACATGTGCGCAAAGCTATATAATGAATTACACTATAGAAAGTTTTAAGCGTGATACATCTGTTTCACGTGAAACAGTTGATGACTATAAGTACTGGTACGAAACATTATGCTGTTGGAACGATAGCATTAACCTAGTTTCTCGTTCGACCTTAGGTGCTTTTTGGGAGCGCCATGCCTATGATTCTTGGCAATTAGTGCCGCACATACCCGAGAAAGCAAGTACGTTTCTTGATTTAGGCTCTGGTGCGGGATTTCCTGGCCTTTCCGTCGCCATTAGTTGTAAGCACAGGGGTCATGGGAGTGTTCTTTTGGTTGATTCAGCGGGTAAAAAGGGCGCTTTTTTAAAGAAAATTATACGCGATAGGGCACTTCCAGCTCAAGTTTCAACAGAGAGAGTAGAAAAAATTGATAATCAAAGCTTTGATGTCATTAGCGCGCGTGCATTTGCTCCTTTGCCAAAGTTGCTCTCTTATACACAAAGATTCTGGGGAAAAAGTACGGTTGGTTTGTTTTTAAAAGGAGAAACTGTTGAAGAGGAGTTGACTGCGGCCAGAAAAAAGTGGAGTTTTAACGTGGAAAAGATTCAAAGTAGAACAAATTCCACGGGATGTTTGCTAAAGATTACGGAGCTTATCGTTCAGTAATTAAATTTAGGGTTACTATGGCCGAGCAGCGTATAATAGCGATTGTAAATCAAAAGGGCGGGGTTGGTAAAACAACAACAACCATAAATATGGCAGCGGCTCTTACATTAAGAAACCAAAGGGTACTGCTGATAGACCTTGATCCTCAGGGGAACGCTGCAACTGGACTTGGGATATCTAAATCCACGTGTAAAAATACAATTTATGACGTTTTTATCGATGATACACCAATTTCATCTGCGGTTATTGGTACTATTGTACCTGGTTTAGATATTGTTCCATCTCATATTGATTTATCTGGCGCTGAACTACAAATAGGAAACCGTCAGGGGCGCACCACAATATTAAGAAACGCAATAAATGGAATGGAATACGATTATATATTAATTGATTGCCCCCCATCTTTAAATTTGCTGACCATTAATGCATTAGCAGCAGCTAAGTCAGTTTTAGTTCCGCTTCAGTGTGAATTTTTTGCCCTTGAAGGCTTAAGTCAGCTTTTACAAACAGTAGAAATGGCAAAGGCTAATATTAACTCTAGCCTTGTTATAGACGGTGTTATGTTAACAATGCATGACAAAAGAAATAAGCTATCAGATCAAGTTGCTACCGATGTAAAAAAACATTTAGGCAGGGCTGTTTTTAAAACTATAATTCCAAGAAACGTTCGGGTTGCCGAAGCCCCGTCATTTGGAAAGCCTGTCATTATGTATGACCCCAAGTGTGAAGGTTCAAAGGCTTATATGCGCCTGGGAGATGAAATTCTAGAAAGACATACTGAGTAAAAATAAACAAAAACAATAGGTTGTATAGATGCCAGATAAAAAAATTAAAGAACGTGGTTTAGGGAGAGGTTTATCTGCTTTAATGTCTGATGTTGGTGTTTCGGCGGTTGTGGGTGATTTAAATGGAGCTGAGGGTAAAAAAACCCAAGTAAATATATTAAAGAAAAACTCAGTGTCTAAAGGCGGTGTAACTACAGTTGGTATTAATCAACTTATACGTAACCCAGACCAGCCAAGAAGATATTTTGATAAAGAAAAACTTAAAGAGCTGACTGATTCAATTAAGGATAAGGGGGTTCTTCAACCTATACTTGTTAGGCCAATATCGAAAAGTGATAGAAATAATGAAAATTTATACCAAATTGTAGCAGGGGAAAGGCGTTGGCAAGCATCGTTAACCGCAAAACTTGATGCAATGCCAGTATTAATAAGAGATCTAACTGACCAAGAAGTTTTAGAAATTGGTGTAGTTGAAAATGTCCAACGCGCAGATTTAAACCCAATAGAAGAAGCGTTAGCATATAAAGCATTATCTGAACAATTTTCAAGAACTCAACAAGAGATAGCTGAATCTGTTGGTAAGTCTCGTCCACATATTGCCAATATGTTGCGACTTCTATCATTACCTCCTATTGCTCAAGAATACTTGGCTAAAGGAAGTATTAGTACTGGCCATGCTAGAGCAATAATTGCCGCTCCGGACCCAACGGAGCTTGCGGATGCAATTGTAAAAAAAGGCTTATCTGTCCGTGAAGCAGAAGACTGGGTTAGAAGAATAAAGGCTGGAGATGGCAAAACAAGCGTTCCTGCGCAAAAAGATGCGAATGTTCGTAAGGTTGAAAACGATTTATCAGATTATATAGGTCTGATAGTGAACCTACGTCATAAGGGGCCTGGAGGCGAATTAAGGGTTAAATATAAAACGGCAGAACAATTAGAGGCTCTTATAAAGCGACTTAAGCCATAAACCGCTAAATAATTGTTTTATTTTACTTTTAAGGTCTCTACAGTAAGGTTATCATTAGTAAAAACACATAATTTGTTAGCTATAGACATTGATTTTTTAGCTAACACTTCTGCGTCTTTCTCGTAATCATCCATTGCCAACGCAGCTGATAGTGCAAAGTTACCACCGCTACCAATTGCTATTATACTACTGCCACTCAAGAGCTTATCAGGTTCTACAACATCACCATTTCCGGTAAGCACATAAGTGTCATTTTTATCTGCAACTATCATCATGGCCTGTAACTGTCTTAAGTATTTATCGGTTCTCCAGTCTTTAGCTAACTCAACACAAGCTCTGGCTAACTGGGTAGGGTATTGCTCAAGTTTAGCCTCCAGTCGTTCAAGTAATGCAAATGCATCCGCAGTTGCCCCCGCAAAGCCGGTAATAACATTTCCTCCTGCAAGGGTACGAACTTTTTTTGCAGTGGATTTCATAACAGTGTTACCAGCGCTAACTTGACCATCGCCCACAACAACTATTTTTCCATTCTTTCTAACTGACAGGATGGTTGTACCGCGCCAATTGCTTGCATCTGCGTAATCATATGTAGACATAAAAACTCCTTATTACCTATAGGTGGTAGGTATTTATATAATGTCAAGTTATTGTAATATACGCGCTCTTTCTATTAGTAAGATAGGTATCCCATCTCTTATTGGGTATGCTAGTTTGGCTTTTTTACTAACAAGCTCATTCGTTTCACTGTTAAAGGTAAGCGGGCCCCTTGTTTTTGGGCATACCAAAATATTTAACATTTTTGGATCAATTGATTTTTTATCTTTTTCTACCATTCGTAAACTTGATATCTTACTGTTGAGATTTATTGGGATCTTGTTTCATGTCTTTATTCGCATAAAGGTGCATTAAACCTATGAGTAATTTTCTTCTGTCATCCGTAGAAACAGCTTCTATTAAAGACTGTTTATCCTCTGAAGCGAAGGGACTTATCATTGCCGCTTGATTAATTAAAATTGGTAGTGGTATTTCACCTAAACTTTTCCAATCGATTTGTACATTTAATGTTTTCGCGAGAGCTTTCATTGCTATGGTTAAGGTAGTCCTTTCCCCGGATTTTCCTGAAAGAACTTCGGTAGTTTGACTTGCATTATGCACATCAGCATCATTTTCAAACCCCTGGTAGCTAATTCTAGCTTTGCGATAAGGAGTACTTACAACCTCTTCAGATATGACTTTAAAGCGTTTAAGCCCCTTTAAAACTATTATATATCTACCATCCTCCGCTTCAGAGAACTGCGTTATTCTCCCAAGTCCACCTATCTTGGCTAATTTTTCATCTTGGCTTTGAACCATTCCAATCAGACGATCGTTCTTGAGCGCATCATCTATCATGTTCAAATACCGTGGTTCAAAAATATTCAAAGGTAAATCGCATGCCGGAAGGAGAACTGCCCCATTTAGAGGAAAAATTGGTACCACTTCAGGGTTAGTTCGGCGAGTAAGGGACTTGTAGTGAGAGCTCATATTATTCCTACGAGGGGTTACGCAAAAAGGATGGAAGACAATGCCCTGCGGCCATTTATTGATACTTCGGATGCTGCACCTTCAGCCTCAAAAATTGTAAGTAAGAAAAGCCTTGCTGCTTCGTTATTGTAGCTACGATTTTTAGCGATGGAATATAATAGGTGTTCCACAGCCTCGTCATTTCTACCAACCCCAGCAAGTGCCTTTGCAGCTGCTAGACGCATGTCTAGATTGTCAGGGTTTGCTTCAATGTTTGATAGTAATTCAAGAGTAATATCGGGTTCTTCAGGTACGCTAATCAAAGCTAGTTTTGATTGTACAGCCTTCATTTCTGGGTGTTCCAATATACTTTCGTCTGCAGATGCTAATAACTCTGCTGCAGCAGTTTCATTACCACCTTCAATATATAGGCGTATTAGTCCCGCCATTGCCTCTGGACTATTTGGGTCCAAAGACAGAGCTTGCGCATAATCCTGCGCAGCACCACCTGAGTCCCCGGCTGCAAGACTATCTTTAGCGCGTACCGCAAGTGCTTTTGCTTCCTCTATAGGGTCTGTTTCCCCAGTAAGCCTACCAACAAACTTTGTAATTTCTGACTCAGGCTGTTCGCCTTGAAAAGCATCAACTGGCTTTCCGTTTTTAAAAGCATAAACAGCAGGTATTGATCTAACTCCAAGCTGTCCCGCTATACCCGGGTTTTCATCAATATTAATTTTGACCATTTTCACTTTACCATTTGCAGTTTTTACAATTCTCTCCAGAACTGGCATAAGCTGCTTACATGGTCCGCACCAGGGTGCCCAAAAGTCTACAATTACTGGGGTTTCTTGACTGACTGTAACAACATCTTTCATGAAGCTCATGTCTGAGCCATCGATGATTACTTCACTACTTCTATTCATAACTTTACCTTCTTATTCAAGTTTTGCAAAATCGACAATTAATGGTTCGTGCTTAGTTGATTTTGCAAACTTTATCATATCTTTATTAGAAATGGCGGTTGTTGCATCATTTAACAAGGGATGAAAGTTTACGATATCATAATTCATTAAAGATTTGTCTATTACCAATGTTACCTCAAGGTTTTTGTCATTTATAATTGCAAACAAAGTTACTGAACCTGGCGTCACCCCTAAAGCACTCTTTAGAACTTCAGGCTTACCAAAAGAAAGACGCTTGCACCCAAGGGTGTGATGTAGTTTATTGACACTAATCTTTGTATCACTGACGGCACATACTAAAAAAAGTTGCCCTTTTTTATCTTTTAAAAAAAGGTTTTTAGTATTTGCTCCAGCCATATTTTTTTTTAGTAAAGCACTGTCCTCAACTTTAAAAATTGGCTCATGCTCTACTGTACTGTGCTGTATATTGAGTTCATTTAAGTATCGAAATAAATTATTACGCGTAATGGACATTCACACCTCTTAAAATGCTTTTTGAACAATATTAAACTAATAAAAAAAATCTTAAAGCTTCTTGATTATATT
>JBELEM010000003.1:0-12028 GCA_042093735.1 Hellea sp. | reverse complement strand
CTTTTTGAACAATATTAAACTAATAAAAAAAATCTTAAAGCTTCTTGATTATATTTATTCTTTAGGCCATATAGCGCCGTCTATCACAGTCAGAATTATGTTCTGTCTAGTATACGCAAAAATGAGCGGGCGTAGCTCAGTGGTAGAGCATCACCTTGCCAAGGTGAGGGTCGTGGGTTCGAATCTCATCGCCCGCTCCATTATTTAGTCACAATCAAATTACCTTTAAACTCATAATGACAAATATGGGTGAATAGTTATGATCAATAAATTATAGGGGTTTAAGAAGACAATGGATATTTCAGCAAGACACCGACTTAAATTATTGGCAGGCGGCGCATTTTTGGCTTTGGGAGCCTGTGCACGGGGCGATGAAACAGCCCCAAAACCGGCTGTTGTAGTTTCTCCACCCACTATTTCTCCACCAACAGCCACTGACGGTGTTTTGAGAGGCCAGTATGAAACAAATTTTTTAATAGGAGCGGCTATCGGCCTAGCTCAAATTTCTTCGGAGGTAGAAGACTCGAATATTCTTACTAAACAATTTTCGTCCATCACTGCAGAAAACATTATGAAGCCGCAAAGTCTATCTCCTGCGGAAGGGATATATAACTTTACAGATGCAGATGCCCTTATAGCTTTTGCGGAGGCCAACGGGATTGCTGTTCGTGGCCACACTCTATTATGGCACCGACAAACACCAGATTACTTCTTTCAAGGCTCGACTTCAGAGGTCAAAGCCCGCCTTCAAAAATACATCACCGACATCGTTACTCATTTTAAAGGTAAAATTTATGCATGGGATGTTGTTAATGAGGCAGTAACTGACAACGGGTCCGACATGGCATCTCCTTACCGAGATAGTAGATGGTACAAAGCCGCTGGAAATAGCAAAGATTATATTGATTGGGCCTTTGAAGCAGCTCGAGCAGCCGATCCTGATGCTCAGCTGTTTTTGAATGATTATAATACGGAACTACCAGGTAAACGTAATCGCTTGTTGGCCATCATTAAAGACCTAATAGACCGAGGGGTACCTATCGATGGCGTGGGCCATCAACACCACCTTCAAATGAGTAGCGATGTGAATCAAGCTCTTAAGGCGATTGATGACGTCGATGCTATGTTTTCTGGTATTATAAACCATATTACCGAGTTAGATATTTCAGTTTATTCGGATCCTGGAGAATGCTTTTCCTCGGGTGAAAATTGTGCCACTAGCTATGGGGATAATGTGCCTGAAAGTGTTATTAACGACCAAGCCCAAATGTATAGGGACTTGTTTACTGGATTTGCGGCTCGACCCTCAGTAAAATCAGTATCGCTTTGGGGTTTAACCGATGACGCTTCTTGGCTAAATGGCTTCCCCGTGGAACGGCCTAATTACCCGCTGCTTTATGACAAAAACCGTAAATTTAAAAAAGCCTTTCAAGCGGTGAGCGACCCTAGTTTTGTAATTTAGATTAAAACAAGGTACGGGTTTACTAAATAAAGTAATAGAAATTAAAAACCTTCTAATTATAAATAATAGAACAAAACTTGTTTTATTTTTGTGCTTTAGAAAAGGTAAAGTGACAAACTAATACAGCAGATATTGCCCCAAATAATTGTGCCAATATAAATCCAGTAAGGTTATTAGGATTTATCCCAGTAAAAGTATTTGTTAAGGCTCGCCCTATTGATATTGCCGGATTTGCAAAGCTCGTAGAGGAGGTCCACCAATATCCAGCTAAAATAGTCAAGGCAACTGCAGTAGGTATAGATTTTGGAGCATATCTAACAGCACCAAATATAGCGAAAACTAAAGCAAAAGTCGCTATCCATTCCGATAATAGCAAATGGTAACCAGCTCTTTCTGTTGAGGCTATCTGAAGGAAAGCTTGATCAAACATGGCGTGTGCAAGCAACGTGCCAAATATACAACCAAATATCTGTAAGAAAATGTAAAAAATTGCACTTTGTAGTTTTATTTTTTTATCTATGTAAAAAGCAACTGTAACAGCTGGATTAAAGTGAGCCCCTGAGATTGGCCCTAAAATTGCAACAAGTACCCAGAGTATAGCAGCAGTTGCTATTGAATTGCCAATCAAGGCAACCGCTATGTTACCATTACTAAGGTCAAATGCCATTATTCCTGAACCAACAACTACCCCGCATAATAAAGCACTGCCAATAAATTCTGCTAATAATGCATTTGTTTTAATTTTAGACATTTATATTTCCACAATAAAAAACAGCCTATAATATTTTAATATGACAATATCATTACAATGGCAGCATTGATTATTATAAAAAATACCCTGAATTTACTGAGGCTTTTAATATATTGCGCCCTATCTTGTCACAGAACCTTCAAAAAAGTATTATAAAGATGTCATAAAATATACAAATTTTTGTTATATTAGTAACTCATATGACCAATTATAATAAGCTCCAAAAGAACCTTATTTTTAATTAAAATAAACATATCTAAGAGGTTAGAGATATATGGCATATAAATCACTTAAAGGCGTAGCGGTTTCCTTAATTACAATAACTATGATAATTTCTGAAACTTCATGGGCCACTGATAAAACATTAAAGGTTGGAGGCAGAGTTCAGGTTGATTACACAACTGCAGATGTTGATACCCCGGATACCAATATTAGCGATACAGAAATTCGCAGAGCGAGACTAAATGTTTCTGGTAAGTACGGTTCAAATATTAAATATAAATTTGAGATCAATAAGGCATCTGGAAAGTCAGTTAAGGTCGAAGATGCTTATATACAATTCATACCGAGCAACAGTAAAATTAAGGTAAAATTAGGACAGTTTAAAACTCACAATTCTTTAGATGAGCAAACCTCATCTCGATTTATATCAACTTTAGAGCGTTCTGCATTCACTGACGCCTTTTCATTTGATCGGCGTGTAGGAGCCTCTGTTGGAACGTCTGGAGATAACTTTACATTTGATGCTGGAGTTTTCACGACCAATCTAGAAAATGATGGCGGTGCAGAAGAGGGCCATGCAATCTCAGCAAGGGCAACCTTTAACCCCATTAAAACAGATCAAACTTTAGTTCACCTAGGTACATCCTGGCGTTATAGAAAAAAGGGCGAGACAGAAAGTGATATAAGGTACCGTCAACGTCCCTTCACCCATGTAGCGCCAAGCCGTATTGTTGATACGGGCCGCTTTGCCGGTAAAGATAACTTCGTAGGAGTTGAGGCTGCTATTATTCACAATAACCTCTGGGCAAGCGGTGAATATGCAGCCTTGAATGCTAAAGCAAGCGGCTTAAATGAAAATGCTGACTTTTCTGGGTTTTACGGCGAGCTTGGAATGTTTTTTGGAGGCAAAAAGACTTATAAGGGCGGAAAGTTTAATCGTCCCAAAGTTGATAACCCTTTAGGCGAAGGTGGAATGGGAGCTGTTTCTTTGGTGGCACGTTATGACAGCTTAGACCTTGAGGACGGGCCTTATAACGGAGAACTTAGAACACTTGCAATTGGCGCCGATTGGTGGCCAACAAAATATACTCGCCTAGGGGTAAACTATTTTGATGCTGATGCTGATAATGGCACGGCCGAAAGTGCAAGCGGACTAGTTGCTCGTTTACAGTTTGATTTTTAATTTAATAGGAAAGCATTACAATGTTCAAAAAACCTTTATTACTATCTTTAGTAACTCTCGGACTTGCCTCTTGTGGGGGCGGAGATATAAAACCCGAATCAACAAAATCAGAAGTGGCTGCTTCTTCTGAATCCAGAGACCAAATAAAAATCGTAGGCTCTTCAACAGTTTACCCTTTTGCTACGACTGTTGCAGAAAATTTTGGACGGTCTACATCATTTAAGACACCAATAGTCGAAAGCACAGGATCAGGAGGCGGGCTGAAACTTTTTTGTTCTGGTCTAGGTGACAATCACCCTGATATTACAAATGCGTCTCGGCGTATTAAGGCTTCAGAAGTAGAGCGCTGCGCTGAAAATGGAATTGACGATATAGTTGAGGTTAAAGTAGGTTATGACGGTATTGTCATGGCCAACTCTCGTAAATCAAACCAGATGAACCTAAGCCTTAAAGATGTGTTTTTAGCCTTAGCTAAGGATGTTCCTGACGGCAGCGGCGGCCTAAAGCCGAATAGTTATAAAACTTGGAAGGATGTAAACCCAGGTTTATCAAACAATAAGATTGAAGTTATGGGACCCCCTCCCACTTCTGGAACGCGAGACGCATTTGTGGAGCTTGCAATGGAGGGAGGCTGTAAAACTTTTGATTGGATTAAAGCTTTAAAAAAGACAGATAAACAAGCCTATAAGTCCCTTTGCCACACAATCCGTGAAGATGAGCACTTCATAGAGGCGGGTGAAAATGACAACTTAATTGTTCAAAAACTCAATGCAAACCCAAATGCATTAGGCATCTTTGGCTTTAGCTTTCTAGAACAAAATGCTGATAGTGTTCAAGGCAGTACAATTAATGCTATGCCGCCTACATTTGAAAATATTGCTGAGGGATCTTATCCTGTATCTCGGTCTCTCTATTTTTATGTTAAAAAAGATAATGTAAATAAAGTCCCAGGAATAAATGAGTATTTAGTGGAGTTCATGAGCGAACGGGCGAGTGGGCCAGATGGTTATTTAGCAGAAAAGGGACTTATTCCTATGAACCGAGACGAACATTTAAAATGGAAATCTAGCGTGCTTAGCTTAGAGCCTCTAATGTTAAACTAATGAGTTTACCCACCGAAAATGGGTTGCGGCGTAAAAACCGTAGCAATCAAATTAAAGAGCTTGTTATACAGGGTGTCCTTATAGCAAGTTCTTTTGTTGCTATATTAACTACGATTGGAATTGTGGCCTCTTTAGTTTTCGAGGCTTTTCGTTTTTTTGATAAAATTCCTCTATCAGAGTTTTTATTTAGTCTTGAATGGAGCCCCCAAACAGCGATACGCGCCGATCAAGTTGGGGCAAGTGGAAAATTTGGTGTTATCCCTCTTCTAACAGGAACACTATTAATTAGTTTTATTGCGATGTTGGTTGCGACCCCTTTGGGGCTCTTATCAGCTGTATACTTAGCAGAGTTTGCTAAGGCTAAAACACGAGATGTGGTTAAGCCTTTACTCGAGTTGTTGGCGGGGATTCCTACAGTTGTTTATGGGTTTTTCGCTGCTTTAGTGGTGGCTCCTATTATCAGGGCTACGGGTTCAGGAGTTGGATTTGATATTTCTTCCGAAAGCGCATTAGCAGCAGGATTGGTTATGGGCATAATGCTTATACCATTTATTTCATCTCTATCTGACGATGTTATAAATGCAGTTCCTCAGGCATTAAGAGATGCCTCTTTCGGAATGGGTGCAACACATGAAGAAACCGTAACGAAAGTCGTTATACCTGCTGCCACACCAGGAATTATTGGTAGTTTGTTACTTGCGATATCGCGTGCAATAGGGGAGACTATGATTGTTGTAATGGCGGCCGGCTTAGCGGCTAATTTAACACTTAATCCGTTTGAGGCTGTAACAACCATGACGGTTCAGATTGTTACCTTACTTACAGGCGATCAGGAATTTGATAGTGCTAAAACCTTAGCAGCTTTTGCTATTGCACTATTTTTACTCATTCTCACCTTAGGTTTAAATATTATAGCCCTCCGTATTGTAGATAAATATAAGAAAAAATATGCCTGACTATATTCTCAGCACATCTAACAGGATGGCAAAACGACATGCCCGCGAGAAGCGTTTTAAGTGGTATGGAAGAATGGCTATATTTATATCAATTTCTTTTTTGGTATTCATGTTTTCTGCTATAATATTTAGAGGGGCCAGTGCTTTTCAACAAACTAAAATCGCTCTCGATATAAATTTTTCAGAAGCGATTATTGACCCCTCATCATCTCGTGACCCTGAACTTTTAAAAAGAGCAAACTATAAACCAATTGTACTACAAAGTTTATCTAATGTAATTCCGGGAATAACCGAGCGAAGAGACAGAAACCGTGTTTATAAATTATTAAGTGCAGGAGCTGTCTTCGACCTGGGCGAGCAAGTTGCTAAAGAGCCTAATATTTTAGGAAAAAGCAAAAAGGTCTGGTTGCTAGCATCCTCCGAGGTTGATTTATTTATGAAGGGTAAGATTGATCCGAATATCAGTGAAGACTTAAGGCGCTTAAAAGACCGGGATATAAAGTGGATAGAAATACTTAAGTCACAAGGAAGAATTAAAAAAAAGTTTAATACAACCCTATTTAGTAATGGTGACTCCCGAGAACCAGAAATGGCGGGAATTTTAGGCGCCGCAATTGGCTCTTTTTTTAGTTTACTCGTGTGTTTTCTGATTGCTTTTCCTTTGGGTATTCTAACAGCTGTATATTTGGAAGAATATGCTAAGAAAAACTTTTTAACTGACTTTATAGAAGTTAATATTAACAACCTTGCCGCGGTCCCTTCAATTGTATTTGGGCTTCTGGGTCTCTCAATTTTTTTAAATTTCTTTAACCTTCCGCGCTCTACGCCGCTTGTGGGAGGAATTGTATTAGCGCTTATGACTCTACCAACAATCATTATAGCTTCGAGGTCTATTTTGCGTTCCATACCTCAAAGCATAAGAGATGCTGCACTGGGCCTAGGCGCCTCTAAAACACAAACTACATTTCACCATGTTGTACCCCTAGCTATGCCTGGAATGCTAACAGGAACAATATTAGGTATGGCGCGGGCTTTAGGAGAAACAGCCCCGTTACTTATGATTGGAATGGTAGCATTTATTGTCGATATCCCTAAGGGTATTACTGATGTGGCTACATCTCTACCAGTACAGATTTTCTTATGGGCGGATAGTCCTGAGAAGGGTTTTGTTGAACGAACCTCAGCGGCTATAATTGTTTTACTCGCTTTCTTGATACTAATGAATTTATGTGCTGTATACTTGCGCAAGCGATTAGAAAGACGTTGGTGATATAGCTATTATGATTAATAAAACAGAGATTACTCAAGAGGCACTCTCCAATTTGCCTCCAATTATGACAGCTAATAATGTTGATGTTTTCTATGGAAAAAAACAAGCCATCTCTAATGTAAGTTTAGATATTCCTGAAAACCAAATTACAGCATTAATCGGGCCATCAGGTTGTGGTAAGTCTACTTTTTTACGATGCTTTAATCGTATGAATGATACTATAAATATATGTCGTGTTAGCGGCGAAATAAAATTTTCTGGACAAGATATTTATGATTCGAAAGTTGATGTTGTGGCTCTTCGGTCTCGAATTGGAATGGTCTTCCAAAAGGCGAACCCTTTTCCTAAGTCTATTTTTGAAAATGTAGCTTACGGCCCACGTATTCACGGACTTGCAGAAACTAAAGACGATCTGGAAAGCATTGTTATTCAATCACTAAAACGTGCCGGATTATATGATGAAGTTTCTGATCGATTAAGTGAGCCGGGCACCAGTCTTTCAGGCGGTCAACAACAACGCTTATGCATTGCAAGGGCGATCGCAGTTGACCCACAAGTTATTTTAATGGACGAGCCATGCTCTGCCCTTGACCCAATAGCAACCGCGATCATTGAGGACCTGATGGAAACAATGAAAGAAAAATATACTATTGTTATTGTTACGCATTCAATGCAACAGGCTGCTAGAGTTTCACAGCAAACAGCTTTTTTTCATTTGGGCGAATTGGTGGAAAGTGGAGATACTCAAGCTATCTTTACAAACCCTATTCAAGAAAGAACTCAAAACTACATATCAGGACGGATTGGATAAATAATGAGTGAAGACCATATTGTAACATCTTTTGATAATGATATGAGTGAGCTCGAATCTCTTTTTGAGGAGATGGGAAGTATAGTTTTGCTGCAACTCAAAGATGCCACCCGAGCACTCCGTAAGGAAGATCGAAAACTTGCTAAAAAAGTTGTTAAGGGAGACAAGCAGCTTAATGAGCTTGAAAGAGAGCTCAATGACTTAGCGATTAAAATTTTAGCCTTGCGGCAGCCATTTGCATTAGACTTACGTTATGTGCTTGCCACCCTAAAGAGCGCAGGGTATTTAGAGAGAATGGGCGATTTAACAAGAAATATGGCCCAGAGAACCAGGACAATTGCAAAGGCTGAAGCCGAAACCGGTCCAATCGAAACTTTAATTCGCATGAGCGAACTTGTTCAAGCCATGACAGAAGACATTCTTAAGGCGTATAAATCCCGTGATAGTGAACTCGCAAAAACTGTGCGTGATCAGGACGAGAAAGTAGATATGGCCCATAACTCCCTTTTCCGTGAACTTCTTACATATATGATGGAGGACACAAGTAATATATCGGCATGTATGCATGTACTATTTATTGCAAAGAATATTGAGAGGATGGGGGATAATATTGCCGACATTGCTCAAGAGATAGTATATATGGCAACGGGTGAGTGGCCTGATAGCAAGCGCATTAAAGGTGATAAGACCAGTAAAATTATTCTTAGCTAGTAGTTTTAGTAGCTTCACTAATGCCCTTGAAATGACCAATAATTACACTCTAACCAAGTTAGGGACACGCCTTAGCAAAATTACAGAGAGCCCGAGACAATGGAACAGAGAGAAGCACAAAAAAAGCTAGTTAAAGAATGGTATAGAGCCTTAGAGGCTGGCGATGCCGATGCAATGCTTGCTGTGCAGCGTGATGATGTTATCTATAATGTTCATGGAACAACCCCTGTTTCAGGCCGTTTTCAAGGAAAAGATATTTTAGTAAATGATATCTTTCCTAAAGTTATGGGCATGCTGCAGATGGATACTTTCAAGTTTTGTACGAAATTAAAAATTGTATGCGCTGATGAACACAGAGTTGTAACCATCATGCAAGCAGATGGACAAGCATTAAATGGTGTACGTTATAATCAAACATATTGTCATATGTTTGGGTTTAGAGACGGTTTAATTTCAGAGGTTTGGGAATTTTTTGATTCAGTGCTAGCTGAAGCGGCTTTAAATAATAACCCATTAACTAAACCCACCAAAGCACCAGCTAACGCATTTGAGTTTTAACATTTTAAAAGCTATTGTCCTTAATAGACTCCATCGCTACAAAAGTAGAAGTGCTTGATACATTTGGAAGAGATGAAATTGCTTCCCCCAAAATATACCTGTATGACACTATATCTTTGGTCCTTGTTTTTAATAAGTAATCAAAAGAGCCTGCTATCATATGGCATTGCTCGATTTCTGGTATTTCAATAACGGCACGGTTAAATTCATTAAGAGACTTTTCCCTGGTATCCAAAAGCTTAACTTCGGTAAAAGCGACGTGTTCTTTTTTAAGTTTTTTTGGATTTAGAACTGCGCGAAACCCTAAAATATATTCTTGTTTAAGTAGTCTTTTTAACCTTACCTGTACGGGTGTTTTGGACGCCCCTATGCGCCTAGCTATATTAGCTACGGATAAGCGTCCATCAAATGATAGAAGCCTAATTATCTCTTTATCAACACGGTCTAATTTATATTCTTTACTACTATTTATATCCATAAGTCCTCATATTTTAATAAAAAAAAGTTTATAAGTCTAATATTTATATTATTTAAGTCTAAAGACCTTTTTCAATAATGCTATAAAAACTTAGAATTAATTGTTTAGGCTCGATATGACTGATCTGTTAAATCTGAGACAAAGGATTCCTCATCTTGCAAAGAGTGAAGAAAGACTTGTTTTAAACCAACTACGCAAAAGGTTTAAAATAACTGATATTCAGAGAGAAAATTCTAAAGCCCGTGCTCACGAGTTAGTTAATTACTTGAGGGCTGATGGGACGATGGGATTAATGGAAATCCTTTTAAGTGAATACGGCCTATCAAATGATGAAGGATTAGCTTTAATGTGCTTGGCTGAAGCACTGCTTAGAGTTCCAGATAAAACGACAATCGATGAGCTTATAAGAGATAAAATTGCACCTACCGACTGGGAAAAACACTTATGGAATTCTAACTCATTAGCCCTTAACGCCTCTTCATTTGCATTGATGCTTTCTGGAAAAATTCTGAATGGAGGGCAATCATCTGATCTAATGAATTTGCTCAAAACAGCAGTTAGTCGGTTAGGAGAACCAGTAATTCGCGTTGCCATATTAAGAGCCATGAAATTAATGGGAAAACAATTCGTACTCGGCGAAAGTATTGAAAAGGCTATCAATAGTTCTGCGTCTAACCAGCCTGAAGGAACGCTGTATTCATTCGATATGCTTGGAGAAGCAGCAATAACTGAGGAGGACGCCGGGAAGTATTTCAATAGCTATAAAGCAGCAATAGAAAGGATAGGTCTAGAGGCTAAAAGTGAGAATGTTCTGCTAAACCCTGGAATTTCTTTAAAGCTATCAGCCCTTCATCCCCGCTATGAAGCTCGTAAGTCACAAAGGGTAATGAATGAGCTTATGAGGCGTGTTCTAGCTTTAGTGTTAATGGCAAAAGATTTAAATATTAGCGTTACGATTGATGCAGAGGAGGCTGATAGATTGGAGCTTTCATTAGACATAATTGAGCAACTAGTAATACACCCTAAGCTCTCAAGATGGGGTGGGCTGGGCGTAGTTGTACAGTCTTATAATAAGTCTGCATCGGGGGTAATTGACTGGCTTTCAGCTTTATCATGTAAGTACAATAGAAAAATAATGGTTAGACTAGTGAAAGGTGCTTATTGGGACACAGAAATTAAAACAGCGCAAGTTAATGGAACTAGTTATTATCCTGTATTTACAACTAAGGCCGCAACAGACGTATCCTACATATGCTGCGCCAAGCAATTGCTCGATGATGGACAACACTTATTTCCACAATTTGCAACGCATAACGCGCATACAATGGCGAGTGTTTTAGAGTTATGTGAAAATAGAAAATCCTTTGAATTTCAAAGGTTACACGGGATGGGTGCCGCGCTACATAAAAAAGTCATGTCAACAAATCAAACGTCATGTAGGGTTTATGCACCAGTGGGTAAGCATGAAGATTTATTGGCGTACCTTGTAAGAAGACTTTTAGAAAATGGAGCAAACTCTTCTTTTGTTAATCAGGTGTTAGATAAGAATAACCTAGTCGATGATATTATAAGAGACCCTTTTGACGAGCTAGACAGTTTAGAAGGCTTGTCACCAAGTATACAGCTACCTGTAAATATATATTCACCAAATAGGAAGAATGCAAAAGGGTGGAACCTAAATGATTTTACTGACCTTTCCATTATTGATAATGAAAGAGCTCCATTTAATGCAATTGAGTGGAATGTAAGCTCTTTTATAGATGGGACGGTTAAGGGTAAAAATATATATAATATATATAATCCCTCTAATCCAAGCGAACGAGTGGGAAGGGCTGTAGAAGCATCAATGGAAGATGTAAACTTAGCTATAGAGAACGCCAGACCGTGGCAATGTTGTCCCGCTGAAAAAAGATCTAAAATTTTAAATAAGGCTGCTGATCTTTATGAAGAAAATGCAGGCCAAATAATTGCTATATTAACTCGTGAGGCGGGAAAAGTTATTTTAGACGCTGTAGCAGAGTTACGGGAAGCAGTAGATTTTCTACGTTATTATGCTTCAGAGTGTGTGAGAATAAACCAAAAGGAAAAGAGGTTAGCAAGAGGTATAATAACCTGCATTTCCCCCTGGAATTTTCCTTTAGCGATTTTTACAGGACAAATTTCTGGGGCCCTTTCTGCTGGTAACGCTGTTCTTGCTAAACCAGCAGAACAAACGCCTATAATTGCACATTTTGCAGTTAATTTATTGTATAAAGCAGGTGTGCCAAAAAGCACACTTCAGCTTTTGCTAGGTAGAGGAGAAATTGTTGGAAAGAAATTAGTGTCTAATATAAATATAGCAGGCGTTTGCTTTACGGGATCAACTTCGACGGCTCGTTCAATAAATAAAAACATCGCTAATTGTCTTTTACCGGATGCTCCTTTTATTGCTGAAACCGGCGGCATTAACGCAATGATTATAGATTCAACTGCACTTTTAGAGCACGCGGTAAAAGATGTTATTACCTCAGCGTTTCATAGTGC
>JBELEM010000002.1:0-8431 GCA_042093735.1 Hellea sp. | reverse complement strand
CGCCGACGCCTAGAGCGATTAGCGTAAACATATTCAGATGACGGGTTTTGACAGATTGCCAACCGCGCTTAAAGAAAGGCCATCCGCCCCACAATACAACAGGGGCAGCTAAAGGTATTTGCAGCCACTGCGCCCAATTATTCGGCATTAAGCCCTCAAAGGGCCGTCCGGGAAGTAAATCCCCCATCGCGTAAATGAACAGCGGGAAACTCAATAAGGCTGATATCCAAAACCGCCGAGTCATACTGTCGAGTTCAGTCGTATCCTCTTCATCACTGAGGGATATCTTCTCCGGTTCCAAAGCCATACCGCAAATCGGGCATCCATCATTCTCGACATGACGGACTTGGGCGTGCATCGGACAGGTATAAACCGTACCGCTAAATCCAGATGGGACATTGTCATAGGATTTGTCGGAGCTCGCTACTGCTTCATCTGTATTGCAATGATCGCCATGGTCATGTGTCGCTTTGGAATGGCCTTTGGCCGGATGTTCATGATTTCCCATTACTGCACCTTTTCATGAAAAAAATTGAAAAGCGGGACGAAGACAAGCGCGATGTACCACCCGTAGAAATAAGCGCCGACCAAGCCGATTAACACACCCAAGATAGACCAATTGAATCCGGGCAATAGCGGGGACCAAGCCTCGTGCATGTGAAGGTTGTCTGGCATCACCAGACCCCATAAAATGCACAGTGAAAAGCTTACTGCAAAGAATATTGAGAGAGTATGTCCGAGTGGTTTTATATGCAATTTGATCTCCGAGGTATTTGCCGATTGATGTTTGTTTATGAAAGTTCTTCTGTTGAAAAATTAAATTTCAACGACGTGCCGCGCGAGACGAAGAGTGAGTATGAACAACCTTCCAAGTCCCGTTGAAATTTCTGAACAACCAGGTTTGCTTTCCAGTGTTGTCCAGAATTCTTCCCGAACTTACGACTGTGCCTTGAATGGTTGTACTGGCAGTTGCCCAAGCAAACCCTTCTTCGTAATGGATCTTCAAATCGCTGAGACCCAGTTTCAAATCAGGAATAGAATTTTTTTCAGGCTCAACATGATTTTCAACAAGATCATTTAGGCCTAAATTCTGCCCGCCTGATTCAAAATACCGAGCGCCCTCATAATCAAGAAAGTGTGTGCGGAACGGCGTACCGTCGCCATCTTCCCATCCCTTTTGGATCACGGTTATAATGGACTTAATCGCCTTATCGTCGGCGCTGTCCGTGTCCGTGTCATGATGTCCGTCACTATTATCATGCCCGGCCGGCACGGCAATTTCGGTGGCGTCATGATGACCATCAGTTTTACTGTGGCTTTGTGAGTTAGGATTCTCTGCTACATCATGATGCCCGTCTGAATTATCATGCTCTAGAGTTTCATCATGACGACCATCCGCATTGTCACGATTAGATTGCAGGCCGCTTTGAGGCATAATGGCCGCCTCACTATTCACCCCATGATCATGATCATGACCATCACCAGTCACGGCAGGTAGGCTTTGGACTCCGAGTCCATATTTATAAACGATGTTACCACCCCACCAAGCCGTTACAGAGAGCGACAAAGCAGCGGCAGTCAGCAAGCCCAGAAACAACGCGCTCGGACGGTCCGCACGTTTTATAAAACGCCAGACTGCCAGAAGAATAATGGCTGTACCTGACGGGACTGCCCAATTTCTATGGGTCGTCATCGCCTCATGCGAAGGCGTATCGTGCGCTACTGTGTAGTAGGCGTAGAAGCCTGCTGC
The DNA here is from genome assembly GCA_042093735.1 of Hellea sp. Taxonomy (GTDB): domain Bacteria; phylum Pseudomonadota; class Alphaproteobacteria; order Caulobacterales; family Maricaulaceae; genus Hellea. The sequence continues at coordinate 6,681 of JBELEM010000002.1, read as the reverse complement.
AATTGTTGCAACAATCGCAAACGCGCCCATTGCCAACATCCAGTCCCCTGCGGGCTGCGTGCTGTCGCGCCGAAGTCCTGCAGGCAAAAGCCGCCCAATAAGATAAACACCCAATGCGCTAAGGCTCAATGCGTAAGCAAAGTGAACTAAAACCGGATGAATGTTAGGCTCTAAAAAACCGCCCATGATAACCTCCTAAAACCAAGCTCGAATGCCGGTAACGGCGACGATATTGTCAGGATCACCACCTCCGGCTCTTATGAAGTCAGCTGTGCTGCCAAGGCTCTTTTGCCACTCGACGCCTACGTAAGGTGCGAACTCACGTTTTATCTCGTATCGAAGCCGGACACCGGTCGAGAAATCAGTAATGCCCGTTCCGATTTCAAGTTCAGGAATATCACTGGCTGAAAACCCGACTTCAGCGCGAGGTTGAAGCGTAATACGCTGTGTAAACCGCAGCTCATATTCCGCTTCCACCGAAGCAGACAAATCCCCGTCTGTTGACAGAAAAGCAGCCGCATCAATCTCAAACCAGTAAGGGGCAAGTCCCTGTACGCCGACAACGGCGTGAGTCCGTCCCTTAGGTTCAAGGTCGTAACGGACGCCTGCCTGTAGATCCCAAAAAGGGGAGATAGCACGTGACCACAAAGCCTGCACTTCAGCGTCTTCAACCTCGTTACCTTCCAAGGAAAATTCGCCCTCGGTTTTAATCCATAACTTATTGAGATCGCCGCCATACCAGCCCTGCGCGTCCCAGAGGAGTGAGCCGTCGCCACCTGTGTCTTGCCATTCTAAGCGGTCTCCCATGACCCAATAGTTAGGCATAGCCCCATTTTTATATTGAAACGTCTCACGGGCTTTCGCCATTTCTTTGTCGCCCCAATATTTATCGGCCATTGACCAAGGGGGCGTTTCAGTGTCGTCGGATTTGGCGCTATCGTCAGCAAATGCAGGGGCCGATAGGAGAGAAAGCGCAAGCACCGAATAGGTACTTGTCTTTAAAAGCTTAAGCATGCTCATTACTTCATCCCTCCCATCTTACTGTGGTCCATTTTAGAATGATCCATAGTTGAAGCTGAGGCAGGCGAGGCCTTCATGACAGCTGCAGCAGATTTTTTGGAATTAGGGAGAACCGTCACAACCTGCATCATACCGGCGTGCATGTGATACATGAGGTGGCAATGAAAAGCCCAGTCACCGACGTGCTCTGGCGTCACATCAACAGAAAGCTTCTCTGCGGGCTTTACGATAATTGTATGTTTTCGCGGCATATGTTCGCCGCCTCCATTGACTACATCAAAAAACATGCCGTGCAGATGAATCGGGTGAGGCATCATTGTATTATTCACGAGGGTAAGACGTAGCCGCTCTCCTTCCATAAATTTGATCGATTCTTTGACCTCAGAAAATTTAACGCCGTCAAAAGACCACATGTAACGCTCCATATTGGACGTCAGATGCACGACAACTTCGCGCCCAGGTTTGCGGGTGTCAGGGTTTGGTTCCAGACTGCGAAGCTGGCTGTAAGTCAGAACGCGGTGCGGTACGTCAGTCAAACCGATACCGGGCTCATCAAGCCGGCTCATCGGCATAGCTGCAACATTCACAATGCCCGGGCCAACCTCAATATCGGCTTCAATTTTGGCGAGCTGAACAGCGGGACCGTTCGGATTGGGGCCATGGGCCATATTGGCGTGCCCCATAGCGGCATGATCCATACCGCCTATATCGGAGGCACCCGTTTTTTTCTCGTCCATATCGTGGCCCATTGCAGAATGGTCCATCTTATCGGCAGGCGCGCTTTTCGTTCCCTTCATGGACCCTTCATCCATGCCGCTCATCCCGCCCATTGCGGAATGATCCATACCCATGTCTTTCATCGTCAAAACAGGCACAGCACGAAGCTTGGGGGCTTGCGCCCGCATACCAGGTTTCGGGGCTAATGTCGCAACAGCCTGACCGGAGCGGTCTATAGCCTCGGCCACGAAAGCAAAAGGCTTCGGCTCTGTCGGCTCAACGATAACGTCATAAGTCTCGGCCACACCAATCTGAAACTCATCAGTCTCAATGGGGCGCACATTCAGGCCGTCCGCTTGAACAACTGTCATTGGCAGACCGGGTAACCGAACATTGAAAAGCGTCATGGCGGCTGCATTGATAATACGGAGACGCACACGCTCGCCGGGATTGAATACCATATCAAAATTATCAGCCGTACTATGGCCGTTAATGACGTAAGTATATGTTGCACCCGTCACATCCGCCAAATCATTTGGCGACATGCGCATCGCGCCCCACATACCCTTCAAACCTTTAGTGTCATTTATTGTTGATTGATTGAAATTCAGGCTTTCCGCGTTCTTCTTTAATTTCGCAAACAACTTGTCCGGGTCGCCGAATGTCCAGTCTCCCAAGACAAGAACATATTCGCGGTCATACTTGACGGGATCCAATCCTTTTGGGTCAATAATCAACGGCCCATAATGGCCGACCTGTTCCTGCAATCCGCTATGGGAGTGATACCAATATGTGCCGTTCTGTGGAACGGAGAACTTGTATTGAAATGTCTCCTTCGGTTTGATGCCGGGGAAGCTCACTCCGGGAACGCCATCAAACTGAAAGGGGACTAAAAGACCATGCCAATGAATTGAGGTGTCAACGTCTAAGGTATTCTTGACATTAAGGGTAATATCATCCCCTTCGCGAAAGCGGATGAGCGGCGCGGGCACACTGCCGTTTATGCCAAGCGCGACAGTTTTTCGCCCATTTATGCGGGTCTGAAATTCAGACACTTCCAAATTAAAATTCGTACCTGTCAGGGTAGGTATTCCCATATTTCCTTTAGAGGCCGGTAAAGCCCATGCGGGAACAAGGCCTGAAACGCCGAGCGCGGCCCCGGCTCCAAGTGAAGTTGTTAAAAAATTACGACGGTCAAACATTTTATTATCTTTCTGTATTAGAGGGGGAGGTAGAAGTTAGGATGTAGCTTAGTGCTTCATTCCGTCATGGTTGCCACCGTCAGGCTTCATGTCACCATGCTGCATATCTTTGTGGTTCATCATTGTGCCGTCGGGGCCATGGTTCATACCGGACGCGCAAAGTCCGGCTATAACCGCCGCACTTTCGGTCGGGCAAAGCTCGACAAGCGGTAAGCTACCGTCCTGCGCGCGGTGAAGCGTGAACTGAACTTTTTGGCCTTCTTTCAAGCTGTCCAGATCAACCTTATCGCCTACGGGGAACTTCATCGTCATAGCGCGCCAGTTAACGGCCGGGATTGCGTCATGAGACAGGCTTACAAGGCCGTCTTTTTTGTAGATTTTTTTAACGACGCCCGTCGCCTCAATCATATGCTCAGCGCGGGCTCTCATCATAGCGTCATGTTCCATAGACCCATGATCCATGTCGCCATGATCCATGTCGCCATGCTTCATATCTCCATGATTCATATCTGCGGAGTTCACTTTGGAGTGGTCCATCTGGCTCATGTCATGGCCAGAATGGTCACTGGTTTGTGCCAGTGCAGAAGCGCTCAAAAGCGCGGCGGTCAAAGTGGTTGCCAAAAGGCGAGTTGTAAAAGTCATGTCATTATCCTTGGTCAGGTTTGCAGTGTGGGGAGTGCAAGCGAAGGTCATTTCCGCTTGAATAAAAGCGGCAATGCCAAGGAGACAGTTGTGGGAGGGTGATAAAACACACGCCTAGTGTCCTTGGCATTGCCAAGGCTGAACGCGGGTCACCAATGGGGCAAAAGGTTGATCGCGCGCAGCCACGACCACGTAAGGCTCAAAGCCTCACATGCTCGCAAACGGGCGCGCTAAATTAAAGAGCGGGTGTGTAGTGTAACAGGGTCGGGGCTTGACAAACGCCTGGGGGGGTCAAGCCATCGGAGTCCGGCAAGATTAGTAGCAGCCATGTCCGCGCGAGTATCGTGCGCTCGGTCACTATAAACTATTTTATAATTTGATGGTGTTGTGAATACGCTCGGCGCTATATCGACTGTGACCGCCAGAACAACAGTGTCGTCACAATGGGAGCAATCGGCCTCATGGTCGTGTTCGCCGTGGTCATGGGAAGGTGCGCTCAGCTCAGCCATATCTGTCATCGCGTGATGATCTTGGCCGCTCATACTCATTTGATGCGAGCTGTGAGATTGAGTTGAAACCGCCACTGCACTTGGCATGTCTATACAGGCACATAGAAGCTGCACAATGCCGAACATGACGGCAAAAGCGGCGACTAATCCTGATCTGATATGTCCAAATGGCATAACTTGACGTTTCCTTACTAAAAACCTAAGTATACCCCCACGGTGTATTTGTCAACAATGGAGTCTACAAGTCTATGTCAGCAAAAACGATCAACAGGCTAAAACGTTCCGAAGGACAAATACGCGGCATTATTAAGATGCTCGAAGACGGGCGCTATTGTATCGACATTCTCAATCAAATGCAGGCCGTCAAATCAGCTATTGCGCGCGCAGAGTCTGAAATTCTTAAAGACCATGCCGCAACATGTGTTGAATCCGCGATCGCATCAGGAGATATTGAAGAGCAACGTGAAAAAGTATCAGAACTTATCGATCTGTTCGATAAGTTAAAGAGATAGAAATCCCCCCAATTTAATCCGTTACTGAGCGAATTAAAATCAAAGGCCGTCCTATATCTGGTAAGCTTGGCAAACTGGAGTTACAAAAGGCGTTAGAAGCTGAAGTCAGGTTTCAGGCACTAGCAATCTATTACACAGCCTAAAAATTTTTAGCGCAACGAGAGCCTACCCATGACAAACACCTTCCGAACATTAATAAGTTGCAGGACGTGACGTTAGGGCGGGACGCACAATATCGTCTGTTTGCTTTAGACGGACTGCGCGTTTTCGCGATTGTCATGATGGTTGCCTATCATTTCATTTATGATTTGAAGTACTTTGGATATGTCGATTGGAACACACCGCTGGGGGATGGCTTCCGTCAATGGCGGACAAGCATTGTTTTTGGGTTTGTTTTCGCCATGGGTTTGAGCATGGGCATCGCACATGGCGGCGGACGAAAGTTCAAACCTTTCCAAAAAAGGCTCGTGCAGATTTTTTCCTGCGCCGTGCTCATCACGGGCGTGTCTCTGTTCATGTTTCCCGAGAGTTGGATTTATTTCGGCATTTTGCATTTTATGGTAATCGCCAGCCTAGTGACCTTCATGCTGGTAGAACGGCCTTGGCTTACACTGGCTTTGGGCGCTGCGATTGTAGTTTCCTTTTGGGCAGGATGGGTGCCCTATGGGTGGCCGGTCAATCTCATTGCGGGCCTGCCCGGCTATACTGAGGATTTTGTCTCGCCATTTCCTTGGCTGGGGGTTGCTCTAATTGGAGTATTCATAGGCGAACGTTTTGTGCAGAGTTCTGCGGCACAGGAAAAATGGTCGCACCTGAAAGTTGGCGGGCCCGTTGGAAAGCTTGTTAGCTTTGCGGGAAAGCGGAGCCTCTCCATTTATATGCTGCATCAGCTGGTTCTATTCGCGCTGATTATTTCAACAGCTTTCCTAATTGACCTAATTACGACTTAAAGAGGCACTATCATTTTTCATATTCGCGTGAGCTGAGCCAACATTCCGCTCAAATTGCCAAGCACCAGATGGCTCTAGTGGTGATGGCCCTCAGGCCCCGTAATAGTGGTTGCCAATAAAATACAGATGAGAACGAGGACAAACAAGGCGGCTTCAAGGCTTAATGATTTACGCAGCGCCGCACGTCCAAGCGATGGCGATTGCCCTAGAAGACCTGCAATTCGAAATTTATTATAAGCGCCCACACCCAATATCAACAAAGCCGCAATGAACTTACCCATTAACAGGCGGCCATAAAGCGTTGAGCTTAAATTGAGTAAATTACCGTTTAGCCGCCATAGCAGATAGAGCCCAGTGGCAAACAGAAGCGGCACAGCCCAGGTTGCAAAAAAACTAAATCGATCCACCCTCGCGATTATGTCACTATCCGATGTCGCAGTTGAGGGCCAAAGACTGATAGGTGCCCAAATCCAAAATCCCGCAATAAGACTATGAGGAACCACCCAGAGCGGAAGCCACGGCATATTTTCAGCGCCTTGCGTATGCCCGGATGCCGCAAAGCCTACGCTCAATACAATAATCGAAAGAGTGGCCGCTATTTTTCTGAAAGCGCTAGCGTTTATGAAGCTGGAGAGAATGGCTAAACTCGCGCCACCTATGAACACCAAAAACTGAGTCCCATTGGACTGCCAGACCCAGCCGAAAGTCTCTGGGTTAAAGGCCTGCGACAGTGAACCTGCTAACTGCGCATTGGCAATAATCAGCTTCGAGATGGCCCCTATGATAACGACCGCGGCAAAGACACGAAGACCCTTCAGTTTTTGCTGAATGCCGAGACAAAAATGCGACAAGATTCCGATTGTGACTAAAGCTCCGATATAGAGCGTTAGTTTAACAATCAGGGCTAAAGCGGTCAGCATAAAGACGCTTATTGAACTGTGAAGCTCAGGCCGCCTTTGACGATATGCCCGTCTTTAGAAACGGCTCTCCACGTCATTTTGTATAGTCCGCTTTGAAGCTTGGGTATGGGAATAGAAAATTTTGCTTCCCTAGATTTAGGTGGCGTGAAATCAACAACAACAGCTTGCCCCTCGCTATCTTTCAGAGAGAATGTTGCCAGCCCTACCTT
>JBELEM010000001.1:100835-113166 GCA_042093735.1 Hellea sp. | reverse complement strand
GGTATGATAAAATTTCCTATGACGATGCTAAAATAAAAGCTTCGCCTTTGATATCACCCAAAGCTTTGGAATTTGCAAAAAAACATCAGATTGAGTTTGACTTAGGTAAGCCCGGCATCTCCAGCTGCACTTCGGTTGGAAAATTTACAGGCAAGCTAAGCGAAACCGCAGCACCAAAAAAACTCAGAATAGCTATGATGGGCTGCGGTGTTGTTGGAGGAGGAGTCTATCGAAGATTAAAGTCACTTTCTAACCGTTTTGAAATAGTAAAAATATTAGTAAGGGACCCGTCAAAATATATAGATCAAGGCTATAAGCCATCAGAATTAACAACGGAAATAAAAGAAATATTAGATTCAAATCCACATGTATTCATCGATGTTTCTGGCCCTATTGAGCCTGCTTTAGAATATTGTAAATTAATGATTGAGAATAAAATACACGTAATCAGTGCTAACAAGCAGGCAATAGCTAAAGGCGGACAAACCCTAATAAATTTAGCAAATGATAATGACGTACAGCTTTTGTTTTCTTCCGCCGCAGGCGGAGGAATGCCTGTACTTGAAATGTGTATTAGAGAGAAAGGGCGTATTACTCGCGTGGAAGCTTTGTTAAACGGTACAACAAATTATATGCTAGATGAAATAAGTTCTGGAAAGACTTATGCAGCAGCTTTGTTGGATGCACAGAGAAAAGGCTTTGCAGAAACTGACCCCACAGCAGATGTAACTGGGTTAGACTCGGCAGCTAAAATACGTTTAGTTGCATTGTTAGGGTTTGGCGAAGAAATCGATATGGATAAAATTCCAAGAGATACCATTGAAGGTTTTACGCCAAGCTCCCCACCCATAGGAGCTATTAAACGCATTTCAACTTGCTGGAAAGATATGAACGGCTTCTCCTCCAAGCTTGAACTTAAAGACTTATCTCTTAACAACTTCATAGCGCAAGCAGATGGCGAAGAGGCGCATGCTATTTTTTACTTCGAAGATGGTGATCAATACAAAATACGTGGAAAAGGAGCTGGGCGCTGGCCTACCACTGAGTCTGTAATGGCCGATTTATATGATATTTCTGATATATAGGAAATTTTTACAACTATGGCTGTTTTCTCTGCGTATTAATAGTTGCGTTAAATTCTAACCGACCAACATCCAAAGGGGCCACTATCCTAAACGAGCCAATAATAGTACTGTTCCGCCGAGATCTAAGAATAAGTGACAATACGGCTTTATACGAAGCTGCCAATACCGGACGTCCATTAATTTGCGTTTATATATGGGAAACAGGACGAAATCGAGAGATAGGAGCTGCTAGTAAGTGGTGGCTAAGCCACAGCTTGCATTCATTAAAGTCAGATTTAAGTAAAATTGGCTTGGATTTAATAATTCGAAAAGGACTGACCTCAAGTGTTTTAGATATATTAATTGAGCAATCTGGCGCCTCAAGTATTTATTGGAACAGAAGGTATGAAATTGAAAACATAGAGACAGATACTGAGGTAATGTCAGACCTCAAAAAAAGAGGACTTTCTGTAAAAAGCTTCAACGCAAATTTACTTTCTGAGCCTTGGTCTATCAAAACTAAAACAGATAATTACTATAAAGTTTTTACTCCATATTGGAGAGAAGCAAAGAAACATATAAAAACAGAGCCCTTACCAAGCCCCAAAAATACTCTGAACTACAAAAAAAAATTAGAATCCCTAGAAATAAATAATCTAAATTTAGTTCCCAAAAATAGTAATTGGGTCAACAAAATACATCCCCATTGGACGGTTGGCTCTAAAGGCGCACTTCGTGCATTATCAAATTTCGCAAATGGACCAATAAATAATTATGACCAAAATAGAAACAAACCAGCTATAGAAGACGGCACTTCAAAGCTGTCACCTCACTTGGCATTCGGTGAAATATCCCCAAGGCAGATATGGAGTTTTTTTAAGGATAATCTTGAGGTTGCCGATAAGTTTTTAACAGAAATTGGCTGGAGGGAATTCTCTTATGTACTTCTTTATAACAATCCAAAATTAGCAAATGAAAATTTTAAAGAAAAATTCAATGCCTTCAGATGGCAAAATAGTGAAAGCTCACTTGATGCTTGGAAAACAGGGAAGACAGGATACCCTTTCGTTGATGCGGGCATGCGGCAGCTCTGGAAAACAGGATGGCAACACAACCGAGTTAGAATGGTTACCGCCAGTTTTTTAATAAAACACCTATTGATAGACTGGCGAGAAGGAGAAAAATGGTTCCACGACACACTTGTGGATGCTGATCCAGCTAGTAATGCATCCGGGTGGCAGTGGGTTGCGGGAAGTGGAGCTGATGCATCTCCTTACTTTAGGATATTCAATCCTTTTTCACAGGGTGAAAAGTTTGACCCCGAGGGAGAATACATTAAAAAATATGTACCAGAACTCAAAGACTTACCAAAAAAATATATTCATAGGCCCTGGGAGGCACCATCAGGAATATTGCAAAAGGCTAATGTAAAACTAGGAGAAAATTATCCTAAACCGCTAGTCGATCATAAATTCGCAAGAAAAAGAGCATTAGAGGCTTACGCAAACTTAAAAAATACTTAAATTTTTCTTTATTAATACCCTTACATCATCGACACTATTAAGGCATCTGAATGAAATACTTACTTCTAATACTTCTTTTAAATCTTCCTCAAACCGAAGCAGTAACGGCAAATAAAAAAATAGATTATGCTATTCTAGCAGGAGGATGCTTCTGGTGCGTAGAAGCAGATTTTGAAAAACTAGACGGAGTAGAGGAGGTTATATCAGGATATACCGGTGGCGATATGGATTATCCAACATACCAAAACCACGGTAAACATATCGAAGCAGTAAAGATATATTATGATCCAAAAGTGATTAGCTACGCTGAGATCCTAAATCATTATTGGTTCAATATAGACCCAACGGATTCAGACGGCCAATTTTGCGATAGAGGAAATTCTTACAAAGCAGCTATATTTGCTGACAGCAATCAATTAGAAATAGCACGAATATCAAAAGAGTATATCTCAAAAAATAAACCCTTCAATTCACCGGTAGTTGTGCCCATTTTAAAATCAAAAAAATTCTGGGTCGCGGAAAAATACCATCAAGATTATTATAAAAAAAATCCTATAAGATACAATTATTATAGGAAAGGATGTAGAAGGGATGCCATATTAAAACGTCTGTGGAAATAATATATCATCTAACAATATAAAAAGATCATTCAACCTTGCTAACTGTAAGGTCTACCCTTCCTAGGAGTATAGCCATAGCCAGCCCATACTCTAAGCACACGGCGTTTACCTCCGCCTAAATCAATATCAAGATCTGACAAACGTACTAAATCTTTAAAATCACTTTTTAACAATAACTCATCCTGGTCATAGTAATTCAATAGTAATATAGGGCCATCCTGCTTTTGAAGTGGATGAGTCAATTCGGCATGGCTCAATGGTCTCTTACCAAACGTCCACATTTTTAATGGTAATTTATCATTCAAGCCGTAATAAAAAAGACTATAAAACATTGTCCGCTTATCAATAGCTACAAATTCATATGTATTATTCATGTGTCCTTTATTTATAATATTTTCTACAGCACTAACTGTTTCAGGCCACGCAATCAGCCGTTTAACCGAATTTGTCAGGCCCAACCTATTCATCATATTGACATTTGAAAGAATTATAAATCCAGATAAACATATTACATTTTGAATTACTATTCCGCTTAAAATCCAAGTCTTCAACTTTGATCCGTGTAGGGTTAAGTAATGAGCAAGTATAATAGAACCTGAAATATAGGCAGTAACAGCCCAGTTAGCATTCGCGCGTGAAAGTAAAGCCTGCAAAGAAATTAAAACTAAGGGAATTATTGTCAAAATTAAAAGTAAATTGATAGTTTTATTATCAGAAACTACTCGGGATTTAAAAAGTATTATCATTGCTAAAATCAAAATGATCAAACTTATAGGACCAAAAACACCAAGTTGGTCAACCCAAAAACGTAATAATTCTTCAGGATTCAATGTGAGTCCATTTTTCATATTAGCGTTATCAATAGTATGAAAAATTGTTACAAAGTTATTTTTATAGTTCCATATTAAGTTTGGTAAAATTACACACGATGAAATTAAAGCAAGCACTAGACCCTTAAGAGAAAAAAATACCTGCTTTGATTTTTTATCAAAAATAGTAGCTAATAATAAAGCTAATACAAAATAGAACATGGCATATTTTGAAAGCAGACCCAGTCCAATTGCAAATGCCATAACTAGCGTCCAGAAATATGACTCCTCTAAACGAAGGTGTATCCACGCATTCAATGCTACAGCCCAAAATAATAGAAGTGCAGCATCAGTGCTTACAATGGCGGAAGACACCCAGACAGCCGGCATTAAAAAATAGATAGCAGCAGCCCAAAACCCAGTCCTCTCGTCAAATGCGAAGCTGGCTGTCCTAAATATTAAAAATGCAATAAACGAGTGTAATAAGGGTGAAGAAACTCGGACCGCCCATTCTATATCCCCAAAAATACTCGTTGTTATAGAAATAATTAATGCAACAAATGGAGGCTTACTATAATATCCCCAATCAAGGTTTTTTGACCACACCCAATACTGGGCCTCATCCCCATGGAGTCCTAAAGGTGTTGAATATAGGAATATTAATCTCAAAATAAGGAATATTGAAATTAACCATAAAGTTCGCTCTTGATAAATATTCATCTCTCTTGCTATTTTAATATTTATTCTATTTATTGGGCACTCTGCACAATAAGACTTCAGTAATCTAGTGGTGCTAAAGAGAAATTATGGAAAAATTAAATACTGGCCATGCATTAATATTTGACTCAGGTGTCGGAGGTCTTTCTGTAGTAACTGAAATTGTAAAGCTCAATACAAATCTAAAATTAACTTACATAGCAGATGATAACTTTCGACCCTATGGTGAGAAGACAGAATTACAACTAAAAAGACGTCTTCCCAGATTATTATGGGAGCTGACAGAAACATTTAAACCTGATCTCGTTGTAATCGCTTGCAACACCGCTTCAACCACAACACTTGATGAAATTAGAGCGGTGCTTTCGGTTCCAGTCATAGGCGTGGTGCCCGCCATAAAGCCAGCAGCAAATTTATCGCGAACAAAAACTATAGGTGTTATAGGAACACCTGGTACTGTCAAAAGGCGTTATGTTGACAAATTGATAAATGAACATGCCTCAGACTGCCGAGTAATTCTACAAGGCTCAGTCAACTTAGTCGATATCGCAGAAAAAAAAATGATGGGAGAAAAAATTAATGAAGATTGGGTAAAAACAGAGATAACGCCGATGTTCAACGGACAGTATGGTGCTGATATTGATGCGGTGGTATTAGCATGCACCCATTTTCCGCTTTTAATTGAAGAACTCAAGTCTTCAGTAATTCAGTCTGTGAATTGGGTAGATAGTGGCAATGCAGTAGCAAGAAGGGTAAATAGCGTGATAAAAACACTACATCTAAAATCTAGAAAGTTTGAAACCAACAAAGCTTTTTTGATAGGCCCAAACACATGTATAAATCGCTGTAAAACATTTAGTTCCTATGGATTTGAAAAAGTTACGAGTTTGTTATTAAGTTAAAACTCTCACAATAATCCAAATTACGATTATAATAATAAATAATAAAATTGTCAGCTTTGCAAAATACTTTCTGATAAACTCTTCCGCTTGGTAACCAAATAAACGAACGATATATGCCACAATAAAAAAGCGTAGGAACCTAGATACCGTACTTGCAATAACAAAAACAGCAAAGTTAACTTTTAAACTACCCGACATTATAGTCATTACTTTATAAGGAAAAGGTGTAAGTCCCGCTCCAAAAACAGCTGCTGCGCCATATGTTTCAATATTAGAAGAGAACTGATCAATATAATTTGATTTACCCAAAGCATCTAATAATGGCTTTGCTAACACATCAAAAAACCAAAGACCTAAAAAATATCCAGCTATACCTCCTAAAACTGAGAAAATAGAGGCAACTAATGCTATCTGTATCCACTTACTGCGGTTCGACTGCACCATTGGGATTACCATTAAGTCAACTGGCAAGGGAAAGATTGAACTCTCTAAAAAAGATATAAGTGCAAGCCAATACACAGCCAGTCTATGCCGTGCTAATTTTATTATGCCCTCATAAGACTTTAGGATAAAATTAGAATTAATAGTCATCAGACAGCAATAGCATTAAAAAACTTAAAGACATGTAAAAAATAGATAAAAGTGTATAGCCTTTTTCATTAAGCTCATTTATACGGTATTTCTATTAAGCGGGTGTGGCGGAATTGGTAGACGCGCCGGATTCAAAATCCGGTTCCTTTGGAGTGTCGGTTCAAGTCCGACTACCCGTACCATAGTTAGAAAACTCCTTCTCAACTCACCGATCTTTTCTAATTGTTATCCTTAATTTTCAAATTAATAGCCTTCGTTACACTTGTTCTTCAATTTGTAACAAAAAAAGCGGCCCTGTGAAGGACCGCTAATAAACTCATTGATGAGAAATATGTAAAAATAAAATTTTTACATCATACCTCCCATACCACCCATTCCACCCATATCAGGCATAGCAGGCGCTGCAGCTTCCGGTTTTGGAGCCTCAACTATCGCTACTTCAGTGGTTAAGATAAGAGAAGCTACTGATGCTGCATCCATTAATGCTGTACGAACAACTTTGACAGGGTCAATAATACCTTTTTTAACCATATCGCCATATTTGTCATTCTGAGCATCATAGCCGTAATTAGCTTTATTTTCTGCTATGACATTACCTACAACAACAGCGCCTTCAACGCCAGCATTGTCAGCAATTTGACGTAATGGATACTGTAAAGCAGCTACTACAATCTCGATTCCTGATTGTTCATCATCATTTATACCTTTCACACTAATATTGCGTGAAGCACGCAATAAAGCTGTACCACCGCCGGGAACTATTCCCTCTTCTACTGCGGCACGTGTGGCGTTTAGGGCGTCGTCGACTCTGTCTTTACGTTCCTTAACTTCTATCTCAGTGCTACCTCCAACTTTAATAACAGCTACGCCCCCAGCAAGCTTTGCAAGACGTTCCTGTAACTTTTCACGGTCATAGTCTGAAGAAGTAGCTTCAGCTTGTTGGCGTATTTGTTCAACTCGAGCTTTAATATCTTTTTTCTTGCCCTGGCCATCAACGATAACTGTATCATCTTTGGAGATATGCACATGCTTTGCAGTTCCAAGATCTTTGATAGTAACATTGTCGAGTTTAATACCAAGGTCTTCAGAGATAACAGTCCCATTTGTTAAAATGGCTATATCTTGAAGCATTGCTTTGCGGCGGTCTCCGAATCCAGGAGCTTTAACAGCAGCTATCTTCAATCCACCCCTTAGTTTATTAACCACTAAGGTTGCTAATGCTTCACCCTCAATATCTTCAGCTATGATTAGAAGTGGCTTACCCGTTTGAACAACAGCTTCTAATATTGGTAGCATTGGCTGCAATGAAGTAAGTTTTCCTTCGTTAAGAAGTATGTATGGGTCATCTAATTCTGTTTTCATTTTCTCAGCATTTGTGATGAAATAAGGAGATAAATAACCGCGGTCAAACTGCATGCCCTCAACAACATCTAGTTCAGTTTCGGCTGTCTTTCCTTCTTCAACTGTTATAACACCTTCATTACCGACCTTACCCATGGCGTCTGCAATCATTTTTCCGATTGAAGCCTCACCGTTAGCTGAGATAGTTCCAACTTGCGCTATTTCAGATGATTTAGTGATCTTTGTAGCCTTTTTTAACAAATCTCCTGCAATTTCGTTGGAGGCCTTGTCTATACCGCGCTTGAGATCCATGGGGTTCATGCCCGCAGCAACGCGTTTAAGTCCTTCGCGAACAATGGCTTGAGCTAGAACAGTTGCCGTTGTCGTACCATCGCCAGCTTTATCATTTGTTTTAGATGCAACTTCGCGGAGCATCATAGCACCTAAGTTTTGATAGCGATCTTCAAGTTCTATTTCCTTGGCTACGGATACACCGTCTTTTGTTGTCCGCGGAGCACCAAAGCTACGCTCAATCACTACGTTACGGCCTTTAGGGCCTAATGTGGTTTTCACTGCATTTGCAAGGATATCAACACCCTCAAGCATTTTTGCTCGGGCGTCAGTCCCGAATTTGACGTCTTTTGCCGCCATAGTTAAGTCTCCCTAGAGATTAATTGTTATTGTTAAGCATTTTCCTGCAGTAATCAGAATAACTACAGGAGTTTTGGAGGAATTAATCAATAATCCCCATAATATCAGATTCTTTCATGATTAGCAGTTCTTTACCATCGACCTTAACTTCAGTGCCGCCCCATTTACCAAATAGTACACGGTCACCTTTTTTAACATCGAGAGCAGTGAATTTACCATCATCATTGCGTGTGCCAGGGCCGACTGCAACTACTTTACCCTCAGAGGGTTTCTCAGTAGCTGTGTCCGGTATAATAATACCTCCAGCAGTCTTCGTATCTTCTTTTACGCGCTCGACGAGCACGCGGTCATGTAGAGGACGAAATTTCATAATAGTCTCTTGCGTTTACTAGGTTAATATTAAACGGTGCGCAAAAGCCCGCACACCGACAGAGGTCATGTAGGGAAGGATGAGTGAAGTCGCAAGAGGAGGTTGGAATATTTTTTAAATAACTCCTAATAATTCATTTTCTTATGTTAAGTAACCATAGTCATTAACTTAATAGATAACATTTACTCACTAACTGTTAAATTTGTCTAAGATATAAGCATTGGGTAAGTAGCTTCAATCTTATACAGATTATTATTATTTGACCTTCTGTGACTTGAATACAAAATCATTTCATCAATTAAAAATGGAGCAGAATTAAATCTCGATGTTCTTTTTTCAAAAGATATTACTCTCTCTAAGGGGGTTGTTGCTCCAAGATAACCCAAAGTCACATGAGGCTTATAATCTCGCATATCAGGGTTTATTCCTGATCGCTTTGCAGCAGAGATACAATACATATTCAAATCATGTAAAAATTTATTATTTTTTACGCCTAGCCACAATGTTAGAGGTGGCGCATTCCCTGTGTGTCCCGCACCCTCAAGCTGAAGTTCAAAACTTGGTAATGGGTGCCGGGCCAACTCATAATCTAATGATTCCGCAATATCAAAATCAATATCACCGTAATAACATGTTGTTATATGCAAATTATCTACATCTGACCACCTAGTGCCCGCAACACCCCTCTGAATATTTGAGATTTGCTTGGAAAGCCTTAGAGGCAATCTTAATGCAGTGAAGAATATCATAACAAAAAAGTGCCGTAAAAATCATCGCCCGGCTGGACAACGGTATGTTTTATGGATCCTATGCGCCTCTTTTTCCATTTCGCTGGACCAGCTAATGTCATGAGCATCAATATTTTCTATTAATTGCTTCAAAGATGTCGCTCCAATAATGCTGGAGGTAACGAATTTACGAGTTTCAACAAACTTTAACGCAAACTGCGTGGGTGTAAGGTCAAACTTCAATGCCGTAGCGTTACAATCACGCCATCCGCTTTCTGCATCCCAATAAGCGCCCATAAAATCTTTAAATAAATTACCCCTCGACCCCACTGGCGATACTCCCGAGTCATACTTTCCTGTTAAAAAACCCATGGCAAGGGGAGAATAAGCTAAAAGACCAACCTGCTCTCTCATGGCAATCTCGGCCAAATCATAATCAAACCTTCTAGCTATGAGATTATATACACATTGATTAGAAACAATTCTAGGCCAGTTGTTTTTATTTGATAACTCTAAATACTTCATAGTAGCCCAGCCAAATTCATTGGATAAACCCACATGCCTGATATTTCCTTTTTCAACGTGTTTGTGAAGTGTCCCTAGTATATCCTCTAAAGGCACCATATCATTCGGATCATAATCTCGGTATGAATGGAAACCAAAAGGGGGAATTTTTCTATCCGGCCAATGTAATTGATAAAGATCAATGTAATCAGTATTCAATCTTCGTAAAGAGCCTTCTATGGCTTCATCAATTTGTTTTGGAGTGTGCCTAGTTTCTTTGTCATTCTCTCGACACCAATTCATGTTTGACCGCCCCGTGATCTTAGATGCTAAGATAAACTTATCTCGGTTTTTTTTACTTTTTATCCATGATCCTATATAATTTTCTGTTCTACCTTGAGTTTTCGGATGACCAGGCACGGGGTACATCTCAGCAGTGTCAATAAAGTTGATCCCTCGACCTAAAGCATAATCTAATTGTTCATGAGCATCACTTTCTGTATTTTGCTCACCCCAAGTCATGGTTCCTAGACAAATAGACGTTACCTCAAGATTAGTTCTACCTAGTTTTCTTAAATCCATAATCAATCCTCTGGGGCAAAATAAAAGGCTAGCAATTTATTGATGCTAGCTATTGGAATTTTATTAAAAATGCATTATATGTAGAATAGATAACTCGCAAGAGTGCAATTTCGTAATGGAGCAATTAATGAATCAGCAGTATAATCGCACAGTAGCAGAAGCAGGTGAGATAGACTTAGGTCTTAAAAACTTTATGCTTGGTACATATCGGTATATGGCGCTTGCAATGACAGTAACAGCAGGTGTTGCCTTTCTTGCAAAGGACATACTTCCCCACGCAGTATTGCGCGGAAACCCATTCATCCTACTTGGCTTTGTTATAGCCATTCCAGTATTATTTGGTAGCGTTGGCGCTAAATTGCCGACAATGTCTAAGGCAGGCGTGTTAAGATTTCTTTTCATATTTGCTGCATTTTTAGGCATATTCATGTCAGCCATTGCTGCCTTTGTACCAGGAGTAATTGTTGCTAAAGTGTTTTTCATGACCGTAGCAATGTTTGGAGCCCTTAGCTTATTTGGTTACACTACTGAACGCAACCTAGGTACATATGTTAAATATGCCTTTGCAGCTTTTCTTGTATACATTGTAATGAGCTTAGTATTTGCGTTTGTACCAGGAATGGCACCGGAAGCGGGAGGAGCAGTCTTTAATACAATGAATCTTATAGTTTTAGGGGCAATTGCAATGATTACAGCCTGGGAAACTCAGATGTTAAAACGAACATACTATTCCTTTAGCGGTAATGATTTAATGTTGGAAAAATTATCAGCATATGGAGCTGCATCGTTACTATTATCCTTTGTAAACATGTTCCAAATACTCCTAAGCTTATTTGGTCGCGACTGATAGATTAGAAGTTTGTAAAATAAATTGAGCCTCGCTTACTCAAATAAGCGGGGTTTTTTTATGCCTTTCTTTACTTGCCACAAAGACATATTTGTGACAGCTTCGGACAAGACTAAAGCAAAATATTGCTTAGTCCGCAATGTAACGAGATTTATCGTTCATAAAACATAGGGGAGAAAAACTATGGATATTGCAAAAATTGGGTGGGGCTTAGGCACACTAGCCGCTGTTGTATTAACATTTGTCAACACCGGTCACGACGGAACTATTCTTGCCGTTCTTGGCTTAATAGCTGGATATGCTTCAGCAACCGACCATAGGCGAGGCGTGATGATTGCAGCTATTTTCTTAATGGCTGGTGGTTCAGGCGCTCTTGGCGGACTCATAGCTGTAGGAGAACATCTTACTAATATTCTAGGAAGCTTAAGCTCAGTCTTTAGTGCTGCTGCTGTTGCAATTATAGTAAAAACTATGGTTGAAAGATTTTCAGGTTCAGAAGCCTAATTTCTTACTAGTAATATGTTAAATAAAGTCTTTATACGAGACTAAAATAAAGTACCGCTTCCGAACACTGGGGGCGGTATTTTTATTTCACATTAAAACGATGCCTGTCAAAAATACGTAGTATGGATTTTAGATCGTGACCTCGCTTTAATATTAATCCTCCAGGAGCTATAACTGAATATTGTCCTTGTTTCTTTTTAAGAGACGGGTTTTTTTCAATTCTATAAAGAGAATACTCTGAAGCCTTACGATAAATAGAAAATACTGCCTTATCTTTCAAAAATGAAATCGCGTAATCCTTCCATACACCCTTTGAAACCATTTGGCCGTACAGGGTCATAATTAAATTAATTTCATCTTTACGGAAAGACACTTGAGAAGCATTTATATTATTAGATACAGTAACAGAATTCTTTAGCGGTATGATGTTTGAGCTCATAATTTAATCAATAAGCCCTTTTATTAAAGTTTCAATAGATAGACATGATCGCAAAGAAAAAAGCTTATGTTGAGAATGGGTATTTACTATCTAAACTTTGTGTTGCTTTTCCCATATTTGGTCGGTGACCTTTTAGTGG
>JBELEM010000001.1:0-100735 GCA_042093735.1 Hellea sp. | reverse complement strand
TATATTTATTTGAATTATTATCTCTTTCAGTCTTAGGTCCCTCTGTCTTATTTTTTAGTCTTATGTCTCCCTTATTAAACTTTCGCTCTCCCCTAGGTTTATCTTTATTCCACTGTTTTCTTTTATGATCTGTATCAGTTCTAGCTTTTTGGTCGCCCTCTTTTCCGTCACGTTTTTTATATTTATTTGAATTATTATCTCTTTCAGTCTTAGGTCCCTCTGTCTTATTTTTATCACCAAAAGGTATCGACTTTCTTCTCGATTTACCTCTCCCTTTTCTCCCCTCTTTTTCTACTTCCTGAAGAAGCTCTACAGGTGCCCGAGTTTTTAAAGCCCGGGCTTTTTGCATAAAGTCCTCAGGAAGCTCGTCCACTTTGATATCGTTTTTAAGTAATTTCTGAATTTCTTTGAGGTAGGCTCGTTCTGACTTATCAACAAAAGCATGGGCAATGCCAGATTTGTCAGCTCTTGCAGTCCTGCCTATTCTATGGATATATTGCTCGGGAACATTCGGTATTTCATAATTAAACACATGACTTATTCCTTCAATATCAATCCCCCTTGCCGCTACGTCAGTTGCCACTAGAATTTTAATTTTATCTTCACGAAAGGCATTGAGTGCCCGTTGTCTTTGATTCTGAGATTTATTTCCGTGTATAGCTAGGGAAGTTAAACCAACTTGAGCTAGGCGCTTAACAACACGATCAGCACCATGCTTAGTTCTAGTAAAAACTAAAGCCCTGAGAACATCAGGCTCTAATAAACATAGTGATAATAGGTCCTGCTTTTCAGCTTTGTTAACAAATGTTATTCTTTGCTTTACCTTTTTGGCTGTGGAATTAGGCGGGGTAACGGAAACTGTAACAGGATTATTTAAAAATTGTTCAGCAAGTTTTTTAATTTTTGGCAGCATGGTTGCTGAAAAGAATAACGTTTGACGGTTTTTCGGTATTAATGGAATAATCTTCTTTAAGGCATGGATAAAACCCATATCCATCATTTGGTCCGCTTCGTCTAAAATAAGCACTTCAATCTTTCCTAGGCTAATGCTTCCTCTTTCAATTAGATCAATAAGGCGTCCTGGGGTAGCCACAACAATCTCATTTCCACGCACGAGCTGATTGATTTGCTGCTTAATACTTACTCCGCCATATATAGTTGCGATGGATAAATATTCCATTTCACTTCCATAATCACGCAATGATTTTGTAATTTGATAAGCTAACTCACGTGTAGGTGCAAGAATCAGGGCCCGAGGCTCCTTTGCAGCAGGTCGTAGTTTATTTACGCAAAGGTGATTTAGAAGCGGAAGGGAAAAAGCAGCAGTTTTTCCTGTGCCTGTTTGCGCAATGCCTAATATATCCTTACCTTCAATGATATGTGGGATGGCTTCCGACTGAATAGGAGTTGGTTTAGAATAACCCAATTTATTAATCGCATTAAATATGAGTGAATTGAGGTTTAAAGATTTAAAGTCAGACATAATTGCTCGATTGTTTTAGGCTAATTCGGTTAAACCAAGAGAGGAAACACGCTATAGTGTAAAAGCCTATCACAGCACAATGACCTGCCGTTAAGGACCTCTTAGAGAAATGTCAAACAATGAAAAAATTTATTTCTATTAATGAGTGTACTATAAAAAACTATCAAAGGTAATATTATTTCTCAACAGTACTATTATTTCTTATCAAAATTAAACCAACACCACTCAAGACTATCAGTCCACCAAATAATAATTGCGGGCTAAGGTTTTCATTCAATATTAGTACACTTGCGACAACGGCGATAACTGTTGTCATTAAACCGGCAGTAGACACAACATATATCGGTAGGCGCTGAAGCAACCAATAATAAGAACCATGAGCTACGATAGAAACAAGCAAAGAAGAATAAGCTAGAGCAAATATAAAGTTCAATCGGTTGTTTGGTTGAAAAGCTTTTAATTGTTCACTCTCGAGAAGCATTGTAAGCGGCCATAGTACTATAGAACCTATAACGGCAAACCAAGAAAGGAGTTGCAACGGACCTACGCTCCGAACAAATTTAACTAACACAGCACCTACAGCTTCACTAAAGGCAGCCCCAATCATCAAAAGAACTCCGAATAAATAATAAGGGCCTGCCGCTTCGTATGGCCTTGCAAATGAAATTATTATTACTCCTACAAGAGCTAAAGTAATTCCTAGTATTTTGAACCTACCAATCTTATCTTTAAAAATTATCATGGATAGTATTATGGAGAAAGGCACATATAGTTCTATCATAACTGCAGCTGTTGATGCTGTGGTGTACTTTAAAGCTGGAAACATAAAAGCATAGTTTAGGGCTCCATAACCTAAACCCGCGCCTAAAATTGGCTTCATCAGTTTGCCGTGCCACTTTAACCACGGTAACATGATTATTGCGACCAGGCTCATTCGTACAGCAGCATAAAATAATGGGTCTGCTGTATATCCAACAGTTAATTTCATCACAATAAAATGTAAGCCCCAGATCAAACAAACAAGTAGTAAAACCATAAATTCACGATATGTCATATAATCTTACCTTTACACATCAAGATTGATTAGTTTTCTCCATCTGCACCTAAGGCTAGTACATTTCCCATGTATTCATGGATAATTTTTACAGCTTTAAGAGGACGGATCATTACCTTAAAGTCAGTTATTTCGCCTCCATCATTCCATGAAATAATATCAACACCATTAATAACTATATCATTTATATAAAATTGGAACTCTAGTACTGCCTGGTTATCACTAGTGACTTCACGAACATACTCGAAAGTACCATTAGTAAAAACTTTAAATGCAGCAGATAAGTATTTTATAGTGAGTTCCTTTCCTATTTGTGGCGTATGAACTACAGGGGAATGAAAGACACAATCCTCAGAAATTAAATTATCAAGACCACTAATATTTTTAAAACTTAATATACTGTGCCAAGAACCTAAAGTATCAATCATATTTGTCTTTCTTTAACCAAAGAATAAAAATAAAAAAAGCCAGCCCGTAAGCTGACTTATTGATTTTTAAAATTGAAGAATTTTAGTCTTCATCTTTTTTCGCCTTCGTACGTCTTTTACGCTTCGGCTTTTCTTCATCTTTATCTTTATCTTTATTATCTTCACGCGGTTCACGAGGTATTTCAAGTCCAGTCTCTTGATCTACATATTTCATAGCGAGACGAACTTTACCTCTGTCATCAAAGCCCATAAGCTTAACATAAACCTCTTGACCTTCTTTCAAATGGTCAGAAGGGTGGTTAACACGTTCTGGTAAGATCTGCGAAACGTGAACTAGGCCATCTTTTTTCCCAAAGAAGTTTACAAAGGCCCCAAAGTCTACAACCTTGACTACCTTGCCCTTATAGATAACTCCAGCTTCCGGCTCGGCGGTAAGGCTGTGAATCCATTCCTTTGCGGCTTCTATAGATTTCTTATCCGTTGAAGCAATTTTAATCGTTCCATCGTCTTCGACTGAAACACGGGCCCCTGTTGTATCAACAATCTCACGGATAACCTTTCCGCCAGTCCCTATGACATCACGAATTTTATCAACTGGGATTTTTACTGTTTCAATACGAGGTGCAAATTCTCCAACCTCTTCGCGTGAAACCTCTAAAGATTTATTCATCTCACCTAATATATGGAGTCTACCAGCATTAGCTTGCTCCAATGCAGTTGTCATAATTTCTTCAGATATACCTGCAATTTTTATATCCATTTGTAATGATGTAATACCTTCCGAAGTGCCCGCAACTTTAAAGTCCATATCACCTAAATGATCCTCATCGCCTAAGATATCTGAAAGAACAGCAATGCCATCATCTTCTTTTATAAGGCCCATAGCGATTCCTGATACAGGCCGTTTTAACGGTACTCCTGCATCCATCATTGCTAAAGAACAACCGCAAACGGTAGCCATGGAGGAAGAACCATTGGACTCCATAATCTCAGAGACTAAACGAATAGTGTATGGGAAATCTTCGGGTGCTGGAAGCACTGCCTGCAGAGCTCTCCAGGCTAATTTTCCGTGACCTTGCTCTCTTCTTGATGTGCCGCCCATTCTACCAGCTTCGCCTACTGAATAAGGAGGAAAATTATAATGTAGAAGAAATTTATTTTTAATTGTGCCAGTTAGCTGATCGACAAACTGCTCGTCGTCTGAAGTTCCTAATGTTGCTACGCAAAGAGCTTGTGTTTCTCCCCGAGTAAATAAAGCTGAGCCGTGTGTACGTGGTAACATGCCCGCTTCAGATACAATTGGACGAACCTCGTCTAACTTACGTCCATCAATTCTTTTCTTTGTTTTTATTACTGTAGACCTAACAGTAGATGATTCGATTGACTTAAAGACGTCAGAGAAAATATTATCAGCCATGCCATCAGGATTTACTTCTGATAGACCTAACTCATCCCATGCAGATGATCGTGTTTCACGGAGTGCATCTTGCCGCTCCATTTTATCTGTTAATTTATAGGCTGCTTTAATTCCTTTTTCTGCAACTTTTTTCATAGATTTTTTAGCATCTGTAAGATCAGCAGCTTTGAACTCCCAAGCTGGTTTTCCTGCAGACTTAGCTAGCTTTTTGATAGCTTTTATAACGTCCTGGCAAGACTCATGAGCATACATTACCGCACCAAGCATTTGCTCTTCAGTTAATTCTTTTGCTTCTGACTCAACCATCATAACTGCATCCGATGTACCAGCCACGACAAGGTCTAAATCAGAGTCATTGAGTTCACTTAAGGTAGGGTTAAGAACATAATCGCCATCAATCAAACCAATTCTAGCTGCCGCAATAGGCCCTTGGAAGGGAACTCCCGATATCGTTAAAGCTGCAGACGCTGCAATCATTCCAAGCACATCCGGTTCATTCTCAAGGTCATGTTGCAGAACTGTAATAACTACCTGAACTTCATTTTTAAAACCTTTCGGAAATAAAGGCCGGATTGGTCTATCAGTTAACCGAGCTATTAGTGTTTCTCTTTCTGTTGGACGGCCTTCACGTTTAAAATATCCGCCTGGCACTTTGCCCGCAGCATAAAATTTTTCCATATAATTAACCGTTAATGGAAAAAAGCTTTGGCCCGGTTTTTCAGACTTTGCCGCGCAAACAGTGGCTAACAAAACTGTTTCGCCATAAGTTGCCAGAACTGCTCCATCGGCTTGACGAGCCATCCCGCCTGTTTCTAATTTAAGAGGGCGGCCTGCCCAATCGATCTCTACTGTGTGTTTATTAAACATATCGTACTTTTTCTTTCTTCATCGTACATATACCAAAGTATTTTGTTCCTTTGGATTCGCGCTTCATGCGCATATTACACATTAAAATGTGTAAAAGGCCGCCCGAATTGGCAGCCCCTATAGTTTTTAAAGGCTGGCTTAGTGCCGTAGCCCTAATTTTTCGATTACGACCTTATAACGGGCCTCATCTTTTTTCTTTAAGTAAGCCAAAAGACGTCTTCGCTTTGCAACCATTGCTAATAAGCCTCTGCGCGAGTGATTGTCTTTTTTATTAGTTTTGAAATGCTCAGTTAAAGTTTTAATTCTGTCTGTAAGAATTGCAACCTGAACTTCAGGTGATCCAGTATCCCCTGGTTTTGTGGCGTATTCGTTGATCAACGCTGTTTTGCGTTCTTGTGTGATCGACATCGTAATTCTCCATATTAATTTATAAATTAAACACTCTCTTGGGCTTATGATAACCCTCGGAAGTGCTACAAATAGCAACTGCTTTATTATCTAACATAGCTAAAACCCAATCAGGATATTCAGCACTACCAGCTAATTTATTTACAATTGCACGTCCGTGTTTTAATTCAGTGGCTTCAAATTCTGTAATGGCTAGCACCGGGATGTCGTCCAGTGCAGTCTCTACAGGTCTCAGAGCCTTTAAAACGTCGCCCCTATGACAGAGATTTTCAAGTTCGTCTAGCGAAAAAGAATGGTTTAAATTGAAAGGCCCCACACTTGTTCGGCGAAGCATAGTAACATGGCCACAAGCATTAAGACTCAAAGCTAAATCTCTTGCTAAAGAACGGATATATGTTCCTTTTCCACAAATCACCCTAAAAGATGACGAATTTTCATCATGTTTAGTTAATGTGAAAGTGTCAACTAAGACTTGTCGTGACTTAATATCTACGACCTCACCCGAGCGCGCTAGTTCATAAGAACGCTTACCATTGATCTTAATTGCTGAATAGCGAGGGGGGACTTGGTTAATCATACCCACAAATTTTTTAAGTTGGCCCTTTATGGCTTCTTTGGTGGGCCTAACCTCCGAGATAGAAATAACCTTTCCTTCCTTATCTAAGGTATCTGTATTTTCTCCAAATGTGAGGGTGAATTCATAAGTTTTTTGTGCATCCATCAAGAATGAAACGGTTTTAGTTGCTTCGCCCAAAGCAATAGGCAAAATTCCTGAAGCTAATGGATCTAATGTTCCTGCATGGCCAGCTTTTTGAGCTGAAAAAAGGCGTCGAACCCTTCCTACTGAGGGCGTTGAACCTAAACTATAGGGTTTGTCCAAAATTACCCAACCGCTTACAGGGTTACCTTTACGCTTTCGTGCCATAAGTGCCCACTTTAAATCAAGTCTTGCCTAACTTTTGGTTGGTCAAGTAAACGCGCCATGTCCTCTGCTGTATCAAAGCTCCGGTCTGCAATAAATTTTAATCGAGGTGTTGATTTCATTTCCATTTCTTTACCAAGCCTGCCGCGTAAAAAAGAACTGCACCGCTGCAAGCCTTGTATGACTTTATCAATATCACCGCCTCCAAGGGGAGCGGCATAGACAAGTGCATGCTTAAGGTCAGGGGAAGACTTGACTTCTGAGATAGTTACTGAAACTCCTTGCAAATCTACATCACGGATGTTTTCTTTTGCTAAAATTTCCGCTAAGGCCCTTCGAATAAGCTCACCGGCCTTTAACTGCCGTTGGGATGGAGGCTTATTTTTAGTCATAGATCTTTCCTGATAAAGTCATTTAGCAGTCTAAATAAACGCTTTGAACCGCTAAATAGGGTCGTTATGCAAAAATTTAGTCTAGTTTACGGTCAAGCATCTCAACAGTGAAGCATTCAATTTGATCACCTTTGCGCAAATCGTGGTAATTTAAAAAACCCATTCCGCATTCCATTCCTGCCTGAACTTTTTCTACTTCATCCTTGAAGCGCTTTAGTGTCGAGAGCTCTCCCTCATGGATAACCACATCATCACGCAGCAATCTTACTCCAGAACCCCGCTCAACGCGTCCTTCCGTTACCTTAGCACCAGCTATTTTCCCTAATTTAGAAATATCAAAAATCTCAAGTACTTCAGCGTAACCTATAAAGGTTTCTTTTCGCTCAGGTTCTAACATTCCCTCTAGTGCGCCTTTAACTTCATCAATCAAGCCATAGATAATTGAATAATAACGAATTTCCACGCCCTCTTTTTCCGCCAGCTCTTTTGCCTGACGATTAGCACGAACATTGAAAGCAATAATGGGGGCATTAGAGGAAGCTGCGAGCTGCACGTCTGACTCAGAAATACCACCTGCAGAAGAGTAAACAACACGAGCTTTAACTTCATCATTACCCAGACCCTCAAGAGAAGTTTTAATTGCTTGTGCAGAACCTTCAACATCTGCTTTCACCAATAAAGGCATTTCAGATGATGTCTTATTTGCTAGCTTAGCCATCATTTGCTCCATGGAAGCAGCACCAGAACTTTTTGTAATATCCTCTTTTCGTTTTCTAACCCTATACTCTGTAAGCTCTCTAGCTCTATGTTCTGAGTCAACCACAGCAAAAGGTTCGCCGGGCGCAGGAGCACCATCCATTCCCATAACCACAACGGGCGAAGAAGGGCCTGCTACTTTCAATTGAGAGTTACGCTCATCCATCATAGCCTTAACCTTACCCCAATATTCGCCAGCAACAACAATTTGCCCCCTCTTCAAGGTTCCTCTTTTTACGAGTAAAGTTGCAACAGGGCCACGACCCTTCTCAACTTTAGATTCAAGGACTAAGCCATCAGCATTACGTGTTGGATTTGCCTTTAATTCCATTAATTCAGCCTGATTTGATATAGCTTCAGCTAGGTCAGCTAATCCAGTTTTCTTTTTAGCGGAGACCTGAATAGCTTGCACCTCGCCCGACATAGATTCAGTTATAACGTTGTGCTGGAGCAGATCAGTCTCTACTTTTTGTGGGTTTGCATCATAACTATCCATTTTGTTTATTGCTATAATAATAGGGGTATCAGCTGCATGAGCATACTTAATCGATTCAATAGTTTGAGGCATAACACCATCATCGGCAGCAACAACCAAAACTACAATATCTACCGCTTGGGCGCCCCTAGTTCGCATTTCAGAAAATGCGGCATGCCCTGGTGTATCTAATACAGTAATCTGTTCACCTGACTTAAGCTTAAGTTGATAAGCACCTATATGTTGAGTTATACCGCCTGCTTCTCCAGATGCCACATCAGTGGTTCTTAATGCGTCCAATAGCGAAGTCTTTCCGTGATCAACATGACCCATGACTGCAATTACCGGCGGACGAGGCTTGCGATCATTCTCATCAGAAGGCGTATCATCTATAATAAAATTATCCTCCACATCAGCTTCAGCTACTCGTTTAACTGTGTGCCCAAAGTCTTCGACAACGAGTTGTGCAGTATCTGCATCAAGTATATCATTCATGGTAGCCATTGTGCCTTGTTGCATTAAATACTTCACAACATCACGGGCTCTTTCTGCCATGCGGTTTGATAACTCAGATACAGTTATGGCTTCAGGTATTATAACTTCACGCTGTACTTTATCGCGATCCCCTAATCCACCACGCTGGCGCTGCTTTTCTCTTTCTCTTGCTCTCTTAACAGAAGCAAGTGATCTCTGGCGTTCATCATCACCAGCTAATGCAGTTACAATAGTCAGCTTACCTCTTCTTCTTTTAGTCTCACCTTTTGATCTTGTGGGTGGTGGTGCCGCACGTTTTTTCTTAACTCGGCCGCCTGCCTTTTCAATTTCGCTTAAATTATCATCATCTTTTTTTAATGCAGCTGCTGCCCCGACAGGCTTACGAGCAGCAAGCCTGGCAGCCTCTTCTCTCTGACGGTTCTCTTCTTCCGCTTCTAAACGTTTCAATTCAGCTTCTTCTTCAGCTTTCTTTCTAGCTTCCAGCGTGGCCTTCTCTGCAGCCATCCTTTGCTCACGCTCTGTTTGCTCAGCATTTTTCTTTGCTTCTCTTACATCTGCCTCAGCCTTAGCAGTACTAAGAGCGCTTTGTCGTTTTTCGTATTCATCTTTGGATAGACCAAGCTTTTTAGCAGCTAAAGCAACCTCATCAACTTTTGGCTTAACAGGGGGAATTGAGATTTTAGGTGCAACATTGGGTTTAACAACTTCATTATTTGACCCTGGCCTTATAATTACTTTTTTCTTTTTTTCTACTACGACAGCCTTTGATCGTCCTCCGGCAAATGACTGCCTTACGGAACCCCTCCCTGAAGAGCTTAGGGATAATGGCTTACGGGCAATTTGTTTTTTGTCGTTTGTATCAGTCATTTTCATCTTTCAAACGGTAAGTCCATTAATCTTACCTTTAATGCGTTTTTTCTAACTTGCTCTAAGTCGTACAATCTAACGACCTAACGTTTATATTCAATAAAGAAAAAATCTTTATTTTATTTTTATTTCATGCTCTCTATCAGGCCAGTCCATAGGTACTAGGTCTATGAAACCGGAAAGCCGCTTTACTTCTATTGTTAATGTCTTGGCAAGCTTTCCTCTTTTTATTCCTGCATGAACAATCGATTCACGGGATAAAGCCTCCCCAATTTTATTAGATGAAAAACACCCCACAACAATTGGGTCAGCAAAATTATATTCCCTATTCATAGCTTTCGATAGGGTTCGAATTTTACCACGACCATCTTCTGATCCATCCGAAGCCTCAATCCTAATCGCAACTTCTGCCTCTCTTGCCATAGATTGCACTTGATCAAAACCAATAGATATAAACCCTGCTTTGCGTGCCATAGTAACCAAACCCAACACCCGTCTTGATAATAAACTTTCAGTCATGCTTAGTAAGTCATCCAAAACTTTAACTTTAGATTTAAAGCTTCTACTAAAAGCGGACTTAGATATAACCTCAGAAAGGGAACAAGAGTCACTGCTAACCCAAACACCACGTCCTGGCAATTTCCCAAGAATATCGGGGACAACAACACCTGTTGGATCAGTTACAAATCGTATCATATCATAACGCTCACGAACTTCGCACTTCGCGATACACCTTCGTTCCTTAGGTTTGTGACCGCGCTTATCAATATCATTTATTTCGGAAGTAATCTGCAATCCACTAACCTAACCAAAAACGTCCTCAGCGGTGAGCTCAGGTGAAACTGTTGGCACCTCTTCTTTTTTATCTTCTTCTGTTACCAACAGATCACTCTCATCAATCCAGCCAGCCTTAACTCTCGCTCGCATAATAAGTGATGTCGCATTTTCTTCAGAGAGCTTAAACTCTTCTAGCATACCATCTTCATGAACTTTTTCACCATTTTTCACCTCAGTATATCCACGTAAGTCATCAGGAACCAAACCAGCAACATCTTCTACAGATAGCACTTCATTTTCTCCAAACTTGACAGCCATGGGAAGAGTTACCCCTTCTATTTCTAAAACATTGTCATGCACACCAGCGGCGCGGCGTTTTTCGTCCTGTTCTATAGCAATTTTCTCTAGATACTCCCGTGCACGGGTCTGTAACTCTTCCGCTGTTTCTGCGTCAAAGCCTTCAATAGACGTTAAATCGTCGATAGCAACATACCCAACTTCTTCCATAGTCTCAAAGCCTTCTGACACAAGAAGTTGAGCAATCATTTCATCTACATCCAGACCTACCATAAATAGCTCTGAACGCTCCTTGAACTCTACTTGGCGTCGCTCTGACTCTTGTTCCTCAGTTAGGATATCGATAGCCCAGCCTGAAAGCTGTGACGCAAGACGGACATTTTGCCCTCGACGGCCAATAGCAAGAGAGAGTTGCTCATCTGGAACCACGACTTCAATTCTATCATTTGCTTCATCAATAACAACTTTTGCAACCTCCGCCGGCTGTAAAGCATTCACAATAAAAGTTGCAGCATCTTCAGTAAACGGAATTATGTCAATACGCTCACCCTGAAGCTCATTGACAACGGCTTGAACACGCGATCCACGCATACCAACACAAGCCCCGACCGGATCTATAGCTCCATCATTAGAGTGTACTGCAATTTTGGCTCGAGAACCAGGATCTCTGGCAACCGCAACAATCTGAATTATTCCTTCGTATACCTCGGGTACTTCTTGAGAAAATAATTGAGCCATAAATTGAGGATGAGCACGAGAAAGGAATATTTGTGAACCACGAGGTTCTTCACGTACATCCATTATGTACGCTCTTATGCGGTCGCCGCCTTTGACGTTTTCACGTGGCAATGCTTGGTCACGCCTGATAACGCCTTCAGCTCTTCCTAAATCAACTATAATATGCCCATACTCAACGCGCTTAACAATTCCATTAATTATTTCGCCAACCCTATCCTTAAACTCAACAAACTGTCTTGCCCGTTCTGCCTCACGTATTTTTCCCATAATGATTTGTTTTGACATTTGCGCTTGCACTCGTCCAAATTCTAATGGCGGCAATGGTGTCGAGATTTCGAAGCCAATTACAGCATCAGGATAATCCATCTTTGCGGTGGCAAGGTTAATTTGAGTAGAATCATTTTCAATCTCTTCGTCCTCAGTGACTGTTATAACACGACGCAAACTTTGGTCACCTGTTTCTGGGTCCAGCTTTGCTCTAATATCAAGTTCAGAACCATAACGCATCTTAGCTGCCTTCTGAATAGCCTCTTCTATAGCTCCTAACACAACCTCTTTAGGTATCGCTTTTTCATCAGCAACTGCTCTGGCTATTTGTAATAACTCAAGTTTATTTGCACTAATTCCTGCAGTAGACATAAGGTCTCCTATTCACTTTTTTTACTGGTTTTTAGTTGTTTTTCTATTTCATTGGCTAAATGTTTTGCATCTTGGCCTTCTTTAATGAGCTTATCTGTAATTAATAGCTTCGACTCAGAAATCCATTCAAATGGTATCTGCGCAGTTTCACTTTCATCATCTAAATCAATATCTACATTACTACCATCAACTCCAGCCAGCACACCACGAAATCTTTTACGCCCCTCTATCATCCTGTCTAAGTCTATCCTAGCTGCATAACCGGCATAATTTTCAAAGTCTTTGATAGAAGTTAAGGGACGCTCTAACCCCGGTGATGAAACTTCGAGTATAAATGGATCATGGATCGGATCTTCAACATCAAGTGTAGCAGTAAGCTCACGCGAAAGTTTTTCGCACTCCGAAATGCCTAAGAGGCCATCAGAAACTCTTTCAGCCATCACCTGAACTGTCTTCTTTCTACCTGACTGAACTCGTATTCTTACTATGTTCAAACCCATACTTTTAGCTATAGGATCAGCAATTGCGAATATTCGTTCATCGGTATGCGTTTTTGTCTTCATAATATCTTTCATCTTCTAACTAAGAGAGCAATAAAAAAGGCAGCCTCTAGGGCCACCCTGCAAGCATCCTGTGCTAGAGGTAATTTCCACACTAACTAAGTGGATATTAATAACTTTGCAAGCTTTAAGTTAATTTAACTATTAAAATTTTATAAAATCAAAAAAATGTCCTTGTCTGCCTTCTTCCAATGCCTTTTCTAAATATTTCGTTTCAGGCCAATCTTTATGGCGCACCATCCAATCCTTTCTTTCAGACACACTCCATTCAAAACCACCATGCCTTTTAATTCTCGTAAGCACCCAGTCTACATAATCCGAAATATCACTTCCAAACCTAAGTGTGCCCTCCTGCTTAATTACGCGGTAAAGGTCAGAAAGTAATTTTTCATTTATAAGCCTACGCTTGTTATGTCTTTTTTTTTGCCAAGGGTCTGGGAAAAGTATAAAAACTCGATTTAAACTATTGTCAGGAAGTAAATTAATTACATCCCTTGCGTCCCCCCTATATAATAAAATATTTATAAGTCCTTGATCAACAATCCCTTTAATAGCCTTTGCTACTCCATTTAAAAAAGGCTCAACTCCTACTATTGTGACATCAGGGTTATTTTTTGCCTGCCATAAAATATGTTCAGCACTCCCAAATCCAATTTCTAACCAAACTTCTCCCTTAACATTAACTAGAGGATTTTTTGCTTCTATTACTAATTTACCAATATCAATCTTGGGGTACTCTCTTTCCATGAGTAGTTTTTGATTAGTACTTAAAGGCTTTCCCTTAGATCTACCGAAAGTCCTTAAAGGTTTTAAAATATTTTCTTTCATTCTTTCAACTCAATTAAGGAATTTTTTTAGCATGGTAAACAATTTATGTTTTTGTATTTTTGTGTTGTTTACAGCCGAGAATGAAACCAGCATTGCTATCAAGAGGTTTATTGAAACTAAAACATAGTTAATTTGGGTTGAAAAGAATGTTTTTGACTTCGGCTTTGGCAGTTTAACATCTAAAAACCCAGTTTCTTTAGGTCCTATATATTGCTCATAATGACCTAGTGGACTTATAATTCCAGAGACACCATTAGCGGCGGCACGGACAACCGGAATGCCTTCCTCAATGGCTCTATATGCCGCCATATTAGAGTGCTGAAATGGTCCAAAACTGTTTCCAAACCATGCATCGTTAGATTGATTAAGAATCCATTGCGGGCGTTTTCTATTTTTTGGGTACGGCGTAAAGCCTGAGAAAATTATTTCATAGCAAATTTGAGCACTTAAAACCGGTAAACCAGGAAACACAATATTTTGCTTTTTCAGGGCCGAAGAGATGGACAACAACGATGTTGAAATAATAGGTACTTTTCTAATCTCCATCCATTTACCCCCAGGAATAAATTCACCAAACGGAACTAAGCGTACCTTATCATTAAACGCTACCAATGAGGGACTACCAATTTCATCAAACGTAATAGCAGCCGATGTATTATAATAATAATCAATTGAACCACTTGGTTTTGAAGAAGGGCGTAATTCATGTCGTAAAGAGTTCAAAAGCCACACAGGTGGTTTTTTTGTTCTTTGGGCTAAATATTGCCCCATTGCGGAAAGTAAGCTTTCGTTTTCAAGCGCAAGACCACTAACCGCACCCTCAGGCCAAACTATATGTGTAATATTTTCGACTCCAGGTGAAATAGATTCTGATAAATATTTTTTTGTAATCTCAACTGCTTTTAAAGGATCAAATTTATCTTTTTGTTCGAATTTAATCTGAACAACCCTTAATTTTACATTCTTAACGTATTCAGGGGTATGATTTTTTATCCGCAAAGATCCTATGGAAAGTACAGTTCCAGTCGTTATGATAAAAATAACCAAACTCTGCCACTTTAAATTTGTGAAAATAAAAATATATAATAGGTAACCCAAACTTAATACAAAAAAAGTTAAACCATAAATTCCCCATACAGAAGCAGATTGAGAAATTGGGCCGCCCGCCTCAAAGATATATCCCAATAAATTCCATGGTAAGCCTCCAAATACAGTTCCGCGCGTAAATTCTGCTAAAAAGAATAAGGAAACAAAAGCCAAATAATCAACAAGATAATTTTTTTGAATTCTGCAAAATAAAACTCCGGCTAAGCCCCAAAAAAAAGCCAATATTAAACTTAGGGCTATAACCATAAACGGCATAATTGGTATAAATTCTGCCCCCCGGGCTATAAAAGCAGAACCAATCCAATAGGTGCCCGAAATAAAATATCCAAAAGCAAAACAAAAGCTATCACTAAACCCTAAAATATTTGGTTTATCTCTTTTTCTAGCTAATTTGAGCCGTGCGACTAGGCACGCTAAACAGACAATGGTTATAAACCACAAATGAAAGGGTGCTTGGCCCAATACAGCGATAACCCCCAAAGCAAAACAATATAGCTGTCCGCCCCTTCTTGAGTTCATAAATGAATGTATGTCAGGTATCACTTTTCTTGATTTAAAAGATTTTTATTTAACGTGTCACTGATTCGCAATCGCTTTACACGTCGGGGGTCAGCATCAATAACCTCAAACTCTATGTCATCAGGGTGACGAATAATTTCACCGCGCTCTGGAACACGGCCAGCAAGAGTAAATATAAGACCGCCTAAAGTATCAACATCATCTTCCTCGTCAGGAGTTGCAAAATCTCGGCCCAGTATTTTTTCAAAATCGTTTATGTCAGTACGTGCATCGGCTTCCCATACAAAATGCCCCTTATTATCTGAAACAATTTGTATTTCGCGATCAACATCATCGTGCTCATCTTCTATTTCACCTACAATTTCTTCTATGAGGTCTTCAATAGTAACAATCCCATCAGTACCTCCATACTCATCAACAACAATGGCCATATGAGATCTTCGAGCCTGCATTCGGTTTAATAAGTCTTGAGCTAACATAGATGGTGGAACAAAAAGAACTGGGCGGCAAATGCTGCTAATTATCTTTTTATTGGGGTAAGTTTTTAATTGTCGGTCTTTCACATCGAACAAAAGATATGGCAAGACATCCTTGATATGTACCATCCCAATAGGGTTATCTAGTGAATCCTTGTAAACAGGAAGACGTGAATGTCCGGCTGTTTCAAAAGTTTTCGATAGTTCTCTTAAAGACGCAGATACATCTATCGCAACTATATTTGCCAGTGGAACCATGACGTCTTCTACAGTTACAAGATGAAAACGCTGGGCAGCGTCAACCATTTCCTCTTGTATTAAATCATTTTTATCATCTAAAATTGTACCGTCTACACCGTAAACAATTTCACTAGGCTTGATTCCTATTAACTTAAGGAAGAAGCCAAAAGGGCTTTTGTTTTTAATCATCAGAAATTACTCGTCTTTGATTTTATAGGGATTGTCAATATTCAAATCTAAAAGTACTCGAACTTCTAACTTTTCCATGATGGCAGCATCTTCGTCTGTTTGATGGTCAAAACCCTGAAGGTGAAGAAAACCATGCACCAGCATATGAATTAGATGATGCTTAAATGGGATTAGTAATTCCTCAGCCTCTTTTTTTAAGGTTTCATAAGATAATATAATTTCTCCCAATATTGGTGCAGGACCATTACTTGGAAAAGATAGAACATTCGTTGCTTTATTTTTATCGCGGAATTTCTTATTTAAAAATTGAATTTCTTTATCATCAACTAATGCAATACTTAATTCATTAGATATTGGTCTTTCTAGTAAAGTCAGTATTTTATCAATTATACAAGGAGTGACATCTGTAATATAAGCCTTGTAAGCACCCCATTGTTTTGCCCTAACACTTACATCAAAGTTAAAAGGAAGATGAGACACTACTTAGAATTTCCACCTCTGGTTTTTGAGGCTTTTTCATACGCATTCACTATTCTGCCCACTAAAGGGTGTCGAACAACATCTGAAGCCTCAAAAACTATCTGCTCTATACCCCTAATGTCTTTGAGTATATCTAAAGCATGGGCCAAACCAGAGGTTACGCCTGAAGGCAAGTCACTTTGACTTGGGTCTCCTGTTACAGCATATTTTGCTCGCTCACCTAAGCGGGTTAACACCATTTTCATTTGGGGTATTGTCGCGTTTTGAGCTTCATCTATTACAACAAATGCATCTGACAAAGTTCTACCTCGCATGAATGCAAGAGGCGCGACTTCTATATCCCCGGATGCGCGACGGCGGTCAACCTCATCGCGCCCCAAAACCATATGTAGCGCATCCCATATGGGTTGCATATATGGGTCTACTTTTTCATTAAGGTCTCCCGGTAAAAAGCCAAGCCGTTCCCCCGCTTCAACCGCAGGCCGGCACGCAATAAAACGAGCTACTTCACCTCGTGCCAGAAGAGAAGCACCATAAGCAGTTGCCAAAAAAGTTTTCCCTGTCCCGGCAGGACCAACACCAAAGCAAATAGTCTCATCCCGCATAGCATGTATAAACTTTTCCTGCTTTGGGGTTTTAGGAACTATAGGAGACCTTCTTGGGAAGGGTATTAAAGCATCAGCAGCAGCAGCCTTTACTTTGCCCTTGCCAATTGCTTTTATTAAAGCCCTTATGTCAGAAATACCGCAAGGCCAGCCTCTTTCTAACCTTTGATATACCTCTTTTATAAGTTCACCAGATCTTGCTATACTTGGGCCGTCTCCATTAATATGGACTGATGCTCCAGGAGCTTCAATATAGACGCCAAAAGCCTCTTCAATAAGGGCTAAATTAGCATGGTTTGGGCCACACATTTTCCTTACTAGGTCTGCATCTGGGAATTCTAAAACTTGAGTTTCTTTCGACATAAAGCGATATTTGATACAATAAATACTAATTGTCTACAGGAGACTAAAATAACTAATCGTTAAATGTTAACTCTTATTGATTTTGCCTCAATATAGCTATCTAGTTTTGCCTATAAAACTATTTCTGCATCAACTCCCCTGAAAGTGAGTTACGTCCAGCTTTGGTAATTAGAACTGGCCTTATTTGGCCAATTAAATCAGCTGGGCCATTAAAGTGAGTGCCTTGCAAATATGGACTACGGCCAAAAAGTTGGTTTTCTTCGCGGCCAATATTTTCTATTAAAACGTTCAATGTTCTGCCTACCAAAGACTGATTAAACGCGAGTTGTTGGGAGTAGAGCAAGTCCTGCAATCTTTTCAAACGATCTGATTTGACATCTTCCGAGACTTGTTGAGGTAAACTAGCCCCTGGGGTGCCCGGGCGTACAGAATATTTAAAAGAAAATGAACTTGCATAACCTATCTCTTCAACACATTTCATTGTTTGCTGAAAGTCAGATTCTGTTTCACCCGGAAAGCCTACGATAAAATCACCGGATAGCGCTATATCAGGACGAGATTTGCGAATCTTAACAATTAAAGCTTTATATTCTTCATAAGTATGCCCTCTATTCATGGCTTTAAGTACTTTATCCGAGCCGGCCTGAATGGGAAGGTGCAAATAAGGCATCAATTTAGGCTCTTTTCCTAATATGGATATTAAATCGTCATCCATATCCCGTGGGTGAGAGGTAGTAAATCTTAACCTATCTATACCGCCTATTAATGCAACATGGCTTATAAGCTCGCCTAAACCCCATTGCTTTGAGTTTGGTCCCATTATGCTATAAGCATCAACATTTTGGCCAATAAGTGTAATTTCTTTCACTCCTTGTGAGGCTAAATTACGTGCTTCATTTATAATCTGATCTACTGGGCGGGATACCTCAGCTCCACGTGTATACGGAACGACACAAAATGTGCAGAACTTATCACACCCCTCTTGAATAGTAAGAAAGGATGAGAAACCTTTTACTTGGCGTGATTCTGGTAAATTATCGAACTTCTCTAGAGTATCAAAATCAGTTTCAAGTACTTCGCCAGAATTTCTATGAACTTTAGCAATCATCTCTGGTAATTTATGATAAGTCTGAGGACCTAAAACCATATCAACAACTGGAGCCCGGCGTTTGATTTCTGAACCCTCGGCTTGTGCAACACATCCAGCTACTGCAACTTTCATTTTGGGATTAACTTTTTTCTTTAATTGGCGAATTCGTCCCAACTCAGAGTAGACTTTTTCTGCTGCCTTTTCTCTTATATGACAGGTATTTAAAATCACCAGGTCTGCATCTTCAGGCGTTTCTACAGGCGCATAGCCAATAGGTGATAATACGTCTACCATTCTCTCACTATCATAGACATTCATCTGACAACCATAGGTTTTTATAAAAACCTTGTTTGCCTTATCATTAATTTTTTCGTCACTTGATAAGATTGATGGTTGATTAATATCTCGAGGCTTATTTAGATTAACATCGGCACTTTTAAGTCCTGATAAAGACTTTTCAGGCTTGATGTTACGGGACGCGTTTTTATCGCGCGGTAACAAAACTGTCATTTAAATCTCTCTTATAGCTTTGTTAGACTTTTTTGGCCGTATAATAGTAAGAGAGGGTTTCTGCAAGTCTTACTTATTTGAAGAAAAATTTTCAAATCACAATAAAGAATAATCAAGTAGTTTTTATTTAATTTTACGCCCGTAAAGCTCAAGACGGTGGTCTACCAACTCATAACCTAGCTTTTCGGCAATTTTATATTGTAATTGCTCTATTTCATCGTCAACAAACTCAATAACGTCGCCAGTAGTTACGTCAATGAGGTGATCGTGATGGTCGTCATCAGTCGTTTCATAACGAGCACGACCATCTCTAAAGTCATGGGTCTCAATAATGCCTGACTCAGAAAAAAGCCTCACCGTTCTATACACAGTTGCTAAAGAAATTTTCGGGTCAATAGCTGAAGCACGAGAATATAAATCTTCAGCATCAGGATGATCATTTGCCTCCGAAAGAACCTTAGCTATTACTTTTCTTTGATCTGTCATTCGCAGACCACGCTCAGAACATTTTTTCTCTATCCAACTCATAATAAGTAAAGTCTAGCCTAATTCATACTATACGGCAAGATATTTGCGGTAAGTAATTGCTGCAACGCGCCCACCTGCTCGCCTGTAGTAGGAAGGCCGTCTACCTATGGGTTCAAACCCTTTTTTCTTATAAAAATTTAATGCAGGATAGTTATCTTCAGCAACCTCAAGAAAGAGTATATCTGCTCCATTATCAATTAATTCTGTTTCTGAAATAGATAATAAAGCGCTTGCTATTCCTTTTCTCATTTTATTAGGGTCGACTGCAATTGTGATAATTTCTGCTTGTCCTTCCACTAAACTAATAATAATGAAACCATCTAGTGGGCGGGAAAAACCAAAGCATAGATCTTTTTTAATATGCGATAACATATCCTTTTTGCTCCAGGGTGCATAGAATGATTTAGCATGCAAAGAAGACATGTCGCCCGCATCATCATTGACGAGGGAACGTATCATTGGGACATAAAGCTTTTTGAAACCTTAGCATCGGGAGCCCTTGAGTATAATGGTTTGGCGGGATGCTCAATCGGTGATAAATTAATACTCATACTCGCCATGATTCTAACATCAACAAACTGGTCTTGTAATAATAAATCATGCTTTAAATTTAGAAAACTATTTTTTGCGGCTTCAACAGTCTCTGTTATGGGCGGATGCAACTCACTACCCATAAAAAAAGCACTCCAACAGAACTCCCCACGGCGAACATCTGAAACAGATATTATGTTTTTCTTTCCTTTTGGGTCTACTTGGTACGCCCATAACCTTAAAGAAGAAATTCCTACAACCGGCAGCTTGTTAGGAAGAGCCAGACCACAAGCAAAAGCTAGTGAGGCACGCAGACCAGTAAAGCTACCCGGGCCATTACATACAGAAATTTTCTTTATATCATCGATGCATATGCCTGCGCCTTGAATTAATTCTGCGATCATAGAGGGTAATCGCTCAGAGTGCCCTCTACCAATTTTTTCAGAATTATATGCAATGGTTTTCTCTGAGTTTACGATTGCAGCTGAGCAATACTCACCAGTAGTATCAATTCCCAAAACAATCATGAATTAAGTTATTTGTTCAACACGAGTTACTTCAGGCACATAATGCTTCAAAAGGTTTTCTATTCCAGACTTAAGGGTCATAGTTGAACTAGGGCATCCAGAGCATGCGCCTCGCATTTCTAAATAAACCGAACCGTCTTCTTTATCAAATTGACGGAATACTATATCGCCTCCATCTTGTGCAACTGCCGGCCTGACTCTTAATTCAATTAACTCTTTAATTTGCTCAACAATCTCTAATGTTTCACCTTCATAAGTAACGTCTTGAGCATCTGCTTGTGCCAGGTCCACTAAAGGCTGTCCCCCAGCGACATAGAAGTCCATAATTGCACCCAATACAGCAGGTTTCAAATGCTTCCAGTCTGCGGTGTCAGACTTGGAAACGGAGATGTAATCTACCCCAAAAAAAACGCGGGTAATATCAGGGATCATAAATAACATTTCGGCTAAAGGAGCATTTGAAATATCTTCTCCTCGACAAATTTCGACTGGGGGCTGCCCTTCACCTGTGACAGTTTTTCCTGGAAGAAATTTTAGTGTGGAAGGGTTGGGCGTATCTTCTGTTTGAATAAACATATGTGCTCTTATTTTTCTTTTACTAAATTAAAGTTTACTTTTTATATGCAATGATTTTTATAGGTGGAAGGTTTTCAAAATTCAATATTAATGGGATAGCATCTTTATGGTCAGACAAATTAGTCTCGAATAACATAAAGTGTAACCCGCCCGGCAAGAGCTCTACTGTATCTCCAGACATAATTTCAAGGTTTTTCAATTTTCGCATTCGCATAACGCCGCCGTCATGAATATGATTGTGAATTTCAATAGTTTGACTAACAGGACTAGAAATAGAAATTAAGTTAATTTTATCATTAGTTAAATTTTGTATCCGCATGTAGGCACTTGCAATATCTCTACCTGCCATGGGAGGGTTGATATAAGCTGAGCTTACATTGATTAAATTAGACATATCGCTTTTATAACCCTCATCAGCAGGCGGCTTAAAATTTTCTTGAGATGTGCACGATACTAGTGCTAGGCAGCAAATAAATATCAGAACATACCTCATATTATACTCCAGAAAACCCAATTATCTTTCGTACTTCAGCCACAATTGGGTCTGAAATTTCTGAAGCCCTATCGGCTGCATTTGAAAGTATACGATTCAATTCTTCCGGGTCACTTAAATAACGGTTCATAAGTTCAGTTATCGGGTGAATTTTACTTACAGCTAGGTCAGCAAGAGCAGACTTAAATATACCAAATCCTTTGCCTGAATACTCTAACAAAACCTCTTGATCAGACTTGCCAGATAAAGCAGAGTAGATTCCTACTAAGTTTTTTACTTCTGGTCTCCCCTCAAGCTCATCTAATGACAGAGGAATCTCTCCAGCATCAGTTTTTGCTTTTCGGATTTTCTTTGAGATTTTATCCGCACCGTCTGTTAAATTAATTCTGGAATTATCAGAGGGATCGGATTTAGACATCTTCTCAGTACCATCACGTAAACTCATAACCCTTGCACCAGGGCCCTTTATCAATGGCTCACACAAAGGGAAAAAATTAGGAGAAGAAAAGTCATGATTAAACTTCGCCGCAATATCCCTTGTTAGTTCTAAATGCTGTTTTTGATCTTCGCCAACAGGAACATGTGTCGCCTTAAAAGCAAGAATATCAGCGGCTTGCAATACAGGATAATTATAGAGGCCAACAGACATTTTTTCTGAATTCTTTCCAGCTTTGTCTTTAAACTGAGTCATTCGGTTTAACCAACCAATGCGCGCAACGCAATTAAAGTACCATGCTAATTCAGAATGCGCCCTGACCGACGATTGATTATAAACTATCGCTTTTGAAGGATCCACTCCTGATGCTAAATATGCAGCAGCAATATGGCGTGTTTGCTGTGCTAATTCTTTTGGGTCTTGCCAAACTGTTATAGCGTGCAAATCGACAATACAGTAAATGCACTCCATTTCATCTTGAAGTTTTACGAATTTTTTTAAAGCCCCTAGATAATTACCTAAATGCAAATCGCCTGATGGTTGAACACCAGAAAAAACTCGATTAGGCCCATTGTAAATATTTTTATCTTTCACTTTTATGTGCTCCGCTTGAGAGCGTCGCGGATATCACTCAAATCGAAAGCCCGCAAGAGGGCAGCGCTTAATGAATAAACCAGAAGCCCTAGAAAACAGACAAACAATAGAGAAAGCATATCGAAAATTAAGTTTCCATATAAAATTCTCTCAACAAAAGGTGCTACAAAACTTATAGCTAATGACATAAAAGCGCTAGCAATTATTATTCGAGGAACTCTAGTCAATAAACGATTGTCAGGGGTGAAATACCCATTTTTTTTGAGAACTAATGTCAATGCTATAACATTGACCCAACCCGCTACCGAAGTTGCAAGTGCTAAACCTTGGAAACCAATATTTATGAAAAGGTATAGCCCTAAAGTAATATTTACAACCGCCGAAATCGCAGCAAAAATCATAGGGGTTTTAGTGTTTTCTCTTGCAAAAAAAGCAGGGGTTAAGACTTTAAGTAAAACAAATGCAGGTAAACCGTAAGCAAACATTTCTAAAGCCATAGATACTTGGTTCGTAGTAAAGGCAGTAAATGCACCGCGCTCAAATAACGCGCCTAGTAGGAAATTTGGAATAGTGGCTAAGGCGAAAGCTGCCGGTATGGTAAAAAAAGCTGCAATTTCAACAGCACGGTTTAAAGTAACTTTTGCACCTACTTCGTCGCCCGAACGTAATCGTCGACTTAAGGTGGGCAATAGCGCAACGCTCATTGCGATGCCAATTATTCCCAAAGGTAACTGGTATAAACGATCGGCATATGTTAACCAAGAAGCAGCACTTTTTTCCATGGTTGCGATAGCGTGACTAACTAAGAGGTTTATTTGTGTAATACCTGCTGATAACAAACCAGGAATACCTAAAAAAAATAGTCTTTTTACGCCAGGTGTTATCTGAGGCCTTTTAAGACCAATTTTAACGCCAGCTTTTCTGCATCCCCAAATAACTAAAGACATCTGAACAAATCCTGAGAGAGTTATGGCAATTGTTAAAAAATAACCAATTGTTTTTTGATTGTAACCTGAGAAACCTAAAGCAAATAATGTGATTATCATAAAAAGGTTCAAAACAATTGGGACAGCCGCAGCTAAAGCAAAATGGTTACGGGTATTGAGGATACCGGAATACAATGCGGTTAAAGACATAAATACCAAGTAAGGCATTGTTATTTGCGCGTATACAACAGCTAGATAATATGGACTGATCCCAGTATTATGATCAACAGCCTTATCGAGCCCAAAACCAATGATAGATAATGACCATGGCATAGTTGCCTCAAAGGCTATTACAAGAAAAGCAACAACAACCAAAAGTGCAGACAATGCCTCTTTTGCGAAAGCATCTGCGGATTCCTCTCCTTCTTCTTCTAGACGTCTGGCGTAGAGAGGAATAAACGCAGCGTTAAAAGCGCCCTCTGCAAACATTTTCCTAAATACATTTGGCAACTTAAATGCTGTAAAAAACGCATCCGATATTACCCCTGCACCCAAAAATGTTGCTATAAGCATGTCACGCACAAGGCCGAGTACACGGCTTACCAAAGTTAAAGAACTAATTATAGCCGTTGATCTTAACAATCTCATTTTAAGCTACTTTTTCATTTATTGAATTGCTACTGCAGACTTTAATTAACATAGAATTTAACTGTTCTTGATGACTATCCGATATTATACTTTCCGGCCCACAACTTTTGACATAAAAGACATCAATTGCCTTGGTGCCCTCGACTTCAATATGCGCTGATAATACATCGATGTGTTCATCTCTAAATATTTCAGCGATATCAAATAAAAGACCTGGCCTATCCTTCGCTATAACTTCAATAATCAAAATACCGCTTGATGACGTTTTAAAAAAAGAAACATTTGGTACAATTGGAATAGCACCAGCGCGATTCGATATAATAGCTTTAGGTATTTTCATATCATTAACCTCTCCGCTAGCTCCCTTAAATGCCTTTAATCGCAAAACTTCTAATACATGGTCACTTTGCCTTCCAAAAGCCTGACCGTCAGGATTTTGAAGATAAAACACATTCATAACCCTGGCATTTTTCCCAGTATGAAGCCTAGCTCCGATAATTGAAGCTCCAGATGTTGAAATTGAACGGGTTATATCTGCAAATAATTTTGTGCGATCTTGTGTCATAACCCACAACTCAGTTATGTCACGAGCACGGTCAAGTCTAGTTTGAACGAATGTATATCCACTGTTATCAAGACTTTGGTCAAAAAATCTTGCATGACGTATTAAGTCTGTCATATCAAAATTAAGCCAATAGCTGACCTCTAGTTCATTAATAATGTGTGCTATCCTTTTTGCCATCCCCGATGAGAGTTTATCAATCAACATTTCTTTAGCCGCAGCGGCTCTAGAAACAGGTGCTAATTCTTCCCTTCCCTTGAGATACGACTCTGTTGACTGATACAAATTTCGTAAAAGAGCCCCCTTCCAATCGTTCCATATCCCTGGCCCTACAGCCCTTATATCTACAGTAGTAAGCACGGTTAACATATCAAGTCTATCTTGCGAGCCAACTAGCTCAGCAAACTCCTTAATGGTATCCGTATCAGAGATGTCTCTTCTTTGTGCCGTTTCACTCATATCTAAATGTCTTCGTATTAACCATGCGACTGTATCTGTAGTATCTTTATCAACCCCTAATCTTCGGCAAGCCCTACGCCCCAACTGCGCTCCTTCGATACATTGATCCCCCTGTCCTTTTCCTGTATCATGAAGTAGACAGGCTAAATACAATATTACAATTTGGTCTTTTGAAAAATTTTTTGCGATTTTTGTTGAGATAGGGTGCTCTTTCTCCATTTTCCCTGCCAAAATATTATCAAAGTTTTCTATTAAACGGAGTGTATGTTCATCCACTGTATAAGCATGGTGCATGTTAAATTGAGTTCGCGCTACAATCCCGCCGAACTCAATTAAATATCGTCCAAGCACTCCTGCTTCATTCATAGCTTTTAGTGTTGAATAAAGTGATTTTGCGGAGATCAAAATTTCTAAAAAAATTTTAGAATTAATTGGGTCGCGGCGAAAATCACCATCCATCAGGTTTCGACGAAAATCTATGGCGCTGAATGCATCTGGATGTATATCTAAGTTTCGGCGACCTGC
The DNA here is from genome assembly GCA_042093735.1 of Hellea sp. Classification (GTDB taxonomy): domain Bacteria; phylum Pseudomonadota; class Alphaproteobacteria; order Caulobacterales; family Maricaulaceae; genus Hellea. The sequence goes on along the minus strand of JBELEM010000001.1, from coordinate 74,948 downwards.
AGTTTCAAACAACTGCAGTATCATCGATGGATTATTTTTAATCTTCAAGGGGTCTGAAAACATTAAACGCCCATGATCTAATACAAAATCAGAATTTTTAATATTTCTTCTTGAATTAGGTAAAAAAACATCCAATCCCCTGGGAAGTAAAATCGATTTTTGTGCCTCCAATTTAGCACATGCAATACGTGTTAATGCCCCCACCTCTCTGGCATTTATGAAATATTCTTTCATAAACTTCTCAACAGCAATTTCTATAGGCCCTGAAGCATACCCCATTTTTCTCGCTAAAACAGTTTGCTTATCAAAGCTCAGGCTTTCATTTGGGCGACCCGAAATATAATGAAGCCAAATACGGGCTCTCCACAAAAAGTCAGCAGCACGCAAAAATCTCGTTGCAGCAGCTTTTTCAAATAATCCTAAATCTACATAATTTTGTGGGTGTTGTGCATCATTGATTTTATCATCTTTATCGAGAAAACGTGCAATCCAATATAGTGAATGTAAATCTCGTAAGCCGCCCTTACCTTCCTTGACATTGGGCTCAATCATATATCTCGAATTTCCTGCTTTTTCATGTCGTGCATCACGTTCAGCTAATTTTGTAGAAATGTAGGCTCTGCCCTTGCCCCTTGCGACAGATCTTCTAAATTTTTTTGTGAGCTCCGATGAAAGTTCTTTTTCACCACAAAGATAGCGTAAATCAAGAAGTGCAGTTAAAATCGTTTGATCTTCTTTAGCCAGCTTTATAGACTCATTACAGGTCCGCGTTGAATATCCGACCTTGATGCCAAGATCCCAAAGCATGTAAAGCATATATTCTGTAACTAAATTTGCACTTAATTGTCCTTTATGATTTGCAGTTAAAAATAGTAGATCTACATCAGACTCAGGCGCCATTTCACCACGACCATATCCGCCAACAGCACAAAGAGTAATTTTTAAAGTATTTCCAGAATTATGCGTCTCTACAATTTCTTTCATGGTATAGTCAAAGAGAGTTACTATTATATCATCATGTGTTTTAGCAATAAGCTTAGCAGCCTCAAGCCCGCTTAATAGTCCCGACTGGAATCTACTCTTTATAGAATTTTTAGCCTCTTCAAGTGCTGATTTAAAGATAGCTAAAACCTCATCTCTGTCATGTTGGTTTTCAGATGAAGAAATAAATAGTTTCTCGTATAGCACGGGTAAATTTATTCCACTTTTATGAATATCCTCTTTAAATTTTATTGGAATGGTTTCTGTAAATTCGGTCATTACTGCAGTTTCATTTTCAGTTCATATAAAAAATCCAATGCGGCACGAGGCGTAAGCTCGTCGGTATTTAAATTTTTAATGAGCTCCAAAGTCTCAGATTTTTGTACATTTTGTGAAGATGCTTTAACATCAAACAAGGGCAAATCAGCAATTATGGAGCCTTTGTCTTTATGATCGGACTCCAATAAAGATAAAACATCTTGTGCACGCCTTAAAGCTGCCACAGGCAATCCAGCGAGTTTTGCTACTTGAATACCATAAGACTTATCAGCCGCTCCTGCTATTAAGTCATGTAAAAATATTAACTCGCCATCCCATTCCTTAGCTTTTAAACTAACATTTTTTGCACCGTCAGTACTCTCAATCATTTTAGTTAGTTCATGATAATGTGTAGCAAATAAAGTTCGACACTGGTTAATTTCAAATAAATGATCTGCCACAGACCATGCTATTGCAAGTCCATCAAAGGTTGATGTCCCTCTGCCTATTTCGTCAAGAATTACAAAAGAACGGTTAGTAGCCAAATTTAAAATTGCAGCAGTCTCTAACATTTCCACCATAAAGGTAGACTGACCTCTTGAAAGATCGTCAGATGCCCCCACTCGGGAAAATAGTCTATCAACAATCCCGATCTTAGCTGCGGTTGCTGGTACGTAAAATCCAGATTGTGCCAAAATAACCATTAATGCATTTTGTCTAAGATACGTTGATTTCCCGGCCATATTCGGACCAGTTATGAGTGTTAATCTGGGACCTAAGTTTATCTCAACATCTAACTCACAATCATTTGGTGTAAAATTTGAATCTGGTAATCTTGAAAGAGACTTCTCAACTACAGGGTGACGCCCTTCTTTCACAGAAAAAGCAGTGCTATTATCTACTGAGGGCCTAATCGCATTAGTTTCTATGGCCCAAATTGAAGCAGCGGAGAGTACATCTAATGTAGCGAGGGCTAAAGCTACCTCTCTTATCTCTTCGGTTAGAAAAATTGATCTAGCTACAAACCTTTGAAAAATATCAATCTCAAGAGCCAATGCTCTATCTCTTGCAGTTGTTATTCTAGAGTCTAAATCTGCTAAATCTGTTGTCGTATATCGTACGCAGCTGCCAAGCGTTTGACGGTGAATAAATATTTCTTTCAGATGACCATCATTCATTTTATCAGAATATTTAGGAGTAATCTCTATGAAGTAACCAAGAATGTTATTGTGCTTGACCTTAAGAGTAGGGATTGATGAAACCTCTCTATATTCTGCTTGTAAATTTGCTATATGCTGCCGACTATCACTTCTTAGAATCTTGAGTTCATCAAGTTCACTTGACCACCCAGAAGCTATAAATCCACCTTGTCGTAAATTTAAAGGCGCATCAGATAAAAAAGCTTTAGAAGCCTCTACAGCAAATCTAAAAAGTTTTGAATTATTTGAAATTTTTAACTTTTTGACAGCATTAAATACATTATCTATTTTTTTTAAATCAGTTACATCGTGAAAGAAATTCTCAATTTCCTGGCACAACATTAAGCCTTGGCTAAGTGTTAAGATATCTTTAGGGCTGCCACGCCCTAAACCAAGGCGACTAACAGAGCGAGCCATGTCCCCCGTTTTTTTTAGCTCAGTACGTAATTTTAATAAAAGCTCATCCTTTTTTACAAAAAAATCTACTGAGTCCAATCGTTTATTAATCTCACAAGAGTCTATCAAAGGAGAATTTAATCTCTGTTTTAAGAGCCTCGCCCCCGCTCCAGTAATCGTCCTATCGACAACTGACAATAATGATCCATCTTTAAGTCCTCTCTGATTTCTATCTATCTCAAGACTAGTGCGCGTCGCTGGGTCTATTAATAAGTAATTGCTTGTTGAGTTTTGTTTTAAATTAGAGAGTTGGACTCTATTACCTGCTTGAGTCAATTCAAGGTAATTTAATAAAGCTCCCGCAGCAGAAATTTCTGCCTTAGTGAATGATCCAAATCCTTGTAGACTTTTTACATTAAAACATTTTTGTAAATGAGCCTCCGCTGAACGATAATTAAATTTAATAGCAGGTTGAGGAGTCAAAGAAGTATCACGCAAATGCAGATTCTTTAAAAATTCAGAGTCTTGATACAGCAATTCTGGGATAATAACCTCGCTAGGCGAGAAAGCTGCCAACTTGCTAGGCAAGTTCATGGGATCAACCTCAGAAACATTAAATGAACCATCTGAAATGTCCGCCCATGCAATTGCATACTCGCCTAGCAATGATTTATATATGCTCAGAATAATGTTTTGACCTCTAGCGTCCAATAATGACTCTTCGGTTAATGTTCCAGGCGTAACCACACGAACAATTTCTCTATTAACGACAGCCTTATAGCCCCGTTTTTTTGCCTCGGCTGGGGTCTCTGTTTGTTCACAAATAGCAACCTTAAAACCTTTTTTAATTAAACGGTGCAAATAAGTTTCAGAGGCATGAGCAGGAACACCGCACATTGGTATGTCGAAACCGTTGTGCTTTCCGCGTTTTGTAAGAGCTATATCTAATGCCTCCGCGGCATGAATTGCATCATCGAAAAATAATTCGTAAAAATCACCCATTCTAAAAAATAGTAAAACATCAGGTCCAGCCTCAGCTTTTATACTAAGAAACTGCTTCATCATGGGGGTAACCTTATGAGCCTTTACATCTTTATCTGCCTGAATATTCATATATTGATAAATTGAAGAAAATATTCGTCTTGTGCAAGACTAAAGACATGATTTTGCCACAGCATCTTCATTTATGCTGTCAGTAAATCCATTTAACCAAGCGTAAAGTACAAATATTAATGCGGGCACACCTAAAACTGATGTCAGAACAAAAAACCATACGTAATCAACCTTATCCGCTAGAACTCCGGAAAAAGCAGCCAAACTCTTCCCATAAAGAGCAAAAAGAGAAGAAAACAATGCATATTGTGATGCAGAATATTTTTTATTAACCAGTATCGACATGAATGCTATAAATACTGAGCCCGAAAAACCTGCCGCAAGGTTATCGGCTCCAATTGTCGAAAAGAGATAAATTGTATTTGGCGTAGAAACTGTTGCCAACCATGCAAAATTGAGATTAGTAAAAATAGTAACAAATGCACCAAAAATCATGGTTTTGCTCATACCAATTTTTGCTACCGACCAGCTACCGGCAAAAGCGCCAAAAATTAACATAGAAATACCAAAAATTCCCTTAACTCCCCCTATAACAGCTTTGGAATAACCAAGGTCTATGTATAATGGCATCGCCATAACACCCATTGTTGTGTCACTTATTCTATAAGAGACAACTATAGCAAAAACCAATAAGGCCATCCATCCTGTCCGTTTTACTAAGTCTGCCAAATCTCCAATTATTGGAACATTATATATTTCGTCTTTTTTTAGGTAACTGCGGCCCAATGTAAGAAAAAATACTGTCCCCAAAAATGGCAAAAGAGAAAAAATCACTAAAACAAAAAAAGCGATCCTCTTGCCCACGCCAGCAGGTAGGTAAGAATAAATACCTTCGTATATATTGTAGAGGCTGCTACCGATGTATCTGAAATACCCTCCATCCTTTATACCTAAATAGAGCAAAGCGGATATGATTAATAAAGTAAGCGATCCCTTAAGTATGCTATTAAAAGCTTCTGTTTTATTTTCATTTATACTTTTGATTTTTTTATGGGGTTCCGCTGCCCAAAGAGGTGTCGAGCTACCCAAAAGAGCTAGAAATGCCAACCCAATGTAAGTTAGCTGATAACCTCCGATATCTGCGAGAAATAGCCCTCCAGAAATGGCTGAAACCATACCAAACCGATACCCCAATTGATAAACAGCTGACATTGCTGCTTGCTCCTCATTTTTAGAGATATCCACTCGCCAAGCATCCACACAAACATCTAAAGTTGCAGACGAAAATGCAATTAAAACTGCGCAAAAGGCTACACTCACCAAATCTTTTGAGGGATCCTGAAAGGACATAGAAAGAATTGCTAGTGTGGTGCCTAGTGTCGAAAATAATATCCAAGCCCTTCTATTGCCAAGTAATTTGGAAAAGCCAGGAATTTTCATACGGTCTACTAAAGGTGCCCAAATGAATTTTAAAGAATATGCAAAACCAACAACTACAAAGAAACCAATTGTCGATCTACTTGCACCTGACTCGCGCAGCCATGCTGATAAAACAGTGTAAACTAATAAAATAGGTAAGCCCGCACTAAAACCAAGAGCTAGCATTGCAGCCATTTTGCGATTTGCAAAAACTTTAGAAACTAAAAGTGATTCATCAATATATTTTAGGGCCCTGCCTACAGTCATAAGAATGAATTTTTCATAAGTTTTAGCTCGCTTATTAACATACCCAAGATAACAATATTTAACAAAATTTAGCTTATTAATTCCTAAATATCTTCAATTTTAAATAACTAATCAACTAAACCAATACACCTAACAGATTTAAATGCATTTAAATTTTGTTTCGTAATAGGAAAATTTAATGGATATGGAGTATTCTTTAACGGATCCCGCATATAGTAAATATTTTTATTTCTCCCAAGAACCATAGCCCAATGAGACCTTCCGTTCGGTAAATTATCAAACTGTACCAATGGGTAACTACCACTGATAATACACTTGTCTATAATTTGTTTAGATACTGTGTTGTAAACTGTTGCTTTTGCCTTTCCTCCAGTAATTCGGCGTATACCATCCCAAATCAACCAGCCTTGTGAAGTAAAACCATCATAACGAGTAAGCGCATTATTAAGTTTAGAGGGGTTCAATTGAAATCCTAAATTTGTGAGTGCCATGGCTGATGCGGTTAACAAACACCCATCACTCGCAATTGTATCTGAAGTTTTACCTAATCGTTGGGAACCCCATCTTTTATCTTTTTGTATAAAACTGGCTCGGTCTGGAAGATATAAGTTACCCTTATGACTACTATTGTAGTCTACAGAATATGGCTTTGATGGTGTAGAGCAACCTAATAAAAAAAGAAGTGGAAAGTAAAGAAGTATAAAATAATTTTTCATGATTTAAGACTATCTTTGAAACGTTAACATAGAGTTTTAAAATTCAAACATTCTCTGTAATGTTTTATAAAATACTTGTCGAAAACCTAACTGGTCTTTAAAAGGTCAAAATATTTACTGAGAGTGCAAATGCCAAAAATTTATAGTTTGTTTTTTAAGTCACTAGCTATTGCTATATTTTCATATTCAACTTTATTCGCAGCGAATCCATCAGATAATATGTTAATTAAAGATAGCCTTGATAAATTAATAAGTGATTTTGAAAAATCCGAAATTGATAAAAATCCAATAAAAAGTGGGCAATTAGGAAATATAACTGCACTCCGAATGCTTCCAAACGTAAGCTTTGAGGCAAAAAAAAATAATGAAGCCTTAATAGAGAGTTTCATTCAGAGACATTTAGCTCTTTCCAGTAGACAAATGGATGAAAATACTAAGCTTAATTACGAATTATTAGGGTATGTACTCAAACAAAAAAAACTAATGTTTCCATATGATAATGATAGAGTTCCATTTACCAATGATAGCGGTTTTTTCAATGAATTGATTTATATTTCACGTCAAACAAAATTTGATGTGATTGATGATTATGAGGCATATATCTCTAGATTAGCTAAATTACCAAGATACTTTGAAGAGCATAAAAAAAATATGCGTAGAGGCATTGATACTGGATTTACTGCCGCAACAGTAATAATGCCAGGCATCATAAAAGTTATAGATCAACTTAGCAAGGGGGATCCTAAGGAGCACCCTTTGTATATGCCTCTAAAAAATTATCCAGATGGAATTAATGTTAAAGAAAGAAATCGATTAAATAAACTCGGTGAAACAACAATAATTAATTCTGTTTTACCCGCATATAAAAACCTTAAAGATTTTTTTGAGAATGAGTACACGCCAAAAACAAGATTAAATATAGGCATCGGAACAAACCACAGTAACAGAGAATACTATAAAGCTCTTATTAAATATTTCACAACATTAGAGCTAACACCAGACGAAGTCCACAACCTTGGAATTCAAGAGGTACAGAGAATTAGATCCGAAATGGATTCAGTTATTATTGCAGCAAATTTTGAAGGTACCTTTAGTGACTTTTTAAAGTTTCTGAGAACAAACCCTCAGTTTTATGCATCCACTGAAAAGCAATTACTCAAAGAAGCTTCTTATCTTGCTAAAAAGATAGATGGAAGAATGCCTGAATTTTTCCAAACACTGCCACGTTTATCATATGGAGTCATTCCAGTACCAAAAGAAATTCAAGAAAACTATACTACTGGTCGTTACTGGGGAGGTAGTCCAGAGCTAAACAAAGCAGGAAATTATGTAGTTAACACCTACGATTTAAAACAAAGACCCCTTTACAACCTACCTGCACTTACCGCTCATGAAGGTGTTCCTGGACATCACCATCAAATTGCACTCAGCCAAGAAATAAAAAATATTCCTTCCTTTCGAAAAGATATCAATGTCAGTGCTTTTGTAGAAGGTTGGGGGTTGTATGCTGAAAAACTAGCCGGTGAGATGGGAATTTACGATACTGCATATAATAAATTTGGCCAACTCACTTATGAAATGTGGAGGGCCTGCAGACTATTAGTAGATACTGGTATTCATTGGAAAGGCTGGGAACGCAAAAAAGCAGAAGAATGTTTTTATCAGAATACTGCTTTGGCTCCTCACAACATAAAAACAGAAGTCGACAGATACATCAGCTGGCCAGGACAGGCAGTATCTTACAAAATAGGAGAGCTTAAAATACTTGAATTAAAAGAATTCTCTAAAAAACAACTTGGACATCAATTTAATATTAGAGAATTTCATGACCAAATTTTAATGAGTGGTAGCCTTCCTTTGGATATTCTTGACCAAAAGATTAAAAAATGGGTCAAAGAAAAGCTTTAGTCTCATTAAAAGAGTGGACTAATAAAGCTTAGAATTTCATAAATATGCATTCAATACTTACTTGGCAGACTTGGGTACAGGGAAAATAATCGATCAGAAGATTAATAATTTTCAGGTTTTTTTGCACTAAATTTAGAATAATATACTTTCAGCGTATCAAGGTCTCTCTCAACATTTCCGCTCGGTATAAAAAACTTATCTAAAATTATTCGTTTGGTATCAAAATCGAATGCTGCTGTAAAAATTTTTGCATCCACTGCTTCTGCAATATGCAAAAAACCAGTTCGCCACTGCTTTGTTTTTGAACGTGTTCCTTCAGGTGCTATTGCTATTAAAGAACCTTTAAGTTTCTCTATGTTAGCTACAGCCTCTTTAACAAGTCCCGAGCCAGGCTTATTTTTATCAACAGGTATTCCCCCCATGTATTTCAAAAATCTACCCAAGAGGGGTTGCTTAAATAAAGTATACTTTCCGAAAAAAGATATCTTAGCGTCTAAACCTATTATTGCAGTAAAACCAAAAACGCCATCCCAGTTAGATGTATGTGGCGCAGCTATGAGAACTAAGTTTTCATTATCTTTCATTTTAGGGATTTCTCCCTCAATTTTCCAACCAAATATTTTAAGTAAAAACCTAGCGAGGAACTGTATCGTTTTTGGTCTATGTGCCCTAAAAGATTTTGGTATTTTATTTGCGTGATCTATGGGGCTATCATTTTTACTTTCAGTCATTTTACAAAATACTGAAAATATTTTTGGCCGGACGGCAAACGACAGCTTTATCCCCTTTTATTGCAATTGGTCTCTCAATTAACTTTGGGTTTTCGACCATAGCTTTAATTAATAGTTCCTCGTTGCACTCTTGTTTCAAATTTAAAGTTTTATAAATAGGTTCTTTTTTTCTAATTAGTTCTTGGGCAGATTGATAACCTAATTTTTCTAATAAGTCAGAAATAACTTCGAACGTAATAGTATTTTCCATGTATTTATACACATTGTAGTCAATGCCGTTTTCATCAAGAACAGTCAAAATTTCGCGAGATTTAGAGCATCTCGTGTTATGATAGATTGTTAAAGTCATTAAGAATCCTATTGTTATATAAATGTACCCTCCAAATATATATATGAAAAGCCCTTAAGTAATTTAATGTGTTTGAAGCTTTATTTTAATTGTTAATTCAAAAAGATAAAGCTGAGGAAATAATATAGATAAAGCTAATTGCTGATTTAGACATTGATGATATATTTGATTTAAAGGAAACATGATTAATGACTGAAATTCCATATCAAGTTTATGCTGCGGACAAGTTCTTTTCCGTAATTGATAAATTCAAATCAAATTTTGAGAGCAACCAAGAACATGGAGCACAATTTTGTGCTTACAAAAATGGCAAATTGATTCTTGATTTGCACGGAGGATGGGCTGACAAAAAAAAATCAAAAGTAATTAGCCCAAGTACGTTATTTTCTATTTTTTCATCAGGAAAGGCAGTTGCCTCATTGACAATAGCGCATTTAGTGCAACAAAATTGTTTGAGTTATAATAATCTAGTAAGTGCTATTTGGCCTGAATTTTCCAAGTACGGGAAATCTAATTTGACGGTTGCTCAACTCTTATCTCATCAATCAGGCCTTTCTGGTATTACTTGTCCAAATTGGACTAATGAAGATTGGTTTGACTGGAAAAAAACTTGCAACTCACTTGCTAATCAAAAGCCTATATTTTCACCAGGAAAGCAAAGTGGTTATCATCCTATAACATTTGGTTTCCTTGTTGGTGAAATTGCACGTCGCGCTGATAAGAATAGGCGCACACTTGGAAAGATACTAAGAGAAGACATCTGCGAACCGAACAATCTAGATATATGGATCGGACTTCCTAAAAATAAACACAATGATTGTTCTGAAATCATTAAACCAAGTAAATTAGCTAACCTAGGAGAAATTAATACAGCAACGGAATTTGCTTTTTTAAAAAACTGGTCAACTCCCAACCCAAAACCAATAGAACGATGGCGTGAGGCTGAGTTTGCAGGTAACAATTGTCATTCAAATGCAAAGTCTTTAGCACAAATAATGCAAATGGCCGTCAGTGGAAAGATAAACAGAACAAACTATCTATCCAAAGAAAACATTCAGGATTTAAGAAAATCTCGTAGCAAAGGGCCCGATCTTGTATTACCTTATACAATAAATTTCGGAGCAGGTTTAATAAGAAACACTCCAAATTACTTTTATGGGCCCAATGCAGAAACTGTAGGGCATAGTGGTTGGGGAGGGTCTTGTGTCTTTGCAGACCATATAAATGGCATATCTGCTGCGTACGTAATGAATAAACAAAATAATACATTAATAGGTGACTTGAGACCTAAGCGAATTATAGAAGAAATGTATAATTGCCTTTAAGGTAAGCATTGGAGAGCAACGTGTCAGATAATGACTATATAGAAAAACTTTGGGAAATTGGGCCCAGCATGGCTGAACATACACCCCACGGAAAAGAATTGGGTATAAAGTTTGTTGCCGTAGACAAAGGAAGAGCAACTATGAGCTTACCCTACAATACCGAGCTAATCGGCGACCCCAAAACAAGAGTGCTTCACGGCGGGGCGGTAACTACTTTACTTGATCAAGCTTGTGGACTAGCGGCCATAGCTGGATTTGATGAACCAAGAATGTGCGCTACGCTAAACCTATCAATAGACTATATGCGAGCAGCAGAACCCGGAAAAACTATAATCGCTCAAGCGCATTGTTATAAGGCCACTAAACACGTAGCATTCTTGCGTGCGGTGGCTCACGATGGCGACGAAACTGATCCTGTAGCAACCGCTCAAGCTACTTTCATGGCAACTAGTATGCTCAAAAAAGGTCGGAAAAATGGTTGAGCAACAGAGAATTATTAAAGCTTTATCGCAAATCCCATATTCAAAAATGTTAGGGGTAGAGCCGATATTTATTGGTAAAGAGTTTACTTTAAAAATGCCCTACTCGCACTCAAATATCGGCAATCCAACATTGCCCGCATTACATGGTGGTGCGATTAGTGGCCTTATGGAAATAGCCGCAATTACTCAGTTATTTATAACAACAAATGGCAAAAGTCTTTCCAAGCCCATAGGCATAAATGTAGATTACCTGCGCAAAGGTTTGCCAAAAGACACTTATGCAAGAGGCGTTGTATTCAAACAAGGAACTCGAGTTGCAAATGTAAGAGTGAGATCTTGGCAAGAAGACTACAATAAGCCAATCGCAGTAATGCATGGTCATTACCTAACTGATAAAGCCGATTAATGGCCCCCTCAAAACCTTTGAGCTTAACTTACAGAAATGTGTTCCTTCAAAGTTGGCCTATAATGTTAGCAAATGCTGCAGCCCCAATTGTAGGTCTTGTAGATACTTTAATAATAGGAAGATTTAGCTCCACAATAGCATTAGCTGGAATAGGTTTAGGAGCCGTAATATATGGAATTGCATACTGGGGGTTTGGGTTTCTTCGCATGAGCACTGCAGGACTTGCGGCTCAAAGTTTTGGCGCCGAAAGAAACGATGAAGTTCAAGCACACCTTGCCCGTGCAGTGCCCCTTGGCATGCTAATAGGTTTGGGCATCTTCGTAATGCAATTACCTCTCATAAATGGTGCACTTTTTATATTTTCAGGAACTCCCGATGTTGAAATTTCTGCATCCATATACATAAAAGCCAGAATTTGGGGCCTGCCCGCAACACTTTCATCAATTGCACTTATGGGCTGGTTCGTTGGAGTTAGTCGATCTGGACTCGCTTTGAAAATGCAACTAGCACTAAATGCGGTCAATGTGATACTCTCTCCAATATTTGTAATACAATTTGGTTGGGGACTGTGGGGAGTTGGCATAGCTTCAGCTATAGCAGAATGGTGCGGTCTTATAGTTGGGTTATGTCTCGCATATTCAGAGATTAACAAGCGAGGTGGGTTAATAAAAACAGCGTTATCAGTTAATAATTTATTAGATGCGCCATCGATAAAAAAACTCGGAGTTACAAATAGTAATATTTTTATTCGTACAATGTGCCTCACTCTAGGGTTTAGCTTTTTTGGAAATGCCGCGGCGGCACAAGGAATTATATTTCTGGCTAGTTATCATATTTTAATGCAATTTATCACTATCATTGCACTTGTTCTGGATGCTTTTGCTCATACCGCAGAGGCATTTGTTGGTGCAGCATATGGAGCAAAAAATTTACAGAATTTTGATAGATCGGTTAAACTAACAACTAATTTTTCTATTATTTTTGCTTTTATATTAAGTTTTATAATTTTTATATTTGGACCCTCCGCAATTGAGATTCTGTCTACTGATGAGAATGTTATATCTACTGCGAATAGGTACTTACCTTACTGCGCATTAACTCCTGTTATTGGGTTTGCAGCTTGGCAATTAGATGGTGTGTTTATTGGTACAACAAGCACTCGTGAAATGAGAAATGCTGGGATTTTAGCTGTCATTATTTATATTCTAGCTCATTATTTAATAACCCTTAAACTTGAAAAAGATGGAATTTGGATTTCTTTTTTAATATATTATTTAGCACGTGCATTTACATTATCCTATTATTATCCATCCGTAAGAAAGAGAATATATTCCTCTTCGTAGACTAACATTTTTATAGGAGCCAAAGCTTAACTTTGCTAAACAAGCATATGCCAAACCCAAAACCCTTGATACAATGCACTACACCCGAACTTATTTGGAGAGAACAAGGCACGCCGGCTTCACAACATTACGATGATATTTATTTTTCATCAGAAGGAGCAATATTAGAAACTGAAACTGTTTTTTTAAAAGCATGTGGTCTACCAGAGAGATGGAAAGAATTCGATCTTTTTACAATCTGTGAATTAGGGTTTGGCTCGGGAGCTAATTTTCTAACAACTATGAAAATGTGGCAAAAAACAAAGCCAAAACAAGGAAGACTTCATTACTTATCTGTTGAAAAGCATCCTCTTGAAAAGTCACAACTACAAAAAATTCTAGAATCATTACCTGAACTCAAAAAATTTACTGAAGAACTAATAAAAATTTGGCCCGGCCCCATTAAGGGGTTTCATAGACTGCACTTTGGCGATGTCACCTTAACTTTAATTCATGATGATGCCTCCAATGCATTGGATGAGATGGATGCTTGTGTTGATGCATGGTTTCTAGACGGCTTTAGCCCTTCCAAAAATCCAGAAATGTGGTCAGATGAAATAATAAAAAAGATATATCATTTATCTGCAGCAGGTGCTCGATTGGGAACTTTTACAGCCGCTGGCTCAGTAAAAAAATCTTTAGAAAAGGCTGGATTTAAAGTTAATAAAAAAAAGGGGTTTGGTCGCAAACGTCATAGAATAGAAGCCACTTTAGCAGGTAAGAGACTTGAAAAGGAAATTAAATTAAGTCCTACCATAATTGGAGCGGGTATTGCAGGAGCATCATTAACTTTAGCTTTTAAAAGGCGTGGAATTATTCCACAAATAATTCATGATAAGGATTTTATAGCGGCAAGTCACAATAATATTGCCTTGGTCAAACCCAGATTAGACCTTCAGGATAGACCCGAAAGTAGGTTTTTTTTAGGTAGTTACATTTATGCATTAAATTTATATAATAATTACTCACCTACTAAAGGCGTTGTTCACATACCTAAGTCTAAAGACGAGATAACTAGATTTAAAAAGTTATGTTCGCAGTCTCCACTACCTAAAAATCATCTAAAATATGACAGTTTAGAAAATAAACTTATACTTGGTGAATCCTTGGTAATATCACCAAAACTAATAATTCATGACTGGCTTAAAAATATTGATTTGGGAAAAAAAACAATACAAGAGTCAAATATAAAATTTCTAGCGGCAGGTTTCGGACTTAAAAATATGCCTGAAGTTAAAAATATTCCTCTAAGGTTTTCACGTGGTCAAATAACATCCGCAAAGGCAAATTTAAATAGCGCTGTGAGCTATGGCGGATACGCTATTCCCGTTGGAGAGCAGGTGATTGTTGGGGCAACACATAATAGGCTTGATGAACATGATCCATTTATACCAAGAAAATCTGATGACATCGAAAACATCAATAACTTAAAAAAATTTACAGGAATAACTGCAACGGTAACTGGTGAAGAAGCTAGATCGTCCGTCAGAGTAACTTCAAAAAATACACTACCTATTATAAGCATGTTGAATAAAGATACCTGGCTCTTTACTGGACTTGGTTCGCGTGGGTTTACGTTTGCACCGTTATTAGCTGAAGCAATAGTAAGCAAAATACTAAAAGAGCCTATGCCTATAGGAAAAAGTGTTTGGGCTAAGTTTAACTACAGTTCTGTCGATTGAATTTTTCTAATTTCAACAGGAATACTGTTTAGAACAGCATTTCCTGAAAGATTATCTAATATTGAGGGGTCAGTAAGGTCATTAATGGACACTCCTGGTGCTTTTTGGGCCTCAGTAAGCTTAACACCCTTTCTACCATGCCCATAGCCATGAGGAATAGAAACAACCGATTGCATTATGTCTTCAGTTATCTCAACAGGTAATTGCAAGGATCCGATTTTATTATAAACTTCAACAAGCTCCTTATTATCAATTCTAAGCATTGCAGCATCTGCAGGGTGCATCATCAATGTACAGCGGTTGGGACCTTTAATAAGGCGCCTAGAGTTATGCATCCAACTATTGTTAGAACGCACATGCCTTCGCCCAATCAAACTGAAGCTAAATTCTTTTGGCAGTTTAAATGATTTCTCAAACAGTCTTAAATCTTCTAAAATAATATCCGGAGCACAATGAATTAATTTATCTTCTGTTTTGAGCCTTTCTGGTAATCTTCGCTTTAGGGGCCCTAAATCATGACCATTATTATTACCTTCAAGTTGAGCCAAATTTATTTCATATTTGGAAGATCTCAAGAATTGGTCTAACATTTCCGGCGGACTTACTCTTGGGCTTTGCCGAGTGTTGCCTCCCGCTAGTGAAAGAGCATCAGTTAAATCAGCCATGATTTCCCAGTCTGACAAACTATTTTCTTCTTTTTCAAAAAGGGCAGGTGAATAATCAGCATAGTTTCTAATAGCGAGCGGGGCAAAAAAAAGTGGATAATGGTCTTTCTCTAAAGGCCCGCATGGCGGCAGTATGTAATCAGCGTGACGAGATGTTTCAGTAATATACATATCGATTGAAACCATTAATTCTAAACTTTCTAGAGCTAAGTCTATTTGCTTTCCTCCTGGCGCCGATAAAACTGGGTTAGCCGCAATCGTAAGTAAAGCTCCAATCTGTCCATCACCTTCTGTCATAATTTCAGATGCTAACTCAGCAGCTGGTAGTTCCCCCAGAACTTCAGGCCGACCCGACACACGTTGATGGTATCTCGCGTATGAGCCCGTACCACTTCTTTCCACTGGGTCAATAACTGGGTCAGGAAACATTACTCCACCTTCGTTATCAACATTACCAGTGGCGATGTTTAACAATTGAATTAACCAATGGTTAAGTGTTCCATGTTTTGTAACTGATACACCCATACGACCGTATACTATAGCGGGCTTACCTGATCCGAGTTGTTTTCCTATTGATAATATTGTTTGGGTGCTAATACCACAATAGTTTGATAAATCTTCAAGGGTAAACCTGCGTATAGAGCCCATGGCTTTATCCCAGTCTTTTAAAAATGGACTTAAATGCCTTGGATTAATTAAGTTATGCTTATCTAAAGCTAACAGTAACCCCATAAAAAGGGCTGTATCAGTTCCAGGCTTAACGTTATAATGTTTATCTGCTAATTTAGCAGTTTCTGTTTTTCGCGGATCAATTACAATAAATTTTCCTCCGCGGTCCTGTAATTTCTTAATACGGTTTTTAACATCAGGAACTGTCCAAAGAGAGCCATTTGACGCCAAAGGATTTCCGCCTACGCACAACATATACATAGTTCTGTCTATATCCGGTACGGGATACAAAGCATTATGACCATAAACCCACTTTTGACATACCATATGGGGAATCTGGTCAAGAGTTGATGCTGAATATATTCCTAAAACTCCCCAAGCTTTCTTCAACCCACGCATAAAAAAACTACTAGAATAATTATGAACATTTGGATTTCCAGCAAAAATTGCAGATGTTTTTTTACCCTCTAATATACTCTTATGCCTATTAGCTATGTCAGAAAAGGCTTCTGCCCATGTTACTTCCTTCCAATCATTATCAGTTTTTTTAATTGGAACCCTTAATCTATCAGGATCGTCCTGAATATCAGGAATTGCAGTGGCTTTTGGACATATATAACCTTGGGACAAGATATGATCAGGGTTACCCGTTACTCTAGTGACCTTATTTCCTTCAACAGTCATGAGCGTGCCACAGTTAGCTTCGCATATGTGACAAGTACGTGAATGTATTTCGCTCATTGGGTCTCCTAATTAAGCGTAACTATGCAAAAGTAGATACTGCAGGATAAGAGAAAAAAGAAATAAAAAATTAAAATGAACTATTTTAGCCTTCGCCGTACGGGGTTTGGTCCCAATGTACGAACGCTTCCTCCTCTTCGCCTCGATGGCTGATAAGCTACCCTGCTGTGGGCTGTACAATAGGGCTCATCTTTATCTTCAGTTTTTCTTCCGCAGAAACGAAATTCTGATGTGCTTGGGTCACCAATAGGCCATTTGCACATATGGTCCCTGATAGTCAAAATGGTGGCATATTTACCATTAGCCATTGGCTTAGCCTCTATCGGGGGGGGAGGAGGAGCAACAATCGTCGGTCGTTGTTTTCTAGGTGCCGAAGGCATCCTCACCGCTCTCGTTCGAACCACAGTAGCTTTTCGGGAAGATTTTTTTGTAGGGTTAGATGGTTTAGCTCTACCTGATAACCCAAGACGATGGACTTTGCCTATAACAGCATTTCTTGTAACTTCACCGAGTTCTTTGGCAATCTGGCTTGCCGACAAGCCTTCTGCCCATAGTTTACTAAGTATTTCAACCCGATCTTCTGTCCATGCCATTTTAAAATACTCCCCTTATAGGTATCTTGATAAAGCTTTTCAGTAATTTACTACGCACACAATATATAGTTTACCAAAATAGCTATAAATCTTATTTACACTACATACAGTATATGATGCTATTGAAACCACAAGATAGCTACGCAAAGCTATCCACAGAAATCAACATATAGATAAAATAAATTATGAAAAAATTTACCTTAAATGTATTAATTCTAGCACTTGGCTTGCAAATAACGTCATGTTACTGCGGTGGTGAATAGAAAGACATTAGTTATGAATAAATTAGGTTTGCAATCCTTACCAACACCCAAAGTTCACGAATTTGGTATGGTTAACTGGATGGGGCTGGCTACTCTATATAAAAAGGAAATAAAACGGTTTATGCGTGTTGGACCGCAAACTTTACTTGCACCTGTAATTTCCAACCTTCTGTATATGACAGTATTTGTACTTGCCTTCTCAGCACTCAGGCCTGATCCCAAATCCTTTATGGCATTCCTTGCACCTGGACTTGTAATGTTGGGTATATTAAACAACTCAGCAGCAAATAGTTCTTCATCAATAATGACCGGAAAACTAATGGGTAGCATTTCAGATGTCTTAATGCCCCCATTATCCTATTTTGAATTAGCTATCGGTTGGATAGCAGGTGCAGCAACGAGGGGCATAATCGTTGCATTGGTTACATCCTTAGCGCTTAGTTTTTTTACGCCTATGTATCCAAGTAAAATCTGGGCAGTAGTTTACTTCGGCATTTCAGCCGCGATTATGATGGGTATGGTTGGTGTTCTGTCTGGAATATGGGCAGAGAAATTTGATCAATTAGCCGTAGTGAATCAATTTATAATTCTACCTCTCTCGTTTCTGTCAGGGACATTTTATTCAATTGACGTTCTTCCTGAAAGTTTTCAGGAATTAATCTTATTAAATCCTCTTTTTTATTTGATAGATGGTTTTAGATATGGATTTTTAGGAGTTTCAGATGGCCCTATAAAAATAGGAATTATAATTATTTTTCTAATTAATATATTTCTTTTCTTTTCAGTCTTGAAAGTCATTAAATCAGGATGGCGAATTAAATCTTAAGGAACTCAATATGGCACATGGCGATCACTTATATGACACCTACAACCCCCCGAAACAAAACTTTATAAGAGGTGAGGGAGCCTATCTTTACACGGAAAATGGTAATAAATATCTGGATTTTATTGCTGGAATTTCAGTAAATTGTCTTGGACATAATCACCCAGCACCAAAGAAAGCTTTAATAGATCAAGCCAATAAGGTTTGGCATTTATCAGGAATGTTTCAGTTACCTGGAGCGAAAGCTCTTGCTGAAAAATATTGCCAAGCATTGCCTTTTGCAGAAAAAGTTTTTTTCACTAACTCCGGGGCAGAGGCACTCGAATGTGCAATGAAATCAGCTCGAAAATATCATTATGACAATGGGTCTCCGGAAAAAGTTGATATTATAACATTCCAAGGCGCTTTTCACGGAAGGACCTTTGCTACTATCAACGCTGGAGGTAACCCTAAATACCTAAAAGGTTTCGGACCCGCTTTACCAGGTTTTATTCACCTGCCGTTTGCCGATCATGATGCGCTTAAAAAGGCTATTTCAAAAACTACGGCGGCAATACTCATCGAGCCCGTACAAGGAGAAGGGGGGCTCAGGCCAGTACCTGATCAGTGCTTACTAGGTTTACGTAAAGTGTGTGATGATAATGGTATTTTGCTAATTTATGACGAAGTACAATGCGGTGCAGGTAGAACTGGGCGCCTTTTCGCACACCAATGGGTAGAGGGAGCCGAGCCTGATATAATGGCAGTAGCCAAGGGGGTCGGCGGCGGCTTTCCAATAGGGGCTTGTATAGCTAGCGGAAAGGTTGGGGCCGGCATGGTACCGGGTACACACGGTTCAACTTATGGAGGAAATCCGCTGGCAACCGCAGTCGGAAACGCTGTTTGGGATGAGATCTCTAAACCTACATTCCTCAAAAATGTTAATATAATTTCTGGTCTTATAAAAAAAGAGTTTGAACAATTGAAGCATGATTTTCCTGATGTAGTTCAAGAGCTTCGGGGGAAAGGGTTACTATGTGGAATGAAGCTTAAAAAACCTGCATTAGAGGTTAGAAAAATGATGTTAGAAAAGTTTATGCTCGGGGGATCAGCCGGTGATAATGTGTTACGTCTTGCCCCTCCATTAATTATAAATGAAACTCACGTTACTGAGGCGGTAAATATTCTGAGGGCATGTTTTGAAGAAGCTAAAAAACTTGATGATTTTGAAGGTTAGCTCGGTATTGTATAATACCTTTATAAAGAATTGACATTTAACTATGAAACACAAGTAATTTTTGTAAGTATCTATTATTTTATATGAGGACTAATCAATGACCCCCCCAAAGCATTTTCTGTCATTGGCTGATATACAGGCATCCGAACTAAGAAGCATTCTAGATGATGCGCACAGAATGAAAAAAAATAGAATTGGTTTGCGGAAAGGTGAACTGGATAAAGACGCCCCTCTTAAAGGCGAAACAATTGCTTTAATTTTTGAAAAATCAAGTACTCGCACTCGCTTTTCTTTCGATATGGCCATTAAACAGCTCGGAGGAAGCTCAATCACTGCTAATAGTAATGAAATGCAATTAGGCAGAGGCGAAACTATTGAAGATACCGCTAAAGTCCTATCAGGCTATCTTGATGCAATCATGCTACGTGCGAATAATCATAAAACCATAATTAGCTTAGCCGCAAATGCTGATATCCCCGTGATTAATGGACTAACGGACTTTAACCACCCTTGCCAAATAATGGCTGATTTACTAACCTTAGAGGAGCACACAAGTTTGAATGCTGGTCAGCTAAAAAATATGACACTCACTTGGGTGGGTGACGGAAACAACGTTGCTAATAGTTTTATAAATGCTGCGGTTAAATTTAAATATAAACTACGGTTATCGTCTCCAAATGGCTATGAGGTAAAAAAGAGTATTTTAGATGCTGCCTTGTCACAAGGAGCCGATATTGAAGTTATAACAAACCCTCTACAAGCCTGCAAGGATACTGATGTTGTTATTGCTGATACCTTCGTATCTATGGGTGACAAAGATTCGGAAAGAAGGTTAAAAGATTTATCTGAATATCAAGTCAATGATACGTTGATGAATGCTGCAGCAAAAAATTCAATATTTCTGCATTGCCTACCTGCACATCGCGGAGAAGAAGTAACAGCAGAGGTGATAGACGGACCTAAAAGTGTTGTTATTCGTGAGGCTGAAAATAGGCTTCATGCTCAAAAGTCTATCCTAAAATGGTGCCTAAATAGTTAGTGCTCAAAAGAAAATATTATGAAAAAAAGTATAAATCGCAGGCAAATTTTGAGTGGGTTAACGGCTACAGGTGCACTCGCATGTTCGCCACAGAATTCATCAAGCTATAATGCTCTAGAAAAAAATTATTATGGTACCTTTTTACATGGCGTTGCATCTGGCGACCCTAAATCTGATAGAGTAATAATATGGACTAGGATAACTCCAGAAAACCCACGCCTTGGACAACTTAATGTTAAATGGGAATTATCTGAAAATGAAAACTTTGAGCCAATATCTAGAGCTGGTTTTTTTTCTACACACATAGCTAGAGATTTTACGGTTAAAATCGATGTTAAAAATCTTGAAGCCGAAAGAGTATATTATTACAGATTTCATTTTAATAACAACACTTCGCCAGTGGGAAAAACAAAAACACTACCTCAATATGAGGTTGAAAGAGCAAATTTTGCAATTGTTTCATGCTCTAATTGGGAGCATGGGTACTTTAATGTTTACGATCACATAGCACGGCAAGAACATTTCGATGCCGTCATTCACTTAGGTGACTATTATTATGAGTACGGAGCTGGTGAGTATGAAGGGGCTTCAGAAACCAATCTTAATCGGATACACTCACCCAAACATGAAATAATAACATTAGACGATTATCGTCAAAGACATGCTCAATATAGAAGTGACAATAGCTTACAATTACTAACTCAAAAATTACCACTCATCGCCATATGGGACGACCATGAAACAAGTAATGACAGCTGGAAGTCAGGGGCGGATAATCACGACCTTAATGAAGGAAGTTGGACAGAGAGGACACATGCTGCCTTAAGAGCGTATTATGAATGGATGCCAGTTAGGGAACCGAAACCAGGGCAATTAAAAAGTGATATATTTCGTAGCTTTGACTGGGGCAACCTTTTAACTCTCATAACTGTTGAAACAAGGTTGACCGCAAGAGCAGAACCTTTGGTTATGGAAGATCATTTCGAAAAAATTACAAGCCCGGGTGGAGCGAACAGTTTTAAGTCTGATGTATTAAATGATCCAACCCGGGAAATGTTCGGTCAAAACCAAAGTAAATTTATTATTAATGAACTAAAAAAGTCAAAATCTTCCGGAACTACTTGGCGGGTAATTGCCAACCAAGTTATCATGGGGCGTTTACATACCACTGACCTAGAACCTTACATTGATGAAGATACTATGAGTATAATTGAAAAAGACTGGAAAGGAGTTCGCAAAAGCATCCAGCTTTCTAAATATAAACTTCCTGTTTATCCGGACAGCTGGGATGGGTATCCACACGCTCGAGAACAGTTTTACAAAGAACTTATAAATGAAAGAATAAAAGATCTTATAGTGCTAACTGGAGATGCGCATGAGTTTTGGATAAATGACCTCACCAGTGAAAATGATGTCAAAGTAGGTATAGAGTGTGTTACCACCTCTGTATCTTCAAAAACTATGACAGCTTATTTAGGCGAAAACACTTCAGATTATTCTTTACTTCTTACCCAAGCAAACCCTGATGCACGCTATTATAATGCCCTCCATAATGGCTATATCGATTTTTCTTTAAGTCATGAGAATGGCAAAGTAAAAATGATAGGAGTCTCAACTGTTGAAAATCAAAAGTATGAGGCATTTGAAGTTGCAAGCTTTGAGCTAGAAAGGGAAAGTGAAACAATTATAGCAACCAAGCCAAAGGGTTTAAATTTAAGACAAAGAGCGCTATTTGAAGGCTTTGGTCAATCCAAGCGCTAAACCCTTCCTATTTCTAAACTAAAAGCATGAATTTGCAAAATCTCTTCCTTAAGCAACTCCATGACTAATCTATGGATTTGCAATCTGTTTAATCCATCGAAGCTATTGCTTTTAATTACCACATGGAAATGGCTTTCTTTTCCCCCGCCATCTAACCCATGCTTGATTGCACCCTCATGATGAGAGTGTTTAGCAGATTCGTCTATAACCTCTAAGTGCGTCGGATTGAAACTTTCTTGTAATTTTCTCTTGATTGATTCACCTAATACGCCCATTTTACAAAGTCCTTAAAAAAACAACCAAAATACAAATCCTTAACGTAAAAGTATATATGACAAATAGTTTTGAATACAAACCCAAAGGCATAGATATCCGTGTCAATAAAGGCAAAAAGAAATTAGACCCTAATCAACAAGTATGTGATTGGGCCGGTTGCGTCAGTATGGGAGGATGCAGAGCCCCCAAATCCCCTGATAGCGTTGGAAAAGAATATTATAATTTTTGTACCCAACATGCACGCGAATATAATAAAAATTGGAATTTCTTCTCCAACATGAGCGACGAAGATATTGCGGAATGGCAAGTTGGAGCCCGCCACGGTCATCGGCCCACTTGGGATGTACGGAAAAATACAGCAGAGCGAGCATCTGCTCAAAAAAAACGAAAAGCCGGCTCAACAGCAGCAACAGCTGAAGGTTACTCAATATTCGGTGAAGGCAAAATCGCAGATCAAACTGAAGCACCCAGAAGGCGCAGTTTATCCAAACTGCAGCTTAAAGCCTTAAATGACCTAGGGTTAGATGATACCGCTACTAAAGCAGACGTAAGAAAGCGCTACACTCAATTGGTTAAGCAGCTTCATCCAGATACAAATCAAGGCAAGCGGAATACTGAAGAAAGTTACCAGCGCGTAGTTAGTGCCATGAAGGTTTTGCGAACAACAAGCCTTGGCTAAATATTTAATAATAACCCGAAACGGATATACAGATGAACGAAAAATTTCCAACTTTTAAACCGGATACTTCAGTTTCAGCAAGAGAAACATTTGGTGTTGATTTTGATATGAAGGTCCCTTCATTTAGTAAAAAATCTGAATACGTACCTGCTATAGATGATGCATATTTATTTGACTCCAGTACGACACAAGCGATTTGCGCAGGATTTACCAGCGATAGGCGAGTAATGTTACAAGGTTACCATGGGACAGGTAAATCTACACATATTGAACAAGTGGCCGCTCGACTTAATTGGCCAATGGTTAGGATTAATCTAGATTCACATGTCAGTAGAATAGACCTTATCGGCAAAGATGCCATAGTATTGAAAGATGGAAAACAAATTACAGAATTTCGCGAAGGTCTCTTGCCTTGGGCACTTCAAAATCCTGTTGCATTAGTTTTTGATGAATATGATGCCGGACGGCCAGATGTGATGTTTGTGATACAGCGCGTCTTAGAGGCTCAAGGTAGACTAACTCTATTAGATCAAAACAGAGTTATTACACCACACAGTGCTTTTAGGCTTTTCGCTACAACTAATACCGTCGGTTTGGGCGATACGTCAGGTCTATATCATGGAACACAACAAATAAACCAAGGCCAAATGGATAGATGGAGCATTGTCTGTCAGTTAAACTATCTTTCTAATCAAGAAGAAGAGGCGATAGTGTTAGCAAAATCGCCAACTTATAAAACACCAGAGGGCAAGGATATAATTGCTTCAATGGTTAGAGTTGCAGATATGACTCGCAGTAGTTTTATAGCGGGTGACATATCTACAGTAATGAGTCCGAGGACAGTTATGAACTGGGCAGAAAATGCACGCATTTTTGATAATGATATTTCTCAAGCTTTTAGACTCACGTTTTTAAATAAATGCGACGAACTGGAAAGACCTATAATTAATGAGTTTTATCAGAGAGCATTTGGAAATGATTTAGTGGAATCAGCAACAACAAGCTTAACGAGTTAACCTAGGCAATGAGCATAAACACTCCAATTGATAAGTTCAAGAATGCTATTGGAGCATCAACAAAAGCATTAGCTGGTGATCCAGGTATAGATATTTCTTTTGGGGGTGATATCGCTGGTTTAGTTCAAGACCAAGTAATGTTACCCAGCCTACCGGCTAAATTAAATTCCGATGAAATCTCGAAGATTAGGGGAGATGCAGATGGAATAGCACTGCGTATAGCGCATCACGACAAGGCTGTGCATAAAAAGTATCGGCCTGGAATTGGTCCAAAAAGAGCGATATATGAAGCAATAGAGACGGCAAGAGTTGAAGCTGTGGGCACTAAATATTTGAAGGGCGTGAGGAATAATCTCACTGCATCTGCATCTGCAAGAGGCCTTCGCAAAGGTTTCAACAAAGTAGGTATGTTAAAAGATGAAAATAATTTTCCTGAAGCGATAGGGTTGTATACTCGCGAGGTATTTACTGGTATTAAAACACCAACTAGTTTCGACGGTATCATGTTAAACTGGAGAAAAGAAATAGAAGAAGTATTATCTTCCGATATACTAAATTTAAAAAGTAAAATTTACGATCAAGAAGATTTTGCTAAATCTCTGCAAAAACTAATTCAAAATTTAGAGCTCAATAACAACCTCGCTGAGCCAGAGGAAGATGAGGAATTAGAAGAAGAAAATTCTGAAAATGAAGAAACACAGTCTGATCAAACACCGGACACACCTCGAGAACAAGAACAAGGACAGTCTGAAGTTTCGAGCACTGATGCAGTTGATGACGATGAGATAAATCCACAGGATATTATTGATGCGGAAGATATAGAAGGAAGCCCTGATGATGCAGACCAAACTTCTGACCCAAATGCACCTCGACCAAATCCTACAAATTTACCAGATCCGTATAAAATTTATTCAAGTAAAAGTGATGAAACTATCAAAGCAGAGGAACTCTGTGAAATTGAAGAATTAGATAGATTAAGAGGTTACCTTGATGGCCATATGGCAGGTCTATCATCTATTATTTCCAGACTTGCTAACCGTTTGCAACGAAAACTTTTAGCTCAACAACAACGTTCATGGACATTTGACCTTGAAGAAGGACAACTTGATACAGCGCGACTTACTCGCGTGATCATAGACCCTATGTCAGCCCTCACCTTCAAGGAAGAAAAGGAGACTAGTTTTCGAGATACGATCGTCACTATATTAATTGATAATTCTGGATCAATGAGAGGTCGACCTATAATGGTCGCGGCCGTGTGCGCCGATATAATGGCTAGAACGTTAGAAAGGTGTGGGGTAAAATCAGAAATACTAGGCTTTACCACACGAGCTTGGAAAGGGGGTCATAGTTTCCAAGATTGGATGACTAATGGCAAGCCGGCTTCCCCAGGTCGCCTCAACGATTTACGTCACATAATATACAAGGGAGCAGATACTCCTTGGAGAAGAGCAAAGAGAAATCTAGGGTTAATGATGCGTGAAGGTCTATTAAAGGAGAATATTGACGGCGAAGCTCTAGAATGGGCATACCAACGTTGCTCATATAGACCTGAACAGAGAAAAATTATAATGGTTATCTCTGACGGAGCCCCAGTGGATGATGCAACACAGAGTCAAAATAAAACGGGTTTTCTAGAATCACACTTAAGGCTAGTTATAGATAAAATCGAAAATAGAAGTGAAGTTGAACTAGTGGCAATTGGAATTGGTCATGATGTTACCCGTTGGTACAAACGCGCTGTTACCATAATGGATGTTGAACAATTGGGCGGTGCAATGACAGAAAAGCTTGCAGAACTATTCGATTCTGAAACATAGAATATAAGCAATAACTCATAATTATACTAAAGATACATTATAATTTAATACCACAAAGTTTAAAAAGCGAAATTTAAATTATGACATTAGATCCAAAAAACTGGACAGATTTCCGTCAAGTCGCTCACGCTATGCTTGACAGTTCTCTAGATAAAATGGAAAATTCCAAGCAGGGAAGGGTTTGGACCCCAGTACCCAAAAATTTAAAGGCTAACTTAAAAATCGATGCTCCAAATGAAGGAGCTACGCCGCAGCAAATAAAACAAGAACTAGATCAAATCTTAGAGTACGGGCCAGGAAACACTCATCCTCGATTCTTTGGATGGGTAAATGGCGCAGGATCGCCTTCCAATATATTAGCTGAAATTGCTGCAGCATCTATGAATGTAAATTCGGGAGGAAGAAACCATATAGCCCCTATTATAGAACAACAAATAATTAAATGGTCGGCAGGTATTATGGGAATGCCTGACAGTACAACTGGCCTAATCACATCTGGCACCTCAATGGCAACAATAATTGCGCTCAAAGTAGCTCGTGACAAAGCTCTTGAATTGCATGATACTTCTACATTGGTCGGCTACACGAGCGCTCAAAGCCATAATTGTATTGTAAAAGCATTTGATTTATTAGGAATACCCGTGACTGCGTTGCGCAAAATTCCATGCGATAATAATTTTGAAATTGATATAAAAAAATTAGAAGAAACTATTGAAAAAGATATTTCCAGAAACCTCCACCCCTTCACTCTTGTTGGTAATGCAGGTACTGTAAATACTGGATCAATCGATAATTTGGATAAGTTGGCTGATATAGCTAATAAAAATAATATGTGGTACCATATCGATGGCGCTTTCGGCTCTGCAGCTATCTTGTCAAAAACTGTGCATCATCGTCTAAAAGGTTTGAACAGAGCAGATAGCATAGCATTTGACTTTCACAAATGGTGGCAAGTAAATTATGAAGCTGGTTGCGTTCTTATTAAAGATCATGCCTCGCATAAAAAGTCTTTCGCCAATAGACCTGAATATCTAAAATATTACGAAGGCGGCCTTGCTGGCGGAGATTTTTGGGCTATGGACTATGGGCCTGAGCTATCAAGAAGCTTCAGAGCTCTCAAAGTATGGGTCCATCTAAAATCCCATGGTATTGATCAGATCGCAGATGTTGTAGAAAAAAATATTAATCAAGCGCAATACTTGAAAAATAGAATTGAATCTGAGGGCGCATTAGAGCTCCTCGCGCCAGTGCCTCTTAATATATGTTGCTTCCGTTATAAATTCCAATCAGATATCGATATGAATAATTCTCTACTTGTTCTCAAGATACAAGAAAGCGGAATAGCAGTCCCATCTACAACCGTAATAGACGGGAATACGGCAATCAGAGTCAATATTACAAATCACCGAACAAAAGTTTCAGACATAGATTTACTAATCAATTCAGTTCTAGAAATTGGGGAATCTTTAATTTAGTTTAAATTAAAACTAATTACCCTTCTGTAACGGGACCACTTTGTAGCTGAATATAATTTTCAATTCCCATTTGTTTAATCAAATCATATTGTGTTTCAAGATAGTCAACGTGTTCTTCTTCATTTAATAAGATTGATTGAAGAAGATCTCGCGTACCATAGTCCCTAATACTTTCACAATATTCAACGGCATCTCGATAAATGGGAATAGCAATATCTTCGAGCTTCATGTCACATTCAAGAATTTCATGCACTGTCTCGCCTATAAATAACTTTCCTAGGTCCTGTAGATTAGGCAAACCATTTAAAAAAAGGATTCGCTCAATAATCTTATCTGCGTGCTCCATTTCTTCTATGCTTTCTTTATACTCTTTTTCAGCTAATTTTGTAACTCCCCAATCTTTTAACATTCTTGAGTGTAAAAAATATTGATTGATCGCGGTTAATTCCGCTTTTAGTGCTTTATTTAAATGTTCAATTACTTTTTTATCGCCACGCATAACCAACTCCTTTTTATGAATACTTATTTAGACTTTGGATCCTCGCAGTCAAATTAAATGTTAGCAATTGCAAATCAATTGCACAAAAAAGTGTGTTTTTACAGATATTTAGTAGAGATTGAAAATCATTTGCAGATAATTCAAAGCAATTGAAAATCACTCGCAAAAATATACAAAAGATTTTAAGGGTTTACTCAGCAGCCTCTAAATTAAACTTGGTGAGTCGTAATTCTGCTATGCGGTTATCAATGCTAATTCGACACTGTCCACAGTTGAACTTCATATTGCAAGACTTTAAAACATCTGCTGCACTACATGCCCCATTTGTGGTTGCTAAATCAATTTTTGCAGTGTTTATGTTATTGCATATACAGTGTATCATAATAAGAGTTTATTATTTATGAGAATGATTGTCAATTGCTTTGCGAATGATTTGCATAAACATTATGAATCCTTTTTATAACTTTCAATCAATCGTAAACTTTCATTTATTTGCCCTCTGACCAGTGCGGACTCTATGCTATTTGGATTAATTTGTAGTGAATTGTTAATGTCTTTCTTAGCTGCATTAAGATTTCCTTGCTTCAAATTCACATTAGCACGGTAACGCAACGCATCAGCATTTTCCGGGTCATTAATTAACGCTGAGTCTAAATCCATTATAGCGTCCTGATAACGCTCTAAAGCGAAGTAAGATCGGGCCCTAATAATAAAAAGCGGCACAAAACCATCAACAAGCTCCAAACCCTTGGAGGCCGAAGAATAGGCATTTTTAGGACTACCACTAATTAACCAAAAATTTGCCGCCTCCGCATAAAAATTAGCACGCATAATATTAGTGCCGCCATCTGAAGCAATTGCGAGGGCATCTAGCCTCGCAGCTGCCTCAACTTCATGTCCAAGCGCAAAAAGTGACATAGCAACACAATGTTTTGCCCTCCTACCGCCTCCTTCATCTTGCCAAATCATAGCCTTTTCAAAAGCCATGGAAGAATCTTTCGATATTTGCTCCAAACATAACTTATGTTTTTTATCGAATTCTGATGTCAAGTTCTTGGCCCAAGAGCTATCAGCAAAAATCATTGCAATGGTATAAAAACTCAATAGGACTAAACGTGTAAATCTCATAATTCGTTCTCTAATCAATAGGGTTAATATCATCAATGGTTCGAAACAATAAATATAGCAAGAGCACTGCTCTTTTCTTAGGAGCAGGTTACTGCGCCCAAGAAATGTATGCACCTTTATTGGAGCAAGGTTATAAAGTCTATGTAACAACTAGAACCAAAAAACGACATTCACTTCTTAAGAAATGCGGAGTAATTCCTCTAATATTTAATGGAGCAATTAATTCAAAGCTACGTAGTATAATTGGTGACGCTTGCATAATTCTATCTTCGATGGCGCCAGTAAACGGCATTGATCCGTTTTTAAATAAATTAACTATTGATCAAAAAAAACTCATACAAAGTACCCAATGGGTAGGATATCTCTCTTCAACAAGTGTTTATGGAGATAAAAATGGTCAATGGGTCTTTGAAGATGAGCTTTTATACCCCTCCACAACCAGAGGGAAAGAAAGACTTAATGCTGAAATACAATGGTTGGAAATAGGAGCGCCTGTGCATATTTTCCGTTTGGCTGGGATATACGGGCCTAGTAGGAATAATTTCCAAAAAATAAAACAAAACAAAACTCAGAATATAGTAAAAGAAGGTCATGTGACTAACAGAGTTCATGTTGGAGATGTAGCTAACGCAATTTTAACTTCTATTGCCAATCCCGACCCTTACAGAATTTACAATGTTTCAGATGGGAATCCGGCCCCCCCACAAGATATAATAAATTTTTCTGCCCATCTTTTAGGCATACCTACGCCCCCGCTAATTGAATACGAAGGATTAGAATTACCAGCTAAGAAAAAAAATTTTTATCAAGAAACAAAGAGAGTAAGTAATAACAGAATTACTAATGAGCTATCGTGGACTCCTCGATACCCGGACTACCGCTCAGGCCTTATGCACTCACTAAAAGTTGAAAATGACGAAGTCGATACGATATATTTATCGGGTCACTTCGATGTTGCAAAGCAACATATCCAAGAGACACTATTATTGCTACCCGAACATATTAAGCAATCAAGAGAAGAAAAGGGGTGTTTAGATTTTAGGGTTACTCAGTCCATAAAAACTGAGGGGCGTTTTCAAGTGTTTGAAAAGTTCAATTCCAAAAGAGCATATTTATATCATCAAAAACGAATTAAAAATAGCAAATGGAAAAATATTATGACAAAACTTAAAAGAGATTATGAAATTATAGGAATAGACACTATATAAGTAATGTAATAATCTTAAACTGATTAAATTTTGTGAGAATAGTATGGCAGCAACTGCAGATGTAGCCCATCACATCGTTAATGTGCTACCCTTTAAAATTGCGCTTATTGGGGTACTAGGGATTGGTGCACAATGGCTAGCGTGGAGACTGCAGAGACCCGCAATTGTACTCATGGCTATAGCTGGGCTTTTATTTGGGCCATTATTAGGTTGGCTACTTAGCTTTAATTTACCCAATTTCATAACTACAGGATTAAATCTATTTCATCTGGATCCAATACAAGACTTTGGAGACCTATACAGGCCTATGATAGGATTAGCAGTTGCCATTATATTATTTGAAGGAGGTATGACCCTACGTTTTAAAGACTTAGGCGACGCTTCTCATGCTGTAATAAGAATGGTTATAGTTGCAGGGCCGATTGCCTGGCTTTTAGGAACTTTTGCAGCACACTATATAGTGGGTTTACCTTGGGATATATCTGCAATGGTTGGGGGGTTATTCGTAGTAACTGGCCCTACAGTGATAATGCCGCTTTTAAGACAGGCTCATCTAAAATCTAGGCCAGCAAATGTGCTCAAATGGGAAGGAATAGTTAATGATCCACTAGGGGCATTATTTGCCGTAGGCGGATATGAATTCATACGGTTCACCCAATCTGAAGCTTCTATTTATTTGGCATTCGGAAAACTTGCGTTTGCTGCTATCCTAGGAACTATTCTAGGAATTGTTTCAGGCTATGGGTTAGCCTGGGCATTTAGAAAAGGCCACATTCCAGAATATTTAAAAGCACCGGTAGTTTTAGCTTGGGTATTGGCCATTTATGTGCTTGCTAATAATATGGCAGATGAAACAGGTCTGTTGGCGGTTACCGCACTCGGAATGACAATGGCAAATACTAAATTTGCTGCAATGGTTGAAATGAGGAGGTTTAAAGAAAATATAGCTATTATTTTAGTTTCGGGGGTTTTCGTAATACTTACAGCCACACTAACTCCTGATATCTTAAAGGCTTTTTTAACTGAATGGCGCGTGTTAGCTTTTGTTCTTGCTATGATGTTAGTCGTCAGACCTATAGCCGTTATGTTATCAACATCATTATCCGGATTACATTGGAAAGAGAGTTTATTGATATCTATTATAGCCCCCAGAGGTGTAGTGGCCGTGGCTGTAGCAGGGTTGTTCGCCGCAGAATTAATTGCCTTAGGAAGGCCAGAAGGTGCGTTATTCGTTCCACTTGCGTTTGCGTTAGTTTTTGCCACCGTGCTATTTGCAGGTTTCGCAATAGGACCAATTTCAAAGTACTTGGATCTTGCCGCAGGAGGCGGAGACGGTGTTCTAATCGTGGGAGCAAACCCTTGGTCTTTAGGTCTAGCAAAAGCCCTTAACGAAATGGATATAAAAGTACTTGTTGCAGATACAAACTGGCGAAGATTACGCGGTGCAAGGCTTCAAGGGCATGCTACATTTCACGGTGAGGTTTTATCCGAAAATGCAGACTTTAGGTTAGATCACTCCGCTTTTAATTATTTAATATCCGCAACTCCAAATGATGCTTACAACGCATTAGTATGTGTTGAATTCGCACCCGAATTAGGGCGGCATAGAGTTTTCCAACTTACATCCGTCGATACCGATGAGGACGACGCAGACACCATTGCATTCACATCAAGAGGAAGAACTCTGACGTCTCGTAAGAGGAGCTATGATGCATTAACAAAAGACTGGTGGGAGGGGTGGAGTTTCCGATCCACAACTCTCTCCGAAGAGTACACACTCGATGACTTATATAAAGACAGGGGTGATGACCTAGATTTAATTTTAGCGAAAAAACCGGAAGGGGGTCTTGAATTTATTCAGCCCGGAAATGAGTCACGGGCCGAAGGCACTATGGTGCTCAGTTTTTGTCCTGTTAAAGATAAAGGTGGTCGAGGGTCAGCAGCAAAAGAGCCAGGTTTAGCTGGACCCGCAGCTTCGCTACCTATCTAACGACCTAGACGCAAGGTTATTAAAATTAAATTTTAGCTCCTACAGCATATAATAAGGGGCCATTATGTTTAAGCCATTCACGTGGTTTATGAACATCTCCGTAAATTTCAGAACAAACATTCCAAAAATCTTTACTATGGTTAGGCTCAACTAAATGTGCGCACTCATGTGCAGCTACATAACTTAAAACGTAGCTCGGAGCACAAATTAATCGCCAGCTATAATTTATATTTCCCAAGCCATTTCTTGTTACACAGCTTCCCCATCTTGTTGCTGTGTCACGAAGACTAATTTTATTTATTTCTCGACAAACTTTATTTGCATAGTAAGCAGACAAACGCTTTAATTCTGTTCTGGCTTTACTTATTAACATTCGCCTTACCCTACCCGAAAAACTAGAGTAATCTGGCGAATACACACTTAACAAGTGTTTTGCATGATCTACGTTAGTTCCCTTAGGTGAAGAAATATGTTTTAGCAGGTACGGCTTGCCATAAAACAATATAGAACCGCCGTCTTCAAAAGGTTGGGCCGGAGGCAACGTTGCTAATTGCTGGGCAATCCATACTTTATTTTTTTCTACAAATTTTTTAGCAGCAGGAAATGCTTTATAACCAGGAACAATTACTCTAATATTTCTATCTATTTGATTGACCTTTAAAGTCACCCTCTTTGCGCGCTTGGAATTGTTATAAATAATATTTAATTTGGCGTCATTATAAATATGGGTAGCACTAATTGATGTCAATTTTATATCCCATCTTAATTAAAAACCTTTAACATTGTTGTTACTATACAAAATAAATTTATTTTTGCATATTACATATGATTTGCAAGAAGGACCACTATGAATATTGCACATAAAGCTTTACTGATCAGTATTACCACATTGTTATTTGTATTAAACGGCTGCACCGCAAAAGATAAAAGTAATAATCCTTCTGCTAAAAAATCAGCCCCAATTTATAATAATATAAACAACCCAAAGGATTTCGGAAAATATTTTGTCCTTGAAAAAAGAAAAATATCGCAATCTGAAGTTAATGAAGTAATAAAAAAAATATCAGAGGTGAACCCCAGCTTAATGTTTGATACTTCTTCTGCCCCTAGAAATTCAAATGGTAATTTTATTTTTAAAGACTTGAATGTAAGTGAATTTTTTAAAATAAATCAAATTAAACTACAAGGAGCACACATACAAGAAGGAGAATTGTCTTTTGACCGCATAGATCTATCAGGCATTAAAATTAAAAACAGCTTGAATGAAAGTTTATCATTAAAAAAAATAACCATTATTTCTCCAAAATTGGAGACAACAGGGTTAATTTTGCTGGCGTTACAAGATCAAAAAACAAAAGAAAGTAAAATCAAAATTAATGATGTTTTAAAACAAGGTGGCAAGGCACTAGCAATTGAAGGCTTCTCTGTTTCGAACAAACAAGGGACTCTAAGTATTGGTAGTGTTATTTGGGGAAGAAATAAAACTAAAGAAGTCTCAGACTTTCAAGTTATGAATATTGAGTTTTATGGTAAAGATAATTTAAGTAATGCCATAGAAGCTTCGCTGAGTTCATTTACAGTAATGGGAGTATCAGAAAAATTACTTAAAAATTTTTCTGATACTCCTAATTTAAAAAATATATATAGCAACTTTGTCGAGTCCACATTCAAGCTTTATAATACTATAGATATTAATGAACTTCACCTTAGTAGTGAGTATGCCACGATAAAGACTAAAGGCTTTACTAGCAGACAAACAGCGAAAAGTGGTATAGTAAAAAATCGTTATTCGAGCGGTCCCATAACAATAGAGTTAAAAAATTCGCCTCCCTCGAAAGAAGCTGCGCTGGCCTTTGAGGCAATTAAAAAAATTGGGTACAATAAAATTACTCTCCAGTATAATCAGGATTCTGAGCTGAACATTAATACCAATACTTTGAAAATAAGTAACGGATCTGTTAGCTTAAAGGACGGTTTTGATCTATCTTATAATTATAGTGTATCAAATCTTAATAATTTAACAGATATCAAAAATGTAAACTTAGATGAGTTTCAGCTCAGGTTTGACGATAATTCAATTCTAGAACGCGTGATAAACTTTTATGCAACAGAAGTGCGTAAAACAACACCAAATAAAGTTAAAAAAGAATTAGCAACAGTGCTCACTTTAGCGCCTATAATGACTAAAGGTCTTGCTAGTGAACTTACTGGAGAACTATCTAGTGAGCTAATAAAGCTTATCAATGATGGGGGAACAATATCTATTGTTATGCTACCAGAAAAACCAATAAATTTATCTATCTTGACTGATCTCCAAAGTGCTGAGCGCTCAAAAAAAGAAATTGGGTTTTCAGCAAAAGCAGAATGAAATAACCTCGATTAGCTTTGCATTAGCATTTGTTCTTACTGTTTATTTAACCAATATTTTTGGCTTTTTATGATAAATTTTTAACCCATTAGCCGTAGACATTGAGTCTGATTGAGTGTTTAGCATTGTCCGTAATCGGTCTAAAATTAATGTATCAATAGTGATAATAATCCCGGTCACATAGGTGGCATACTCAGCAGATACACCCTGTGAAACTAAAATATCCTGCAGTAAAACGACTGAAGCAGATGGCGTACCAGCTGCTGCTGTGGCAAAGATCATTGATTGAAATCCAACGATTGTCATATCACTCAAACCAACTTCAATTCCAAATGCTTTCATGGTGTATAATGAAAGCAATAGAAGGCCAATCAACGTACCGACCATATTGATGGTTGCCCCTATTGTATAAAAAGGTGTTGCCTCATCAGCATCAACGCCTAATTGATCGCAGGCTTCACGTGTAGCTGGCAGTGTTGCCATAGAGCTAGATGTGGATACTGCCACTAATGCTTGCGGCAGAACTGCACGCATTACAAAATTTATTCCGCGGCCTTGAATTATCGCTGTAGTTATAACCATAATAATCCATACAATCGCCATGGAGAAAATATATGGAATAGTAAGATTTAAGAGCTTTACTAAATTTTCAAACCCACCTGGTTTATTTAATGCTAAAGTAATAGATCCGAAAACTGCCAGAGGTATTGTGTATTGAAGGAATTTTCTAAACCCCTTTATGAAGAGATCAGAAATTTCATCCGCTTGCTGACCGAGTCCAGCAGTCTTTAATGCACCGCCCAGCACTAAGCCTGCATAAATGGAGATCATTAAAGCAGATGTAAGAACGCCGTAAATTTTTAATAAAAAGGGCATCTCTTTGATTAAACCGGAACCACTGCCTTCATTTGGTAATGCCAACCCAATATCAAGCCCTGAAAATAAAATAAAAGCGCCAATTCCAACAGCCATCCCAATTAATGAAAAGCAGATAAAAAAACTAAATACTCGAATAAATTTTGCGCCTAAACCTCCTGTAGATATTGCAAGAGAAGAACCAATTGATAGAATAATGAGGGCATACATTAATGGCTTCAAAGGAACAAATAAAGCATCCTTCGCAAGACCTGCAATGGACTTTGAGACGAAAACATCGCCCATCATTATGGGTGATGAAAGCGCAGAAAGACCGAAGAACCAACATAACATTGCAGCAGTAGCCGACAGAAAAACTAATAAAAGAAGTGGAATATTGTGAATTTTACTCATATTATTACCCTAATTTAAAATCCGTTCACTATCTTCCATATTACAGCACATTAGGCCATTAAAAAATTAAAGTAATGTTTCTCTATTAATAGGACTTTTAAAAAATAAAGATTGTTTACAGCATTAAGTAAGAACATGTATAGTTCTGCAATGGATTTTTATATCATGAATGGGGCAGGAAACAGGTTTGCTATCTTTGATGCAAGAGGCACTTTAGATTTTCAAGTTTCAAAAGAAATAGTAATTAATTTGTGCGCTCAGAACTCAGCTTTAATGGGAAAAAAAGGAGCAGACCAACTTATAATTATTCGCGACCCAAAATCAAAAAAGTCTAAAGTATTTATGGAAATCTGGAATCAGAAGGGGTTTGAAGTAAATGCGTGTGGGAATGCCACACGATGTGTAGCTTGGATTTACATGCAAGAAGCCAATTCTACATCTATGGTACTTGAAACCAAAGCAGGTTTATTATGCTGCAGATTAGATAGTAACAATAATATTACAGTAGACATGGGAAAACCCGAACTAGAATGGAAGAAAATTCCCTTAGCAAAAGAAATGGATACTAGATCACTTAATATTAAGTTTGATTTAGATAATTACAAAATCATTGGTAGCCCTTCAGCGGTTAGCATGGGCAACCCCCATTGTATATTTTTCATAAAGGATTTCAGAGATATTGATTATAGAAAAATAGGCGCCAGAATAGAAATCCATTCTATTTTTCCAGAACAAGCTAATATTGGTTTTGTAAAGATAATCAATGAAAACCAAATACAGCTCAAAGTTTGGGAGCGTGGCGTTGGAATGACACTTGCTTGCGGGACAGGCGCATGTGCAGCTGTGGTAGCTGCAGTTCGACAAAAAAGAGTTAAAAATAAAGTAAGAGTTCAAGTAGACGGAGGAGAGCTATTTATAGATTGGGAAAAAAATTCTCAACATGTTTTAATGACAGGTCCCGTGGAGCTAGAACAAAAAAAGACACTGAAAAATTATTTTTAAATACCCTTCACTGGGCTTGACCCATCTCGTATTAAAGACCAAATAGCGGAGATGTCAAAAAAGACTAAAGTTATAACACTAGGATGCAGACTTAATGCTTATGAAAGCGAAGTAATGTTGAGTCATGCTAAAGATTCTGGACTAGAAAATTCAGTCATTATCAATACATGTGCTGTAACAAGGGAAGCGGTTCGAAGCTCACATCATGCCATAAGAAAAGCTAAAAAAGAAAACCCTGAATGCAATATCATTGTTACAGGCTGTGCTGCACAAATAGATCCAGGTGCATTTTCTAAAATGTCCGAGGTAGATGTAGTTATTGGGAATAATGAAAAAATGGTCGCAACAAATTTTGAGCCAGATAAATTGTTATTTGGTGAGCCCATAAAAGTAAATGATATCATGTCAGTAAAAGAGCTTGCCCCACAATTAATACCAGGAGGCAACCGGAACTTAACAAAAACCCAAAGCAGAACTCGAGCTTTTTTACAAATTCAGAATGGGTGTGATCACAGATGTACTTTCTGTATAATACCCTATGGGAGAGGAAATGCAAG
This sequence comes from Hellea sp., assembly GCA_042093735.1. Classification (GTDB taxonomy): domain Bacteria; phylum Pseudomonadota; class Alphaproteobacteria; order Caulobacterales; family Maricaulaceae; genus Hellea. The sequence continues at coordinate 37,337 of JBELEM010000001.1, read as the reverse complement.
ATCGACCCCAGCAGGATCTGTTGTATCGCACGTACAGTCACTTGTCCTACAGGGCTATAAGGAAGTGGTATTAACAGGGGTAGATTTATCATCATGGGGACAAGATCTACCGGGGAAACCTCCTTTAGGTGATCTGATAAAGCGTATTTTAAAACTTGTACCCAGCCTACAGAGATTACGGCTTTCATCCATCGACCCTGCTGAAATTGATTCAGAACTATTTACTGCTTTATCGTCAGATAAAAGAATGACTCCTTATTTGCATCTTTCTCTTCAGTCAGGGGATAACATGATACTCAAAAGAATGAAGAGACGGCACAGTAGAGAGGAAGTAATCTCATTATGTAAAAAATTGAAATTATTACGCCCAGAGTTTACTTTTGGTGCCGATATAATTGCTGGGTTTCCAACTGAAAATGACGAAATGTTTGAAAATTCAAAAAGTATTGTCAAAGAAATAGGAATTCCTTGGCTCCATGTTTTCCCATATTCAGCGCATGAAGGTACACCTGCAGAAAAAATGCCTCAACTTGAAAGCTCCGTGATAAAATTAAGAGCTAAAATTCTTCGTGAAGAAGGCGAGCATGTAAAATTAATGCATCTTAAATCAAGAGTTGGAACAAAAGACTTCGCTCTCTTTGAAGAAACTGGTTATGGAAGACTACCAGACTTTACACTGGTTAAAGTAGACAATCCGCCTAAAGCAGGTAACATTGCAAAAGTCCAGATTACAGGAATAGACTCAAATAAAGTGATAGGTAAATTAATCTAGTGTCAGACAAGAAAAAACGTAGTTGGCTCTCAAGACTTGGCTTTAAAACTAAAGAAGAAAAACTCGCGCTTGAAGCTTCCAAAAAAGCCGAAGAAAATAAAATAATCGACTCCAAAATGGCTGAAAAAATGGCTGTTATTAATGCTGCCGCATTAAAAGCATCTCATCAAGAAGATACAAATAACTCATCGTCTGAAAAACTGCCGACAGTTAATGTAGGAAAATCAGAAAATAAGTTAAAAACAGAAGGCGTTAAGAAAAAAAAATTAAATAAGAAAAATAAACAACCCGTCAAATTAACTAATAATTCTGATGCGCAAAAAAAGCTCCTGCCTAAAAACGAGAGCTCTGATAAAAGTAAAGACTCTAACATAGATAATGAAAAAAACGTTTTAAATGAGAATGGGTTTTTCAAACGCATAACAGCGGGTTTATCAAAATCCACATCGCTCATGACAGAGCAAATGTCATCCCTCTTTAATAAAAGAAAATTAGATAACGCAGCACTAAACGACTTGGAGGATATACTTATTCAGGCAGATCTTGGTTTAGAAACATCAGAAAAAGTTATTTCAAGACTGTCAAAGGAGAAGTTTGATAAGGAGGTTAATGAATTAGAAATAAAAATCACACTTGGAGAAGTCATATCTGAAATACTAACTCCTCTAGAATCGCCACTAACACTAACAAATGAAAAACCGCAAATCTTACTTTTTGTTGGTGTAAACGGGTCGGGAAAAACAACAACACTGGGCAAGTTAGCGAAAAAATATAGTTCACAAGGTAAAAAAGTAATGATTGCTGCAGGTGATACATTCCGTGCAGCCGCAGTAGAACAGCTAACAGTTTGGAGTGATTTAGCAGGTGCAAAGATTGTTTCTGGAAAGCAGGGTTCTGACGCCGCTGGGTTAGTTTATGACGCAATCGAGCAGGCAAAGTCCGAAGGTATAGATATACTTATGATTGACACAGCTGGACGATTGCAAAACCGCACCGAATTAATGGATGAGCTTGAAAAAATAGTTAGAGTAATCAAAAAACAAGATCCATCAGCGCCGCACCACTGTATCCTGGTACTCGATGCTACAGTCGGACAAAACGCACTAATGCAGACAAACGTTTTTAAGGACAATGCAGGTGTGACCGGAATTATTATGACAAAACTGGATGGAACTGCCAAAGGAGGAGTTCTGGTTGCATTAGCTGAAAAATACAAATTACCTATTCACGCAATAGGAATAGGAGAAAAAATAGAGGATTTAGAGAATTTTTCAGCAGCCGTATTTTCAGCAGCTCTATCGGGCACTTCCGAATTAGTTCATTGATACTAATTTTTCTAAACCTAATGTAGCATAATTAAAAGGTTAATAAACTCATGAAAAGTGAAGAACACACTCAAAGCAGATCTGCAAACTTTTGGATGGATTTCGGCCCTCTACTCGTTTTTTTTGTCTCGTTTCAATTCTTTAAAAAAAATAATCCAGACTCAGCTATGCTTATTGCTGCGGGAATCTTTGCTTCACTAGCCGTTATTGTTCTGTTTATCGGGTGGCTTAGGTATAAAAAAGTATCAAAAATACTATTGCTCACAACTGTTATAATCGTAATTACAGCAACTTTAGCTATTTGGTCTGGTAACAAAGTAATTTTCTTCATGAAGCCAACAATCATAAATGTCCTATTTGCAGTTACACTTATAATTGGCTCATTTTTTAAAAAAAATCCTTTAAAAGCTATTCTTGGAGAGACGGTAATATTACCCGAATCGATGTGGAATAAGCTGTCAATTCGATGGGGAATATTCTTTATTTTTATGGCGATATTGAATGAATACATTTGGCGAACGCAAACAGAGAGCTTTTGGGCATCTTTTAAAGTTTTCGGCGTTATACCTATAACTATGGTTTTTATGCTAACACAACTGCCATTCATCATGAAAAATGGTAAAATCAAACAATAAAAGTAAAAAGCGTCTTTATTCTAGTACCTTTACAATTGATCCTTTGAACATCAGTGTTATAAGCCCCAAAAAATAACAGTTTGGTGAGTATTATTATGACATCTTTAGACAGCTTCAATTGTGAAAGAGAAATTAAAGTAGGCGAAACTGTTTACACATACTATGATTTAAATATAGCTGAAAAAAATGGTCTAGATGGAATTTCAAAGCTACCAAAGTCTCTTAAAGTATTACTTGAAAACCTACTTAGGCATGAAGACGGGTCAACAGTAATTAAAAATGACATACATGCCATGGTTGATTGGTTAAAAACTAGGACCTCAACACATGAGATAGCTTACCGTCCCGCTCGCGTTTTAATGCAAGACTTTACAGGTGTACCAGCCGTTGTGGATTTAGCTGCTATGCGAGATGCAATGGTGGATCTAGGGGGCAAAGCAAATGCAATTAACCCATTGAACCCGGTTCACTTGGTAATAGATCATTCTGTTATGGTAGATTACTATGGCACAAAGACAGCATTTAAAAAAAATGTTGAACGAGAATATGATAGAAACGGTGAACGTTATGATTTCTTAAAATGGGGGCAAGAAGCTTTTGATAACTTTGCTGTTGTACCTCCAGGGACAGGAATATGCCATCAGGTGAATTTAGAAAACCTAGCTCAAACTGTTTGGACTAAGTCATTGGGCGGGAAAACATATGCTTTTCCTGACACATTGGTAGGCACAGACTCTCACACTACTATGATAAATGGTCTATCTGTTCTCGGTTGGGGCGTCGGCGGAATAGAGGCAGAAGCAGCTATGCTCGGTCAGCCTATTTCAATGTTAATACCAGAAGTAGTAGGATTTGAGTTAAGCGGAAAACTTCCTGAAGGCGCAACTGCGACAGATCTAGTATTAAAAGTGGTAGAAATGTTACGGCAAAAGGGTGTTGTTGGTAAATTTGTTGAGTTCTATGGAACCGGCCTAGACTATCTATCCTTAGAAGATCAAGCGACATTAGCCAACATGGCGCCTGAGTATGGTGCTACATGCGGCTTCTTTCCAGTAGATGAGGATACAATAAAGTATCTTAATGCCACTGGCCGTGATGAAAAACGCATTGAGCTTGTCGAAGCATACGCTAAAAAACAAGGTTTATGGAGAGATAACACTTTATCGGTTTATACTGATACAATATCACTTGACGTATCCTCGGTAATGCCAGCTATTTCAGGCCCTAAAAGACCACAAGATAGGTTCGACTTAAAAGGATCTAATAAACACTTCTTAAATATACTTAGTGATGAATACGGCAAAAGTAATATAATAGATTCTGCTGTAAAAGTTGATGGCAAAGAATATTCCGTTAACCACGGCGATGTTTTCATAGCGGCCATTACTTCTTGTACAAACACATCAAATCCATCCGTTATGGTAGCTGCTGGCCTTGTTGCCGAAAAAGCAAATAAATATGGCCTCCAAACTAAGCCATGGGTAAAAACGTCATTAGCTCCCGGCTCTCAAGTTGTGGGTGAATATTTGGAAAAATCTCACCTCCAAAAAGAATTAAATGAACTCGGTTTTAATGTCGTTGGGTATGGTTGCACCACATGTATCGGTAACTCAGGACCATTATCTCCAGAATTATCAAAAGCTATATCAGAAGGTGACTTAGTGTCTTGCTCGGTACTATCGGGTAATAGAAACTTTGAAGGTCGCATTGGCCCTGACATAAAAGCTAATTTTTTAGCCTCACCTCCGCTAGTGGTAGCTTACGCTTTAGCTGGTTCACTACATCATGACTTTGAGAATGACCCTCTAGGAGTTGATGAGACTGGAAAAGATATTTACTTAAAAGACATTTGGCCAACCTCTGAGGAAATTGCAGGCGTTGTAAGGAAAGTAATAACTAGGGAAATGTTTGCCACGAGATATGCAAATGTTTTCAAGGGTGATGAGGAGTGGCAAAAAATAAAAGTTACCGGAGGAGAAACTTACAACTGGAACTCAGGTTCCACTTATGTACGAAATCCACCCTATTTTGAAGGTATGACAACAACACCAGAGCCAGTTAAAGATATTCAAAATGCAAATATTCTGGCCTTGTTAGGTGATTCAATCACAACTGATCATATTAGTCCTGCAGGGGCTATTAAACATGACGGCCCAGCCGGAACATATCTATCCAACCGTCAGGTTCCAAAGAATGAATTTAACTCTTTTGGGTCACGGAGGGGTAATCATGAAGTTATGATGCGCGGTACATTCGCTAACATACGCATAAAAAATGAAATGGCACCAGGGACTGAAGGAGGTGTTACAAAGCACATACCAACAAATAAAATAATGAGTATCTATGATGCAGCAGAAAAATACGCTGAAGAAAATAAAGACTTAGTGGTTTTTGCAGGTAGCCTCTATGGCAATGGATCCTCAAGAGATTGGGCCGCAAAAGGCACAATACTTCTCGGTGTTAAGGCTGTAATAGCTGAAAGCTTTGAGCGCATTCATCGATCAAACTTAATAGGTATGGGTGTTCTACCACTTGAGTTTAAAAACAACGAAAGCTGGAAAAGTTTATCACTGGAGGGTGCGGAAACAATATCTATAAAAAACATAGGAAAGCTATCACCGCGAGGAAGCTTAGATATTGAAATAAAATATCCGGATGGTTCAGAAAAGGTAATTAAAACTACAGTCAGGATTGATACTGAAAATGAACATGAATATTATAAAAACGGCGGAATACTACATTATGTATTACGGAATTTAGCAAATGAGTCCATTTAACTTTAATTGACGTTTGGGACTAATGACCCAAAATCTAATTAAGTTAAAAAGTTATTAGAAAATTAAATTAGTGCCGAAAGTGTCTCATACCCGTGAAAACCATGGCTATACCTTTTGCATCAGCAGCCGCGATTACTTCGTCATCTCTTATACTGCCCCCAGGTTGTATTATAGCAGTTGCTCCTGCAGAAGCGGCTGCTAACATCCCATCAGCAAATGGAAAGAATGCATCAGATGCGCAGGCACACCCTTCCGTTCTCAAAGTATCCCACCCAGCTATATCTTTAGCATCCTCAGCTTTACGGGCCGCTATACGTGCAGAGTCAATTCTACTCATTTGACCCGCGCCAATACCAGCTGTTGAGCCGTCTTTCACATAAATAATAGCATTTGATTTCACATGCTTCGCAACCTTCCATGCCATAAGTAAATCACTCATCTCTTTTACCGATGGCTGTCTTTTTGTTACAACTTTCAGATCGGTTATTGGCACGTGGCCGTTATCACGGTTTTGAACTAAAATACCGCCGCCAACGTTCCGATATGTTAAACTTGGTTCTCGAGGGTCTGGCAAATCACCAACAATTAGTAAGCGAATATTTTTTTTCTTCTTAAATAGCTTTGTTGCCTCAGGGTCGGCTGAAGGTGCTATTACTACCTCAGTAAAAACCTTCAGTATCTGTGATGCGGTATCTTTATCTAAAGGCCCGTTTAATGCTACAATACCGCCAAATGCTGATACTGGATCACAAGCTAATGCATTTTTATATGCCTCTAAAAATGTCGGTGCCACTGCTACGCCGCAAGGGTTGGCATGTTTTATTATAGCAACAGCAGGAAGAGCTCCCTCAAGTACACTTCCAAACTCAGCCACAAGCTCATAGGCTGCATCAGTATCATTGATATTATTATAGGATAGTTCCTTTCCCTGTATTTGAGTGGCAGAAGCTATGCCTGGTCGAGCCGAACCATCAGAATAAAATCCAGCTATTTGATGTGGGTTTTCACCGTATCTTAAGCTCTGTTTCAACTTTCCAGATTGTAGTCTAAAGGCAGGGTCGGGTTCACCTAATTGATCAGAAAAGTAATTTGCTATTGCTGCATCATAAGCTGCTGATTGTGAATAAGTTTTACTGGCAAGACTTTGCTTGAGAGCACCACTAATTTTTCCTTCATTAGCATCCATTTCGGCTAATATAAGCTCAACATCGTCCGCATCCGTGCACACCGCTACATGCGCATGGTTCTTTGCCGCGGCACGTATCATTGCTGGTCCTCCTATATCAATATTTTCAACACACATCTCATATGACCCACCCTGATTAACCGTATTCTCAAATGGGTATAAATTGACTATTAATAAATCTATTGGAAGAATTCCATGTTCAAGCATTGATGAATTATGACTTTCTAAATCACGGTCGCCCAATAGCCCACCATGAACCATTGGGTGCAAGGTTTTCACCCGCCCATCCATCATCTCAGGAAAATTAGTAACTTCACTGACATCGGTCACAGGGATACCTTCAGAGGATATAGCTTTATATGTTCCACCCGTAGAAATCAATTCAACCTTACGGTGGTGTAAGGCCCTCGCCTGTTCAATGAGTCGAGATTTATCGGATACGGATATAAGGGCTCTTTTTACAGGAGTGAAACGCTCCTTATCAAAAGGTGGTAATTGGGGATTAGGTTTTGGCATAAAAAAAGAATCTATTTTAAATTTCAAAAATAGATATTAACATGTTGATGAATTTACGACAAGGAACCATTAGGTATAAACTCAGGAAGTAGATCAAATAAAGCGGCTTTTACTCTCACCTCATCATGCGCGTTAAGCGCTCTAATAAGTTTACGCACACGGTCGCGCATATCATCGGGTGTATACATCTCCTCTGTGAGGCGCTTAATTCCATTTATGTAGGTACTCTCGAGTGACTCATCATGATTCATTAAAGTTTCTGTTATTTTTTCTCCCGGTCGTAAACCTGTATATTTAATCTTAATATCTCTATCAGGTACTAGGCCCCTTAATCTTATTAATTGTTTTGCTAGGTTTGATATCCTAACAGGATCACCCATCTCCAGAATATATATTGATGCGTCTTTCCTAGTTTGATTTTCATTTAGTGCAGTGGCCTGGAGAACCAGCCTAGAAGCCTCCTCCGCTGTCATAAAATATCTTTCAACTTCATTGTGAGTGATTGTTACAGGCCCTCCCATAGCAATTTGCTCTTCAAAGAGGGGTAATACAGACCCCGCAGAGTCTAATACATTGCCAAATCGAACAGCAGATATTGAAATTTTCGCTTGATTTGCCGCAGCTCTTATTATCATTTCGCCAATACGCTTGCTAGCTCCCATGATATTACAAGGGTCTACAGCCTTATCTGTAGAAATAAATGTAAGACTTTTTATTTTATATTTGAGAGCTAATTTTACTACATTTTTAGTTCCAATCACATTGTTTTTTAGCATTTCTATTGGGTTGCTTTCACCCATAGGCACATGTTTAAATGCAGCGGCATGAAATACTACGTCAGGTTTTAATCTCTCAAACGCAATTTCCATTGTTTTTTCATCGCAAACATCAACCAATTGTAAGTTACATTCTATCGCATCCGCAAACTCATTAATAAGGCTACGGTTAATCTGGTATAAGTTAAATTCAGAATTATCTAAAAGAATTACCTTACTTGGGTTTAATCTACATATCTGCCGTGTAAGCTCAGATCCAATTGAACCACCTGCTCCAGTAATTAAAACTCGGCGGCCCTTAATCTGACGACGGACAAGATCAATATCGAGATCTTGTACAGGACGACCTATTAAGTCTGATACCTCAAATGGCGATAGAGCCGTTCCTAAATTTCTACTTTTTTGCAACAGGGGTGCACCGTTCTCTGATGCTATTTTTACTAATTTTCCTTTTTGAGATTGGCTAGCATCTATACAGACGAGAATAGGAAAATGATTTTTATCTTTTTTATAACGTGCGTACACTTTATTTAATTGATTCAAGTTACCAACAACAGGGAAGCCTCGAATTGACCTTCCTTGATAATCATCTTTAAGTTCAATAAGGCCCAATACATTATACTGTATTCCATTTTTATCTCTTACATTGTCTCTAATATAATCCTGAAGTGATTTAGCTGACCCTATTAAAAAAGCATCAGTATTATATCGGTTTGAAGCCTGTAAAAAGCCATTTATATCGCCTGTTTTCGTAATCATCACGAGCAAGCGACTTACTGACAATAGTACAAAAAATAACCCCAAGGTAATTAGTGCTGCAACTCTTGGGTAGTCATGGGCTCTATCATCAAAATAAAATAGAAATATGACTGCAAGCGGAACTACTAAAAAAGACCCTATTAATAACTTTCTTATATCGGGTACTGCAGTAAATCGCCACACAGCCCGGTAAACTCTAAGTAACATCCATATAATTACTACTGCAATTGCAGTAGCCAAAGCAGCGTGCTCAGCACTATGATTAGGGACTGGTATGTTTAAGAAATCATAACGCCAATTAACGGCTAAATAAGCACAAATCCCGCCTAAAAAGCTATCATAGGCAACTATACCAAAAATCTTTGAGATAGTTGAAAAGTTAAATTTCAATTTCTTGCCTCTAATTTTCTAAAAGACCACCGTACTTTATTACTACGCGTCTCTCCATCACTATCACAAAAAGCATTTCCTGATATAACTATTTGCTGACATTTCCTAGGTGTGCTCCCAGACCCGAGATATAGAGAACTTTCTACTGCAATGGGACCATGATCTGTACGAAACCGCCAGCCAGTTTTACCTGCCTGAATTAACAATGCACTTTTTTGATCTTGTGATAAACTTACACGTACATCTGGATGAAAATGGAACCTAATGTCATAAGGTTTTTCATTATTACTCAAAGGTACTGCTCCAAGTGGAACTAAAAGAGTATCCTCACCGCGAACATCATCACCTTCAATTGACATATAGACCCGCCTTTTGTGTAAAAGACCTATTTTTTTTCTATAACCTCCGTGCGACACTTCAACCCATGTGCCTGAGTCCTGCTCTTTACGGGATACTGTAACTGACTCTACCCCAAAAGAAACAACATCACCTAATGTTTTTGCCAACCAGCCATCTTTAACTATTCTACCTGCAGACTCATTATTGAGAATTAGTGTGCTATGCGCCGCCGTATTACGTACGAATTTTTTAAATTTTCTGGGTTGCTTCCTATTCCACCCACAATTCACAACCAGACGTCCTACTTTTGTGGATAACTCAAAAGAGCCCGGTGCAAGATGGGCCTGCGTATCAAAAGGTCTTGGGGGTGTATTTCCGGTGTCCATAATTAATAAAGTTCCAGCTGAACTTATACGTTGATACCCCGTATGAGGGCAATATCCAAAAGGCTTTGTGAGTATGTCTGGGGCAGCTTTCATAATAGCTCTGAGCCGGGGCGGATAGTTTTCACCTCCGCCATTAAAATTTGGAAGGGTGCCATCTGCTGCACAAAAAAATGGAATAACGGATTTAAGACGATCTATTGCTCGGCTTACTGTTCGTGAACCTTCCACTCCTCTTTTAAAAAGCAAACTATCTACTACTAAAAGTATTTCCAGCGCCTGTAGAGCTTGCTCAGGCGAACGTGATATATGACCGCCGTCGGGTAAAATTTGTTTATTAACTTCATCATCAAGCCAATCAAGTCCGAGTCCCAAAAAAGCATCTGTTTTCTCTTTTATTTTAGCGCCGCCTATTGCAAGAGCAGCAGCGGCTTTAAATCTATGCAAACCAGGGCTAGTTTGCCTATAAACAATCCTCAAACGCTTCAACTGGCGAACAACAGATATACGACGAATTTGTGCTTTTTTAGATAGGCTATCTCCATCAAGCAGAGTCGACCATACAGTCAGAAGGTTGAAAACTCTTTCGGATAAAATATCAGGCGACCAAGCGAAAAAATTCCATTTACCGTAAGTTTCAATCCACTTATCGACTAAGTTTCTAGCCCTGATGTTGGCACTTTTATCTTTGGTCACAGCCAAGTCATTTAGCCAATAAAAACTATGTAACCACCGTGCAAACTGCTCAGAGGGAACAGCTAAGGTCCATGGGTCACCTTGAGCTCCAACATCTAGATTATGCTCTGAATTTTGAAAATGGCCTTTTAATAAAGCCTTACCTACATTTTTATCGCCGTATATAAAAGAAGGTTTAGCATCATAAAATACATCTACTTTTCTAACGTTTAACCGTAATGATCTAATCGGTGTCTCTAGCTCAATACACCATCTACGGAAGGCTGCAGTAAATGTAGATCTGAATATTCGTAAAAAAGATATTCGGTTTGCCATAACAATTTCAAATTAAACGCTTAGTCATAGTGCTAATTTTTATTTTTTTTACGAAGGGATAATATATTCTCTGCATAATTACCTTTACCCTTAAAAACAGCACTCCCAGCAACAAGTGCAGTCGCTCCAGAGTTAATACAAAGCTGAGCAGTATCAGGATTTACGCCGCCATCAACTTCCAGTATTATATCTCTGCCAGATGATTTAATTTTATCCGCTAAAATTCTAATTTTATCTAATTGAGAATGAATAAAACTTTGGCCGCCAAATCCTGGGTTAACACTCATCACTAATATTAAATCTAGTTCCTCAATTAATGGGTCAACAATATCTGGGTGATTTCCGGGGTTTAAAACAATTCCTGCCTTTGCTCCACCTGCTTTTATAGCTTGGAGAGTTCTATGTGTATGAGGCCCCGCATCAGGGTGTATGCTTATATAATTAGCACCCGCCTTAATAAAAGGCTCTATCAAATAATCTACAGGCGTAACCATCAGATGAACATCAAAAGGTTTATCTGTTCGTGACCTAATAGCTTTTACTACCATAGGGCCTATTGTTAAATTAGGTACATAATGGCCATCCATGACATCAATATGAATCATATCTGCGCCAGCTTTATCAATTGCCTCAATTTCTTTTCCTAGGTCTGAAAAATCAGCAGACAATATGGATGGAGATATCAATGTTTCTTGAGTCATGTTTCGCTGTTATCAGCCGATGGCCTTACACGCAAGTAAACTAAAGCATTCAAGTAATTTTACTGGTGCCCAAGCAACCCGGTTGATTATACAATTTTAACTATTGTTCAACCTTTTCATTTTGGCAATAAAAAACCCATCCATTCCGCCCTCTTCTGATAAATAATGAGGGAGCGTTCTTATAAAGCCGCCTTCAAAAGCACTTGGAGGCAAATCTAATCCACTAATTTTTGTTATAACCTCCAAGGAAAAGTGAGGGTTTCTTTTTAAAAACTTATCAATTCGGGGTTTTCCCTCTGCTAATAATAAAGAACACGTTGAATAAATAAGTGTGCCGCCAGGTTTAACAAAACTGGCCGACTTAGAAAGCAATTGATCTTGTATTTTAATCAGATTTGAGAGGTCTTTTGGCTTTCTATTATACAAAACATCCGGATGACGGCGAAAGGTGCCTGTAGCTGTGCATGGAGCATCTAGGAGTACTGAATCAAATAAATCATCACTAAGTGTCCATTCTAATGCGTCTCGGCATATTATGTGAGCTGATAAATTAGTTCTTTTCAAATTTTCCTTTACCCTCTCAAGTCGAGATATAGACCTATCCAATGCTGTGACCTCAGCTCCCATGGAAATTAGCTGCATTGTTTTTCCTCCAGGCGCGGCACACATATCTAGAACCCTTTTCCCAGATAGAGACCCCAACAATCTAACAGGTATACTTGCTGCTACATCTTGAGCCCACCACACACCCTCGGAAAATCCTTCTAACTCTGTTATGTCACCAATTTTTTTTAGTCTCACAGTATTTCTAGCTATTGGCTTGCCTTCCAACTTATGAGCCCACATTTTTTCATTCGACTTTACTGTAACATCAAGGGGTGGTTCTTGTGTTAGCTGAATACTAAATTTGCGACAAGCTTGTCGTCCATAATCAGACTCCCACTCTCCTAAAAGCCATGGCGGAATGTTTATTTTGGGTGGTTCCTGAACAGCTAATTTGCTGCCAGAATCCACCACTTTACGCAAAATAGCATTAGTTAAATTAGCGAACCCTTTTGACGAATTTCTGCCTTTAAGCATGGCTACTGTTTCTCCTACCGCAGCATGCGGAGGTGTTCCAAGATATATAATTTGCGCCGTAGCTGTTTGTAATGCTGCATAAATAAATTTAGGAGGAGTTTGACGCAAAAAAGGTTTAAGAACTGAATTTATTTGGCCCATTCTTCTAAAAGTAGTAGCAACAATTAACCTGACGAATGCTCTATCCCGACTCTCTAAGGTCGCGTAATCTTTTTGTGAAGATATAACTTGTTGTAATGGCAAGTTATTATCCATTACCTCTTTAACACACAAAGCAGCCAGCCTCCTTGAAACAACTGAATTAGTTTCGATAATTTTTTTTCGATCGATAGTGTGATTTCTGTTTTTCATATGGTGCCAATACATTATATTTTAGTTTTGTTAACTAGTATGAAAGTATTTTAATTGTTTAAATTAAATTAAATTAGTATAGTTTCTAATATTATGAACGACAACCAAGCAATCAAAAACTCTGACAGGGTTATCAGCCCAGCTGCGCAAAGAGCATTAAAAGAGGCAGAAGAGCGTCGCAAACTTCGGCACAAAAAAGAGGCTGAATTAGAGAAAGAAAAGGGCGGGCCTAAAGGGGCAGAACCAACTCGTTATGGTGACTGGGAACGCAATGGCATTGCCTATGACTTCTAAGTCTGGGGGTTAGCTCTTTTCTCGTGCAGCTTAAAAGCGCTATGAAGTGCTCTGACAGCTAGCTCCGTATATTCAGCATCAATCAGGACAGAAATCTTTATTTCCGAAGTCGCAATTACAGCAATGTTAATACCTCGCTCCGCCAGGGCCTCAAACATTGTTTGCGCTACGCCCGTGTGGCTACGCATACCTATGCCTACAACAGAAACTTTAGTTACATTTTCGTCAAACTTTATGTTATTAAATCCTATTGACTCTTTGGAACTCTTCAGTGCTTCAAGTGCAGCATTTAAATCGCGTTTACCTATTGTAAAAGTTAAATTAGCTGCATTATCAGAGCGAGATATTCCTTGGACTATCATGTCTACACTTATGTTAGCATTAGCCATTGTAGAACAAACTTTAGCGACCATTCCTGGCTTATCTGCTAAATTTAAGAGTGTTATTTGCGCCTCATCACGCGAATAAGCAACTCCAGACACTACTCTTTCTTCCATATTTTTATCCTCATTGCATACTAAAGTTCCTGGATTTGGTATTCCAGATTCCACCATTGACGTCAAAACACGTAAGGGTAAATTATTATTCATTGCTAGCTCCACAGATCGTGTCTGGAGAACTTTTGCTCCTAGTGAAGCTAATTCCAACATCTCTTCAAATGCGATGTAGTTCAGGCGCCTAGCATCCTTGGCTATTCTTGGGTCCGTTGTATAAATTCCATCAACATCAGTATAAATATCGCACCTATCTGCCTTTAACGCCACAGCTAATGCAACAGCTGAAGTATCAGACCCCCCGCGGCCAAGAGTTGAGATTCTTCGATCATCGCTAATCCCTTGAAACCCCGCAACGACAGCAACGTTACCCTGCTTCATGGATATTCCCACTTCTGAACATTCAATTTTAGAAATTCTAGCCTTCGAATGAGATTTATCTGTTCTAAAAGGAACTTGCCAGCCCAACCAAGATCGGGCGTTAACACCTCGGCGTCTTAAGGCTATAGCTAAAAGACCTGAAGTCACTTGCTCTCCGGTTGCTACGATTGAATCGTACTCATCATTAATATCACCACCCGTTATTTGTCCTTGCTTGAACTCATCAGAGTCCAATTCATCCACTAAAGATATAAGCTTGTTTGTTTCGCCAGACATGGCCGAAACGACAACAGCTACCTCATTGCCAGAATTTACTTCAGATTCTACAAGCCTAGAAACATGCCGGATCCTATCTAAGCAACCGACTGACGTGCCGCCAAACTTCATGACTATTCGACCCATTAGACTTTCCTTTAATCCATAAGCTTTTTACTGGGCTAAGCCGATATTACAAGTGTAGAGATTTTAAAAATGCTCTATAAACACAAATAAAATAACATAGTTTAAATATTATTGATTTACCGTTTTAAAAAAACCGTCCTATATTCATACATAAACGTAATTCCATTAAGCCCTTTTATGCTAGGAGTAAAAATGAAAAAAAATAAAATATTGCCTGAGTTACCTTTGAAAGAATCTGTTGATCCAGACGAAATGGCAAGTTTTTTAAGAATGGCTAATGATTGGTGGGACCCAGAAGGACCATTTAAACCGTTACATGTAATGAATGGTGCTAGGTTAGAGTTAATAATTGAAAACCTCTGCGAGTTTTTTCACCGAGACCCGAAAAGTAATCTACCGCTCAAAGGGTTGCAAATACTAGATATAGGCTGCGGGGGAGGTTTGCTATGCGAACCATTAACTCAGCTAGGCGCTATAATGACCGGAGTTGACGCACTTGAACGCAACATAAAAACAGCAGAAATTCACTCGAAAAAAATGGGTCTAAATATAAATTATCTGCATGGGACTATTGAGGAATTAGTTCTTTCAAGCAATACGAAATATGATGTAGTACTTAATATGGAGGTTATCGAACATGTTAAAAATCAGGCGGAGTTTATAAAAAATTGTGGAGCTATGCTCTCAGATGGAGGGATACTTTTTTGTTCCACAATAAACCGAACCTTTAAGGCCTTTACTTTTGCTATTTTAGGAGCTGAATATATTTTACGATGGCTTCCAAAAGGCACCCATCAATACAATAAATTTGTTACGCCAGATGAAATTCAAAGATGGTTAAAAGATGCAGGCTTGCTGCCCAGACCCTGCATAGGAATGACACTCAATCCCTTTAAGAATATGTGGAGTTTTTCAGATGACCTCAGAATAAATTATATAACAATAGCAACTAAATAAAGTTAGTTCAGTTTTTTCTTATTTTTAGGAGAGGCTAGTTCTGGTATTGCAGACAAAGAAATACCTTCATCGTGAAGGTTTTTCGCCTCATCCAAGCTAGCTTCCCCATAAATTTTCCGTTCCTCCTTTTCACCATAGTGAATGGCTCTTGCTTCTTCTGGAAATTTATCTCCGACATATTCAAATTTATCTTTTATATGCTGTCTTAATTTTCCAATAATCGAATTCAAATCTGAGATGTTATGGTTTTTTTTCATATTAATCTCTTCTTTTTTTCGTGAACTAGATATATTGGGCGCCATAATCGCTTTCTCAATTTTTGTTGAGCTGCAATAGGGGCAACTTATTAGCAGTTTACTTTTCTGCACATCGTAATCGGAAGAATTAGAAAACCATGCCTCAAATTCATGTTTTTCAGAGCAAATAAGACTATACTTAATCATGACTTTAAGCTCACGCTATGGGATAAAGAGGGTATATTTTTTCTAACCTCATTTACGTCTCGTAAGTCGATATCACAACACAAATAGTCAGCTCGTTTGTTATCGATAGCTGATAAAATATTACCCCATGGCCCTATTATCATTGAATTTCCATAAGTGCTTCTTCCATCCTCATGAAGCCCAACCTGAGCTGGAGCTATTACAAAAGCCCCATTTTCAATAGCTCTAGCTCTTAATAATACTTCCCAATGCGCTTTACCTGTGGGAACTGTAAAAGCCGCCGGTATTGATAGTATATTGGCATTCGATTGAGCATAGCCTCTGTAGAGATATGGAAACCTTAAGTCATAACATATGGAGAGGCCAATTCTTGCAGACTTTACATCAACTATCACGGGCGTGCCTCCTGCTTTAAATAAATTTGATTCTTTCCAAATCTCGTCTTTGGAGACCTTAACATCAAAAAGGTGAATCTTGTCGTATCTAGCTTTTATTGCTCCTTTAGCATCAAACAGAAAAGAACGATTTACTGCTTTATTAGGGTTTGCTTTTATCGCAAGTGAACCAATAAGTATATTCACTGAAAGCTCTTTAGCTAGTGCACTGAAAAGATTGACCCCCGGGTCCTCAGATTCTTTATATATACTTTTAAGCAGTTTTTGAGGGTTACGCTGAACTATGTGTGTCATTTCTGGCGTTACAATTAATTCAGCACCACCGCTTGCTGCGGCTCTTATGAAATACTCAACTTCTTTCAGATTACAATCGATATCTGCTCCTGAGCATAATTGGATAACTCCAACTCGCATCAAACTAATAATCCATCTAATTTACCATCTGCCTCTAATGCATGAAGATCATCGCAGCCGCCGATATGCTGCCCGCCTATAAAGATCTGCGGAAAGGTATTCGCACCAAAGGACCTTTCTCGCATTCTATCTCTGATTTTTTTATCTAAATAAGCAGGTATTTCTTCGTAAATAACACCCTTCGAATCAAGCAAGTGCTTTGCTCTCCAGCAAAAAGGGCACATCATTTTAGTATATATTTCTATTTTAACCACAGCAGTACCTTCTCGAAATTAAAATTGTTCTTTTACATACTAGAAATTAGCCTCTAAACAAGTTTAATAGTTTTAGCTAATCAAACAAATTAGATATTTTTCATGAAGCATGTCTCTACTACTGAAAAAATTTTTAATACTAAATTAATTGCACTTAGGCGCGCGCGCGCTGGCAAAAGAGAGCAGTCTTGGCTAATAAATCGCTGTATTGATGATGTCGTAGAAAGAATAATTGGTGTAAATAGAAATTTTGACTCAATTTTAATTATTGGTGCAGACTCATTGGAAGGTCAGCTAAAAAAAGCCTTGCCAAAGGGTAAATATAACAGAATTGAATGCATAAATAGTATTACAGAATTAAACGAGAGAGGTAATTTTAACATAGT
Source organism: Hellea sp. (assembly GCA_042093735.1). Classification (GTDB taxonomy): domain Bacteria; phylum Pseudomonadota; class Alphaproteobacteria; order Caulobacterales; family Maricaulaceae; genus Hellea. The sequence continues at coordinate 19,916 of JBELEM010000001.1, read as the reverse complement.
TATTTCTCTTTTAAGGCTACAAACAGAAGATAATGTTGCTGAAGTACTGATCAAAATATACAAAAACCTTAAGCCAGACGGATTATTTATAGCAGCTATGTTTGGCGGTAATACTCTAACTGAATTAAGACAGGTTTTTTATAAAACTGATAACGAAATATATGGTGGCCTAACGCCACATATCTACCCGATGACAACATATAAACAAGCGGCGGAATTATTGGTTAGGTCTGGCTATAACCAACCTGTCGTAGATAGCGACAGAATAACAGTAAATTATAGTAACTTAAATCGCCTAATTAATGACTTGAGAGACCTTGGGGAAACGAATGTATTAAACAGCAAAAGTAAACAAATCCTCACGAAGACTTATATAAATTCCCTAACCAAAAACTATTTAAGTTCTCACTCAAGGAAAGATGGTAAATTAAAATGTTCATTTGAAATATTGTGGCTAACTGGCTGGGTCCCTCACATAAGCCAACAAAAACCACTGAAACCTGGCCCCCCTAAAATTAACTTCGAGACTCTTTTTAACAAAAATAAATGAAGTTATTTTAAGAACCTTTTACCCACTGGGAGTCTGTCACGGAGTTCTTTTGCTAAAGAAATATCTGCTTCAACCAACTCATAATCTTCAAGTTTATCTGGGAAAACCCACTTTAAAGTCTGCCCCTCACAAGCTTTTACAAATCCATCCCATTGTCTACAGATATAAAGAACCATTAATATATTAAATTTTTCATAGGAATGAGACACAAAGGAAAAAGGTTGCAAACAGCTCTCACACGGGTCTACGTTTAATTCTTCTCGTAATTCTCGAACAATTGTTTTCTCAGGCGTTTCACCGTCTTCGATTTTACCTCCAGGGAATTCCCATAATTGAGGGTGGGGTTTATTTTTAGGTCTTCTAGCAATTAGTATTCTACCATCGGGGTCAATCAATGCGCATGCAGCCACATACATAGTCATTTATACAAATCCGTTATATTCATAAAAATCTTTAGCTAATATTGTCATTATTGTATCCTAAATAAACACTATTGAAATATTTAGCTTCGGTAGTCAGCATTTATAGATATATAATCGTGTGTTAAGTCACATGTATATATATTTGCCTTGCCATCCCCTAAACCCAAATCTACTTCTAAATTTATATCTGGGCTCTGCATATATATAGAAACTTTATTTTCTTCATAATCTTTTGATATATCACCCCCCTCAGCTATAATATATGGCCCAATAGAAATTGATAACTTATCCCTTTCTGCAGGTTCACCTGATTTACCTACTGCCATAACTACACGGCCCCAATTTGCATCCTCGCCTGCAATTGCAGTTTTAACCAAAGGTGAATTTGCAATGCTTAAGCCGATAGCCTTAGCACTTCTATTACTAACCGCGCCTTTAATTTTGATTTTTATAAACTTGGAAATACCTTCGCCGTCTTTCACAACCTGTAAGGCAAGGTCCTTTAGAACAGAGTTGAGTGCTTTTATAAAACTTTCAAGGCTTGGATCTAAAGGATCGTTTACTTTATCATGATTAGCAGTGCAGCTTGCCATCAATAATAATGTATCAGATGTAGAAGTATCGCTATCTACAGTAATGGAGTTAAATGTATCTTGCACATTAGAATTTAGTAAGCTTTGTAATACTGACTGAGACAGGTTAGCATCTGTGGCGATAAAGGATAGCATAGTCGCCATATCAGGGGCTATCATGCCTGAACCTTTTGCAATACCATTAATTTTTACAGATATTCCATTAATCACCGCTGAAGCTGTTGAGACCTTAGGGTAAGTATCGGTTGTCATAATAGCTTCAGCGCCATTTAACCAGCCATCATCAAATAAATTTTTATTGATATCAGGAAGGTGACTTATAATTTTTGAGGCATCCAGCGCCTCACCTATAACACCCGTAGAGGCAAAAATTACTGACTTTGATTTAACATCAAATACCCTTTCACAACTCTCTGCTATTTTAGCAATCGCATCCTTGCCTTTTTGGCCCCCGAAAACATTCGCAACACCTGAGTTGACTAAAAGAAGCCTCGGGCCCTCATTTTTTACAGTTATAGCTTCTTTAGACCAAACTACTGGATAACCTGGGCAAAGATTTTTTGTAAAAACACCTGCGATCTGAGTTCCGGGGCAGCCGTAAACAACCCATAGGTCAGTTCTATTTTTATATTTTATACCAGTCTCTGCGGTAGCCATTTTAAAACCATCTATTGGTAAAAGTGAGGCAAGCTCTGGTGGAGCGAAGGGTGATTTTTTAAGCTTAGTCATTTTCGGTAAAATCCTGAGATCTTTCCTGATGTATCTCTGATAAATCATTCAATTTAATTATACTTTCTTTTCGAAGCTTAGAAAGTAAACTATTGACCTCATCGTAAGTCATAAAATCTATAATGCTTTCTCTCATTTCAGACAATTCAGGCTGCGGGGCTCTTCTATGCTTTAACATCTGTACAATATGCCAACCATCTTTTGTTTCGACGGGAGATGAAACCTCACCTATGGTCAAAGAAAATGCTAACTTTGAGAATTCATCATCCATCATATCTTTGGAAAAGTATGGTAAAATTCCACCACTTTCATTAGTGTAGATATCCTTGGAATATTCGGAAACTAAATCATCAAAATTTTCTCCCTCGGACAACTTCATAGTCACCTCAGATGCTACTTTAAAGTCTTCTACCAATATGTGTCTAACCTGGACTTCGTCCCTTTGCCCTCTTAGATACTTTTGCTCAAGATATAATTTCTCTATAGTTCTTTCGTTAATCTTATTCTTAATTTGTTTTTCTAACATCACATTACTTAGAGTAAACTCTCGAGCGACTGCTAGACGCCTTACGACTTCAGGTTCTTGATCTAGTTTTTTCTCTAATGCCTTAAGAGCTAATAGGCGCTGATCGATAGCCTCGTTTAGAACAACCTTATAAGTTTCGGAGCCTAACTTTAAAGTTTCACCTTCACTAATGAGAGCACGTGATATTGCAAGCTCTTCAATATCTACGAAAAAAATCTGAGTTTTATTAACCTCTGCGACCACAAAATCAGTATCTCCATTAAGAAGATCAGGTTGAGCCTGTGAGAGGTGTTTGCCTCCGCAAGAGGTGAGTACTGCACTCAAAAAAACAATAGTCGATATTATCAAATTAGACTTCAGCATGTTTTTCCACGAAAATTTATAGCTTTTTGTTTGTTCCATTTCATTGACTTAGAGCAAGAGCATCCCTAAGTCACCAAAAAGCATTTAAAAAGTTATCTGTGCAATACTACTTTTGCCAGCAAGGAGCCCCAATGTTAGGGATAGCAAGAAAGATTTTCGGTTCAGAAAATGATAGGAAGCTAAAAAAGCTACGCCCTATAGTTGACATGATTAATGGACTTGAAAAAGAATATGAGGCTTTAAGCGATAGTGCGCTAAAATCTAAAACAACCGAATTTAGAAAACGCGTGCAAAAGGGTGAAAAGCTTGATGACTTATTGCCAGAAGCTTTTGCTACGGTTCGTGAAGCCGCAAAAAGAACACTAGGGCAACGTCACTATGATGTCCAACTCATAGGCGGCATTACACTTCATACAGGGGAAATTGCAGAAATGCGAACAGGTGAGGGGAAAACACTTGTATCAACTTTAGCGGCTTACCTGAACGCTTTAAGCGGTAATGGCGTGCATATAGTAACCGTAAATGATTATCTTGCTAGTCGTGACGCAGAATGGATGGGGCAAATATATAACTTTCTAGGAATGACTGTTGGTTGCATTAATAATCATGAAGCATATGGAAATGAGCGAAAAGAAGCTTATGATTGCGATATAACATATGGAACTAATAACGAATTTGGTTTTGATTATCTGCGCGATAATATGAAATACACTCTTGATGAGATGTCCCAGCGTGGACATGCATATGCGATCATAGATGAAATTGACTCTATATTAATCGATGAAGCTCGAACGCCTTTAATAATTTCGGGACCTACAGATGATAAATCAGAATATTACCGTACAATAAATGAATTCATTCCCCTTATTACTAATGATGGCTATGAATTAGATGAAAAAGCAAGAACAGCTACTTTTAATGAATCCGGCAATGAGCAAATTGAAAATATATTAAGAAGTCAGAATCTTTTGGAAGGCGATAGTCTTTACGATATAGAAAATGTAACAATAGTTCACCACATTAACCAAGCGTTAAAAGCCCATAAGCTTTTCATCAAAGATAAAGACTACATCATTAAAAAAAATGAAGTAGTTTTAATTGATGAGTTCACGGGAAGAATGATGGATGGCAGAAGACTCTCTGAAGGCCTTCACCAAGCAATAGAAGCTAAGGAAAAGGTAGATATTAAGCCTGAAAACGTAACTTTAGCTTCAGTAACACTGCAAAACTATTTTAGGCTTTACAACAAACTTTCTGGGATGACAGGTACTGCCGAAACCGAAGCCAGTGAATTTGCTGAAACATATGGGTTAGATGTCTTAATTATCCCTACAAACAGGCCTATTCAAAGAATTGATAATGATGACGTAATTTACAGAACAGAAAAAGAAAAGTTTAATGCAATTGTAAAAGAAATATCAGCCGCATCTAAGAATAATCAGCCTATGCTCGTCGGTACTGTATCAATTGAAAAATCTGAGTCGCTTTCGATTTTTTTAAAAGAAAAAGGTATTAAACATAGAGTTTTAAATGCTCGTTTTCATGAGGAAGAGGCTTCCATAGTTGCTCAGGCAGGCGTACCGGGCGCTATTACTATTGCAACAAATATGGCGGGAAGAGGAACAGATATACAGTTAGGCGGAAACTTGGATATGCGTTTGGAACATGAGATACCGAAAGGCCTATCAGATACAAAACGGAAAAAACTTGAAGAAAAAATATCCAATGAAGTAGAAAAGCTCAAGAAACAAGCAATAGAGGCCGGTGGCCTTTATGTATTGGGAACAGAGAGGCACGAATCAAGAAGAATTGACAACCAGCTTCGAGGTCGTACTGGAAGACAGGGTGACCCAGGAAGATCAAAATTTTATCTATCAACTGAAGATGATTTAATGAGAATTTTTGGTGGGGATAGGCTAAAAGCAATGATGGGAAAAATGGGCTGGGAGGAAGGCGAAGAGCTAACTAACCGCTTTATGTCCAAAGCAGTAGAACGTGCACAAATTAGGGTAGAAACACGAAATTTTGATATTCGGAAAAATCTATTAAAGTATGATGACGTGATGAATGACCAAAGAAAAACTATATTTGAACAGCGTATGGAATTTATGACAGACGACGATGTCTCAGATGTGATAGAAGATTTCAGACATCAATGTTGTGAAGACCTTATTGAAACTTATGTCCCTAAAAAAGCTTACGCAGAGCAGTGGGACATAGTTAAACTTACTGAAAAAACAAAAGAAAACCTTGCGATGGATATTCCTTTTTCAGAATGGGCAAAAGAAGAGGGAATCGCAGATGAAGAAATGTTGACACGCTTAAAAAAGTCCACAGATGAAGCATTCGAGCAACTAACAGGTGGAATCGAGTCTAAAGAAATGCAACGTATTGAAAAGCAACTTCTTTTACAGGTTATTGACCAAAATTGGCGCGATCACTTACAGCAATTAGATAACTTAAAATCGGTAATTGGGATGCGCGCCTATGGCCAAAGAGATCCGCTTAATGAGTATAAGTCAGAGGCTTTTACATTATTTGACAGACTATTAACTGACCTAAGGGAGGGCGTTACCAAAGCAGTTACTCGGTTGTTAATTAATGTACAAATGCAGCGGCAACAGGAGCGTATTGAAAAAGTTCAGAAAATAAAAGACTCGGCTAGGTCACCGATGGATATGATGAATACTACAAAAGGTAATAAGCCTCAATTATCAGAAAAAGACTTTGAAGGCATTTCTAGGAATAGTCTTTGTCCATGTGGTTCAGGCAAAAAATTTAAGAAATGTTGCGGAAAAACTAATTAATACCCCCCCCATAGCTTTTAAACTACTTACTTTCGATATTCTGTTTTAAAAATATATTGTTTGGTGCCCCACGGTGCATCATTATTAATAACATGTGCACAGATAAGCATCATGCAAATGCGTATTCTGCAAATGCATTACAAAATTATATACTAAAACTGTGCGTTATTTATCTGTGAGTAGGAGTTTCAAAGCTTACATGCTTAATAATAATATAATGGAGATAATTATGAAAAAGATACTCTTAAGTACAACAATGTTTCTAGCATTAACAGCAACTGCAAATGCCCAGGACGTAAGCGTTTCTACATCGGTCGACTACGTTAGTGATTATGTTTTTAGAGGCGTAAGTTTAGCTGATAGTGCTGTTCAGTCGGGTGTTGAAGCATCATTAGGAGCTTTTACGGCCGGTGCTTGGTTTTCAACCGGTGTTGGTGACACATCTATAACAGCAGGGGATGAGATTGACTTATATGCTAGTTACAGCTTCTCGCTTTCAGACCTTGTTAGCACCGACGTAGGCATTACTTACTATCATTATCCCCAAGGCGGTAGTTTATTTGAAACTGATGGCGGCGGCGCTGGTACTTATGAGATTTATACAAGCCTCGGCTTTGATTTACCTCTGTCACCTTCTGCATCAGCTTACTACGACTTAACTCTTAAAGCATTTACTCTCGAGGGGGGGCTAAGCCACAGTATCCCTACAAGTGACAAAACAAGCTTTGATTTAGGCGCTTCAGTAGGTTTAGTAGATGGTGATGGATTTTCATATGAGTACGGGTCAGCTTCCGCATCGTTAGGTTACTCACTAACAGATGATGTTTCAGTTTATCTTGGCGCAACTTACGCGCTCAACTCAGACGATATGTTAAATTTTGAGAAAACTTTAGCCGGAAACCCCAAAGACAACTTGTTATTCTTTGGAGCAGGCATATCAGCAGGATTTTAGTAAAAAATTCATACAATAATTTTTATAGGGCCCCTTGTGGGTCCTTTTTTATAACAAGCTCCGGCCAATATTTAAAAATTTATTTCTACGCTGCGTTACAAGCTCGGAAGAGCATTTTCTGCAAAGCTCGTCCAAAGACTTGACTATAGAAACTTCAACGGACTTTATCATTTCATCGGAAGATCGATGTGCACCGCCAATTGGTTCTTTAATAATTTTATCTATTATCCCTAATCGCTTCAAGTTTTGGGCCGTAATTTTCATCGCTTTAGCAGCATCTTTAGCACGATCACCATCTCTCCAGAGTATAGATGCACAGCCCTCTGGCGAAATTACAGAATAAATGGAATGCTCTAACATCATGACAATATCTGCAGTAGCTATTGCTACAGCACCACCCGATCCGCCTTCACCAGATATTATGGAAATAAAAGGCACGCGAACAGATAGGCCCTTATCAATACTACGCGCTATAGCCTCTGCTTGCCCACGCTCCTCCGCACCCCTACCAGGATAAGCGCCTGCAGTATCGATAAAACTAATAATTGGTATGTTGAATTTTTCAGCAAGCTCCATAAATCGTACGGCTTTACGATAACCCTCTGGTTGAGCCATCCCAAAATTATGTTTCAGACGTGTTTCAGTATCTTTACCTTTCTCATGTCCCATGATTAGAACGCTTCTACCTCGAATTTTTCCCAACCCTCCCAATAAGGCACAATCTTCTCCAAACTTTCTATCTCCAGATAAGGGCGTATAGCTAGTTACAAAACTATTTATATACTCACTAAAGTGAGGCCTGGAAGGGTGGCGAGCCACTTGGGTTTTTTCCCAAGCACCTAGCTTCGAATATAAAGCCTTAAGTTGTAATTTGGACTTTTCCTTCAAATCAGATACATTTTGATCATGACTTCCCTTTTTTTGGGAAAGCAATACTATTTTATTATCAAGTTCGGCAATATTTCTCTCGAAATCAAGATAGGTTCGTGCCATGCTACATTATATCCAAAATAAAAATATACATATTTTAATTTTATCAATGAATTATTTTTTGTAAACCTCAACCATAAGTATTCTTATTTTCTAAAGTCATCATTTTAAAACAATAAAAAAAACTTACTGCCAATCTTTCCAAATTCTTTCATTTACTTCATTACCATAACGCTGCACAAACCGGCGCTTCAGCCTTCTTTGCCAATGATGAGCAGTTTTAAGATTCATGCCCTCAGCTACTATTAAAGTATCAGAAAATATTTTTGGCGTTAAAGTTTTGTATTTGTTTAATAGTAAATCCTTAACTTTAATTTCCGCACAAAAATCCCAGTCATTACATAATTCATGTAGAAAAGCTTTTAAGTCTTGTTCAAGGTCCGGATGGTAGTGTCTTTTTTTTGGCATAATTTCAATTCGCTAAAGGGTGTTTACTCTCTACTAGCTCTCTCATCCGTTTGTCTAGAACATGTGTGTATATCTGTGTCGTAGAAATATCTGAATGACCTAATAATGTTTGTACAGACCTTAAATCCGCACCATTAGACAACAGGTGAGTAGCAAAGGCGTGTCTCAATATATGGGGAGACACCTTATCTTGATTTAACCCTGCGGCTACCGCAAGTATTTTTAAAAGTTGAGCAAATCTTTCCCTGGTAATATGGCCACTTTTAGAATTAGTAGGAAAAAGAAATTCATCAAAGTACTTATTAGGGTCAAATCCTTTTGGTAGTGTTAATTCACGAACTTGCATCCATTTTTCAATAATATTTTTTGCTAGTTTTGTGAGGGGTATCAATCTCTCACGCCCGCCCTTACCTTTAATTAATAAACAATTATCGCGCCTATTTGTTGACTTCACAGTTAGAGTTACAAGTTCTGATACACGCAAACCTCCTGCATAAAGAATTTCTAACATACAAAGCAGACGAATTCCTTTTGGAGTGGTATCTTTTTCTGCAATCAAAAACAATTGATTAACCTCTGCTTCTGACAACACCTTTGGAAGGGGTCTCCCTTGCTTTGGTCGGTCTAAATTATTGGCTGGGTTATCTTTTCTATTGTCTTCGGTTTGAAGAAATAAAAAAAACTGTTTTAATGTCGAAAGTTTTCTAGCAGCCGTAGAAGCAGCTATGCCCTCCCTCTGCCATCTTGCTAATACAGCCTCTAAATGCCCTGTTCCTAATTTTAAAAAGCTTTTATCACGTATAGCAAACCTCCAGTCCCGCATATCACACTGGTATGCTGATAAAGTATTTTCAGATGCACCTCGTTCAGCACTCATCATCTCTAAAAAAGACTCTATCAAGTAATCATTAGTCATAATCGTCTAACAAAATCCTCAATAGCTATATCTTTAGCAAATCCGGTTAACCCAGCACTTATCAAAGCATCAATAATATCATAAATACCAGTATCGTTCAGTGGGCTATTTTCAAGAATAATTGCAGCGCGCAATGCAGTTTCAGCAACAGAAAAGTTTCTAGCGGATGATTTAAGCAAAAGAATATCTCCCGCCCTGACTGCAAACCCATTTCCTTCTCCTTTACCCTCAATCGTACTCAAAAAAGGTAAAGGAGAACTTACTCTCAAAGAGGACAATATAAAAATATCTCTATCTGAAAGATAATATTCTGAGTCTGTATCCGAAGAACTGGCCTCTAAATTAATCAGAAAATTCGCTGAATTATAAGTATTTTCTAATATAGCCAGAATAATCATTATTTTAGTTTTTTGGCCTCCATCAGGCAATTCTTCATAAAGCTCATTTAATAAAGCATAGTCTTTTCTTTCCAAGCTTGCTCGAACAAAAACACCTATATCAGAGGCTTCCATTTGATCAAAACTGACATTGGCTAATCGCTTGTCGAGTGATTTAACAATATGAGAAAACGATGTGTGTGTATCTGCTTTGTTCAATATAGAAGATAACATTTTAATAGAAAATAAGCTTTTATCATCCATTATACTTTGTTTTTCAATTGAAGGCTTTGCATTACCATCATTAATTATGGGTTGGGGTTGATTGATTGGCGTCTGTTCAATTTGTATGTTTTTATTGTTGATAATGCCGTTTATTAAGAGCTTTTCTACTTGATCATATTTTATTTGATTAGAAAGCTGATTAATTATATCCATTGTCTCATTTAAATTGAGTTTATCATTGCTAGCTTCAATCATTAACTTTTGAATATCAGAATTTTTAGCTCTAGATTCCATTGCACCTATCAAAGGGTCAAGATTATTGGTAATTTTTGGTGTGTATTCAGAGTAGCCCAATAAAAAGTCGACCAATTCGTAAAATCGCCTATCTTGATATCCGATATTCTGGAGCAGTTCGACGGCTAATCCGGCAGCAGCTAACTCGTCACGGTTAATGTTACAAAAAACTCTAATCTTTATCCAATAGGGCAAGCCCCTATTATGTTTTAAATTGTCAGATATATCACAAGCTGACACAATATCATCTCTTCCTAAAGCATACTCAACTCTTGTCTTGGGTAAGTGAACATAATCGGCATAACCTGCCATTAAAGTTTTGAGCGCATCTTTGTCATGCATTTTCATTACATACCTTAGACGAGCACTAACATATTTTATCCTTTCCCCCTCTGGAGGCACTCCGCCTGATAATATGGCAGCTCTTATTAATTTCCTACCTGTTTTACTTGAAGTCTTTGTTGGGATTTTATTAATTAAACTCATGGCTGTGAGTGCTGAGGTACCTTTCCAAAGGTTAGCATCCATCATGTCAGTCTCAGCATCTGATACACCAGGGTCATAAATCCGAGCTGTTTCTAGCTCTAAAACTTCTATATTTTGTGCAAAAGCTAAATTCTGAAAAAAGATAAATATCAAAAAAAATGCATATTTCATATTATTTTTCGTAAATATCTGGCAATTCAATCACTTTGATATCTTGCGGTGCATTTTCACTTGATGCACCTGATAGAAGCCAAAATGCCAGAGCAGACAAGAATAAAATTAAAATAACACATACAAATAATAATTTTTTCATAATCTAACCCTCAGCATTATGTTATATATTAACGTTTAAGTATTGAGCAAACGTTACTTTTTGCCCATATTAAACATCTGGCATTTAATGCACTGCTGTGCACAACTATAACAAGAATCTGAAACTAAGGAATAGTTCAATTAGTGAAATCTTTATAAAACACCCAATAGCGCTTGTTGGTCTGATGGGTGTTGGTAAAACTACAGCAGGCAAACAATTAGCTAAAAGTCTTAATAAAGACTTTTTCGATTCTGATTACGAAATTGAAAAAGCATCGGGTAGGACCATAACTGGTTATTTTAAAGATTATGGTGAAAAAGAATTTAGAGAAGGAGAGCGGCGAGTCATAGAGCGACTATTGGATAAAAACGAAATAGTTTTAGCAACTGGGGGGGGCGCTTATGTCCAAAAAGAAACACACGAAATTTTAAACAGAAAAGCATTAACAATATGGCTCAAAGGTGACTTAAGAACTATAATGGATCGCGTTAGTAGAAATTATGATAAAAGACCTCTACTGCAGGTTAATGACCCAGAAGCAAAAATTAAAGAACTCATAAAAACGAGGCACCCGATATATAGCAAAGCGCATATAACAGTTACAATTGATAATGATGGGCAATGCTCTATTAGTAGTAAAATAATACACGCAATAAAAAAGTATCAGAGCGATAATAAATGACTTTAGTAAATGTAGACCTAGGACAGCGTAGTTATGATATAATAATAAAAGAGGGTCTTCTTTCTGAAGTAGGTGGTTTTATTTCAAAAAAGATATCAGGAAGAAGAGTAGCAATAATATCAGATGAAAATGTTTACAGGCTCCACGGCAAGCAGCTAGATGATGCTCTTGTAGATTTTGAAAAACATGTAATAATTTGCCCCGCTGGTGAGGAGCAAAAAAGCTTTGAAGGACTGCAAAATATTCTGAATTCGTTATTCGACAAAGGGTTTGAGAGAAATGATACTTTAATAGCATTTGGGGGAGGGGTTATTGGAGACCTTGCTGGTTTTGCAGCAAGTATTTACAAACGTGGGTGTAAGTTTATTCAAATTCCTACAACTTTATTATCACAGGTTGACAGTTCTGTCGGAGGGAAAACTGCTATTAATAATAAATATGGTAAAAATTTAGTAGGTTCATTTTATCAGCCACAACTTGTTTTGTCTGATACAGGTATTTTAAAAACATTGCCTGCTAGGGAACTCAAGGCAGGTTATTCAGAAATTGTAAAATATGCACTTCTTGGGGACTACAAATTTTTTACCTGGCTTGAAAAAAATGGAGAAAAAGTTTTATCTTGTGAACCAAATGCAATTGCAAAAGCTATAGCACTATCTTGTACAACTAAAGCTAGAATTGTTGCAGAAGATGAAAAAGAAACCGGTGCGCGAGCTCTGCTTAACTTAGGTCATACTTTTGCGCACGCACTAGAAGTTGAAGCTATGCCATCAGGAAACCTTTTACACGGAGAAGCTGTTAGTGCAGGCATAGAAATGGCTTTTGAATTTAGTGCCAAAGAAAATTTATGTAGCGCTAGTGATGTCGAGAGGGTAAAAACTCATTTTCAAGCACTTGGTCTAATATCTAAAAAAGATATTATTCCGCTAATTAAAAATTCAAATAGATTTTTAAAGCATATGCAACAAGATAAAAAAAATGTAGGGGGAAACATTACGCTTATAATGGTAAATTCAATAGGCGATGCCTTTATAGAAAGGGCAGCATCCAAAGCTAGCCTGCTAGAATACCTTTCCGAGGTTTCAGGACAGAAAAATGCTTGAATCAATCTTGCGTACCGATAACTTGATTATGATCGGTGTGGTCGCGATACTTCTTTACTTATCTAGTTTTTTTTCTGGCTCCGAAACTGCACTAACTGCAGCCTCGAAAGCTCGTATACATAACCTTGAAAAAAGTGGAGACAAAAGGGCAATAATTGTTGCAAAACTTTTGAACTCTAGAGAGCGGTTACTTGGAGGTATATTACTCGGAAATAATCTTGTTAATATTTTAGCTTCAGTTCTAACTACTGCAATTTTTACTAATATTTTAGGCGGCGGTGGATTTGCCTTAATGAGTGCAACAATTGTTATGACATTTTTAATATTAATCTTTGCAGAGGTTCTTCCCAAATCATACGCGATATCGCAGCCGGATACTTTAGCATTAAAAGTAGCAGTGAGGGTTAACTTTATTGTTAAAATATTTGCGCCAATGGTTTTACTTATACAAATTATTGTAAATAGTACGTTGAGGTTATTTGGAGTAAATTCAAATTCAGGGTCATGGTCAGCAGAAGAGGCCATAAAGGGGGCTGTTGATCTCCACCTTGAAGAAGGCGGCGTTGCTAAGCGTGCAAGAGATCAGATATATGGAGTCTTAGAAATTGGAGAGCTAAGCGTTGAGGAGGTGATGATTCATCGTAAAAATGTTTGCATGATTGATATAAATATCCCTCCACAAAAAATCATTAAAGAAATTTTAAACTCAGGTCACTCAAGGGTCCCACTTTATGAAAATAGTCAGGACAATATTATCGGAATTTTACATGTTAAAGATATTCTTAAATCAATATCTAATGCAGGAGTAGTACTTTCGGAGATAGATACTAGAAAAATAATGAGAAGCACTTGGTTTGTGCCCGAAACCACATCACTCGTCAAACAACTCAAAGCATTTCAACAGAAAAGGGAACATTTTGCAGTCGTAGTCGACGAATATGGGGCTCTAATGGGAATAGTTACACTTGAGGACATTCTTGAGGAAATCGTGGGGGACATACAAGATGAATATGATGAGGAACTTACAGGAATAAACAAGTTAAAAGAAGGCGGTGCTATTCTACGTGGCAATTTAACTGTTAGGGACGTTAATAGGGCTATGGGCTGGGAGCTGCCAGATGAAGAAGCAGTTACAATAGCAGGTCTTGTTATTTACGAGTCGCAAACTATCCCTGAAGTAAATCAAACATTTTCTTATCATGGTTATAGGTTTGAAGTTATGAAGAAACAACGTAATCAGATAATCTCTCTAAAAGTTAAGAAAATATATGAATAATATTAAATTACATTGTTTAAACATACTTTCTTTTACTTTTGTGTTTTTGATTAATTCTTGCTCAAATAATGTAACTCCTTCTTCTCAACCAATTCATTTTTTTAATGCCGATATCATTACAATGAATCCTGATAAGCCTTTCGCAAATTCTTTTGTTGTTACTGGCAACAAAATAACTCTAATTGATGGAAAAAATGGTAGTTCTAATTTAAAAAATACGAAAAAAGTAGATTTGTCCGGAAAAACAGTTTTACCCGGAATAATAGATAGTCATGTACACATTCGTGAGCTAGGCATGGACTCCTTGAAGGCTAATTTAGTCGGAGTTTCTGACGTTAAAGAGATGGTGGAGCGCCTAAAAGATAAATTCCCGCGCCCAGCTGCAGGAGATTGGCTGATAGGGCAAGGGTGGGACGAAGGCTCCTTTGCTTCGACTGGTTACCCAGATAGACGTTTGTTAGATATAGCTTTTCCTAACAATCCTGTAGCTTTGGAAAGTTTACATGGGTTTGCTGGGTTATATAATGGCTATGCTCTAAAATTAGCTAATATTGATAGCTCCACTAAAGACCCTGAGGTAGGGAATATAATCCGCCGTGTGAATGGCGAACCAACTGGCGTTATGCTCACATTAGCCCAAAACCTTATTCGGCCTTTTATACCAGAACCCAGTGATAAAAAAATTAAAGACGCAATAATTGCAGGGCTAAACATTATGGCGTCTGCTGGTGTAACATCGATACACGAAGCAGGAATGACACCGAAAGATGTTAAAGCGTTTATTTCATTAGCAGAATCGAATGCTCTCCCTGTAAGAGTTTACGGAATGCTCGATGGTAATAATGATGAATTAATGAATCATTGGTTTGCGCGGGGGCCCCTTGTCGATAAAAGTGATTTTTTAGATATAAGAAGTATCAAAGTTTTCTATGATGGATCACTTGGCTCAAGAACTGCACTTATGGAAGAGCCCTACTCTGATCAATTAGGAAAATCGTTAGCAACAGAACGCATTAGTACAAAAAAAATTCTACAACTTGGACGAAAGGCAGCAGATAAAGGCTTCCAAATGGCTGTCCATGCAATTGGTGATAAAGGAAATAATCAGGTATTAAAATTATATGAGGAAATATTAGATACAGATGGTATTTTTGATCATCGCTGGCGCATTGAGCATGCTCAAGTTCTTTTTCCAAACTTTTATAGCCGCGCAGCAAAGCTCAAAGTTTTAGCATCCATGCAGTCCTCGCATGCTGTTGGAGATAGTAAATGGGCAGAAGAGAGGATAGGGCCAGAAAGAATTCAGGACGCTTACGCATGGCAAAATATTTTAAAAAGCGGAGTTCGGTTATTGTTAAACTCTGATCTACCTGGCGAGCCATGGAAGCCTATGGAGACATTATATTTTGCAGTAAATAGAAAACCGTTAGATAGCACTAAAGAAGTAGAAGGCTGGTATATGAAGCAAGCTTTAACTGTGGAAGAGGCACTGAAGGCTATGACAATTGAAAATGCCCATGGCGCATTTCAGGAGAAAAAACTTGGAAGTATTGAGATAAATAAATTTGCTGATTTTATTATTATTGATAAAAACCCTCTAACTGTAGCGCCGGAAGATATAAAAAATATTGAAGTTCTGGAAACATGGGTTTCTGGAATTAAGGTAAGCTCAATTAATTAGAAACCTTACTTTCAAGCTGCTTTGACCTCATAAATTCAGTTTTTAAATCTTTAGAGCTTTTTCGAGAACCATCATGTGAATAACCTGGTGCAGCAAAAATGTATGCAAGTCTTTGATGAAATTTAATGTTAGGCTGAAAACAATCTCTAAAAATATTATACATTTCTTTAAATGCAACCACCGCCGGGTTATAAGATGCTATCGGAGTAACTACACCATAGTCTACAGGTTCAGATGCATCTTCTTCAGCAAATGTTTTGAAAATCCTGTCCCATATGATCAATATACCTGCAAAATTACTGTCTAAATACCTGGGGTTTTTCGCATGATGCACGCGGTGGTGGCTGGGAGTATTGAAAATAAATTCGAACCACAGGGGCATTTTCTTGATGGACTGAGTATGAACCCAAAACTGGTAAACTAAATTTATCGCGCCTATGAATGCGACTAAAAAGGGGTGAAAGCCCAATAAAATTAACGGTGATGAGAGGAAAACATACCCCGTGATATGGTTGTTCCATGGCTGCCTTAGTGCCGTGCTTAAATTATATTCTTCTGAGCTATGGTGGACATTATGTGCTGACCAGAACCATCTAACTTTGTGGGCGGCCATATGCTTATACCAATAGACAAAATCCTGCAGTACCAAACAAATTAATATGGTGGTTATGCTAAATCCCCAATCAAAAAACCTAAATTTCCATATCCACATGAGAATACCAATGCTTATTCCCCCCATCAAAATATCAGATATCAACTGCCCAACGCCCATAGTGGACGACGTAATTGCATCTTTTATAACATATGTACCAGAAATCTTTTTTCTAGACACAAGGTACCATTCTAACGCGATCAAAAGCGTAAATACTGGCGCAGCCCAAAAAAGGACTGCGGGAAAATTTGGTATATTATAATCCATATAAGCTAAATGTATTAATATAGTTGAATGTCAAGGATACCTATTGTCTTACCCCTAGCATGTTTCGCTTTCACCTGTCATAATAAGGAAAATTTACTATATCATAAGGGCGTCCATGAAAATTGTTATGATCGGCACAGGGTATGTTGGACTTGTGTCTGGGGTTTGTTTGGCAGATTTTGGCCATGAAGTGGTTTGTGTCGACAATGATAATGCTAAAATAGAAATGCTAAATTCAGGTGAGATTCCAATATTTGAACCTAGCCTAAAAAGCCTAATTAATAAAAATGTTAATGCTTCACGGCTTAAATTTACCACAGACCTTAAGGAGTCAATGAATAGTGCAAATGTGGTATTTATAGCCGTCGGAACCCCTTCACGGAGAGGAGATGGTCACGCTGATTTATCTTATGTTTATGCCGCAACAAATGAAATTTCTAAGCACATTAATAAATTCACTGTAATTGCCACTAAATCTACTGTTCCCGTTGGTACAGGAGATGAAATCGAGAAAATTCTATCTAAGAATCATTCCAAAGATAAGTTTTCAGTTGTGTCTAATCCCGAGTTCCTGAGAGAAGGTGCAGCAATAAAAGATTTTAAGCATCCCGATAGAATAGTCGTTGGTACTGAGTGCAATGAGGCTGTAAAAATCATGAAAGCAATATATAGACCTCTTTTTATCAACGAGACTCCAATATTGTTTACTAATCGGAGGACTTCGGAGCTAATAAAATATGCTTCGAACTCATTCTTAGCAACTAAAATTAGCTTTATAAATGAAATGGCCGATCTGTGTGAAAATGTAGGTGCGGATGTAAAAGCGTTAGCAAGAGGCATGGGGCTTGATAAGAGAATTGCTCCAAAGTTTTTACATGCAGGCCCAGGTTATGGCGGCTCATGTTTTCCTAAGGATACAACAGCGCTAATACGTACTGCTGAAGAGGCTGAAGTATCGCTCCCAATTATCCAGTCGGTCATAAAATCGAATGAAGACAGAAAGCACAAGATGGTTCAAAAAATCATTCATTTTTTTAATGGAGATTTAAATAATAAAACATTAGCTTTTTTAGGCCTCGCCTTCAAACCCAATACAGACGATATGCGAGATGCCGCAAGCTTAACTATTATACCAGAGCTACAAAATATGGGCGCGTTGATAAAAGTGTATGACCCTGCATCAATGAAAGAAGCTAAAAGTTTACTTCAAAATATCGATTGTACAAAAAGTTCTTATGATTGCATTAAAGAAGCAGATGCCCTGATAATATTGACAGAATGGGACGAATTCAGAGCCCTAGATATGACACGTGTAAAGAAATCATTGAAAAATCCAAATATTATTGACCTACGAAACATCTATAACCCTCAAAGCATGAAGGAATATGGTTTCAACTATATAAGCGTTGGGCGTTAAATTAATTTCAAATAATAATTCTTCAATAAATAAATATTTTATATATTAAGTTTATAACGGACTAATAATAAAAGGTAGTTACATGTGCGGTATTATAGGAATTATTGGACATACGTCGGTTGCAAATCGATTAATTGAAGGGTTAGTCCAACTTGAATATAGGGGATATGATAGCTCTGGAATAGCTGTACTCGATAAAGGCAAACTAAAGCGTGAACGGGCAAAAGGAAAAATCAAGAAACTAATTGATAAGCTCGAAGCAAACCCAATCGACGGGAAAGCCGGAATAGCCCACACACGCTGGGCAACACACGGCATTCCTAATGAAGTAAACTCTCACCCACATTTATCCGGGAGTGTCAGTGTTGTCCATAATGGCATAATAGAAAATTATCTTGATATTAAAAATGAATTATCTCATCGTAAATTTCTCTCAGAAACAGATACTGAAGTTTCTGCCCACTTAATTGATGAGTATTTAAAAAGCGGACTAAGACCTAAAGAAGCATTTTCTAAAAGTTTAAAAAAACTTAAGGGCGCCTATGCATTTGCAGTTCTGTTTGATGATCTTCAGGACCACATGTTTTGTGCAAGAGCTGGGTCGCCGTTAGCGATAGGTATTGGTCAGGATGAAATGTATCTAGGTTCAGATGCTATGGCGCTAGCCAAATTGACAACAAAAATGATTTATCTTGAAGAAGGTGACTGGGCTATTCTCACGCCCAAAACCTACGAGATATATGACCGGAATGATAATAGAGTTAATCGTGAAATAACAATAATTTCTGGCGGACCAGTTATGGCAGAGAAAGGTAATTATCGGCATTTCATGCTTAAGGAAATACACGAACAACCAGAAACGATCGGTAGGACATTAGGTATATATATTAACGATCATAACCTAAGCCCAATTAATAAAGAAAATCTCGACTTTAAATCGGTAGATAGAATAATTCTTATAGCATGCGGAACCGCCAATTATGCAAGTTTAGTAGCAAAATATTGGTTTGAACAAATAGCAGGGATACCTGTCGAGGTCGATATTGCTTCTGAATTTCGTTATAGAAAGCCCACCTTGTCTGATAAATCTCTTTTTATCGCAGTTTCGCAATCAGGTGAAACGGCTGATACCCTAGCGGCTCTGAGGTACTGTAAGGAAGCTGGCTTAAAAACGGCAGCATTAGTAAATGTACTTACCTCGACAATGGCACGAGAAGCAGATATTGCTTTGCCTATTAATGTTGGACCAGAAATTGGTGTTGCATCTACAAAAGCTTTTACATCTCAACTTACGGCACTTGCAGCGTTAGCTTTGACGGCGGGAGTTTCAAATGGTTCAGTTTCAAAAACTCTTCAAGAGGAATTAATTAAAGAACTCATAAAAACTCCGCGCTTAATTAAACAAACCCTTCGACTTAATGATCAAATAGAGAGGCTAACATTTGAATTTTCCAAATCCAAAGATGCCTTTTATTTAGGCCGAGGGACACAAATGCCGATAGCACTGGAAGGTGCATTAAAATTAAAAGAAATATCATATATTCATGCAGAAGGTTATGCAGCGGGAGAACTAAAACATGGGCCTATTGCTTTAATTGAAAATAGAACGCCCGTTGTTGTTATTGCGCCAACAAATTCGCTCTTTGAAAAAACTATATCTAACTTACAAGAAGTAGCATCTCGAGGAGCCAACATTATCCTGATCACAGATGAACAGGGGAAACAACAAGCTGAATCATTAAGTGATAAAATTATAGTAATACCAGGATCAAGTGATTTTGTTTCACCTATTATAACTACAATTGTAGTTCAATTACTTGCATACCACTCCGCCGTTCATCTGGGTACGGATGTTGACCAGCCACGCAATCTTGCTAAATCTGTAAC